>NZ_JBIWOK010000006.1:0-353035 GCF_044767675.1 Streptomyces sp. NPDC101219
GGCGGATCTTCCGAAGGTCCCGGATCAGCCCCAACCGCATGACGTCAGTCACCAAAGCCGTCCTCACCCTGGAGAGGCAGCGCTGAAAACGCTCACTGAGTGCCGACGCTCTGGTTTCGTCAGGATCCGTTGGCAGGTCAGCGCCAAGGCTCGGCGCGATGACTGCCGCACGGCCTTCGTGCCGCTCAAGCACCGGGCGGAGGGTGAGTACCGGGACGTCCCGGTAGCCCCGTTCGTCGAGCAGGAGATCGACGACCACCTGTCGCGGTGGGAGCCGGCGCCCGTGGCCTTCACCGGACTGCGGGGCAGGCGACGGCGTCTGGAGGTCTTCTTCGCCCCGCGCTAGCGTGGCAAGGGCGTGATGCCCACCGCCTCCACCTACGGCTACCACTTCAAGAAGGCGTGCGTGTCGGCCGGCCTGGTCGATGTGGATGGCAAGGCCAAATACACGCCTGGCAGTCTCCGGCACTTCTTCGCCTCGACCGCGTTGGCGAACGGCGTACCGATCCGCGAGGTCTCGCGCTGGCTCGGCCATAAGTCGATCAAGACGACCGTGGACATCTATGGTCACCTGGTCCCCGAGGCGTGGGATCGTTGTCGAGACGTCATGCAGAACGCCATGCGCCCTGCGGTCGAGGACTCGGGGGAGTCTGTCTCCGCGGCTTGATGTGCTTGATGTGCTGGATGAGTCCCGACGGTGCTGGATCGGTGCTGGATACGATCACCCGAAGGAACGTTTGCGCAGGTGGGAGCGCTGCATTGAACGTTCCGCTTCAACGTGTGAGCGTCTCGTCGCGGTGAGTCAAGGGCTTCGTCAAGCCTGCATGCAGCAAGGGGTCGGCCTCTCCGGGGTCGGCCCCTTGTTGTTGCCCTTGCCGGGGTGGTGCTGAGATGTCTGCTCTGAGCGGTGAGAGTGGTACGTTATCCGGTACCACTGCCGGAAGGGTGAGGTCATGTCGATAACTGCGAGCGAAGCCCGGAAGGCTCTCTTTCCGCTGATCAAGAAGGTCAACGAGAACCACGAGGCCATCGAGATCGTTTCCAAGCACGGCAATGCCGTCCTCGTCTCGGCCGAGGACTACGCGGCATTGCGTGAGGGCTCGTACCTGCTGCGTTCCCCGGCGAACGCTCGCCGGTTGCTCAAGGCGTACGAGAACGCCCTGGCCAACAGCAATGTGGCGGAGCGAGAGCTGATCGACCCCGAGTCGCCGGATGCGGTCAGTGAGGGTGCCGAGTGAGGCTGGTCTTCGAAGATCAGGGCTGGGAGGACTACACGTCCTGGCTCAAGAACGATCGCAAGATGCTCGCTCGGATCAACAAGCTCATCGAGGACGTCAAACGCGACCCCTTCACGGGAATCGGTAAGCCCGAGCCGCTCAAGTACCACCTGCCAGGTGCTTGGTCGCGGCGGATCGACGACGAGCAGCGGCTGGTCTATCTGGTCACGGACAAGGAGGTCGTGATCCTCGCGGCCCGCTATCACTACTGAGTTCTCCGTTGTCGCCACTGAGCCAGTCCCTCGGTCGGGACGGAACGGATGCAAACAGCAGTTACGGGACAGTCCTTAGGCGCTTACTAACGTCGATGTTAGTAACTTCGGTGTCACCAACCCGGTTCGGGGGTCGTTGGGTGCGCCCCGCAACGGGTGGCTACTGGCCCCGGCCCGCCCGCTCACACCGTGAAGACGATCTTGCCGAAGTGGTGGCCCGCGGCCAGGCGGGCGAAGCCCTCTGCGGCTCGGGGGAGGGGGAAGGTCTGGTCGATGACCGGGCGGGTGCCGGTGGTGGTGCAGAAGGTGAGGAGGGCGGTGAGTTCCTCGCGGGTGGCGATCGTGGAGCCGATGACGGTGAGTTCGTGGTCGACGATGCGGGTCAGTTCCGTGTGCGGGGGGCGGTCGCCGGTGGTGGCGCCGGAGACGACCAGGGTGCCGCCGCGGCGGAGGGAGCGGACCGAGTGGGACCAGGTGGCGGCGCCGACGGTTTCGAGGACGGCGTCGGCCGGGTGGGGGAGGCGGGTGCCGGGCGGGAGGGCGTCGGTGGCGCCCAGGGTGCGGGCGCGGGCGCGTTTGCGGGCGTCGCGGCTGGTGGCGTAGACGCGGAGGCCGGCGGCCCGGGCGAGGGTGATGGCGGCGGTGGCGACGCCGCCGCCGGCGCCCTGGACGAGGACGGTGTCGCCGGGGCGGGCGCGGGCCTGGGTGAAGAGCATGCGGTAGGCGGTGAGCCAGGCGGTGGGCAGGCAGGCGGCCTCGGCGAAGGAGAGTTCCGGGGGCTTGGGGACGAGGTTCGCGGTGGGGACGGTGACCTGCTCGGCGAAGGTGCCCTGGTACTTCTCGGTGAGGATGGAGCGGGCCTCGCCGGGGGCGAGACCGTGGCCGGTGAGGCCGACCACGGGGTGGACGACGACCTCGTTGCCGTCCTCGTCGACGCCGGCGGCGTCGGTGCCGAGGGTCATGGGGAGCCGGTCGGCGGGCAGGCCGACCCCGCGCAGCGACCACAGGTCGTGGTGGTTGAGGGAGGCGGCCCGGACGGTGACGCGGGCCCAGCCGGGGCGGGGGCGGGGAGCCGGGAGGTCCCCGACGCGCAGGCCCCGGAGGGGGTCGGGGAGGCCGGTCTCGGCGGCGTGGGCGGCCAGCATGAGGGGGTGGTCACCACTCCCGCTGCGGGAAGTCGTCCCGGCCGCACCAGTGCACGACCGTGCCGCCGTAGCTCATGCCGGCGCCGAAGCCGAGCAGGAGGATCGCGTCGCCGGGGGCGAGGCGGCCGGTGCGCTCGGCCTCGGCGAGGGCGATGACGACGCTGGAGCCGCTGGTGTTGCCGAACCGGTCGGCGACGACGACCGCCTTGCCGGCCGGCTGGCCGAGGCGGCGGATCAGCTCCCGCACGAGGGTGGGGTTGGCCTGGTGGGTGACGATCAGTTCCAGCTCGTCGAGGGCGACGCCCGCCTTCGCGGTCACCTCGTCCACGAAGCCGGGGACCACGTGCAGGGCGAAGTCCTTGACGCCCTTGCCGTCCATGCGGGTCACGTTGGGCCCGCTGAAGCGGTTCAGCCGCCCGTCCTCGGCGACGCGTTCGATGTACGCGGTGTAGTAGCGCCCGGGGTCGGTGCCGAGGACGGTCCGGCCGATGCCGGGGCTGCCCGTGCAGTGCTCCAGGAGGTAGCAGGCGGCACCGTCGCCGAAGATGGCGTGCTGGGTGCGGTCGTCCGGGTCGTTGAGCTGGGCCACCGTGTCGGCGACGACGACGGCCACGCGCCGGTACTGGCCCGACTCCATGTACTTGTGGCCGACGTCGAGGGCGAACAGGCCGCCGGCGCAGCCGCCCGCGTTCACGTCGAAGCCGGGCACGCCGTGCACCTGGGCCTTGCGCAGGACCAGGGCGGCGACCGCCGGGATCATGTGGTCGGGCGTGGAGGTGCAGCAGATCAGCAGGTCGATGTCCGCCGGGTCCGTGCCGGCCCGCTTGCACGCGTCCTCCAGCGCGCCGAGCGCCAGGTCCGAGGTGAACTCGTCGGGCCCGGCGATCCGGCGGCCGGTGATGCCGAGCCGTTCGCGCATCCAGGCGTCGCTGGTGTCGAAGCGTTCGACGAGCTGTGCGTTGGTGACCTCGTGCCGTGGGAGGCAGACGCCTATGGAGCGGATGCCGACGCCGGTGGGCACCCGCGTACTGTCGACGGACCCCGTCATGGTGGTGGTCCCCTTCCCCTGTCTCGGGCGTTGCCGGGTCATGTGCTGCGGTGCCGCAGGCCGGACGACATCCGTACCGCGCCGTCGACGCGGAGCGTCCCGCCGTTGATCATCGAGTTGTCGAGGACGTGGGCGACGAGCGCGGCGAACTCGGCCGGATCGCCCCAGCGGCGCGGATGCACCAGGTCGCGGTCCAGCTCCGTGCGGGCGGCGGCGGGCAGCGTGGCGGCCGCCGGTGTGGTGAAGAAGCCCGGCGCGACGGTGACGACCCGGATGAGGGAGCCGGCCAGTTCGCGGGCGAGCGGCAGCGTCATGGAGACGATGCCGCCCTTGGACGCCGCGTAGGCCGCCTGCCCGGCCTGCCCCTCGTAGGCCGCGAGGGACGCGGTGTTGACCAGCACCCCGCGTTCGCCGCGGGCCGGTTCGTTGCCGGCCATGCGGGCGGCGGCCAGCCGGACGACGTTGAAGGTGCCGATCAGGTTGTTCGTGACGACCTGCGTGAAGTCCTCCAGGGAGTGCGGGCCGGACCGGCCGAGCACCCGCGCCGCGTGGGGTTCTCCGGCGCAGTTCACGACGGCGCGGAGGGTGCCGTGCCGCTGCGCGGTGTCCAGTGCCGCGGTCACCTCCGCCTCGCTCGTGACGTCGCCGCGGACGAACACCGCGGTGCCGCCGAGCGTCTTGAGGGCCGCCTCGCCGCGCTCCGCGCTCCGGCCGAGGAGGACCGGGACGACGCCGGAGGCCATCAGCCGCTCGGCGACGGCGAGTCCGAGTCCGGAGGTGCCGCCGGTGACCAGTGCTGACGTGGTGGGTGGCATCAGTGCTGGTGCTCCTCGTGCGGGCCGCCGGGCGGGCGGGGCGCGGCGGTCCGCGCCGCGATGACGGCGGCGAGGGCGCGCGGCTGGTGGGTGAGGAAGTAGTGCCCGCCGCCGGGGATCTCGGCCAGCTCGACGTGGGCCGCGTACCGCTTCCAGTCCCGGTGGGCGTGGGCGTAACCCCGGGTGGCGGGGTCCTCGTCGCCGATGACGACGACGAGCGGCGCGTCGAGCGGCGGGTGCTGCCGCCGGCCGGATCCGGTCTGGAAGCGCAGGCCCTGGATCATGTCGTGCCGGAGCACCTTCAGGACCGTGTGCAGGTCCGTCGCGTCGAGGGCGCCGTCGAAGCCGCCGAGCGCCTTCATGTGGGTGTGGAGGGCGTCCGCCGGCCGGCGTTGGGCGCGTTCCAGTTCCTCGGCCGGCGCGGTGGAGGGCAGCGCGCCGCCGACGTACACGGCGGCGGGCCGCCTGCCCTGCCGTTCCGTGCGCTGCGCGACGGCGACGGCGAGGGCCGAGCCGGCGCAGTGGCCGTACACGGCGAAGGGGCCGTCGACGCGGTCGAGGATCTCGGCGGTGATCAGGTCGGCCGTCTCGTCCAGGCCGAGGAGGGGCTCGCCGGGGTGGGCCGGGTCGTGGCCGGGCAGTGCGGCGCTCCAGGTCGTGACGGAGGGGGCCAGTTCGGCGGCGAGGTGGTGGTAGGCGGCCGCGGTGCCGCCGCCGTACGGGACGCACACCAGGGTCAGGGCGGTGTCGTCCGTGGCCGGGGTGAGGGGGCGCAGGATGCGTCGTCCTCCGGTGTCGTGGAGCTGCCGCATGCGCCGGGCCAGCCGCTGGGGTGTGGGGTGCTGGAAGACGTCGAGGACCTCGACGCCCCGGCCGACGGCCCGGGCGAGACGGACGGCCTTGACGGAGTCGCCGCCGAGGGCGAAGAAGTCGTCGTGGACGGAGAGTTGCGCCACGGCGAGGGCGGTCCGGAAGGCGTCGAGCACGATCTGCTCGGCGGGGGTGGCCGCCGTGTCGTCGTTTCCGCCGGTGACCACCGGGTCGGGCAGGGCGCGCCGGTCCAGCTTGCCGTTGGCCGTGAGGGGGATCCGGTCGAGCGCCGTCACGGTGGCCGGGACCATGTGCGAGGGGAGCCGGCGGGCGAGGCGGCGGCGCAGGGCGGCGGTGTCGGCCCCCGCCGGGCCGGCCGGGACGACGTACGCGGCGAGCACGCGGTCGCCGGCGGCGTCCTCGCGGACGACGACACGGCAGGCCGCGACCGCCGGGGAGCAGGCCAACGCGGCCTCGATCTCGCCGAGTTCGATACGGAAGCCGTGGAGCTTCACCTGGTCGTCGGCGCGCCCCCGGTAGTGCAGGAGCCCGTCGGGGGTGCGGCGGGCGAGGTCCCCGGACCGGTACATGCGGGCGCCGGGCGGACCGGACGGGTCGGCGACGAAGCGGGTGGCGGTGAGCCCCGGCTGGTTCAGGTAGCCGTGGGCGAGCTGGGCGCCGGCCACGTAGATCTCGCCCGTGACACCGGGGGGTACGGGGCGCAGCCGCTCGTCGAGGACGTGGAGCGCGAGGCCCGGCAGGCTCCGTCCGATCGGGCTCCCGGCGTGCCGGGTGAGGTGGGACGGGCCGAGGGCGAGGTGGCTCGCGTGGACCGTGGTCTCGGTGATCCCGTACATGTTGACCAGCGCCGGCCCGTCGCCGGGATGCAGGGCCCACCACCGCTCGGCCGACCGGACGTCTAGCGCCTCGCCGCCGAGGACGACGTAGCGCAGCGGCGGCCGCCGGCCGGGCCGCGGTGCGTCCTCGTAGGCCTGGAGGAGTTGCTGGAAGGCGGAGGGGGTCTGGCTCAGCACGGTGACGGACTCGTCCGCCAGGAGCCGCAGCAGGCGCTCTGGTGCGCGGCGGGTGGCCGGGGGCACCAGGACGAGCCGGCCGCCGTGCAGCAGGGGCCCCCACAGTTCCCAGACGGAGAAGTCGAAGGCGAAGGAGTGGGCCATCGACCACACGTCGTCAGGGCGCAGGTCGAAGAGTTCCCGGCTCGCGGCGAACAGGTCGAGCACGTTGCCGTGCGGGACGACCACGCCCTTGGGGCGACCGGTGGAGCCCGAGGTGTGGATGACGTAGGCGGCGTCGTCCCGGGTGAGGGCCCGGCCGGTCTCCGCGGGGGCCGGGTCGTGGCCGGGGAGGGCGGCCAGGGCGGCGAGGGTGTCCGGGGCGTCGGGCGCGAGGACCGCAGGGCCGGGGAGTCGCGGACCGTCGGCGGTGTCCAGCAGCAGGGACGGCTCCGCGTCGGCCAGCAGGGACGCGACCCGCTCCGGCGGGTGCTCCGGGTCGACGGGGAGGTACGCGGCGCCCGCCTTGAGGACGGCGAGCAGCGCCACCACGAGGCCGGGGGAGGGCGGCAGGCGGACGGCGGCCAGGCGGCCGGGGCCGCAGCCGTGCCGCAGGAGCAGGCGGGCCAGCCGGTTGGCCCGGGCGTTCAGTTCCCCGTAGGAGAGGGTCTCGGCGCCGCAGGTCACGGCGGTGGCGGCCGGGTGGCGGCCGGCACGTTCCTCGAAGGCGGCCACGAGGGTGGCGGGCCCGCCGTCCGTGCCGGCCCGGCGCGGGCGCACCCGTGTCAGGTCGCGCCGCTCCGCGTCGCCGAGGACGCCGATCGCGTCGAGGGGGTTTTCGGGCCGGGCGAGGACCTGCCGGAGGAACGTGTCGAACCGCTCGCGGTGGCCGGTGAGTTCGGCGTCGTCGTAGAGGCCGGGGTGGGCGTCGAGGGTGAACGTCAGGTTTTCGGGCGTGGCGTACACGCCCAGCATGAGGTCCTCGATCGGTCCGGGCGCGAGGTTGCCGAGCCGGGCGGGGCAGCCGCCGAACGACAGCTGCTCGCCGAGTGACATGACGTTGGCGATGGGGCCGAAGACGCGGGCGGTGCCCCGCCGGGTGCGCAGGTCGCGCCGGATGTCCTCGAACCGGTGGCGGCGGTGGGGGCGCGTCCCGTCGATCGTCGCGCGGACGCGGCCGAGCAGGGTGAGGAAGCTGTCCCCGGGCGGGCAGGAGACCCGCAGAGGAATGATGTTGGAGACCATGCCGGGGGTCGTCGCGGCCGCCTCCGACCGCCGGTTGGCGACCGGGAGCCCCAGCACGACGTCGGGCGCGCCGGTCATCAGGCCGGTGTGGGCGGCGCACGCGGCGATCACGGTGTGCGGCCAGGTGACGCCGTGGGCGTCGGCGAACGTGGTGAGCCGGTCGCGGAGCGCGGGGTCCGCGTACCAGGTCTGCCGGAGGGCGACGCCCGTCGGCGGCAGGGACGTGTCCCGGAAGCCGGGCACCCGGTCGAGGCCCTCGAACACGCCGCGCCAGTACCGGCGGTCCTTCTGGAAGCCGGCCGAGGCACGGTACCGCCCGTCCTCCTCGACGAGTGCGGCGAGGGGACCGAAGGGGGTGGCGGCAGGTGCCCGGCCGGCGGCCAACGCGTCGTGGACCTCCGCGGCGCGCCGGACCAGGAGCAGCGACCCCGCACCGTCGGAGACGATGTGGTGCAGCTGCCAGAACCAGAGGTGCCGTTCCGGGGAGAGGCGCAGCACCGCCGTGCGGGCGACCTCGCCCGCGGACGGGTCGAGGGGGGAGTGGACGCGTGCCCGCATCCACTCCTGTGCCGCCCGCCACGGGTCCGCCTCGCCGGTGAGGTCGACGAGCGGCACGGCGTGCTCCCGTCCGGCCCGGATCCGCTGCCAGGGGCCGTCCGCGTCCTCGCCGAAGACGGTGGACAGCGACTCCGCCTCGGCGAAGGTCCTGCGGACGGCCTCCCGGAGGAGCCCGGGCCCAAGCGGTCCCGTGATGTCCAGGTACTCGGCGTAGGCGTACGCGAGCCCGGAGGGGTCCAGCCGCAGGCCGTACCAGATCCCGGCCTGGCCCTGGGTGAGCGGAAGCCGGGACGGGAGGCCGGCGGAGGAACCTGGCACGTCAACCCTCTCGTGGGAGGAGGGCCGGACGCCCCGGCCCTCCCGCTGGGTGGTGCGGTGTATGTGGGGGGAGGGCGGCTACCGGGCGGCGGCGCCGGTGCCGCGGCAGATCTCCAGCAGCGCCATCGCGATGGCCGTGCCCTGCCGTCCGTAGACCTCGGCGTAGGGGGAGATGACGCTCATCTCGCGGGCGAGGTCGGTGCGGGTGCCCCCGGCACTCTGGCGGATGCGCTGGATCTCGCGGGAGAGCTCGCGGCGGCGTTCCACCAGGGCTCGGATCTCCGCGTCCACGAGGTCGAGGTCGGCGCGGAGGGCGGACACGTCCGCCGGCGCGGTCGACTCGGTCTGCTGCATGGTCAGTTGCCCCAGGTGTGGCCGAGCGTGCCGATCAGGTTCTCGACGAGCTGACGGGCCTGCTGCTCGAGGTCCACGACCGTCTGCGCCGCGGCCGGGACCGTGCCGCCGCCGGTGGTCTCCGCGGCCATGGCCGAGGGAGCCGTCGCGACGGCGGCGAGAGCGACTAACGCGACGGTGGCGACCCGGCGGGTGGTCGGCCTGACGGTGGTGTGGGCAAGGGTGCGCATGAATGTCTTCTCCTCGGAACCTTCACGTCGGTGAAGTGGTCGTGTTCGGTGCTTCGATCCTCACACTCACCTCAAGTCCCGTCAGCACTACGCAATGTCAGGGTCCTGTGATGGCAACTCCTTGTCACCGCAGTCGATTTGGCCATCCAGGCCGTCACCCGGGCCGTCCCCCGGACCGCCGCCGGCGCCGAGCTCCTCCAGGGCGCTGACGAGCGGCAGGGCCGGCGCCCAGTCGAGGCACGCGCCGACCGCCGGAGGCAGCGCGCGGGCCACCAGACGGGCCGCCGCCCGCTCGGTCTCCCCGCTCTCGGGGTGGCCGAGAAAGAGCGTCAGATGGGTCCCGCCGTCGGCCGCGCGGAGCACGTGGACGTGCTCCAGCCGGTCCTCGGGCCGCGCCAGGCGGTGGAGCCGGTCGATGAGCGGGGGCTCGCGGGGCAGCGCTCCGGCGGGCACGGTCGTCGACACCAGATACATCAGTTGCGCCTCCGCGAACATCCGGTGAACCAGCTCGTATACCTCTGAGTAGCGTTGCCCTGGCTCGAAACCGGCTGGGATAATTGAGGTGACTGCGGTGTAATTCGCGCTGTCGACGGGGGAACTTCGGGGGGAGTCGGACGATGGGACAACTGGGTCTTGATGCGGATGCCGAGGCGGTGTACCGGATCCTTCTCAAGCGGCCCAGGGCAGGTGTGGCGGAGATAGCCGAGGGGCTCGACTGGCCCGTGGAGCGTGCCAGGCACACCTTGGACAGACTGGCCGAACTCACCCTGGTACGGAAGTCCTCCGAGGAGCTGGGCAAGGTCCGTCTGGTCAACCCGGAGTTCGGGCTCGCCGGACTCCTGCAGCGCCGGGAGCGGGAGCTGGCCCAGCATCAGCAGGCCGTCGCCGCCACCCGCCTGGCCATCACGCAGATGCTCACCGAGTACGGTGACGACAGCGGCGCGCAGACCGACGAGGTCCGCCGCTACACCGGCCTCGACGCCATCAACTCCCAGATCGAGCGGCTGGCGCAGGGCGCCGAGAGCAGCGTCGAGGTGTTCGCGCCCGGCGGCGCCCAGACGGAGGCGGCCCTGGAGGCCGCCCGGCCGCTGGACCAGGCCGCCGTCGAGCGGGGTGTCGACGTCCGCTACGTCTACCTGGACTCGGTGCGCAACGACCCGGCGACGCTGAACTACGCCCGCTGGCTGGACGAGATCGGCGGCGAGGTGCGGGTGCTGCCCCAACTGCCGCCCCGCATGATCATCTTCGATCGCCGGGCGGCCATCGTGCCCATCGACCCGGAGGCCGCCGCCCGCGGGGTGCTGATCCTGCGCGGCGCCGGTGTCGTCACCGCGCTGGTGTCGCTCTTCCGGGAGACGTGGGCGCGGGCGCAGCCGCTGTGCGGGAGCCGGGCGACCACGGTGGATCCGGACGGACTGACCCGCCAGGAACAAGCCGTTCTCGACCTGCTCTTCGAGGGCCACACCGACGAGGTCGTCGCCCGCAAGCTGGGCGTGTCCGTGCGCACCGGCCGCCGTATCACCGCCGACCTGATGGCCCGTCTGGGTGCCCGCAGCCGCTACCAAGCGGGGGCGCTGGCGATGGAACGCGGCTGGCTCGGCAGGAGCGCCCGCAGCGGCGCGGACGCCGACGAGGACACGGCGGGAGGCGGGTCCGGGCACGACGGCGCGGCGCCCTCCGCGCCGGCCGCGGAAGGGGCGGCCGGCGGCTGAGGCCGCCGGGCGGGCGGCGCCGGTCGGCGCCGTCATCGCGCGTGCACGGGCGCTTCGTGTCGGGCGTCGGCCGCGTTCGGCGCCGGCGACGCGAGGGGCGCGTTGACCGCCTCCGGCACCGGCATGCCGGTGAGCGCCAGCAGCACCGACTCGGCCGCCTGGGTGCCGGCCCGCTCCTGTGCCTCGGGCGTGCTCGCGCCCAGGTGGGGCGTCACGATCACGTTGTCCAGCGTGAACAGCGGGGAGTCGGTGCAGGGCTCCTGCGCGTACACGTCCAGGGCGGCGCCCGCGATCCGCCCTTCCGCCAGCGCCGCGTACAGCGCCTGTTCGTCGACGATGCCGCCGCGCGCCGCGTTCACGATCCGCAGGTCGCCGCGGACGCGCCGGAGGGCGTCGGCGCCGATCAGTCCGGCGGTCCCGCCGGTCAGCGGCAGGTGGACGGTGAGGAACTGGGCCCGGGCGAGGAGTTCGTCGAGGCCGGTCAGCCGCACCCCCAGGGCGCGGGCGTGCTCCTCGTCCGCGTACGGGTCGTGGGCGATCACCTCCATGTCGAACGCGGCGAGCCGGCGCGCCACCAGGGAGCCGATCCGGCCGAGGCCGAGCACGCCGAGGGTCTTGCCCGCGAGCTCCACGCCGGTGAACGCGCTCCGCGCCCAGCGTCCGTCCCGGAGCGCGGCGTCGGCCCGCGGGACGTGCCGGGCGAGGGCCAGGAGCAGGGCGACGGCGTGCTCGGCGGCGCTGACCACGTTGGACGCGGGGGCGTTGGCGACGAGCACCCCGGCGGCGGTGGCCGCGGGGACGTCCACGTTGTCGAGGCCGACCCCGGCCCGGGCCACCACCCTCAGCCGCGGGGCGGCGGCGAGGGCCTCGGCGTCGATGCGGGTGGCGGAGCGCACCAGCACCGCGTCGGCTCCGGCGAGCGCGGTGAGCAACGCCGGCCGGTCGGTGCCGTCGACGTGCCGCACCTCCACGGAGCCGTCGCGGGTGAGGACCTCCGCGGCCTGCGGGCTGAGCGCGTCGGCGATGAGGACGACGTACTGACTCATGGGACGACTGGCCTTTCCGGGGTGAGAGGAATGAGGTCACGGGCGGCCCGGGGGAGGTCCGCCGCCGTGACGGCCGCGGCGAGCAGGGCGGACCCGTCGTGAACGGCCGGGCGCACCGGGGCGCCCACGGACGCCAGCGCCGCCAGGTGTCCGGCGCCGGCGTCCAGGTCGTACAGGCGCAGCGGCAGCCGCGGGCGGTCCGGGCCCGACCAGGACAGCAGCCGGGGCGGGGCGTCGGGCGCGGTGACATGCAGCAGCGCCGGCGACACGGCGAGCCCGTCGCCGGTCGCCTTGAGCAGGGCCTCCTTGCGCGTCCAGTAGCGCACGAAGCCGGCGGGGCGGCGCGGCTCGGGGAGCGCCGCGAGGACCGCGCGTTCCGGCTCGCGCAGCACCCGCTCGGCGGTCTCCCGCGCGTGCGGGACGATCCGCTCCACGTCCACGCCGACCTCGGTGCCCGGCGTCACGGCGAGGACCACCCGGTCACCGGAGTGCGACCAGGACAGCCGCAGCGGCCCCGGCGGGCGGGGCTTGCCGTGCGGGCCGCCGCACCCCTTGCAGGTGGCGGTCAGCGTCAACTCCGCGACGGGCACGCCGAGGTGGGCGGCCGCCACGGTGCGGGCCAGCGCGTGCGCGGTGAGATGCAGCGCCCGCGCGGCCGGCCGCCGCAGCCGGTCGTTGCGGGCGCGGCCGGCCGCGTCGAGGAGGCCGCGCAGCGCCGGGTGGGCGTCGCGGACCGACGCCCACCACAGCTGGCAGGCGCCGGGCCGCAACGCCGGCACGAGCCCCGCGGCCGTGCTCGTCACAGGCCGCCGTCCACGGGCAGCACGGCGCCGGTGACGTAGGAGGCGCGGTCCGAGGCCAGGAACGCCGCCGCCTCGGCGACCTCCGCCGCCAGGCCTGCCCGGCCGAGCGCGGTGCGTTCCACGACCTGCGTCCTGGCCTGCTCGTCGAGCACGGCCGACATGTCCGTGTCGATCAGGCCGGGCGCCACCGCGTTGACGCGGATGCCGCGCCGGCCGACCTCTTTGGCGAGGGAACGCGAGAACGCGATGATCCCGGCCTTGGACGCCGCGTAGTTGGTCTGGCCCGCGTTGCCGTACAGGCCGGAAACGGAGGCGACGGTCACGATGCTGCCGGCCCGCCGCTTCATCATCGGGAAGACCACCGCCCGGCACACGTGGTAGACGCCGTCCAGGTTGGTGTCCACGACCTCGTGCCAGTCGCTGTCGGCCATCAACAGCAGGGGCTTGTCCCGGGTGATGCCGGCCGAGGTGACGGCGACCGCCACCGGCCCGAGATCCCGCTCCGTGGTCTCCACCCAGTCCCGCACGGACGGTGCGTCGGCCACGTCGACCCGCCGCGCCAGCGCCCGGACACCGAGGCCGTCCAGCTCCTTCTCCAGGTTCGCGGCGGCCTGTTCGTCGCCGCGGTAGCAGAAGGAGATGTCGTACCCGTCCCGCGCCAGCCGCAGGGCGACGGCCCGGCCGATGCCGCGCGACCCGCCGCTGACCAGGGCGACCGGCCGGCCGTCCGCCGGCCCCGCGCCGCTCACGCGTCCGCCCCGTCCGTCAGCAGCCGGAGCACCGCGCACCCCACCGGACCGTCCGGGTCCGTGGTGGTGACCAGGGCGACCCGGCCCGGCTCGCCCGGCTCCGACAGCAGCGCGGCCAGCTGGTACGCGCCGGTCGCCGCGGCCGTCTCGCCGAGCAGCGCGACGGACGCCGCGCGGCTGCGGACCTCCGCCGGGAACAGCTCCTCGTGCACCCGCAGCTCCTGCTCGCCCGCCGTGCCGGGGGCGTGGCCCGGCACGGCCGCCCAGACATCGCCGGCCGCGACGCCCGCCTCGGCGAGCGCGGCGTGCACCGCCGCCGTGAGCGCCCCGGCGAAGCCGCCGTCCGGCGCCACCCGGTGGTGGACGGCCAGCACCTCGGCCAGCGGCTCGCCGGCCGCCGCGTCCCCGGGCTCCAGCAGGACCATGACGCAGCCCTCGCCCAGCACCACACCGGTGCCGTGCGCGGCGTGCGTGAGGTGGGCGCGGGCCGCCGAGTACTCCTCGGCCGACCCGGTCAGCACCCGCTGCGCGTGCCCGTCTGCGAGGAGCCTGCGCGCCTGGTCCAGGGCGACGAGGCCGGAGAGCCGGCCGGCCGCCACGGTGGTGTTGGGCCCCTTCAGGCGGTGGCGGATCGCGCTGGCCGAAGCGGCCCGGTTCATCGCCATGTTGGGCGTCTTCGACGGCGGCACGTCGATGGGGCTGGCGCCTTCGAGGGACGCCTTGGTGAACTCCATGAACCCCTGGACGCTGCCGGAGGCGATGCCCAGCACGAGACCGGTGCCGAGGGCGCCGTCCGAGCCGTCCGAGCCGTCCGAGCCGTCCGAGCCGTTCGGACCGTCCCGGCCGGCCGTGCCGTCGGCGCCGGCCGGGACAATGCCGGACAGCAGCTCCCGGACGGTGACCGCGGTGAGGCCGGTCAGCCGGTCCATGCCCCGCGTGCCGGCCTTCCCCAGCGCGTCACGGACCTCGAAACCGGGCACGACGCGGGCCGTCGCGTCCGGGTCCGCGGTCCACTCCTCGGGCCCGGCGGACGCGGGCGCCCCGGCACGGGCGCGCAGCCCCGCGGCGAGCGGGTCGCGGCCCGTGCCGTACGGCGACACGGCCGACCATGCGGTGATGACCGCGGTACTCATCGGACGGACTCCCCTCGGGGGCTCTCGTGGCGGCCGAGCAGGACGACGGCGTTGTTGCCGCCGAACGCGAGGCCGTTGTTCTGCACGATCCGCACGTCGGCGTCGACGGCGGTGTTCGGCACCACGTCGACGGGACAGTCCGGGTCGGTGGTGCGGTGGTTGGCCGTGGGCGGCACGAAGCCGTGCCGGACGGCGAGCGCGGAGGCGATGGCGCCCAGCGCGCTGGCGGCCCCCATGGTGTGCCCGATCATCGACTTCACGCCGATGGTGCGCGGCGGCCGGTCCCCGTAGACCTGCCGGATCGCCGCGACCTCGGTGGCGTCGTTGGTCGGGGTGCCGGTGCCGTGCGCGGAGACCAGGTCGACCTCCTCCGGCTTGACGGACGCGTTGTCCAGGGCGAGCCGGATGCAGCGGGCCACGCTGTCCCGTTCGGGCGCGGTGGGGTGCGCGGCGTCGCAGTTGATGCCGTAGCCGAGGACCTCCGCGTAGATCCGCGCGCCACGGGCCAGCGCGGACTCCTCGGTCTCCAGCAGCAGCACGCCCGCGCCCTCGCCGGTGAGCAGTCCCGCCCGGTCGGTGTCGAACGGACGGCACTCGTCGGGCGCGACGAGACCGAGCCGGGAGAAGCCCGCGAAGGTCTTCCGGTTCAGCGCGTCCGCACCGCCGACGAGGGCCCATTCGGCGCGGCCGCTGCGGAGGGCGTCGAACCCGGCGCCGATCGCGTAGTTGCCGGCCGCGCAGGCGGTGGCGACCGTGGAGGTCTCCACGTCGGACAGGCCGAGCTCGCGGACCACGCCGAGGGCGAGGCTGCCGGTGGCGGTCCGGCCCAGGCTCGCGCCGGTGAAGGCGGTGAGCCCGAGGGCGAGCGCCGACTCGGTCAGCAGGTCGAGCTCGCCGACCTCGCCGTCGGTGGTGCCGACGACGACGGTGCCGCGCCGGGCGAGCAGCCACTCCTCGTCGAGGCCGGCGTCGTCGACCGCCATCCGGGCCGCCGCGGCGGCGAACTGCGTGGCCCGGCCCGCCCGTTCGGGCTCCACCCGGTGCAGCATCGCGGTGGGGTCGAAGCCGTGCACCTGGTGGCCGCGCCCGCTGGGGAAGCCGGCCGTGTCGAAGACGGTGATGTCGCCGGTGCCGACCCGGCCGGCCCGCAGGCCCGCGGTGAACTCGGCGACCCCGTTGCCGATGCTGGACAGGGCGCCGCAGCCGGTGAGGACGACGCGGCGCGGCCTCCCGGCGGGGCCGGCCGTCGTCGGGGCGGCGGTCACGGCAGGCGCCGTTCCGCCGTGGCCAGGACGGCGAGGACGGCGTCCAGGTTGACCAGCTTGACCAGGGCGTCCTGCGGGATGACGACGCCGAGCTCCTTCTCGATGCGGGAGAGGATCTCGATGGCGCCCAGCGAGTCCGCGCCGTGGTCCTCGATGAACAGGCTGGTGCCCGTCAGCTCGTCGTCCTCGAGCTCCAGGATGTCGACGATGATGGCCCGGACGGCCGTGACGTCCACGGACGTGTTCACAGTCATGGCAGCTGCCTCTCGGTTCTGGATGGCCTGGTGTTCAGGCGGCGTTGCGGATGAGGGACTGGGGACGCATGTCGGTCCAGGTGCGCTCGATGTGGGCGAGCGCGGCGTCGCGGGGGCCGGCGGGCAGGACGGTGGTCCAGCCGGCCGGGACGGCGGCGAACTCGGGCCAGATGCAGTGCTGCCCCTCGTCGTTGACCAGCACCAGGAAGGTGCCGTTGTCGTCGTCGAACGGGTTGTTCTTCATGGTTTTCCCTTCCCTGGGGAACAGGTCCGGAATGCCGGGGCCGGAGCCGTCCGGGAATCCTTTCCGGAAGCGGTTTTCTGGTGTCTCCCGCGGTCATGACGGGATTGTGTGGTTCCGGGAATTCCTCGCGGAGTTCCCGTTCACCGCAGCCGTTCGAGGTGTGCGGCGAGGATCCGGCCGATCTCCCGCTGCGGTTCGGGCCGCATCATTCCGTCGTGGTCCGAGGCGATGCCGTGGTGCGTGACGCGTCCGCCGATGTACGGCTCCCACACCGCCACCGTCGGGGAGTCCTCGTCGACGCCCTCCTCGGCCGACAGGAAGAGCACGTCCCCGCCGAAGCGGTCCGGCACGAACTCGGCGCTGAGGACCGCGTGATGGCGCACGATCCGCAGCAGCCGGGCCAACTGCGCCTCGTCCAGGCCGGCCAGCGGGTTGGCGTCCCGCCGGAACAGCTCCAGCACCTCGGAGAGCGTGGGCTCCCCGCCGGCGAACGCCGCCGCGTCGTACCCGCAGTACTCCAGGATCTTGGCGAGGAGGGCCCGGTCGTCCGGGATGCCGTCCGGCTCCGGAACGGGGTAGCTGTCGAGGTTCGCCAGCAGCGCCACGCGGTGCCCGAGCCCTTCCAGGCGGGTGGCCGCCGCGTGGGCGAGGAGCCCGCCGAAGGACCAGCCGACGAGGTGGTACGGGCCCTCGGGCTGGATGTCCAGGATCCGGCGGACGTACTCCTCGGCCATGTCCGCGATCGACGCCGCGAGCGGCGCTTCCGTGACGATTCCGGACGCCTGGAAACCGTAGACCGGGAATTCCTCGGACAGGTGCTCGGCCAGCCCGAGGTACGGCCAGCTGAGCCCCACCCCGCCGTGCAGGAAGAACAGCGGCTCGCGGCTGCCGTCGGGCCGGATCGGCAGCACCTCCTCGAACGCCTCCAGGAGCAGCGCGGGCCGCCGCGCGCCGGCCCCCGGGGCCCGGGCCGCGGCGAGTTCGCCCGCCCGCTCGGCCAGGGTGCGCAGCGCCCGGAACCAGCCCTCGGCCAGCGCCTCGGCGTCGTCGGACTCCAGCAGCAGGCCGGCCCAGGTCCAGGTGGCGACCAGGACCGGCCCGTCGGGGCCGTCCTCGACCAGGGCGTCCACCTCGACGGTGTGGCCCAGCGGCATGCCGCCGGTCGTCGCCGCGAACGCCTCCCGCGCCTCGGGCGCCGCCGCCCAGCCGCCGTCGTAGGACTCCACGGCGGCGAACCGGCCCAGGTAGTTGAAGCCGAGCTGCGGGTTCACCGCGGGCAGCCGGGCGGACCCGTCGGCGAGGTGGCGCAGGATGCCGTGGCCGAGTCCGTGGTCGGGGAGCGCGGCGAGCTGCTCCCGCATCTCCTTGACCGCCTGCTCGGCGCCGAGCGCGGCGGCCCGCAGCAGCACCGGATGGGTGCCGGTGAACCAGCCGACGGTACGGGAGAGGTCGACGCCCGCGTGCAGCTGCTCACGCCCGTGCGTCTCGACCTCCACGAGGAGGCTCCGGCCGCGCCAGTCGGCGACCGCCAGGCCGAGCGCGGCGAGCAGTACGTCGTTGATCTCCGCCTGGAAGGCCACGGGGCCGTGCTCCAGGAGCGGGCCGGTGTGCTCGGCCGGCAGGGTCAGGCGCAGGGTCCGGGCGGTGGCGTAGGTGTCGCGGTCCGGGTCCAGCGCCCGCGCGCCGACCGGCCGTTCGCGGTGCGACAGCAGTGTCGTCCAGTACGGCAGTTCCCCGGTGCGTGACTCCGCCTGTTCCCGGAGCAGCCCGGACCAGTGGCGCAGGGAGGTGCCGACCGGGTCCAGGGCCGCGTCGGGCCGCTCGTAGGCGGTGAGCAGGTCGGGCAGCAGCACGCGCCAGGAGACGCCGTCCACGACGAGGTGGTGCAGCATCAGGATCAGCCGGCCGGGGCGGTCCGGCCCGCGGTCGATCCACACGGCCTGCAGCGTGATCCCCTCGCGCGGGGCGAGCCGGTCGCGCGCGGCCTCCGCCTGGGCGGCCACCGCCCGCCGCAGCAGCGCCTCGTCCGCGAACGCCCGGTGGCCCGCGTCGATACGGGTCACCAGCGGCGCCACCCGCACCGTGCCCGGCGCGCCCACCACCAGCCGCCAGTCGTCGGGACCCCGGCCCGTCAGGCGCAGCCGCAGGGCGTCGTGGTGGTCGACGACCCGCTGGAGCGCCCCGGTGAGCCGCGGCAGGTCCAGAGCGGCGGGGGTGGTGAGGACCACGGACTGGTTGAACCCGTCGACCGGCCCGCCCTCCTCCAGGAGCCGCAGCATCACCGGGAGGGGTGCCAGCTCGCCCACGCCGTCGTCGGTGCCGGCGATCTCGGCGGGCTCGGCCTCACCGACGGCGGCGGCCAGCGCGGCCACCGTCTTGTGGGTGAACACGTCGGCCGCGGTGACCCGCAGTCCGGCCCGCCGGGCGCCGGCGACCACCTCGATGGAGCGGATGCTGTCGCCGCCGAGGTCGAAGAAGCTGTCGTCGATCGAGACGGACGGCAGCCCGAGCACGCCTGCGAAGACCGCTCCGAGGGCACGCTCGGTGTCCGTGCGGGGCTCCCGCGCCGGACCCGTCGGGCGGGCCGTGGGGTCGGGTGCGGGCAGGGCCTTGCGGTCGATCTTGCCGTTGGGGGTGAGGGGGAGGGCGGGGAGGGTGACGAAGGTGCTGGGGACCATGTAGCCCGGCAGTGTCGCCGCGAGGGCGGTTTTGGGGTCGTCGGTGGTGCCGATGAGGTAGGCGACGAGTTGTCCGTGGTGGACGGTGGTGGCGGCGTCGGTGATGCCGGGGAGTTGGCGGAGGGCGGTTTCTATTTCGCCGAGTTCGATGCGGTGGCCGCGGATTTTGATCTGGTGGTCGGTGCGTTCGAGGAATTCGAGTTGGCCGTCGGGGCGTTGGCGGACGCGGTCGCCGGTGCGGTACATGCGGGCGCCGGGGTGGGGGGTGTGGGGGTCGGCGGTGAAGGTGGTGGCGGTTTTGGTGGGGTCGTTGAGGTAGCCGTGTCCGACGCCGGTGCCGGCGACGTAGAGCTCGCCGGGTGTGCCGGGGGGTACGGGTTGGAGGTGGTGGTCGAGGATGTAGAGGCGGGTGTTGCGGACGGGGTGGCCGATGGGGGCGCGGGTGTCGAGCGCGGTGGCGGGGGTGATGACGGCGTGGGTGACGTCGTCGGAGCACTCCGTCGGCCCGTACGCGTTGACGAGCGGGATGTGCGGCGCCAGGTCCAGCCACTCCCGCGCCAGGTCGGCGGGCAGCGTCTCACCCGTCACCATCAGGTGGGTGAGCGGGGCGAGTTCGGGACGCTCCAGGCCGTTGCCCCATGCGTCGACGGCGGCGCGCAGAAGGGAGGGCACCACTTCGAGGACGGTGACGCCGTCGGTGGTGATGCGGCCGAACAACTCCTGCGGGTCGGCGGCGGTGTCGCGGTCGACGACGAGGAGTCGTCCGCCGGTGATGAGGGGGCAGAGCATCTGCCAGACGGAGATGTCGAAGGTGACCGGGGCGTTGTGCACGGTCACGTCGTCGGCGGTCATGCCCAGGTCGTCGACCTTGGCCAGCAGGTGGTTGACCATGCCGGCGCGGTGGACCATCGCCCCCTTGGGACGCCCCGTGGACCCGGACGTGAAGATCACGTAGGCGAGGTCGTCGCCGGTGCCGGAGGGCGGCAGGAGGTCGGTGTCGCGGGACGCGTCCCACGTGACCGTGGCCGGTGCGCAGGTGGCGGCGGCAAGCAGCTCGGTGGCGGTGTCGTCGAGTCCGGGCCCGACGTAGAGGACGTCGGGGCCGGAGTCGTCGAGCAGGGCGGCGGTGCGGGCCTGGGGGGCGCGCAGGTCGAGCGGGACCCAGGCGGCTCCGGCGCCCAGGACGGCGAGGATGCCGGTGACGAAGGGGAGGCCGGGTTCGCACAGCATCGCCACTCGTGACCCGCGGCGCACTCCGGCCGCCGTCAGCCGGCGGCTCAACGCAGATGCCTGGCTGACGAGTTCGGCGTAGGTGGCGGTACCGGCCGGGTCCTGCACGGCGACCCGGTCCGGATGCGCGGCAGCCTGCGCCCGCACCCGCTCGACGACTCCGGCGTAGGGCTCGTCGACCGTGGTCGCCGCCCAGCCCGCCCGTACCGCCGCCGACTCCTCCGGCAGCAGCACCTCGGCCTCGCGGACCGGACGGTCCGGGGCCGCGACGAGCAGGCCCAGCAGGTGGGCGAGCCGGTCGGCGAAGGAACGCGCGGTGGACTCGTCGAACAGGTCGCTGCTGTACTCCAGGACCGCGTCGATCCCGTCGGCCGCACCGTCCGGCGTACGCCGCTCGAACAGCTCGAAGGCCAGGTCGGCCTTGGCGGTCCCGGTGCCGAGGAGCAGCGGCTCCGACTCCACGCCCGCCAGCCGCACCGCCGGGTCCGGCGTGTTGTGCAGGGTGAGCATCGTCTGGAACAGCGGGTGCCGGGACAGGGAACGGGTCGGCGCGAGTGCGTCGACCAGCGCCTCGAACGGCAGGTCCTGGTGCGCGTAGGCGGCCAGGTCGGTGGCGCGGACGCGGTCGAGCAGCTCTTCGAAGGTGGGGTCGCCCGACAGGTCGGTGCGCAGCACCAGGGTGTTCACGAACAGGCCGACCAGCTCGTCGAGTGCCGGGTCCGTGCGGCCCGCGACGGGTGTGCCGAGCGGGATGTCGTCGCCCGCGCCCAGCTTGGACAGCAGGGTGGCCACCGCTGCCTGGAGCACCATGAACGTGCTGACGCCCCGCGCCCGGGCCAGTTCGCCGACCGCCGCGTGCAGTGTGCCGTCGATGCGGAACTCCACCTGCCCGCCCCGGTACGTGGCCGCGGCGGGGCGCGGCCGGTCGGCCGGCAGCTCCAGCTCCTCGGGGAGGTCCTTCAGTGCCTCCCGCCAGTGGCGGAGCTGTTCGTCAGACACCTCCGTGAGCAGGTCCCGCTGCCACAGCGTGTAGTCCGCGTACTGCACGGGCAGCGGTGCCCAGGCCGGGGCCCGGCCCGCGCGGCGCGCCTCGTAGGCCGTCGCGAGGTCGGTGCCCAGCAGGCCCACCGACCAGCCGTCGGCCGCGATGTGGTGCACGACGAGCAGCAGCACGTGCTCCTCGTGCGAGGCCCGGAACAGCTCCGCCCGTAGCGGCAGCTCGGCCGCCAGGTCGAAGCCGCGCCGTGCCGCGTCCCGCACCGCGTCGTCGCTCAGCGCGGTCACCGGCAGGCCGATCCGTATCTCCGCCGCGTCCACGACCACCTGCCGGGCGCGCCCGTCGGTGTCCGGGTAGCGGGTGCGCAGCGCCTCGTGGCGCACGACGACGTCGCGCACCGCCGCCCGCAGGGCCGGCACGTCGAGGGCGCCCTTCAGCCGGACCGCGACCGGGATGTGGTACGCCGGGTTGCCGCCCTCCAGCCGGTCGAGGAACCACAGCCGCTGCTGGGCGGGGGACAGCGGCAGCACGTCCGGGCGTACGGCCGGCGCCGGGGCGGGCCGGGCCTCCCCGGCGTCCGCGACGCGGGCGGCGAGGGCCGCCGGGGTCGGCGCGTCGAAGACCGCGCGGACCGGCAGGTCGGCGCCGAGCGCCGTGCGGATCAGTCCGGTGAGCCGGGTCGCGAGCAGCGAGTGGCCGCCGAGCTCGAAGAACGACGCGTCCGGGGCCGCGGGCGCGGGCAGCCCGAGCACCTCCGCGAACACCTCGCACAGCAGCTGCTCCTGCGGGGTGCGCGGCGCGCGGGCCGCGGTGGCCGGGCCCTGGGCGGGGGCGGGCAGCAGCTTGCGGTCGACCTTGCCGTTCTCGGTGAGCGGCAGCGTGTCCATGGCCACGTACAGGGCGGGCACCATGTGTGCGGGCAGGGTGTCGGCCAGATGCGCGCGGAGCGCGGCGGGGGCGGCCGTGCCGACGGTGTAGGCGACCAGTTGGGTGCCGCCCGGGAGGTCCTCGCGGGCCACGACCGTCGCCTGCCGGACCTCGGGGTGGGCGGTGAGTTCCGACTCGATCTCGCCGAGTTCGATGCGGAAGCCGCGGATCTTCACCTGGTGGTCGGCGCGTCCGATGTACTCCAGCTGCCCGTCGACGCCCCAGCGCACCACGTCGCCGGTCCGGTACATGCGGCTGCCGGGCGGCCCGAACGGGTCCGGCACGAAGCGGGTAGCGGTCAGTGACGGGCGCCCGTGGTAGCCGCGGGCCAGGCCCTCGCCGGCGATGTACAGCTCGCCGACGGCCCCCGTGGGGGCGGGCCGCAGCGCGTCGTCGAGGACGTACACCTGCGTGTTGGCGATGGGCCGGCCGATCGGCGGCACCCCGCCGCGCTCGCCGTCCAGGACGGCGGCGGTCGACCAGATCGTCGTCTCGGTGGGCCCGTAGACGTTGGTGACCTCGCGGGCCGCGGCGCGCAGCGCGTCGGCGAGCGGCTCGCCGACGGCCTCGCCGCCGATCAGGACGCGCAGCCCCGCCAGGCTGTCCGGGTGCTCGGTGACCAGGGCGTGCCACAGTGTCGGCGTGGCCTGCACGACGGTCGCGTCGCTGGCGGTGATCAGCTCGGCGAGGGCGGCCGGGTCGCGAACCGTGTCCCGTTCGGCGAGGACGAGTTCGGCGCCGGTGAGCAGCGGGACGAGGATCTCCAGGTTGGAGATGTCGAAGCCGAAGGTGGTGACCGACAGGAAGCGGTCGTCGCCGGTGACGGCGAACCGCTCGCCCATGTCGTGCACGAGGTTGATCAGCGCGCCCTGCGGCACGACCACGCCCTTGGGCCGGCCGGTGGAGCCCGAGGTGTAGATCGTGTACGCGGTGTCCAGCGGGTCCGGGTCCGCGGTGTCCGTCGGGCCGGTCGGCCGCTGGGCGAGGAGCGCTTCCGCCGTGTCCAGGGTCAGGTGGGGGCGTTCGGTGACGGCGGGCAGCGTCCCGGCGACGTCGGTGGTGGTGACCACGAGGGCGGGTGCCGCGTCGTCGAGCATGTAGCCGATGCGGTCGGCGGGGTAGTCGGGGTCGAGCGGCAGGTAGCCGGCGCCCGCCTTGACGACGGCGAGCGTGGCGACGATCAGGTCCGTCGACCGGGGCAGCGCGATCGCCACCAGGGCGCCCGGGCCCGCGCCGCGCGCCACCAGTTCGTGGGCGAGCCGGTCGGCGCGGGCGTGCAGTCCGGCGCGGGTCAGCCGCTCGGCGCCGCAGCGCAGGGCGGGCGCGTCCGGGGCGGCGGCGGCCCGTGCAGCGAGCTGCTCGCGCAGGGCGTGCCGGGGGTGGGAGCGGGCGGTGGCGTTGTACGCGCCGAGCAGCGTCGTCCGCTCCTCGTCGCTCAGCAGCTCCAGGCGGGACAGCGGCAGGTCGGCCGCGTCGGGGAGCGCGGCGAGGAGCCGCAGCACCCGCCCGGCCAGCGCCGCCGCCTCTTCGGCGGTGACCAGGTCGGGTGCGTGGTCCAGTCGCAGCGTCAGCTCCTCGCCGGGCAGCACCAGCAGCGACAGCGGGTAGTGGGTGGCGTCGCGGCCCTGCACGCCGGTGAGCGTCAGACCGGGGACGGCCGTGCGCAGCGCGTCCGGGTCCAGCGGGTAGTTCTCCAGGATCAGGACGGTGTCGAACAGTTCGCCGTGGCCCGCGTCCTGCTGGATGCGGGACAGGCCCAGGTGCTGGTGCGGCAGCAGCTCGGTGTGCTGCCGCTGCGCCGCCTGCACGACCTCAGCGAGGGTCCGCGAGGCACCGGTGCGCAGCCGCACGGGCAGCGTGTTGATGAACAGGCCGACCATCGACTCCACGCCCGGCAGCTCCGGCGGCCGCCCCGACGTCGTGGTGCCGAACACCACGTCGTCCCGGCCGGTCAGCGCCCCCAGGACGACGGCCCAGACGCCCTGGAGGACGCCGGCCAGGGTGACGCCGCGCGTCCGCGCCCAGTCGGTCAGGCGGGCCGTGGCGTCCGCGTCGAGCCGGGCGATGTACTGCTCCGGCAGCACCGGGGCGCGGCCGGGCGGCGCCGGCACGAGCCGGGTGGGCTCCTCCAGGCCGGCGAGCAGCTCGCCGTAGGCCGCGGCGGCGGCCCGGTCGTCCTGCCGGTCCAGCCAGGACAGGTAGCGCTTGTACGAGGTGACGGCGGGCAGCGCGGAGGCGTCCCCGCCCGCCGCGTACGCGGTGAACAGCTCGGACAGCAGCAGCGGCATCGACCAGCCGTCGAGCAGGATGTGGTGGCAGGTGACGAGGAGCCGGTGCCGCTCCGGGCCGGTGGAGACCAGGGTGAAGCGGATCAGCGGCGGCCGGCCCACGTCGAACGGCTCGGTGCGGTCCCGGTCGGTCAGCGCCGCCAGGTCGCCCGGCTCGGTCACCTCCCGCCACGGCACGGGCACCTCGCGGGGTATCAGCTGCACCGGCCGGCCGTTCTTCCGGTAGCGGAAACCCGCCCGCAGGTTCGGGTGCCGGGCCAGCAGGCCGGCCGCGGCGGCCCTGAGCGCTTCGCGGTCGAGCGGTCCCTCCAGGTCGAGGACGAGCTGGACCGCGTACACGTCGAGTTCCTGACGGTCGTACACGGCGTGGAAGAGGAGGCCCTCCTGGAGCGGCGTGAGCGGCAGTACGTCGCTCAGCCCGCCCGACGCGCGCGGCGCCCCGGGTCCCTTCCCCTGTGCGGTCGTGCTCATCCGTCGTCCCCCCACTCGTGTGTGAACTCGTTCTCGAACTCGTCGATCTCGTCCTGGCCGAGTCCCTCGACGAGCTCCAGGTCCGAGGGCGTGAAGCCCCCGGCGTCGGGCCGTGCGGCGTGCGCGGCCAGCGCCTCCAGCGCCCGGAACCAGCCCCGTGCGATCGCCTCCGCGTCCGGGCCGGCGACCGCCAGCCCCGCCCAGGACCACTCGGCGACCAGCCGCGGGCCGTCCGGCCGGTCCTCGGTGCGCGCGTCGACGCCGAGCGCGTGCGGCAGCGGCATGCCGGGGTCGGTGCCGGCCATGACGTCCAGCGACTCCGGTGCGAGCTGCCAGTCGCCGGGCTCCGGCAGCGCCATCCGGCCCAGGTAGTTGAAGCCCAGCTGCGGTGCCGGCCGGCCGCCGAGCACGGCCGCCGAAGCGGTGTCGAGCCGGCTCAGCAGGCCGTGGCCGATTCCGTGGTCCGGGATCCGGCGCAGCTGCTCCTTGACCTCCTTGAGCACCTGGCCGAGCGCCGGCCCGCCCGCCCACACCTCGTCCCAGTCGCACAGGCCCACGTCGAGGCGGACCGGGTGGGTGGTGGTGAACCAGCCCACCGTGCGGGCCAGATCGACGCCCGGCACGATCTCCTCACGGCCGTGCCCCTCCAGGTCGACGAGCACGTCCTGCCGTTCGCCGCGCCCGCGCCGCCAGTCGGCGACCGCGAGGGCGAGGGCGGTCAGCAGCACGTCGTTGATCTCGGCGTGGAAGACGGCCGGGACGGTCGTGAGCAGCTCCGAGGTGACCGCGGCGGGCAGCTCCAGCCGCAGGCGGCGGGCGGTCGCCGCGGTGTCCCGCCCGGGGTCGAGCGGACGGGAGCCGAGCGGCGGGTCGCCGCCGTCCGTGATCTCCCGCCACAGCGGCAGTTCGGCCCGGCGCTCCGCGCGGGCGGCCTCCTCGTGCAGCAGCAGCGCCCACTGCCGGAACGACGTGCCCACCGGCGCCAGGGGCCGCCCGGGGTGCTCGTACGCCTGCGCCAGGTCGGGCAGCAGGATGCGCCAGGACACGCCGTCCACCACCAGGTGGTGCAGCGTGAGCAGCAGCCTGCCGGGCCGCCCGGGGCCGGCGTCGAACCACACCGCGCGCACCATGTCGCCCCGGGCGGGCGCCAGTTCGGCGCGGGCGGTGGCCGCCTCCTCGCGCACCAGGGCGGCGAGGTCGTCGCCGGGCCCGGCCGCGGTGCGGCGCAGCACGTCCCCGGCCCGGACCGTGCCCACGCCGAGGATCTCGTCGCCGCGCCGGCGCAGCGCGTCGTGGTGGTCGAGCAGCGCCTGCAGCGCCGCCTCGATCCGCTCGTACGAGGCCCCCGCCGGGGTCTGCACGACGGCGGCCTGGTGGAAGCCGTCGGTCGGGCCGGGGATCGCGTCGAACCAGGCGGTGATCGGCGTGGCCGGCACCGGCCCCGTGCCGTCACCGGCCCCCACGGTCCCGGTCGGCCCGGCGGTGCCGGCGACGAGCGCCAGCGCCTGCGGGGTGCGGTGGACGAAGACGTCCTGCGCGGTGATCGCGAGGCCCGCCTCCCGTGCCCGGGCGACCAGCTGGATGGAACTGATGCTGTCGCCGCCGAGGTCGAAGAACCCGGCGTCGGCACCGGCGGACTCCAGTCCGAGCACCTCCGCGAACGCCCGGCACAGCAGCGCCTCCCGCTCGTTGGCGGGCGCCGGCCCCGCGGCGGCCAGGGTGTGGTCGTGCGCGGGCAGGGCCCGCCGGTCCAGCTTGCCGTTGCCGGTGAGCGGCAGCGCGTCGAGGGCGACGACCGCGCTCGGCACCATGTGCTCGGGCAGCTCGGCGGCGAGACGCGACCGGACCTCCCGCACGTCCACCGGGTCGCCCGCGGCGACGACGTACGCGACGAGCCGCTTGTCCCGGGGCCGGTCCTCGCGGACGATCACCGCGGCGCCCGCGATGTCGTCCCGGGACAGCAGCACGCCCTCGATCTCGCCCGGTTCGATGCGGAAGCCGCGCAGCTTCACCTGGTCGTCGACGCGGCCCACGTAGTCGAGGCTGCCGTCGGCATTCCAGCGGACCAGGTCACCGGAGCGGTACATCCGGCCGCCCGGCGCGGTGGCGTACGGGTCGGCGACGAACCGGCCCGCGGTCAGCTCCGGGCGCCGCAGGTAGCCGCGGGCCAGCTGGTCGCCGCCGATGTACAGCTCGCCGGTCACGCCCGGCGCGACCGGCCGCAGCCGGCCGTCGAGCACGTACAGCCGCGTGTTGTGCAGCGGGAACCCGATGGGCGGCTTGACCGCGCCGGACAGCGGTTCGCTGATGCTCGCGCAGACGGTCGCCTCGGTCGGCCCGTACGCGTTGCGCATCACGCGCCCGCGGGAGAACCGCTCCACCAGCTCCGGCGGGCAGGCCTCGCCCGCCACGACCAGCTGCACACCGTCCGGCATCGGCCGGTCGGCCGGCCACGCGGACAGCACCGTCGGCGGCAGGCAGACCATGGTGGTGCCGGTGCGTTCCACCAGCTCGGCGAGCGGCCCGCCCGGGCCGCGCGCCTCGGCCGTCGACAGGATCATCGTCGCGCCCGACAGCAGCCCGATGGACAGCTCCCAGGTCGCCGCATCGAAGCTGTACGAGGCGAACTGCAGCCAGCGGGTCGCGGGACCGATGCCCATCCGCGGTCCCTGGTCGGCCACCATCACGGCGACCGTGCGGTGCTCCACGACGACGCCCTTGGGCCGGCCGGTGGAACCGGAGGTGTAGATGACGTACGCGGCGTCGCGGACGGTCAGCGGCCGGGTCCGGTCGGCGTCCGTGACCGCACGGTCCGGCCGGGAGCGCACCGCGGCCCGCACGTCCGGGTCGTCGAGCAGCAGCCGGGGCACGTCCGAGCCGTCCAGGCCGGCGGACTCGGCGTCCGTGGTCAGGGCGAGCACCGGACGCGCGTCGTCGAGCATGTAGCCGATCCGGTCCCGCGGGTAGGCGGCGTCGATCGGCAGGTAGGCGGCGCCCGCCTTGAGGACGGCGAGCAGCGCGACGACCATCTCCGGTGAACGCGGCAGCAGCAGCGCCACCAGGTCGCCGGGCCCGGTGCCGCGGGCGGCCAGCTCGTGGGCGAGCCGGTTCGCGCGGGCGTCCAGCTCGGCGTACGACAGCACCTGCGTGCCGAACTCCAGTGCCGGGTGGGCGGGTTGCGCCGCCGCCCGGGCCGCGTACAGCTCGTGCACCGGGGCCACGGCGACGTCCTGCACCGGCCCGGCCCACGTTCCCAGGACGCGGGCGCGTTCGGCGGGCAGCAGGACGTCGACCCGGCCCAGCGGCAGGTCGGGGTCGCGGGTCAGCACGCCGACGAGGTGCGCGAACCGCTCCGCCATCGAGCGGGCCGTCGCCTCGTCGAACAGGTCGCTGCTGTACTCCAGGACGGCGTCGATGCCGTCCGGCGCCCCGTCGGGCCGGTGCCGCTCCGTCAGCTCGAACGCCAGGTCCAGCTTGACGGTGCCGCCGCGGACCGGGACCGTCTCGACGTCCAGACCGGGCAGGGCGAGGTCGGCGGAGGCGTTGTTCTGCAGCACCAGCATCGTCTGGAACAGCGGCTGCCGGGACAGCGACCGGCTCGGCGCGAGCGCGTCGACGAGCGTCTCGAACGGCAGGTCCTGGTGCGCGTAGGCGGCCAGGTCGCCGGTGCGGACCCGGTCGAGCAGCTCGCGGAAGGTCGGGTCGCCGGACAGGTCGGTGCGCAGCACCAGGGTGTTGACGAAGAAGCCGACCAGCTCGTCCAGGGCCGGATCGGTGCGTCCCGCGACGGGCGTGCCCAGCGGGATGTCCTCGCCCGCGCCGAGGCTCGACAGGAGCGTGGCGAGCGCGGCCTGGAGCACCATGAAGGTGCTCGCGCCCTCGGCCCGGGCCAGCGCGGCGACGGCCGCGTGGAGTCCGGCGTCGACCCGGAAGGCGACCGTGCCGCCGCGGTGGGTGGGCACGGTGGGCCGCGGCCGGTCGGCCGGCAGCTCCAGCTCCTCCGGGAGGCCGTCGAGCGCCGCCTTCCAGAAGGCGAGCTGCTCCTCGGCCACCGTGTCCAGGAGGCCGCGCTGCCACAGCGTGTAGTCCGCGTACTGCACCGGCAGCGGCGCCCGCTCGGGGGCCTCGCCCGCCCGCCGCCGCCCGTACGCCTCGGCGAGGTCGCGGGCCAGCGGGGCGACGGACCAGCCGTCGGACGCGATGTGGTGCAGCACGACCAGCAGGACGTGCTCGTCGCCGGAGAGCCGGAACAGCTCGGCGCGCAGGGGGAGTTCGGCCGCCAGGTCGAAGTCCCGGGCGGCCGCGGCGGCCAGTGCCCCGGCCAGTGCCTCACGGCTCGTCACGGTGACCGGCAGCGCGGGGAGCGCCGCTTCCGGCGGCAGGATCCGCTGGACCGGCCGGCCCCCGGCGTCCGGGAAGACGGTGCGCAGGCTCTCGTGGCGGGCCACGACGTCGCCCAGCGCCGCGCCCAGCGCAGCCGTGTCCAGCTCGCCGGACAGGCGCACGGCGAACGGCAGGTGATAGGCGGCGGCGCCGGTCTCCAGGTGGTTCAGGAACCACAGCCGCTGCTGGGCGGGGGAGAGCGGCAGCTCGTCCGGGCGGGGATCGGCGGCCGTCAGCGCCGGCCGCGGCGGCCCGTCCGCGCCGTCCAGGCGCGTGGCGAGCTCCGCGACCGTCGGCGCGTGGAACAGCGTCCGGATGGTGACCTCGATGCCGAGCCGGGCCCGGATGCGGGACGCCACCCTGGTGGCGAGCAGCGAGTGCCCGCCCAGGTCGAAGAAGCTGTCGTCGATGCCGACGGCGGGCAGCCCGAGGACCTCCGCGAAGATCTCGCACAGCGCCCGCTCGCGCGGGGTGCGCGCCGGCACCAGCCCCGAGACGTCGGTGTCCGGATCGGGTGCGGGCAGGGCCTTGCGGTCGATCTTGCCGTTGGGGGTGAGGGGGAGGGCGGGGAGGGTGACGAACGTGCTGGGGACCATGTAGCCCGGCAGTGTCGCCGCGAGAGCGGTCTTCGCGTCCTCGGTGGTGCCGATGAGGTAGGCGACGAGTTGTCCGTGGTGGACGGTGGTGGCGGCGTCGGTGATGCCGGGGAGTTGGCGGAGGGCGGTTTCTATTTCGCCGAGTTCGATGCGGTGGCCGCGGATTTTGATCTGGTGGTCGGTGCGTTCGAGGAATTCGAGTTGGCCGTCGGGGCGTTGGCGGACGCGGTCGCCGGTGCGGTACATGCGGGCGCCGGGGTGGGGGGTGTGGGGGTCGGCGGTGAAGGTGGTGGCGGTTTTGGTGGGGTCGTTGAGGTAGCCGTGTCCGACGCCGGTGCCGGCGACGTAGAGCTCGCCGGGTGTGCCGGGGGGTACGGGTTGGAGGTGGTGGTCGAGGATGTAGAGGCGGGTGTTGCGGACGGGGTGGCCGATGGGGGCGCGGGTGTCGAGCGCGGTCGTCGGGGTGATGACGGCGTGGGTGACGTCGTCGGAGCACTCCGTCGGCCCGTAGGCGTTCACCAGCGGTATACCGGGTTCCAGCCGGCCCCACGCGACCGCGAGGTCCGCGGGGAGCGTCTCCCCGGTGACCATCAGCGAACGCAGCCCGCCCGTCGCGGGCCTGGGGGTGCCCGACTCCCATGCGTCGACGGCGGCGCGCAGGAGGGAGGGGACGACCTCCAGGACGGTGACGCCGTCGGTGGTGATGCGGCCGAAGAGTTCCTGGGGGTCGGCGGCGGTGTCGCGGTCGACGACGAGGAGTCGTCCGCCGGTGATGAGGGGGCAGAGCATCTGCCAGACGGAGATGTCGAAGGTGACCGGGGCGTTGTGCACGGTCACGTCGTCGGCGGTCATGCCCAGGTCGTCGACCTTGGCCAGCAGGTGGTTGACCATGCCGGCGCGGTGGACCATCGCGCCCTTGGGGCGCCCGGTGGAGCCTGAGGTGAAGATGACGTAGGCGAGGTCGTCGCCGGTGCCGGAGGGCGGCAGGAGGTCGGTGTCGCGGGAGGCGTCCCAGCTGACCGTGGCCGGCGCGCAGGTGGCCGCGGCCAGCAACTGGGCGGCGGTGTCGTCGAGTCCGGGCCCGGTGTAGAGGACGTCGGGGCCGGAGTCGTCGAGCAGGGCGGCGGTGCGGGCCCGGGGGGCGCGCAGGTCGAGCGGGACCCAGGCGGCTCCGGCGCCCAGGATCGCGAGGATGCCGGTGACGAAGGGGATGCCGGGTTCGCACAGCATCGCCACCCGTGACCCGCGGCGCACCCCGGCCGCCCTCAGCCGGCGGCTCAACGCCGATGCACGGCCGACGAGTTCGGCGTAGGTGGCGGTACCGTCCGGGTCCTGCACGGCGAGCCGGTCCGGATGTGCGGCAGCCTGCGCACGCACCCGCTCCACCACACCGGCGTAGGGCTCCTCGACCGTGGTCGCCGCCCAGCCCGCCCGCACCGCCGCCGACTCCTCCGGCAGCAGCACGTCGAGTCGGTCGACGCGCGCGTCGGGGCCCGCCTCGGCGAGCGTGGTCAGCCAGGCGAACAGCCGGCGCCGGTGCAGGTCCAGCTCCTCCTGCGTGTAGCGCGTCGGGTTGGCGTCCAGACGGACCGCGTAGCCTTCCTCGGCCGCGTCGAGGTAGATGATCTGGAGGTCCTCGACCGGACCGGTCGACAGGTTGTGCAGCAGACCGGTGCACGCGCCGAAGGCGTAGTCGAAGCCCGACTCCAGGACGTTGACGGTCGGGCCGAGCGAGCGGCCCGCGTCGCCGGTGAAGCCGAGGTCGCGGCGGATGCGGTCACCCCGGTAGTTCTGGTGCCGCAGCGTGGCGCGCAGCTCGCCCGCGCTGTCCCGCAGGAAGTCGGCGACCGTCAGGCCGGGACGCACCCGCACCGGGTGCGGCACGAAGTTGGCGCGCATGCCCGGGACCGCGCGTGCGGCGGCCGTGGCACGGGCCGGCACCGCGAGGGTGAGCAGGGCGCGGTCCACGCCGGCGGCCCGCTGCACGTACGCGCCGGTGGCGGCGATCAGCAGCGTCTGCCAGGTGACACGGGCGTCCCAGGCCAGCGCCCGCAGCCGCTCGACCGTGGCGGCGGGCAGCACCGCCTCGCAGCGCAGCGAGCTCCGGGCGGGCCCGCCGGGGCGCGGCGAGAGGCTCACCGGCTCCGGCTGCTCCTCGAAGCGGGCCCGCCAGAACGCCTGCTCCTTGCGGTACTTGGGCGTCTCGGCGTAGGCGGCCTCGTCGTCGGTGAGGGTGCGCGGGTCGGGGAACGCGCCCTCGGCGTCCGGGTCCGCGTACAGCGCGGCGAGCCGGTTGTAGACGAGGACGCGGCTGAAGCCGTCGACCAGGATGTGGTTGACCCGGATGTAGAACAGCAGGTGCTCCGGGCCGAGCCGCAGCAGGACCGAGCGGAGCGTGCCCGCGGTCAGGTCCGGCGGCACCAGCAGGTCCTGCCGCATGAACGTCTCGGCGGCGTCGCGCGGGTGCGGCTCGCCGGACAGGTCGAGCGTCTCGACGGGGAAGTCCGCGGCGTCGGCCAGCTCCTGGCGCGGCTCGCCGTCGTGCTCGCTGAACAGGGCGCGCAGGGTGCCGGCCTCCCGCAGCACGCGCTGCCACGCGGCCGTGAAGCGGGCGGTGTCCAGGGGGCCGCGCAGCTCCAGGAAGTCACCCATGGTGAACACGGGGTTGCCCGGGTCGGCCTGCTGCCCGTACCACATCTCGCGCTGGGCGGCGGAGAGCGGCAGCTGCCGGGCGGGAGGGGTGGAGGAGGTCATGACTGCGCAGCTCCCGTGGAGAGTCCGGTCGGTTCGAGGCCGTACACCTCGCGCACCCAGCTCTGCTGGTAGACGGTGTCCAGATAGCGCTCACCGAGGTCCGGGGCGATCGCGACCGCCGTGCCGTTCTCGCCGGGACGGTGCTCGGCGAGCCAGCGCAGCGCACCGCTCACCACGGTCCCGGTGGAGCCGCCGAAGAGGAATCCGCCGCGGGCCAGGGCGTGGCAGGCGCTCACCGTGTCGGCCTCGGACACGTGCACCACGTCGTCGATGAACGAGGTGTCGAGCAGCGCGGGACGCACGCCGGTGCCGAGCCCGGGGATCAGGCGCGGGCCGGGCGGGCCGCCGAACGTGACGGAGCCGACGCTGTCGACCGCGACGACGGTCACCGGCCGCGGCAGCTCCTTGAAGTAGCGGGCGCAGCCCATCAGCGTGCCGGTGGTGCCGGATCCGACGAACAGCACGTCCAGGTCGGGGAACCGCTTCTCGATCTCGGGGGCCGTGGTGCGGTAGTGCGCCCGCCAGTTGTCCGGGTTGGCGTGCTGGTTCAGCCACACGGCCCGTGGGTCCTCGGCGAGCAGCCTCCGGACGTAGGTGAGCCGGGCCGCCAGGAACCCGCCCTCCTCGGCCGGCTCCGTGACGGTGTGCACCTCGCTGCCGAGCGCCTCGATGAGCTTGCGCGTGGCGACGTTCGTCCGCGTGTCGACCACGCAGATGAAGCGGTAGCCCTTGGCCGCGGCGATCACGCTGAGCGCGACGCCGAGGTTCCCCGACGACGACTCCACCAGCGTCGAGCCCGGGGTGAGCGCACCGCTGCGCTCGGCCGCCTCGATCATGCTCGCGGCGGCCTTGAGCTTGATCGAACCGGCGAAATTGAAGCCCTCACACTTGAGGTGCAGTGGGTATCCGTACAGCGCCCGCAGATCGACGTAGAGATCTTCGGTGTTGAATTCGTGCGGAGCCGATATGACCGGCATGATTCCCCCAGTAGGACAAGCCCTATCGCGTTGCCGAAATGCGGTACACGCGCAGGCTGAGAGGTATGAGAACGGCGACGAGCACCCCGATGCTGATCGCCGATACGAGCACCGCGTTCTCCACCGGGAAACTTGCCGACGTGGCGGCCCCGGTGTTTCCCCACAGTTGCCGGCAGGCCTCGGAGACCGCGCTGACCGGATTCCATTCGGCGACGGTGCGCAGCCAGCCGGGAAGTCCGGTCAGCGGCATGAACGAGCTGGAGAGGAAGGAGAACAGCACCAGGAGCAGGGCGGCGACGCCGCTGATCGCCTCCAGGTTGCGCATCACCATGCCGAGGAGGGCGCCGACCCAGAGCATGGCGTAGGCGAAGCCGAGCAGCAGCAGGAAGCCGGCCGCGTTCTCGACGAAGGAGCCGTGCACCCGCCAGCCCACGGCGAGTCCGGTGACCGCGACGAGCCCGATGCTCAGGGCCGCGGCGGCGAGGTCGGCCAGGGTGTGGCTGACCAGGACGGTGGCGCGGCCCATCGGCAGCGAGCGGAACCGGTCGATGAGGCCCTTGCCGAGGTCACCGGCCACACCGATCGCGGTGATGCCGATGCAGGAGAGCCCGACCTGGGCGAAGACCCCGGCCATGATGTACTCGCGGTAACTGCCGCCGGTGTTCCGCACCTCGACGACGGTCGCGAAGAGATAGCCCAGGATCACGACCATCGCGACGGGCGTCAGCGCCACGCCGATGATCTTCTCCGGGGTGCGCCGCAGGTGGCGCAGGTGCCGGCCGGTGAGGGCCGCGACGTCACTGCCGTGGGCAAGCACCGAACTCATGGGGACGCCTCCGCCTTCGCTGCGTCGGGGTGCGGGGCCGGCGTGCCGGTGAGCTCGCCGGTCAGATGGAAGAACACGTCGTCGAGCGAGGGGCGCCGCAGCGCGAACTCCTCGACGGTGACGCCCGCGTACTCGAGCGCGGTCGCGGCGGACGCCAGCGCGCCCATGCCGTCCGGCAACTGCACGTGGACGGTGCGCTGCCGCTCGTCCAGCTGCGGCGGGCCCACCGCGAGCGGCGTCAGCACGGCCACGGCCTGCGCCAGCCCGGCGGGATCGGCGACGGCGACCTCCAGGCGTTCGCCGCCGACCTTCCGCTTCAGCTCGTCGGAGGTGCCCTCGGCGATCACCCGGCCCCGGTCGACGACCAGGATCCGGTCCGCGAGGAAGTCCGCCTCCTCCAGGTACTGCGTGGTCAGCAGGACGGTGACACCCTGGTCGACCTGGTCCTGCACCATTCGCCACAGCGTGGCCCGGCTGGCCGGGTCGAGGCCGGTGGTGGGCTCGTCGAGGAAGAGCACCTCGGGCGAGGCGATCAGGCTGACGGCCAGGTCGAGGCGGCGCCGCATGCCGCCCGAGTACTCCCGGGCGGGCTTGTCGGCGGCGGCCTCCAGCTCGAACTGCGCCAGCAGTTCGGCGGCCCGGGCGGCGGCGCCCCGGCGGCCGAGCCGCAGCAGCCGGCCGAGCAGGACCAGGTTCTCGCGCCCGGTCAGCAACTCGTCGACGGCCGCGTACTGCCCGGCGAGACCGATCCGGCGGCGCACCTCGCGCCGCTGCCGCACGATGTCGAAGCCCGCGACGCGAGCCGTGCCGGCATCGGGTTCGAGCAGGGTCGCGAGCGTGCGGACCGTAGTGGTCTTGCCCGCTCCGTTGGGCCCGAGCAGGCCGAGCACGGTGCCCGCTTCGACCGACAGGTCCACGCCGTCCAGGGCGCGGTGGCTGCCGTACTGCTTCGTCAGGCCGGCCGCCTCGATCGCGGTGTTCACGGAATTCCCCCTTTCACGCTTCAGGTGAAGTGGTTGGCTGGTTGTGGAATGGCATGGGAACCGGCGGGGGTGGGTACGTTCGGGGCGGGAATCCGGTGAATGGGCCACGGTGGGCGGATCGCTTTTCCGCACCGTCCGGAAAGTCCCGACGAGAAGGAACCTAACCGCCGACTTGGCCGGATCGCGCCGCTCCTCCTGGCAACGGGCTGCCGCTGCAGCATGTTGCAGACATTGCCCCCGGAACCGGGTTGGCAGGATGCTGCAGCGGCAGTCAACTGACATGCGCGCACGGGAAGTTGCAGCCTCCCGGATATTTACAGTGAGTGACGTCGCTCATCCAGCGCCCCGCTGACGTCCCACTGGGAGAGGTAATGGCAAGGCAACGAAATCTGGCGGCGTCACTGGGCGCCTGGAGCGCCCGGCACCCCAAGACCGCACTTTTCGGATGGCTCTTCGCCGTCATCGCGCTCACGGTCCTCGGCGGCATGGCGGGGCAGAAGAGCCTGACCGAGGCCGACTACGGCACGGGCGAGTCCGGCCGTGCCGCCCGGGTCCTCGTCGACGCCGGCATCACCAGCCCGGCGCCCGAGATGGTCCTCGTGCACAGCGGCGAACACACCGCGGCAGACCCGGAGTTCAAGAAGGCCGTCGCCGACGCCATCGCCGCCGTGGACGGCACCGGCCTCGCCCAGAACATCGGCGACCCCTACAAGACGGGCGCCGTCTCCGAGGACCGGCACGACGCGCTGATCCAGTTCGCCGTGAAGGGCGACCCGGACACCGCCGCCGACCGCATCCAGCCCGTCATCGACGCGCTCGCCGAGACCGAGGACGCCCACCCCGGCGTGACCCTCGGCCAGTACGGCGCCGCCAGCGGCCTCAAGGGCATCAACGACTCCCTCGGCGAGGACTTCACCCGCGCCGAGTTCACCGCCGTGCCCGTCGCCCTCGGCATCCTCCTCGTCGTGTTCGGCGCGCTCGTCGCCGCCCTCCTGCCGCTGATCCTCGCCATCACCGCGTGCGTCGCCGCCATGGGTCTGCTCGCGCTGTCCAGCCAGCTCGTCCCGGTCGACGCCATGACCAACTCGGTGCTGCTGCTGATGGGTCTCGCCGTCGGCGTCGACTACTGCCTCTTCTACATCCGCCGCGAGCGGGAGGAGCGCGCCGCCGGCCGGGACAAGGAGAGCGCGCTGCGCATCGCCGCCGCGACCTCCGGCCGCTCGGTGCTGATCTCCGGCCTCACGGTCGCCGTCGCCATGTCCGGCATGTTCCTCTCCGGCCTGACCGTGTTCGAGGGCTTCGCCATCGCCACCATCGAGGTCGTCCTCATCGCGGTGCTCGGCTCCATGACGGTGCTGCCCGCCGTGATGGCGATGCTCGGCGACCGGATCGACGCCGGCCGGATCCCCGGCCTGCGCCGCAAGAAGGCCGTCCGCACCGCGGACCAGAAGCCGGGCCGGCTGCTCGGCGCGGTGCTGCGGACGCCCGCCCTCTTCGCCGTCCTCGGCATCGCCTTCCTCCTCGCCCTCGCCGCACCGGCGCTGTCCATGAAGACGGAGAAGCTCGGCTTCGACCAGCTGCTCCCCGCCGACAACGTCACCGCCCAAACCGCGCAGCGGATCGAAGCCGTCTTCCCGGGCGCCCCGGCACCGGCCCAGATCGTCTTCAAGACCGCCGACATCACCTCCGCCGAGGCCACCGGCGCCCTCGACGGCTTCAAGGAGCGCGCCCTCGCCTCCGGCCACGTCAAGAACCCCGTCGAGGTCACCGTCCACGCGGACGAGGACATCGCGGTCATCAGCGCGCCGCTCGCCGGCGACGGCCGCAACGCCACCTCCGAGCGCGCCCTTCAGGAGCTGCGCGGCGACATCATCCCCGCCACCCTGGGCAAGGACGCGGACAACCAGGCGCTGGTCGGCGGCGACCTGGCCTTCTCGACCGACTACAACGACCAGCTCAAGTCGTCGATCGTGCCCGTCTTCGCCTTCGTGATGGGCGTCAGCTTCCTGCTGATGCTGCTCTGCTTCCGTTCCCCGGTCATCGCGCTCACCTCGATCGTCCTCAACCTGCTGTCCGTGGTCGCCGCCTACGGCGTGATGACCGCCGTGTTCCAGAAGGGCTGGGGCGACGAACTGGTCGGCACGACCGCCGTCGGCGCCGTCGAGTCCTGGATGCCGCTGTTCGTCTTCGTCGTCCTGTTCGGACTGTCGATGGACTACCACGTCTTCGTGGTCTCCCGGATCCGCGAGGCCTACGACCAGGGCGTCGACAACCGCGCCGCGGTCGCCCACGGCGTGCGCGCCACCGCCGGGGTCGTCACCAGTGCCGGACTCATCATGGTCGCCGTCTTCGCGGTCTTCGGCACCCTGTCCATGCAGGACTTCAAGCAGCTCGGCGTCGGCCTCGCCGTCGCCGTCTTCCTCGACGCCACCCTGGTGCGCGCCGTCCTGCTGCCCTCTGTCATGGCCCTGCTCGGCAGGTCCAACTGGTGGCTGCCGTCCTGGCTGCGCTGGCTGCCCGAGCTCAGCCACGGCGAGGAGCAGCCCCAGCCGGCCGCGCCCCCCGCGCAGCAGCCGGCCGAGTCGCCCGAGCAGCCGCTGGCGAGCCGCTGAGCGGCGCCCGCCCGCACGGCCGCCGTCCGCTCCCCCTCATCCGCTCACGAACCCAAGGACCCTTCTGTCATGTACGAGTTCAGCGTCGTCGGCGGCAAGGCCGCGCGGGAGATCATCTCGGCCTCCCGCCAGGACATCGTCGACGTCGTCCGCGACACCTACCTCGCCCACCACGCGGGCGACTCGGTGAACCCCGACAGCTACTTCCTCCGCTTCCCCGACAAGCCCGACGCCCGCATCATCGCGCTCCCCGCCCACCTGGGCGCCGGCGCCGACGTGTCCGGCATCAAGTGGATCAGCAGCTTCCCCGCCAACATCGACCGCGGCATCCCGCGCGCCTCGGCGGCCCTGCTGCTCAACGACCACGAGACCGGCTACCCCTTCGCCTGTCTGGAGGCCTCGCAGATCAGCGCCGCCCGCACGGCCGCCTCCGCGGTCCTCGCCGCGGAACGGCTCACCGGCGGGCGCGTCGCCGGACGGCTGACCGTCGTCGGCGCGGGCATCATCGCCCGCAACATCCTGGAGTTCTTCGCCGCCCGCGACTGGCAGGTCGGTTCCGTCACGGTCCACGACCGGAACGCGGAGTACGGCGCGGCGCTCGCCGCCCACACGAGGGACGCCCTCGGCTACTCCGCCGGCACCGAGCCCGACCTCTCCACCGCCCTCACCGGCGCCGACGTGGTCGTCCTCGCCACCACCGCCGCCGAGCCGTACATCACCGAGCCGGACGCCTTCGCACCCGGCCAGGTCGTCCTCAACATCTCGCTGCGCGACATCGGCCCGGAGCTCATCGAGGGCGCCTACAACATCCTCGACGACGTCGAGCACTGCCTGAAGGCCAACACCTCCCCCCACCTCGCCGAACAGAAGTACGGCGACCGCCACTTCGTCACCGGCACCCTCGCCCAGTTCATCCGCGGCGAGGTGGCCGTCGGCGACGACAGGCCGGTCATCTTCTCGCCCTTCGGCCTCGGCGTCCTCGACCTCGCCGTCGGCCTGCACGTCCTGCGCGCGGCCCGGGCGGCGGGCGAGGCCGTGGAGATCGACGACTTCTTCGGCGAAACCACCCGCTGGTAGCCGACCACCACCCCTCCGCACGACGGGGCCCGGGCAGACAGTCACCTGCCCGGGCCCCGCAGCGCGCCTCGGCTCAAACACCAGGGTCCCTTGCATGATCGTGGTCTGTCCGGATGTCATCCGGTGAGGCCGAGGGCGGTCAGGGGCCCTTGCCGGTCGCGAGCGGTCTCCAGCGAGCCGGCGCGGCGGCCAGCAGGCTCAGTAGCGAAGCAGAAGGCCCTCACCAGCGGGTGAGGGCCTTCTCTCAGGCAGAGGGGCGGGGCCCCTTCTCTCCTGCCAGTTGCCATCGAGCGTGTCGCGGAATCACGATCCTCGCGAAGGCAAATACTGCAAGGCCTGCTGTGATGCCCGGCCATGTACTGACCAGCGCCACTGTTGCACCGACTGCCGCGCCGAGAAGGGCCGCAATCACGGTCGCATAGCGCAGAGCTGCCCGGTCGATGGCGTGCGGGTCAGATGCGAACCGCCGCCACGCCATCGGTCCCAGATAGAGCAGCCATGCCCCAACGATGAGCGCATAAACGGCGTTCGACAGTGTGTCTTCAAGCACCGCTGGGTTCCCCCTTACTTGCAGTTGCGCTGGCCCTTCTTGTGCCGCTCTGGCTTCAGCGTAGGGCCGATCACCTTCAGCTTCACGCAGTTTCCCTCTTCGTAGTAGCGGGCCGCTGCAATCCCGATCCCGCCCGCCTGGGCCGTGATGGGAAAGCAGATGGGGAAGCCGGCGGAGCACACGCCGGCCGCCAGGGCGACGATGTAGCCGGCGTCGCGCGCGTTGCGTGTCTCCTTACGGTTCAGATAGAGAGTGCCGGTGGCGATGCCCCAGTTGAATTCCCACTGAGGCTTCAGCATCCCGTCCTTTTCTGGCCCGCTGGTTTCGGTTTGCCACTCAATGGCGGCAGCGATGTCCTCGGCGGTGATGTTCAGGATAGCGTCGATGTCAGCGTCGTCGTTCGTCAGTGCTGCGAGGGTCATGCTCAGGCGGACGTCGCTGGCGCTGAACTGGTTGCTCTGCTCAGCGGCACGGAACATCGCGTCGAACATGCCGCTGTCCAGCAGCTTCTGATAGCGGGCGGCCTGTGCAGGGTCGAGGGTGTCGACCACCAGCTGGTCGGTCACCTCACCCTTGCTCTTCAGCTGCTCAAGGACGATCTGTGCCGCCTCGATGGTCTGAACCGCCCCCGGCTGAGCGGGAGCCGGCGGGGCCGCCTGTGCTGCAGTCGTCGCCAGTAGGGTCGCGGCGGTGGCGGTCGCAACAGCAGTGGCGATACGCCTCATAACTGGACGCCTCGTCTTCGAGCGCGTTGCGGTAAGCAAAACGGTTCCCCCTTGGAATGATGGTTGTGGCTGACGGCACCCGTGCTGATACGTGGTCGGCATATGCGCGGACGCCGGGGCAACCGTAGATCAACACCAAGGTTCACAAGCAAGATCAGCGCGGCTCCAATGGCCGGAAGGTTCCGCTGTGCTGGACGGGGCGTGCCCATTGCCCAGGCTGCTTCGTGGCGGAACTCACAAGGAGCTTCGCAAGGGGACAATCAGATGGGGAATGGCTTGTTCTATTCGCCTACACCCAGGAGCGGCTCGACTGTGTCGGCCAGGCTGCCTGAGCTGCCGAAGCGGCTCGTGGGCAGACCTTGAGCCGGACTGCAACGGACATGCTCGTGAGCTCCAGACTACATCGGTCCGGGGCCCCAAAAGCTGTTCGAGGTGCGGCTGCTACAGGTCGAACTCGAGGTGTTCAATGTCCGTGAACCAGACTTCTTCCAGGGAGCCGACGCGGCGGCCGCCGTCCTGGAAGTACGCCTTCTTGAGCGCTTCGGCCGCGATATCCTCGAGTTGTTGGTCGGTTGCGCTGGCCTCCTGGGCGTCGAAGAGGCGGGCGGCGTACTGCGGGAGCAGGCGACGGTCAGGTGTCGGATGCGGTCTTGGTCCGTCGGCCCGATCGGCGCGGCGTAGCCGATGCGGGCACAGGTGTCGATGACGATGCCGCCCGTCCCGGCCGCCGTCTCCTTGGCCTTGGCCCGGATCTGCGGCTTCCACCGCCTCTTCACCTCGCGCTCCAGACGCGCGGCGAGGTCGGGGCGGGGCTTCCTGATCTGGCCCTTCACGTACCGCTCGACGGTGCGCTGGGAGACCCTCAGCATCTGGGCGACCGCCTTCGTTCTCTTGAGCTTCTTGACCAGGTACCGCACCTGCGCGGGCGCGCTCTTCGGTGCCGGGCGGGCGAACGCCTTCTGTCGTTCCGGCGACCTTCGTGATCGCTCTGGTCGGGCAGCACTGGGCACGGCGTAAGAAAGCCGGGTGATGTGAGCCCCCGGCCCACAAGGAACGGCCCGTCCGGGCGCATCGCGTCCCGGACGGGCGGTTCCCCTCCGTCCTCCTGCGGCCGCCTGGCGCCGGCCAGGCCCTCCGCCTCACCCCACCAGCCGGTACGAGGCGGCCACCCCCAGGAAGATCAGCGCCGCCAGCGTGCTGCACGTGTAGTGGAGCCGCCCGGTCACCGCCCACCAGCGGCGCCGCCAGGACAGGACCGTGCACACCACCATGGCGCCCGTGGTCGCCAGCGCGACGCCGGTCAGCGCCGGGACGGCCCTCAGCAGCGGCGAATCGCCCACGATGATCGTGCGGTTGAGGGCGTTCGGGTCGGCGGACAGCAGCAGGAAGCAGACCACCGCCGCGATGATCAGCGCACCGGACGCCCACAGCAGCAGTCGTGCGGCCCGTGCCCCGGCCGGCGCGCCCGGGGAGCGGCGGCGCACCAGGGCGAGCACAGGCAGAGCGAGCACCGTCAGCGCGAGGAACGCCAGCGAGCCGAGCAGCACCTGCTGGTGCAGCACCGGGGAGAGGTACCAGGGCAGCCGCTCGTAGGAGACGGAGGCGTCGGAGGCGACCGACAGGCGTCCGTCGCGGAACGCGATGCGGTCCTGGCCGCCCTTCTCCTGGAACAGCCCCGGGCTCAGCTGCACCCAGTGCCGCTCGCTCACCCCCGGGTCGCGGGACAGCCCGGTCGTGGTCAGCGTCGCACCCTCGCCCGCGGTCACCCGGACCGACCCGATCAGGGCGCTGACGCGGGTCAGCTCCGAGGAACTGGTGCGCGTGGAGCGGTACTCGCCCTCGTACGGCGTGACGTCGGCCCGCGAGACGGAGCGGCGGGCGCCGGCGGCCGTGCCGAAGTGGTCGGCGAAACGGTCCACGACCTCCTGCCCCGCGTAGGCGGCGGAGCCGTTCTCGCCGTCGCCGTTGTAGACGACGTACACCGCCGCGTCCCGGTCCGGCAGCAGGGCGAGATTGCCGTGGAAGCCGGGCAGGTCGCCGTCCTTGACGAGCATCCGCTGCCCGTCGCGGACCCGCTCCTCCAGGATGTAGCCGAGGCCGGGCAGCCGCTCGTCGTTGCCGAACTGACGCTTCATCAGTGCCGCGGTCGAGCGTTCGGTCAGCACCGGGCCGCCGCCGTCGAGCAGCACGGTCAGCAGCCGGCCCATGTCGGCCGCCGTGGTGACCGCGCCCGCACCGGTCGGGGACCAGTCGCCGTACTGCCCGTCCTGGGCGCGCTGGCCACCGCCCGCCGGGCGGTGGCCGCGGGCGAGGCCGGCGGCGACGGCGGGCGAGTGCGGCTGCGCGAAGCTGGTCCGCGTCATCCCGAGCGGCCGCAGCACCGACTGCTCCAGGTAGTCGGCGAACGGCGTGCCCGTCACCGACTCGACCAGGTAACCTGCCAGCGCCACACCGTAGTTGTCGTAGCTGGCGACCTCGCCCGGCGGGCGTACCCGGCGCGGCTGGTGCGCGGCGAGGCTCTCGCCGAGCGGGCGCACGTCCTCGGGCCGGGTGGCGGCCCGCCCGATGATGGTGTTGTCGAAGCCCGCCGTGTGCGTGAGCAGATCGCGTACCGTCACGGGGTGGCCCGGATACGTGTCCTTCACCTGGAAGGTCCTGAGGTAGCGGTTGACGTCGGCCGACAGGTCGAGACGGCCGCGCTCCACCTGCTGCAGGACCGCGACCGCCGTGAACAGCTTGGCGTCGGAGGCCAGGAAGAACCCGGTGCGCCGCGGGTCGACCGGCGTCCCCGCGGCGGCGTCGGCGACGCCGTACCCGCGGGTGAGGACCGGCCGGCCGCGCTCGACGACCACCACCGACGCGCCGGGGATCCGGTGGTCGGCGAGCTGCCGGCGCACGATCGCGTCGACGGTCGCCGGCAGACCGGACGTCCCGTCGGCCGTGGGGAGTTCGGAGGCGGCGCGGGTCTCCGCCCGCACCGCGGGGGTCGCGGAGGCGGTGCCGGCGCCCCCCGCCAGGAGCAGCGGGACGCACAGCGGGAGGAGCAGGTGCCGCAGTCGCTGTCGCATCGTCATGGAACAAGTCAAGACGTCGCGCCGGGAGCGGGACAGCCACCTCGGTGGCGTCCCGAGGGGGACCTGGGTACACCATCCAAGACGGGACGCACGTCCCCTGTGCACGGCCCCCGCACGGAGCAGACTCAGGGCATCGGCACGGCAGGGAGCCGTGCACAGAGGGGAATGGGACGACCGTGAACAGTCTGGATGTACGCACCGGTTACCGAGCCGTCGGCAAGGGGCTGCCCGTCCTCGGTCTCGTGATCGCGGAACTCGTCCTCTTCTGCTTCTTCCTGACCGCGGTCTCGCTGATCGGCATCGGCCTGGGCGTCCTGCTCGTCCCGGCGCTCGCCGTCGCCGTGCGGTCGGTGGTCAACGCCTCCCGCCGGCTCGCGGAGAACTGGTCGGGCCGGCCGATCGAGGAGCCGTACCTGCCCGCCCCCGCCGCCGAACCGGGTCTCAAGGGCCAGTGGCAGCGCACCCACTGGGTGCTCACCGACCCGGCGACCTGGCGCGACCTGGCCTGGATGCTGGTCAACCCGGTGGCCGGCGTGGCCCTCGCCCTGATGCCCCTCGCCCTCGTCGTCAGCGGCATCGGCGGCATCCTGATGCCCGCCTACTACCGCCCCATCGCCGACGCGGGCTCCAACTACTACCTGTGGATCGAGATCAGCGACCTGACCTCCGCCTGGTACTGCGCCGTCCTCGGCGTCGTCGTCCTGGCCGCCGGCCTGACCACCGGGCCCGCCCTGCTGCGCGCCCACGCCTCCCTGGCCCGCACCCTGCTCGCCCCGACCCGCACCGTCCAGCGCGTCCGCCGCCTCACCGACAGCCGCAGCGACGCCGTCAGCAGCTCCGCGGCCGAACTGCGCCGCATCGAGCGGGACCTGCACGACGGTGCACAGGCCCGTCTGGTCGCCCTCGGCATGAACCTGGGCGTCGCCGAGCAGCTTCTCAGCAAGGACCCGGAGGCCGTCCGCGCCATCCTGTCCGACACCCGCAAGGCGTCCGCCGCCGCCCTGACCGAACTGCGCGACCTGGTCCGCGGCATCCACCCGCCGGTGCTCGCCGACCGCGGCCTCGCCGACGCGGTGCGCGCCCTCGCCATGGACAGCCCGCTCGACGTGACCGTCAACGCCGACCTGCCCGGCCGCCCCGAGGCGCCCGTGGAGTCCGCCATGTACTTCGCGGTCGCCGAGGCCCTCGCCAACGCCGCCAAGCACGCCGCGCCGGACACCGTGAGCATCGACCTCTGGTACGAGAACGGCGCCCTGCGCGGCCAGGTCATCGACGACGGCCGGGGCGGCGCCGACCCCTCGCGCGGCACCGGGCTGCGCGGCATCGAACGCCGGCTGGCCGCCTTCGACGGCCTCCTCGCCATCAACAGCAAGCCGGGCGGACCGACCACCCTCACCATGGAGCTGCCGTGCGTGTTGTCCTAGCCGAGGACCTCTTCCTGCTGCGGGACGGACTCGTCCGCCTGCTGGAGTCCTACGACTTCGAGGTGGTCGCCGCCGTGGACACCGGGCCCGGACTGCTCCGGGCCCTCCTCGACCACAAGCCGGACGTCGCGGTCGTCGACGTCCGGCTTCCGCCGACGTTCACCGACGAGGGCCTGCGGGCCGCCCTGGAGGCCCGCAGCCACATCCCCGGCCTGCCGGTCCTCGTCCTCTCCCAGTACGTGGAACAGCTCTACGCCCGCGAACTCCTCGCCGACGGCAGCGGAGGCATCGGCTACCTCCTCAAGGACCGGGTGTTCGACCCCGACGGCTTCGTGGACGCGGTGCGCCGCGTCGCGTCCGGCGGCACCGCGATGGACCCCGACGTCGTCGCCAAGCTGTTCGCCAAGGAGCACCACCGCGACGGCCCGCTCTCCCGCCTCACCCCGCGCGAGCGCGAGGTCCTCGGCCTGATGGCGGAGGGCCGCTCGAACGCGGCGATCGCCCAGGAGCTGGTGATCACCGAACGGGCGGTCATCAAGCACACGTCCAACATCTTCACCAAGCTGGACCTGCCCCCGTCGGAGGCGGACAACAGGCGCGTCCTCGCGGTCCTCGCCTACCTCAAGTGAGGTCCATCGGCACGCGTCACGGCCGCCGTCGCCGCCCGTGTCGGTGAACTCGGGACGCGCCGGCCGGTCGTCGGAGCCCGGCTGCCGCCGCCCGGTCGGTGGCCGGCCGACCGGGGCTCAGCGCCCGGTCGACCCGTCGATCAGTTCGCGAAGGATGTCCGCGTGACCGGCGTGGCGGCCTGTCTCCTCGATCAGGTGCGTGAGGGCCCAGCGGGTGCTGGGTGAGGAGCGCCCGGGGAGGGGCGCGGCGAGGTCGGTGCAGGAGTCGAGTACGGCGTTCGCCCGGTCGACGGTCTCCCGGTAGCGGGCGACGACCTCGGCGACGCCGTCCCCCTCGGGGGCCCGGAAGGTGGCCTGCCAGTCGGTGACCCGTTCCCCGAGGAACGTGGCGCGCTCCACCCAGGTGAGGTGGTGCAGCAGGCCGAGCAGGTTCGTGCCGGACGGGACCGCTGCCGTCCGCACCCCGGGTTCGGGGGCACCGTCGACCTTGTCCGCCATCGACGTCCGCAGGTAGTCCAGGAAGCCGCGCAGGACGTCGGCCTCGGTGTTCGCGGTCCGGGGCGGCGGGGTGTCCCGGCGTCGGCGGTGAGGGGCTGTGGGCGGGGGCATGGGGCCTCTTCCTTCGGTGGTGAACAAGGCGGCGGCGGAGCCGACGTGTTGGTGGGGCCCACGGGTTCGGTGGGCCGACGGGGCCGGTGGGGCTCACGGTTCCGTGAGGCCGACTGAAGCGGTGTGGTTCGGCGGGCCCGACCGGTTCGGTCGGCGGCCGACGGGTTCGACCGGTCGCGCCGACCGGACCGGCCGGCCGCCGGGTCAGCCGGTGCGGCGTACGAGCAGGATGTGGTCGGTGACCTCGGCGGTGCTCCCGTCGGGTCCGGTGGCCGTGCGGGGCGACGCGTCGGCGCGGTCGACCGTCCAGGTCGCCGGATCCAGGGCCAGGCCCTCCGCGACCTCCGTGGGACTCGGGTACCGGACGTCGGGGTCCTGGTCCCACGACCAGGGGGCCGTCGATCCGTGGTCGACGACCAGCAGGCGGCCGCCTGGGCGCAGGGCCTGCGCGGCCCGGCGCAGAACGGTGGCCCGGTCGAGTTCGTAGGGGGTGTGCAGATAGTGGGCGGTCACGAGGTCGAAACGGCCCGCCGGGAACGACCGGCTCAGGTCGTGGCGTCGGGCGCTGACCTGCTCGCCCAGGCCGGCCCCCGCCGCGCGCTCGGTGAGCCGCCGCACCGCCACGGCCGACAGGTCGACGGCCGCGACCCGCCAGCCCCGTCCCGCGAGCCAGAGGGCGTCGCCGCCGTCGCCGCATCCCAGGTCGAGGGCGTCGCCGGGCCGCAGGTCCGCCGCGGTCTCGACCAGCCGGGCGTTGGGGCGGGGGGAGGCGGCCTGCGGACGGGCGGCGTGGACGTCGTCCCAGAAGGTGACCGCTGCCTCGGTCGCACTCATCGGGGCTCCTCATCGGGTCGGTGTGCGCTCTGCCGGAGTGTTCGCCAGTCTCACCCGATGTCCCGGAACCGGCACGGCAACTTGCCGCTTCGGCAAAGAAATTCCCGTAGGGGTCCGTCGAGGGCGGGCGGCGCGACCGCCGCAGGAAAACCGGCCCCGGCGGGCTGCCGCCGGACCTGGCAGGTCCTCGCCGGACCTGGCGGGCGCGGTGCGACCGGGGTGCGGCCCGGCTACGGCTTCCGCTCGTCGGTGACCGCCGCGGGCAGCGGTGAGGGACCCCCGTGCGAGGTGCAGAAGAACCGGAGTTCCCTGATCGTCGTGGACGGGGTGTTCGGTCCGCAGACGTCGAAGTACATGAGCTGGGGCTACTACACCGACAACGGCGGCTGGATGCTCTGCTGACCCTCGGTTCCGGACTGTTCGGCGGGAGTGCCCGGCCCGACGCCGGGCCGGGCACTCGGCGCGTCGGCCGAGCGCTCCTGCCGGTGCCGTGCCGGTGGGCCGGGGGACCGTTGCGGACCTCCGTCCGCATGTGTCGCGGGCGTGGCGGGGCTGTTTCGTTCGTGCAGGGCCCTTGTGCAATTCCTGTGGAACCCTCAATCTTTCGCTGATGCCCGGATGAAGAAGCCCGCAATTGACATGTTCCTGTCAGTGGCTGGTTTCCTCCGCCACCCCTGGGGTCCGTGCATCGACCGCACCACCCCCCACAGCACACGCACCACCGACTGAGGAGGAACCCTCACATGGCAGTGATGCGTCATCCCCGGCGAAGACTGGCCACCCTCGGTGCCGCGGCGTCCGCCGCGCTCGTCGTCAGCCTCGTCTCCGCTCTCCCCGCGGGCGCGGCCCCGGCCGCGGCCGAAGGCCGCATCCAGTACGAGGGCGCGGCGAACGCCGTCGCCGGCAGCTACATCGTGACCCTGAAGGCGGACGAGGCCCGCTCCGACACCACGGAGGGCCGGGCCGTCGCCAAGAAGCACGGCGCGGAGATCGAGCGGACGTACACCAAGGCCCTGAACGGGTACGAGGTCGAGGCGTCCGAGGCCGAGGCGAAACGTCTCGCCGCCGACCCGGCCGTCGCCTCGGTCATCCAGAACCGCACCTTCCACGTCACCGGCACCCAGCCGAACCCGCCCTCCTGGGGCCTGGACCGGATCGACCAGCAGAACCTGCCGCTCGACAACTCGTACACCTACCCGGATTCGGCCGGTGAGGGCGTCACGGCGTACGTCATCGACACCGGAGTGCGCATCACGCACAGCGACTTCGGCGGCCGTGCCTCCTACGGCTACGACGCCATCGACAACGACAACACCGCCCAGGACGGCCACGGCCACGGCACCCACGTCGCCGGCACCGTCGCCGGCAGCTCCTACGGCGTGGCCAAGAAGGCCAAGGTCGTCGGCGTGCGGGTGCTGAACAACTCGGGCTCCGGCACCACCGCCCAGGTCGTCGCCGGCATCGACTGGGTCGCGCAGAACGCGGTCAAGCCGGCCGTCGCCAACATGTCCCTCGGCGGCGGCGCGGACAGCGCCCTCGACACGGCGGTCCGCAACGCCATCGCCTCCGGTGTCACCTTCGTCGTCGCGGCGGGCAACGAGTCCACCAACGCCTCCACCAAGTCCCCGGCCCGGGTGACCGAGGCGATCACCGTGGGTGCGACCACCTCCAGCGACGCGCGCGCCAGCTACTCCAACTACGGTTCCGTGCTCGACGTGTTCGCGCCCGGCTCCGCCATCACCTCGGCCTGGAACAGCGGCGACTCGGCCACCAACACCATCTCCGGCACGTCCATGGCGAGTCCGCACGTCGCCGGCGCCGCCGCCCTGCACCTCGCCGACAACCCCTCGGCCACCCCGGCCCAGGTCTCCTCGGCGCTGACCGCCGCCGCCACCTCCGGCGTCGTCGGCAACCCGGGCAGCGGTTCGCCCAACCGCCTGCTGCACGTGGGCGAGGGCGACACCACCCCGCCGCCGCCCCCCGGTGACCGCTTCGAGAACACCACCGGCGTCACCATCGGCGACCGGTCCACCGTCGAGTCCCCGGTGACCGTCACCGGCGTGGCCGGCAACGCGCCCAGCGACCTGGCCGTCGAGGTCGACATCAGCCACACCTACATCGGCGACCTCCGGGTCCAGTTGATCGCCCCCGACGGCTCGGCGTACACGCTGAAGTCGTACGGCACCGGCGGCAGCGCGGACGACATCCGGACCACGTACACCGTGGACGCCTCCTCGGAGACGGCCAACGGCACGTGGAAGCTGCGCGTGAGCGACAACGCGTGGTGGGACACCGGCCGGCTCAACAGCTGGGCCCTGCAGTTCTGACGGGCCCCGGGCCCCGCTGAGGGCCCGTACGCCCACCGTTCCACCGCTCGGCACAACGGCGTCCTCGTCCTCGTGACCGGTCGCGGGTCCTCGGGCCCGTCCCGCGTCGCGGGGACGAGGCGTGCGCGGTCCCGCACAGTTCGTGCGGGGGCCCACCGTACGGGCCGCACGCCGCCCGCCTACGATGCGCGCAGCCGCCCGTCGGCCGTAACTCCCGCGCAGTGCAGCCGAACCAGGAGCGGTCCCCGTGTCATCAGCCCCGCCCGCCGGGCCCCAGCAGCCGTACGACCCGGCGGACCCGGTCCCCGGTCCCGGCGGCGAGGCCCCCGCCCCGGATCCGTTCGCGCCGCCCGCGACCGTCGCGCCGACCGACGGCACCGGCCCCGCCCCCGCGCCCCCGTACGGCGGCTCCCTCGGCCTTTCGGCCGCCGGCCCCCGTCAACGGCGCCGCGATCGTCGCCTTCGCATTCGGGCTGCTCTGCTTCGTCATCCCCCTGGTGGGGCTGGTGCTCGGGCTCTTCGCGCTGTGGCGGATCCGGCGTCGCGGGGAGCGCGGCCGTGGCCTGGCGATCGCCGGGTGCGCGCTGTCCTCGGTGGGGCTCGCCCTGTGGTCGGTCCTGCTGACCACCGGGGCGGCCGCCGAGGCGTGGAGCAGCTTCCGGGACGGGCTGCGCAGCGGCGGCGCGCCGGCCCTCCGGGCGGGCGACTGCTTCATGGCGCCGGAGGGGATGCAGGCCTGGGCCTTCTGGTCCCGGGAGTCCGAGCCGGTGTCCTGCGCCGGGGAGCACGACGGCGAGATCTTCGCCCGCGTACGGCTCCCCGACGGCCGCTACCCGGGCATCGAGGCCCTCGTGACGTCCGCGCATCACGAGTGTCACGCCCACCGCCGGGCCTACGTCGTGGACCCCTGGACCGTGCCGGTCAACACGGACGTCTACTCCGTCACCCCCACCGAGGAGAGCTGGGACCTCGGCGACCGGGAGATCCTCTGCGCCTTCGGCAACGTCGACCCGTTCGCCCGGCTCAGCGGCTCGCTGCGCCGGGACGAGAGCTCGTTCGACGCCGACCAGCTGACCTACCTGGAGGCCGTCGGACTGCTGGACGACGCCTCGGACCGCGTCCCGGTGACCGAGCCCGAGGACGACCTGCCCGGCCACAAGAAGTGGGCCGAGCACATGGTGTCGGCGCTGGACCAGCAGACCGGGATGCTGCGCGAGCACACCTGGTCCGCCGCCGCACAGCGCCCGGTGGCCGACCTGGTCGCGGTGCTGGAGGAGGCGCGGGGGGAGTGGGCCGCGGCGGCCGGGGCCGAGGACGCGGACACCTTCTTCGACCACCAGCTGAAGGGCTGGGTGCTCACCGAGTGGGAGCAGGAGCCGGAGGTCACCGCACGCAAGGCTCTGGGGCTGACCTCGTCCCGGTCGACCTACGTCCCGGCCGGCGGGTAGGGCCGGCGGGCGGACGGATCCAGGTGTGACGGAGCCGGGAGCGGGGAGAAAGTGCCTGGGTACAGGCATGCCCGGCCGCGTTCATCACATCGAGTGATTCTCTGGCCTTTGCTTGCCCGGCGGAACCCCGGGTTGCCACGCTGTTGCTGTCTGTACAACCTGATGGGAGCGGCCCGTGACTTTCGGTGAGCAGCCGGCGTACCTGCGTGTCGCGGGTGATCTCCGCAAGAAGATCGTCGACGGCCGGCTGCCGCCGCACACCCGGCTCCCCTCCCAGGCCAGGATCCGCGAGGAGTACGGCGTCTCCGACACGGTGGCGCTGGAGGCCCGCAAGGTGCTGATGGCGGAGGGCCTGGTCGAGGGCCGCTCCGGTTCGGGCACGTACGTGCGGGAGCGGCCCGTGCCCCGGCGGGTGGCCCGCTCCGGCTTCCGGCCCGAGCGCGGCGCCACGCCCTTCCGGCAGGAGCAGACCGACGGCGCGGTGCACGGCACCTGGGAGTCCAGCAGCGAGCAGACCGAGGTCTGCGGCGCCGTCGCCGAGCGGCTCGGCATCGAGCCCGGCGACCGCGTGATGCGCACGAAGTACCTCTTCCGCGAGGCCGGCGAGCCGATGATGCTCTCCACCTCCTGGGAGCCCCTCGCCCTCACCGGCCGGACCCCCGTGATGCTGCCCGAGGAGGGCCCGCTCGGCGGCATGGGCGTCGTCGAGCGGATGCGCGCCATCGACGTCATCGTGGACAACGTCACCGAGGAGGTCGGTGCCCGACCCGGCCTCGCCGAGGAGCTCGTCCTGCTCGGCGGCGTGCCCGGCCATGTCGTCCTCGTCATCCAGCGCACCTACTACGCCTCCGGCCGCCCCGTGGAGACGGCCGACGTGGTGATCCCCGCCGACCGCTACCGAGCCGCCTACCACCTCCCCGTGCGGTAGCGGACGCCCGTCCCGGCCGGGTGGTGTGAGCCCCCGGCGCTCCCTTCACGCTCCCCGTGCGCCATCGCTCCGGCGTGCGGTTCACCGGGCGCGGGCTCCGGCGGCGTAGCAATCCGGTCGTTCTCGCTGGTCGCCCGGGAGCCGCGGCCGGGCCCCGGCGTGCCCCTGACCGGACCCGTCGACCGGACGCACGGCGCATTCACCACCCTGCGCCCCCTGCGTTCTGGCTGGTTGGGTACCTCGTTGTGAAAAGACGTATTCGCAGCGTGAAGGTAAGGCGTAGGCTCGGGCATATGCGGATTGCGGTTTCCTTACCGGGCGGGTCGCGGGCGGGACGTGGAGGGGCGCGATGAACGACGGCACGGTGACACTTCCCTGGCTCGTCGTGCGCCAGGACGACAACGGCAATCGCTACCGCGTCGGCCGGTACGCGAGCCGCGCCGAGGCGCAGCGGATCGCGGACAGCCTCGACGCCCGGGGCCACGAACAGCTCTACTGGGTCGAGCGGATCAGCCAGAACGGCCGTCCGGCCGACTGACGCCCCGCCCGGGCGGCGACCGGTGATGGCCCGTCCCTCCCGTAGGCTCCCGCTCATGGACGAGCGGATCGTGGTGGTCGGTGCGGCCCTCTGGCACGAGGGGCGGCTCCTCGCCGCCCGCCGCAGCGCCCCCGCCGACCTGGCCGGGCGCTGGGAACTGCCGGGCGGCAAGGTCGAGCCCGGCGAGAGCGGGGAGGCGGCCGTCGTACGGGAGTTGCGCGAGGAACTCGGCATCGACGCCGAGGTGGGGCAGCGCGTCCCGGGGGAGTGGCCGCTGCGTCCGCCCTACAAGCTGCGGGTGTGGACGGCCCGGCTGCGTCCCGGATCCCCCGCCCCCGCACCCCTGCAGGACCACGACGCGCTGCGCTGGCTCGCCCCCGCCGAGGTCTGGGACGTCGACTGGCTCGACCAGGACGTGCCCGCCGTGCGGGACGCCCTCGCCCACATCCGCCGCTCCCCGACCCGGACCTGAGACCGCCTCCCGACGACACGGACGCCCGGCGCCTCGCCCGACGGCACGGACGCCCGGCGCTACGGACCGACGGCACACGCGGCGCCGCGACCGACGAACCGCCCCGCGCCGCGGACGGACGGCACGCCCGGCGCCTCGCCCGACGGCGCGCCCCGGCGCCTCGCCCGGCGGCACGGACGACCGGCGTTACGGACCGACGGCACACGCGGCGCCGCGACCGACGAACCGCGCGGCGCCGCGGACGGACGGCATGCCCGGCGCCACGGCCGGCGCCACGGCCGGCGGCACGGACGACCGGCGCTTCGGGCCGACGGCACTCGCGGCGCCGTGGCCGACCGCACGCCCGGCGCCTCGCCCGTCGCCGCCACCGGCAGCCACCCGGCCCCGCGCACAAGGACCGCGGCCGACGGTATGCGCCCGCTAAATGGGGTATGTGCCACTTATTCGACGAAGTCGGGTGAGATCGGACGCGATTGCCGGGAAGTGAGCCGTGTGATCGACATCGAGGGCGACTGTGCCGCGTGGACCTTCCCCGCCGAGCCGGGCGCCGTCCGCGGCGCCCGCGCCGCCGTCCGGACCCAACTCCACGGCTGGGACCTCGACGGCGTCGCCGATCTCACCGCGCTGCTGGTCAGCGAACTCGTGACCAACGCCCTGCGCCACGCCACCGGCCCCATCGGGGTCCGCCTGGTACGCCCGCGCGGACTGACCGGTGTCCTGCTGGTGGAGGTGTCCGACACCCTCCCCGACCTCCCGCACGAGTGCGTCCCCCGCCCCGAGGACGAGCACGGACGGGGCCTCCAGCTCGTCGCCTCCGCCTCCCGCCGCTGGGGCACCCGGCCCGGCGGCGACGACGTCGGCAAGACCGTCTGGTTCGAACTCGCCGTGCCGCGCTGACCGCCCCGTGACGCCGTGTCGCACGGCGTCACGAAGGAGCGCGAAAAGGGGGTACGCGGGGGTGCGGCGGCTCGCTCGGAGGGTGTACGCACCCCCTTCTGCTGTCGAACGGCCGGATCGTGTCCGCGACCGGTGCCGGACAGGGGGGTTCGACGACGTGTCCGCTGGTTAGAAGACTGGGAGTGTTCTCATGGCCCGGACCGAAAAGCAGTGGGACCGAGCTGTGATCGTGAACACCGTGTTGTGCGGCGCCGTAGTGCTGGATACTGCGGGCAGCCGCCCCCGGTGACCGGTGCCGGACGCGGTGAGCTGGAGGGGACGGTTCGCGTGAGCGAGATACCAGCGAAGGCGACGGGGTCCGAGGACCCGTCGGGCGGCGCGATGACGGAGGCCGCGGACGGCCTCTCCTCAGGCGATGCCCCGTCCGCCGACATGATGTGGCAGAGCAGCCCGCCCGGCTCCATGTACGACTACATCAAGGTCGCCTCGTTCTCCATCGGCCCCGACGGCCTCGTCGACCAGTGGAGCCTGCGCGCCGAGCAGCTCCTCGGCGTCCCGGCCGAACGGGCCGTCGGCATGGACCCGATCGCCGCGTTCGTCGACCCGGCCCGGCGCGAGCAGGGCCAGCGCAAGATGGCGGAGATCCTCGACGGCCGCGAGTGGACCGGGGTCGTCCCCGTCCGGCTGCCGCACACGGCGGAGGACGGCGCCCGCGAGGGCGAGCACGGCCGGGAGGGCCTCGCCGAGGTCTATGTGATGCCGACCCGCACCGAGGACGGCGAGAAGGCCGCCGTCTGCATCGTGGTCGACGTCCGTACGCTACGCAGCATCGAGACCGACCTGGCCGCCTCGCAGGCCATATTCGGCCAATCTCCGTTCGGCTTCGTGCTGATCGACCCCGACCTGCGGGTGCGCCGGGCCAACCAGCGGTTCGCCTCCCTCTTCGGCGGCACCCCCGACGACCACCGCGGCAAGGGCGTCCACGACTACCTGCCGCGCGGTGAGGCGGAGCGCGTCGAGGCGACCCTGCGCCGGGTGCTTCAGACCGGCGAGTCCATCACCGACATGCACGTGACCGGCTACCTCCCCGGCGCCGAGGAGCGCCGGCACTGGTCCGTCAACCTCTACCGCGTGCACAGCGGCAGCGGGCGCCCCATCGGCATCGCCTGGCTCGGCATCGACATCACCGCCCGTCGTGCCGCCGCCCGCGAGGCCGCCGCCGCCCGGCGCAATCTCGCCCTGCTGAACGAGGCCGGTGCCCGGATCGGGAACTCGCTCGACCTGGAGACCACCGCACGCGAACTCCTCGACGTCGTCGTCCCCGGTTTCTGCGACCTGGCGACCGTCGACCTCTACCAGGGGCTGCTGTCCGGCGACGAGACCCCGCAGGGCCTGGCCGACGGCAGCGCGGAGGTGCGCCGGGTGGCCTTCGCCAGCGCCGTCTCCGAGGCCCCCCTGGGCACCACCGGCGAGACGGTGAAGCTGGGCGCCGTCCACCACTACCCCTTCAACTCGCCCTGCGCGGACGCCCTGCGCACCGCCCGTCCCCAGTCGGTGCCCGGCGAGGAGGGCGGCCTCGTGCAGTCCACCCTCGCCGTGCCGATGGTCGCCCAGGACACCGTCGTGGGGCTCGCCCGGTTCGCCCGCACCAAGGGCAGCGAGCCGTTCGGCGACCGCGACCGCGACCTCGCCGTGGAACTCGCCGCCCGCGCCGCCGTCTGCATCGACAACGCCCGCCTGTACCGCCGCGAACACGAACGCGCGTTGATACTCCAGCGTTCCCTGCTCCCGCCCGGCGACCCGGAGGCCTCCGGCCTCGACATCGCCTGCCGGTACCTGCCCGGCAACGCGGCCACCGGCCGGCCCAGCGAGGTCGGCGGCGACTGGTTCGACGTCATCGAACTGCCCGGGCACCGCACCGCACTCGTCGTCGGCGACGTCATGGGCCGCGGCCTGCGCGCCGCCGTCGCCATGGGCGAACTGCGTACCGCCGTCCGCACCCTCGCCCAGCTCGACCTGGAACCGGCCGAGGTGCTCGCGCAGTTGGACGAGATCGCCCGGGGCCTCGGCGCCCCCGGCGGCATCCACCAGGCCACCCGGGCGGCCCGCCGCCCCCGCGAGGCCGACCTCTCCGAGGTGTATCTGGCGACCTGCATCTACGCCGTCTACGACTCCGTCACCAGACGCTGCACCTTCGCCAACGCCGGCCACCTGCCGCCCGTCCTGGTCGAACCGGGCGAACCCGCGCTGATGCTGGACGTGCCGCCCGGCATGCCCCTCGGCGTGGGCGGTGAGCCCTTCGAGGAGGTCGAGGTCGAACTGCCCGAAGGCGCCCTGCTCGCGCTCTACACGGATGGACTGGTCGAAAGCCGCGATCACCCCCTCGACGAGGGTCTCCAGGCCTTCGTCGGCGCCCTCACCGACCCGGCCCAAACATCGCCCGGCCACCCGTCCGCGACGCCGGCGACGCCCGCGGGCGGCACCCGTCCGAATCTCGAGGACGTCTGCGACCACGTGCTCAACACCCTCGACACCCACCACGGCGAGGACGACATCGCCCTGCTGATGGCCCGCGTCCAGGGACTGCCCGCCGGGTCCGTCGGCGACTGGACCCTGCCGCGCGAGCCCCGCAGCGTCGGCCGGGCCCGCGAACACGCCCGCGCCAAGCTCCTCGGCTGGGACCTCGAACCCCTCGTCGACACCACGGAACTCCTGGTCAGCGAACTGGTCACCAACGCGCTGCGGTACGGCGAGGGCGAGATCCGGCTCCGCCTGCTCCTCGACCGCACCCTGGTCTGCGAGGTCTGGGACTCCGGCCTGGTCCAGCCCCGCCGCCGCCGCGCCCGGGACACCGACGAGGGCGGCCGGGGCCTGCAACTGGTCGGCCTGCTCAGCGCCGCCTGGGGCTCCCGCCGGACGCCCCGCGGCAAGACCGTCTGGTTCGAACTGCCGCTCCCCGGCGGCGACACCACCCTCACCGACCCGGCGGAGGCCCTGCTGAGCCTGTTCTGAGCCGCCGCCAAGAGCCGCCGCGCCGGCCGCCCGCAACCGGGGCGCCACCGGTGATCGTCCTCCCCGGAACACATCAGCCACGCGGGCCCGCGGGCCCGCCGGGGAGGGGATCCGGCCATGGAACCGACCGACCACCCGCTGGACGCCGGACCGGACACCGGGAGCCGGCCGGACCGGCCCGAGCCCGGTCCGGCCGGGACGGGCACCACCCCCGGCCCCGACGGACCGGAGCCCGACGGGACCCGCGACGAGGCCGCCGTCCGCCGCAGACCCTGGGTGCGACGGGTCCGGCGCACCGCCCTCGTCCTGGTGCTCGCGCTGCTGCTGCCCGTGCTCGCCGCCCAGACCGCCCTGTGGATCAACTACACCGGCGACCCCGCCGACGGGACCCGCAGCCGTGGCCGCGACGCCCTCTGGCTCGGCCACGCCTGGGTCGACGGGCGGAAGAAGGACGCCGACGTCACCGCCCTCGCCCGCCGCCTGGAGGGCACCGGGATCCGCGACCTGTATGTGCACTCCGGGCCGCTGGAGCACGACGGTACCCTGCCGAAGTCGGCCTACCCGCGCGCCCGTTGGTTCATCGACGCCGTCCACCGCGAGATGCCGGACGTCCGGGTCCAGGCCTTCCTCGGGGACGTCCTCGCCAACGGGGGCCCCGACGGGCTGCACCTGGACCGCGCCGCCACCCGCGCCGAGGTCGTCCGCAGCGCCGGTCAGGTCCTGGACGCGGGCTACGAGGGCGTCCACCTCGACCTGGAGCCCCTGCACTCCGACGACCGGGACTACCTCACCCTCCTGGACGACCTGCGCGACGTCACCCGCGCCCACGGGGCCACGCTGTCCGTGGCCGCCCACCAGATCGACCCGCTCCCCGCGCTGCACACCGTCGCCGGTGTCTTCGCCGACCACCCCAAGTGGTGGTCACAGAGGTTCTTCGGCCAGGTCGCCCGGCGCGTCGACCAGATCGCCGTGATGTCGTACGACACGGCGCAGCCGCTGCAGAGCAGCTACGGCGGCTACGTGGCCCTGCAGACCTCCCTCGCCCTGGAGGTCACCCCGCCGACCACCCACCTGCTGATGGGGCTGCCCTTCTACCACGAGAGCAACTTCAGCCACTGGGGCCATGCGGAGACCGTCGCCGCCGCCGTGCGCGGCGCCCGCCTCGGCCTCTCCCGGACGGACCCCCGGCGCGACCGCTTCGGTCTCGCCCCCTACATCGACTTCGCGGCGACGGAGAAGAACTGGGAGGAGTACCGGGAGGGGTGGCTCACGTCCTGACGGCCCGGCTACCGCCGCCGGATCTTCGAGCCCAGCCACACCAGCGGGTCGTACTTGCGGTCCGCCGCCCGCTCCTTCATCGGGATGAGCGCGTTGTCGGTGATCCGGATGCCCTCGGGACAGACCTCCGTGCAGCACTTGGTGATGTTGCAGTAGCCGAGACCGTGTTCGTCCTGGGCCGTGCGCTTGCGGTCCAGGCCGGACTCCTCGGCCTCGTCCAGCGGATGCATGTCCAGCTCGGCGACCCGCATCAGGAAACGCGGCCCGGCGAACGCCTGCTTGTTCTCCTCGTGGTCGCGGACCACGTGGCAGACGTCCTGGCACAGGAAGCACTCGATGCACTTGCGGAACTCCTGCGGCCGGTCCACGTCCTCCTGCATCATCCGGTACTCGCCCGGCCCGAGACCTTCCGGCGGCACGAACGCGGGAACCTGCCGGGCCTTGGTGTAGTTGAAGCCGACGTCCGTCACCAGGTCCCGGATCACCGGGAACGCCCGCAGCGGCGTCACGGTGATGGTCTCGTCGCGGCCGAACACCGACATGCGGGTCATGCACAGCAGCCGGGGACGGCCGTTGATCTCCGCCGAGCACGAACCGCACTTGCCGGCCTTGCAGTTCCAGCGCACGGCGAGGTCGGGGGCCTGGGTGGCCTGGAGGCGGTGGATGATGTCGAGGACGACCTCCCCGTCGTTCACCTCGACCGCGAAGTCCTCCAGGCCGCCGCCGTCCACGTCCCCGCGCCACACCTTGAAGCGGGCCTCGTAGCTGCTCACTCGTACAGCTCCTCTTCGGCGAGGTACTTGACCAGCTCCTCCTTCTCGAAGAGGGCGAGCAGGTCCGGGCGGATGGGTTCGGTGGTCTCACGCGACAGGGTGATCTGGCCGCGCACGGGGTCGGTCGCCGCGAGACCCCCCGTGGGGTCGGTCAGCCGGCACAGCAGGTTGACGTTGCGCCAGACGCGGTCCATCGCGGCGTGGTCCTCGCGTGTGTGGCCGCCGCGCGACTCGGTGCGCTCGAGGGCGGCCCGCGCCACGCACTCGCTGACCAGCAGCATGTTCCTGAGGTCCAGTGCGAGGTGCCAGCCCGGGTTGAACTGCCGGTGCCCCTCGACCCCGGCCCGGCGGGCGCGCACCCGCAGCTCCGCCAGCTTCTCAAGGGCCTGCCGCATCTCGTGGTCCCGGCGGATGATGCCGACCAGGTCGTTCATGGTCTGCTGGAGTTCCTGGTGCAGGGTGTAGGGGTTCTCCGGCGGGCCGTCGTCCCCTTCCCCGTCCTCCGACTCGGCAGAGAACGGCCGCAGCGCCTCCGCCGCCGCCGTGTCGATCTGCGGGTCGTCCACCCGCGGCCGGCGTCCGCCGCCCTCCCCGGCCGCGTACGCGGCGGCGTGCAGGCCCGCCCGGCGGCCGAAGACCAGCAGGTCGGACAGCGAGTTCCCGCCGAGCCGGTTCGAGCCGTGCATGCCGCCGGCCACCTCACCGGCCGCGAACAGTCCCGGCACCCCGCGTGCCGCCGCCGTGTCGGAGTCGACGGCGATGCCGCCCATCACGTAGTGGCAGGTCGGGCCGACCTCCATCGGCTCCGCCGTGATGTCGACGTCCGCCAGCTCCTTGAACTGGTGGTACATCGACGGCAGCCGCCGCTTGATCACCTCGGCCGGCATCCGCGTGGACACGTCCAGGAACACCCCGCCGTGGGGGGAGCCCCGGCCGGCCTTGACCTCCGCGTTGATGGCGCGGGCCACCTCGTCGCGCGGGAGCAGCTCCGGCGGACGCCGGTTGCGGTCCGGGTCCTCGTACCAGCGGTCGCCCTCCTCCTCGGACTCCGCGTACTTGTCCTTGAAGACGTCCGGCACGTAGTCGAACATGAACCGCTTGCCCTCGGAGTTGCGCAGCACCCCGCCGTCGCCGCGCACCGACTCGGTGACGAGGATGCCCTTCACCGACGGCGGCCAGACCATGCCGGTGGGATGGAACTGCACGAACTCCATGTTCAGCAGGGGTGCCCCGGCCAGCAGGGCCAGGGCGTGCCCGTCGCCGGTGTACTCCCAGGAGTTCGACGTGACCTTGAACGACTTGCCGATGCCGCCGGTGGCGATCACCACCGCGGGGGCCTGGAGCACGAAGAAGCGGCCGGTCTCCCGTTCGTAGGCGAACACCCCCGAGACGCGGTCGTCCTCCTTGAGCACCCGGGTGACGGTGCACTCCTGGAAGACCTTCAGCCGGGACTCGTAGTCCCCGGTCTCCCGGAAGTCCTCCTGCTGGAGGGCCACGATCTTCTGCTGGAGCGTGCGGATCAGCTCCAGGCCGGTCCGGTCGCCGACGTGCGCGAGACGCGGGTACTCGTGGCCGCCGAAGTTCCGCTGCGAGATCCGCCCGTCCCCGGTCCGGTCGAACAGCGCGCCCCACGTCTCCAGCTCCCACACCCGCTGCGGTGCCTCCTGCGCGTGCAGCTCGGCCATCCGCCACTGGTTGAGGAACTTCCCGCCGCGCATCGTGTCGCGGAAGTGCACCTGCCAGGTGTCACCGGAGTTGACGTTGCCCATGGCCGCCGCGATGCCGCCCTCGGCCATCACGGTGTGCGCCTTGCCGAACAGCGACTTGCAGATCACGGCCGTGCGGGCGCCCCGCTCGCGCGCCTCGATGGCGGCGCGCAGTCCGGCGCCGCCCGCCCCGACCACGACGACGTCCCACTCCTGCCGGTCGACCACGGTCATTCCTCAACGCCCCAGTCATCGAAAGCCATCAGAAACACGGACACCGTCAGAAGAAGCGCGGATCGTCGAAGACGCCGGTGGCGACGAGATACACGTAGAGGTCGGCGAGCGCCACGCTCAGCAGGGAGGCCCAGGCCAGCTGCATGTGGCGGGCGTTCAGCCGCCCCACCCACTGCCACATCCGGTAGCGCACCGGATGCTTGGAGAAGTGCTTCAGCTTCCCGCCGACGATGTGCCGGCAGGAGTGGCAGGAGATCGTGTACAGCCAGATCAGCACGATGTTGACCAGGAAGACGAGGGTGCCCAGGCCCATGTGACCCCACGCGTAGTTCTCGTCCCGGAAGGCCAGCACGGTGTCGTAGGTCAGGACGAGCGCGACCAGCAGGGCCGCGTAGAAGAAGTACCGGTGGACGTTCTGCAGGATCAGCGGGAAGCGGGTCTCACCGGTGTACGTCCGGTGCGGTTCGGCCACCGCGCAGGCCGGCGGGGACGCCCAGAACCCCCGGTAGTAGGCCTTGCGGTAGTAGTAGCAGGTCAGACGGAAGCCCAGCGGGAAGATCAGGATGATGATCGCGGGCGAGATGCCCCACCAGCTGCCGAACAGCTCCCAGTTCGGTCCGGCCCGCATCGGCACGCAGTTCTCCGCCAGGCAGGGCGAATAGAACGGCGAGACGTACGGTGCCGCGTAGTAATCGGTGTTCGCGAAGGCCCGCCAGGTCGAATAGACGACGAACGCCAGCAGACCGGCCGCGGTGGCGGCCGGGGCCAGCCACCAGCGGTCGGTCCGCAGGTGCGGGGCCGCGATCGCGGCGCGCGTACCCGTTCGTACGCCGCCGCGGCGGGGATGGGGTTCGGTGGCGGGAGGTTCCGTACCAGTGGCCACGTGTCCGCTCCGGTAGGGGTCGACGAGTCGCGGCGGTCGGGGACAGGACTGCGGTGGTCGGGTCGGGGACAGGACTGTGGTGGTCGGGTCGGGTCGGGTCGGGGACGGGGGCCGGCGGGCCGCGGGGCCCGCCGGGGCCGGGGTCAGGGGGCGCGCCGGTCGCGGGCGCCGAGTCCCTCGTCGTCGGTGTCGATCCACAGCGAGGGGTCGTACGGCGTGTCGGAGATGGTCACGAGGTCGGGCCGCGGCGGCGCGCCGGCCGGACCGGCCGCCGTCTCCCGCAGCAGCGCCACGCTCTCGCGCAGGTGATCGGTGTCGGTGCGGACGCGGCGCATCTCCAGGCCACCGCTGCCCAACTGCTTCTCCAGGCGCCCCACCGACCGCATCAGGTCGTCGAGGCAGCGCTGGACGGACGTCAGCTCGTCGTGCACGGACATGACTTGCCCTCACTTCCGCGGGTCCTTCAGGCCCAAGGCGGCAACGTTCATGCGCCTGAGAGTGTCGCGCGTCACACCTTGTGCTGTGAAGGGATGTGCATCGATTGGCCGAGGCGCACAGGCGCACCGGCCGGTGCGTTGCGCCGCACGGGTGGGCTTCCCGGCCGTGGTCGCCGTGTCGCCCTCGGTTGCCGAACCCTTTCCTCTTCAGTGGCCGCATACATCAGATGAGCACCAAATACCGCCAAAAGTGATCGTAACGCCCGCGGCCTTCCGGAGGTACCCAGAGATGTCCCACGACGGAGTCCGCCCGCGCGCGGTCCTGCGCTCGATCACCTTCCTCACCGCGGGCGCGCTCGCGGTGACCGCCCTGGCCGGATGCAGCTCCGAGGACCCCTCGGGCAAGCCGCTCGCCGGCGCGGACGTGGCCCCCGCGGAACGCTCGAAGATCGCCGACGGCGGCACCCTGCGCTGGGCCGTGGACACCGTCCCGGACACCCTGAACACCTTCCAGTCCGACGCCGACGCCACCACCGTCCGGGTCGCCCAGGCCGTCCTGCCGTCGATGTTCCGCATGGACGCGAGCGGACGGCCGGAACGCAACCCCGACTACCTGGAGTCCGCCGCGGTCGTCGAGACCGAGCCCAAGCAGGTCGTGCTCTACAAGCTCAACCAGCAGGCCGTGTGGAGCGACGGCCGCGAGATCGGCGCCGCCGACTTCGCCGCCCAGTGGCGCGCCCTGTCCGGCAAGGACACCGCCTACTGGACCGCCCGCAACGCCGGCTACGACCGCATCGAGAAGATCGAGCGCGGCAAGGGGAACCTGGAGGTCAAGGTCACCTTCAGCCGCGCCTACGCGGACTGGCGGTCGCTGTTCACGCCGCTGTACCCCAAGGAGGTCATGGGCTCGCCCGACTCCTTCAACGACAGCGCCCGCAAGAAGCTCAAGGTCACCGCCGGCCCCTTCGAGGTCAAGAAGGTCGACGGCAAGAAGGACGAGGTCACCCTGACCCGCAACGCGCGGTGGTGGGGCGACCCGGCCCGGCTGGAGAAGATCGTGCTGCGGGCGGTTCCCCGCGACGAACGGGTCTCCGCGCTCGCCGCCGGGGACATCGACCTGGCGGAGATCGACGCCTCCGCCGCCCGCCGCATCACCGTCAGTGCCACGGCGCGGGACGGGGCCACCCCCCTGATGGGCCCCGGCAGCGCCGCCTCCTCCTCCGCCGAGGCACTGCACTCCTGGGCCGTCGCCAACGGCTCGGACGAGAAGGCCGCCGAGGAGGAGACCACCGCCCGCGAGAAGGCGGCGGCCCGGGCGCGGGAGCAGAAGGCCCTCGGCGCCTTCGAGCTCCGCAAGTCCCTGGAGCCCGCCTACACCCAGCTCGCCCTCAACGGAGCCGAGGGCCCCCTCGCCGACGAGCGGGTCCGCCGGGCCGTGGCCCGGGCCCTGGACCGCAGGGCCCTGGCCGAAGCGGTCCTCAAGCCGCTCGGCCTGCCCGCCGAACCGGTCGGCAGCCACCTCGCCCTGGCCGGCCAGGCCGCCTACGCCGACAACAGCGGCGCCCTCGGCGACCAGGACGCCAAGGAGGCACGGGCGCTCCTCGCGGACGCCGGGTGGGTGCCGGGCGGCCCGGTGGAGAAGGAGAAGGGGGACAAGGAGAAGGCGGCCGGCTCCGAGGGGAAGAAGGCCGAGGGCTCCGGGAAGGACGCCGAGGACGACGACGGCACGTACATCGTCGGCGAGGACGAGAAGAAGGACGCCGAGAAGAAGGACACGAAGGAAAAGAACGCGGACGGCGAGAAGAAGGACGGCGGGGACGACGGCAAGGCGCCCGGCGAGACGGCGGGGGACCGGGAGGACCACCTGGCCCAGGACGGCCCCCAGCACCAGCAGGTGAAGCAGGGCACGGCCCCCGGCGCGTACGCCCCCAAGGGCACCGCCGCCCCGGCCAAGGCGGAGACCGCCCCGCTCGCCAAGAACGGCAAGGCGCTCACCCTGCGCTTCGTGCTCCCCTCCGGGCCCGGCTCCGACGTCCTGCGCACCGTGGCCGACCGGATCACCAAGATGCTCTCCGAGGTCGGCATCCGCACGGATGTCACCAAGGTCGAGGACGACAGCTTCTTCAAGGACCACATCGCGTCCGGCCAGTACGACCTCGCCCTGTACTCCTGGCCCGCGACCGCCTACCCCGCCACCGACGCCCGCCCCGTCTACGCCAAGCCCGTCCCGGCCGCCGACGGCTCGCTGAACGTGGAGCAGAACTACACCCGGGTCGGCACCGACCAGGTCGACCAGCTCTTCGACCAGGCCATCACCACGCTCGACGACGGTGAGCGCAGCGCCCTGATCCGCAAGGCCGACTCCCGGATCTGGGCGGCGGCCGGGTCCATTCCCCTCTACCAGCGCCCCCAGCTCACGGCCGCCCGCAAGAACCTGGTCAACGCGGGCGCCTTCGGATTCCGCTCCCCGGTGTACGAGGACATGGGCTTCCTCAAGAAGGGCGCCAAGGGCCCGGCGGGCGAGCGGGCGACGCACAGCGCGAAGTGATCCCGGGGCCGCACGGCGGGGGCCGGTCCGGCCCTCCCGGCGGCCCCTCGCGAAACTGTGCGGCAGGTCACGCCGGGCGGTGACGGAAGGGCCTCGGCGACGGCCCCGCCGGCCGCCCCGACCGGCTTCCGGGGCCGGTGGAGTGCGGCGTTTCCGCCCGAGGGCGGTGGTGGAGGGGAGCCCGGCGAGGCGCTGATCAGGGGGTGCGGAGGGCCCGGGCGGGCCGTTGCGCGCGGGCGGCGGGATGCGAGGCCCGTAACATGGGGAGAGGCCGTGGCGTGTTCAGCCCGGCAGGGTCCGCGCACCACAGCCGTCTGCGCAGGGCCATTCCTCACCATTCCGGGAGTACGCCAACCCATGGCTTTGTCCATCCAGCGTCACGACATCCGCAACGTCGCCATCGTCGCCCACGTCGACCACGGCAAGACCACCATCGTCGACGGCATGCTCAAGCAGGCCGGTGCCTTCGCCGCCCACCAGCTCGACCAGGTCGACGAGCGCATGATGGACTCCGGCGACCTGGAACGTGAGAAGGGCATCACGATCCTCGCCAAGAACACGGCGGTGAAGTACCACCCCAAGGACGGCGGGGACCCGATCACGATCAACATCATCGACACCCCCGGCCACGCCGACTTCGGCGGCGAGGTCGAGCGTGCGCTGTCGATGGTCGACGGTGTCGTGCTGCTCGTCGACTCCTCCGAGGGGCCGCTGCCGCAGACCCGCTTCGTGCTCCGCAAGGCGCTCCAGGCCCGGCTGCCGATCATCCTGTGCATCAACAAGACGGACCGCCCGGACAGCAGGATCGACGAGGTCGTCAACGAGGCCTACGACCTCTTCCTGGACCTGGACGCCGACGAGGAGCAGATCGAGTTCCCGATCGTCTACGCCTGCGGCCGTGACGGCATCGCCTCGCTGACCAAGCCGCAGGACGGCACGGTCCCCTCGGACTCCGACTCCCTGGAGCCGTTCTTCTCCACGATCCTGCAGCACATCCCCGCGCCCACCTACGAGGAGGGCGCCCCGCTGCAGGCCCACGTCACCAACCTCGACGCGGACAACTTCCTCGGCCGTATCGCCCTGCTGCGCGTACACCAGGGCGAGCTGAAGAAGGGCCAGACCGTCGCCTGGATGAAGCGCGACGGCTCCGTGCAGAGCGTGCGGATCTCCGAGCTGATGATGACCGAGGCGCTCACCCGCAAGCCCGCCGAGAAGGCCGGCCCCGGTGACATCTGCGCGGTGGCCGGCATCCCGGACATCATGATCGGCGAGACGCTGGCCGACCCGGAGAACCCGGTCCCGCTGCCACTCATCACGGTGGACGAGCCCGCGATCTCGATGACCATCGGCACCAACACCTCCCCGCTGGTGGGCCGTGGCGGCAGCGGCAAGGGCGCCGACAACAAGGCGGCCGTGAAGGACCGCAAGGTCACCGCCCGTCAGGTCAAGGACCGGCTGGACCGCGAGCTGATCGGCAACGTGTCGCTGCGCGTGCTGGACACCGACCGGCCCGATGCCTGGGAGGTGCAGGGCCGCGGCGAGCTGGCGCTGGCCATCCTGGTCGAGCAGATGCGCCGCGAGGGCTACGAGCTGACCGTCGGCAAGCCGCAGGTCGTCACCAAGGAGGTCGACGGCGCGGTGCACGAGCCCGTCGAGCGGATGACGATCGATGTGCCCGAGGAGCACATGGGCGCGGTCACCCAGGTGATGGGTGTGCGCAAGGGCCGTATGGACAACATGTCGAACCACGGCTCCGGCTGGGTGCGCATGGAGTTCGTGGTGCCCTCCCGCGGCCTGATCGGCTTCCGTACGGAGTTCCTCACGCAGACCCGCGGCACCGGCATCGCCCACTCCATCCACGAGGGCCACGAGCCCTGGTTCGGCACGCTCCAGACCCGTAACAACGGCTCCCTGGTCGCCGACCGCGCCGGTGCGGTCACCGCGTTCGCGATGACCAACCTCCAGGAGCGCGGCGTGCTCTTCGTGGAGCCCGGCACCGAGGTGTACGAGGGCATGATCGTCGGTGAGAACTCCCGCTCCGACGACATGGACGTCAACATCACCAAGGAGAAGAAGCTCACCAACATGCGCTCCTCCACGGCCGATGTGACCGAGTCCATCGTGCCGCCGCGCAAGCTGTCGCTGGAGCAGTCGCTGGAGTTCTGCCGCGACGACGAGTGCGTCGAGGTGACGCCGGAGTCCATCCGGATCCGCAAGGTGAACCTGGACGCCCGCGAGCGCGCCCGCGCCGCGAGCCGCGCCAAGCACGGCTGATCCGCCAGTCCGGGGGCCCTCCGGGGCCCTGTGGCCGCCCTTCGGGGCGGCCCGGACCGGCGTGCGGTCCGAGGCCGGCGTGAGCGTGCGGCCCAAGGCGGGACCGGGGTGGGGCCCGAGGCCGGACCGGCGTGCGGCCTGACGCGGGACCGGCGTGCGGCCCGAGCCCGGCGTGAGCGTGCGGCCCGAGCCCGGCGTGACATCCCGCGCCGGCCGAAGTCGCGCCCCACAGGCCCCTGATGTGACGTGGGCCTCAGTGGGTGCGGCCGGTCTCCGTCCCGCGGGTGTCGGCCGGCCGACGGGCGGGTGAACGGCGCCCGCACAGGGGGTAGGGGGAAAACCCTCGATTCGCCCTGCGAACCCGTTCCGAGCGGCCCTTTCGCACTACCCTGCTGCCGGACGGCGCGCGTGGCCGTCCGTATGTCCGCCGATCCGTGCCCCCACGGTCAACGGCCGTACGGGGCAAGCGCGCTGAGTGCACGGCAGCCCTCACGGGCACCCTGCGCCGCGGTCAGGTTACGCGCAATCGATTTTTCTCTCCCGGGCGTCCGCATAGCGGACGCCCGCTTCCGATAGATGTGTAACAAGTCCGTTTCGCAGGGATCTTTCACCAAACCCTTTGTCCGGATTTTGGAAGATGTAGGACCGAGCTGTGATCGAACCGAGACCTCGTGGGTGTGGTTCGGCCCAGGCGCATGGCAGATAGTTAGGCGCGTAGAGCTCGGGAAAACGGGTCACGCGCTGACGGCGCCGACTCACGAGCACGGGGGCACCTGACAATCTCCGGCACCGGCGACGGGCGGTGGACGGTGATGTGTCGTGTGCTCCCCTTTGCGGTGAACCAATGGACTCATGAGGAGGAACCCATGCGCGGTGCCAAGAGCGCCAAGTGGGTCGCGATAGCCGCGGTTGTGGCGCTGGGCGCGACCGCCTGTGGTGGGGGAAGCGGTGACAGCGGCAACGACAACAGCAACGCCGCGGTCGACCCGAAGGGGATTTTCTCGGTTGACGTCGGGGAGCCGCAGAACCCGCTCCAGCCGGCGAACGCCAAGGAGTCGAACGGCTCCAAGGTCATCAAGGCCGTGTTCTCGCAGCTTGTCGACTTCGACGACAAGGGCAAGATCGTCTACGAGAACGCCGAGTCCATCAAGACCGAGGACAACAAGGTCTGGACGGTCACCCTCAAGGACGGCTGGAAGTTCCACAACGGCGAGGCCGTGACGGCGAAGTCCTACGTGGACGCCTGGAACTGGGCCGCCAACATCAAGAACAACCAGACGAACAGCTACTGGTTCGCGGACATCAAGGGCTTCGAGGACGTCCACCCGGAGAAGGGTGACCCGAAGGCCGACGCCATGTCCGGTCTGAAGGTCGTCGACGACAAGACCTTCACCATCGAGCTGTCCTCGCCGATCCCGTACTTCGAGTACAAGCTCGGCTACGACGTCTGGTCGCCGCTCCCCTCCGGCTTCTTCAAGGACCCGGCTGCCTTCGGCGAGAAGCCGGTCGGCAACGGCCCCTACGAGTTCGTCAAGTGGGAGCACAAGAAGCAGATCGAGCTCAAGACGTACGCCGACTACAAGGGCGCGGACAAGCCCAAGAACGGCGGTGTGATCCTCAAGAACTACACCACCGTCGAGGCCGGCTACCAGGACCTGCTCTCCAACAACCTGGACGTCATCCGCCAGATCGGTCCGAAGGACCTGCCCAAGCGCAAGGCGGACCTGGGCGACCGCGCGGTGGACCAGGACTACAACGCCGTCCAGACCATCACGCCGGCCTTCTACACCAAGCAGTGGAAGGACATCGACCCCAAGGTCCTGCAGGGCCTGTCGATGGCGATCGACCGCGAGACGATCACCAAGACCGTCCTCAACGGCACCCGTGAGCCCGCGAGCAGCTTCGCGGCCAAGGGCGTGGCGGGTTACCAGGCGGGTGTCGCCGGCGACATCCTCACCTACAACCCGGACAAGGCCAAGCAGTACATCAAGGACGGCGGCGGCGTCCCCGGCAACAAGATCACCATCCAGTTCAACGCGGACGGCGGTCACAAGGAGTGGGTCGAGGCGGTCTGCAACAGCATCCGCCAGGCCACCGGCGTCGACTGCGTCGGCGACTCCAAGCCGGACTTCCAGACGGACCTGGACGCGCGTGACGCCAAGGAAGTCAAGTCGATGTACCGCGGCGGCTGGGTGCAGGACTACCCGCTGAACGTCAACTTCATGCGGGACCTGTACGGCTCCAAGGCGGACGGCAACACGTCCGGCTTCGCCGACAAGGAGATCGACGCCCTGTTCAAGAAGGGCGACAACGCCAAGGACCTGGACAGCGCCATCGCGGCCTACCAGGAGGCGGAGAAGGCCATGTTCGAGAAGATGCCTTCCATCCCGCTCTGGTACTACAAGGCCAACTTCGGCTACTCCACCAACGTCAAGAACGTGAAGTTCGACAACAACGGTGACCCCGTCCTCACGGACATCGAGGTCCTGAAGAAGTAATCGAACAGTTCGCACGCGGTGACGGTCCCCGATCCGGGGCCGTCACCCCGTGCCGGCGGGGGCCGACGGGCGTGAGTCTCCGGAACGGAGCGAACACCCGTCGGCCTTTCCCGCTGTGACAAACATGGAGGAACCATGGGGCGCTACGTCGCGCGGCGACTGCTCCAGATGATCCCGGTCTTCATCGGGACGACACTGCTGATCTTTCTCATGATGTACGCGCTCCCCGGCGATCCCGTGCGCGCGCTGTACGGAGAACAGTCGGTGGACCCGTCGCAGATCGCCTCGATCAAGGCGGAGTACGGGCTCGACAAGCCGCTCTGGCAGCAGTACATCAACTACCTCGCCGGTCTGCCGCAGGGTGACTTCGGTACCCAGATCGCCAGCCGGCGACCGGTCGCCGAAGTGATGGGCGAGGCCTTCCCCGTCACGGTCCGGCTGACCATCATCGCCTTCGTCTTCACCGTCCTGGTGGGCGTGTCGATGGGCATCATCTCGGGCATGCGGGCCGGTAAGAAGACCGACACGAGCGTGCTCGTCGTCACGCTCCTGCTCATCTCGATGCCGTCGTTCGTTCTCGGCTTCCTGTTCCAGTGGTTCTTCGCCATGCAACTGGGCTGGGTGACACCGACCGTCCAGGACTCCATGAACTTCGGGCAGTTGTTCCTGCCCGCGATCGTCCTGGCCTCGCTCTCCCTGGCGTACGTGGCGCGGCTGACCCGGACGTCGATCGCCGAGAACCTCCGCGCCGACTACATGCGCACCGCCGTCGCCAAGGGCCTGCCGAGGCGCCGCATCATCTCCATGCACCTGATGCGGAACTCGATGATCCCCGTGGTCACGTTCCTCGGCATCGACATCGGCAACCTGATGACGGGTGCGATCGTCACCGAGGGCATCTTCAACGTCCAGGGCATCGGTAAGCTCGTGTACGACGCGCTCAGCCGGCGCGAGGGCGCGACAGTGGTGGGCATCGTCACGGTGATGGTCCTCATCTACCTCTTCGTCAACCTGATCGTCGACCTGCTGTACGCGGTCCTGGACCCGAGGATTCGCTATGCCTGAGCTGGCCTCGAAAACAGACACCGCCGTGGCCGCCCAGGCCGCGACCACACCGGACGCCGTGCTCAACACGGACGCCGGCCCCGCCCCCGGCAAGCCGCGCAGCCTCTGGTCCGACGCCTGGCACGACCTGCGCCACAACTGGATGTTCCTGATATCCACGGCCCTGATCCTGCTGCTGCTGATCATCGCCGCGGTCCCGGACCTGTTCATCTCGGGGTCGGTGAGCCCGCGCGACGGCGACCTGACGAAGCACTACCTGCAGAAGCCCGAGCTGGGACACCTCTTCTCCGCCGAGTGGCTCGGTTACGACCACCAGGGCCGCTCCATCTACGCCCGCGTCCTGCACGGCACCCGCGCCTCGATCCTCGTCGGTGTCATCGTCACCGTGGCGGTGACCCTGCTGGGCGGTCTGGTCGGCCTCGTCTCCGGCTACTTCGGCGGCTGGTTCGACTCGCTGCTGTCCCGCATCACCGACGTCTTCTTCGGCATTCCCTTCCTGCTCGGCGCCATGGTGGTGCTGAACACGTTCGCCGAGCGGTCGGTCCCGGTGGTCGCCCTCGCGCTGGCCGTCCTCGGCTGGACCTCCATCGCCCGCGTGATGCGCGGTTCGGTGATCACGGTCAAGCAGGCCGACTACGTGACCGCGGCCAAGGCGCTCGGCGCCGGCACGGGCAGAATCTTGTTCAAGCACATCCTTCCGAACGCCGTCGCCCCGGTGATCGTCGTCGCCACCATCGCGCTGGGTGGCTACATCACGGCCGAGGCAACCCTGTCCTTCCTGGGCATCGGTCTGACCGACTCGATCTCCTGGGGCCAGGACATCTCGGCGGGCAAGGACTACCTGCGGGTCGCGCAGTACGTCCTGTTCTTCCCCGCCGCGATGCTGAGCATCACCGTGCTGGCGTTCCTCATGTTCGGCGATGCGGTCCGCAACGCCCTTGACCCCAAGTCGCGCTGAGGGAGGCGTTACGTGAGCATCATCGACAAGACCGACGCCGTCCTCGAGCCGAGGGCCGAGGGCTTCGACGGGCCGCTGCTGGAAGTCCGTGACCTGCACGTGGAGTTCCACACCCGGGACGGCGTCGCCAAGGCCGTCAACGGCGTGAACTACTCCGTCGACGCGGGCGAGACGCTCGCCGTGCTCGGTGAGTCGGGCTCCGGCAAGTCCGTCACCGCGCAGGCGGTCATGGGCATCCTCGACATGCCGCCCGGCCGCATCCCGCAGGGCGAGATCAAGTTCCGCGGCCAGGACATGCTGAAGATGTCCGAGGAGGAGCGGCGCCGGATCCGCGGCCGGAAGATCGCCATGATCTTCCAAGACGCCCTGTCCTCGCTCAACCCCGTGCTCTCGGTGGGCTACCAGCTCGGCGAGATGTACCGGGTGCACCAGGGCCTGTCCAAGAAGGACGCCAAGCGCAAGGCCATCGAGATGATGGACCGGGTGAAGATCCCGGCCGCCGCGGCGCGGGTGAGCGACTACCCGCACCAGTTCTCCGGCGGTATGCGCCAGCGCATCATGATCGCCATGGCGCTGGCCCTGGAGCCCGACCTGATCATCGCCGACGAGCCCACGACCGCGCTCGACGTGACGGTCCAGGCCCAGGTGATGGACCTGCTGGCGGAACTCCAGCGCGAGTACCACATGGGTCTGATCCTCATCACCCACGATCTTGGCGTGGTCGCCGACGTCGCGGACAAGATCGCGGTGATGTACGCGGGCCGCATCGTGGAGCAGGCTCCGGTGCACGAGCTCTACAAGAGGCCGGCCCACCCCTACACCAAGGGGCTGCTGGACTCGATCCCGCGCCTGGACCAGAAGGGCCAGGAGCTGTACGCGATCAAGGGGCTGCCGCCGAACCTGACGCGCATCCCGAGCGGCTGCGCGTTCAACCCGCGCTGCCCGAAGGCGCAGGACGTCTGCCGTACGGACATCCCGCCGCTGCACCCGGTGACCGAGCCCGACGGGACCGAACTGGTCGGCCGTGCCTCGGCGTGCCACTTCTGGAAGGAGACGATCCATGGCTGAGCTCAGCAAGAAGGACGAGCCGGTCGACGCCACGCCGAACGTCTCCGATGTGGATGTCGTCGAGGCGGGGACCGAGGCGGAGGAGGTCGCCGCACTCGACGCCCCGGTGGAGCGCGGTGAGCCGATCCTCCAGGTCCGCAACCTGGTGAAGCACTTCCCCCTCACCCAGGGCATCCTGTTCAAGAAGCAGGTCGGCGCGGTGAAGGCCGTGGACGGCATCTCCTTCGACCTGTACCAGGGCGAGACCCTGGGCATCGTGGGCGAGTCCGGGTGCGGCAAGTCCACCGTGGCCAAGCTGCTCATGAACCTGGAGCAGGCGTCCGCGGGCGAGATCTTCTACAAGGGCCAGGACATCACCAAGCTGTCCGGGCGCGCGCTGAAGGCGGTCCGCCGCAACATCCAGATGGTGTTCCAGGACCCGTACACCTCGCTGAACCCCCGGATGACGGTGGGTGACATCATCGGCGAGACGTTCGAGATCCACCCGGAGGTGGCGCCCAAGGGCGACCGCCGCCGCAAGGTCCAGGACCTGCTGGACGTGGTGGGCCTGAACCCGGAGTACATCAACCGGTACCCGCACCAGTTCTCCGGCGGTCAGCGCCAGCGCATCGGCATCGCCCGCGGCCTGGCCCTGAACCCCGAGATCATCATCTGCGACGAGCCGGTCTCCGCGCTGGACGTGTCGGTGCAGGCGCAGGTCGTCAACCTGATGGAGGCGCTGCAGGACGAGTTCAACCTGTCCTACCTCTTCATCGCGCACGACCTGTCGATCGTCCGGCACATCTCCGACCGGGTCGGCGTGATGTACCTCGGCAAGATGGCCGAGATCGGCACCGACACGCAGATCTACGACCACCCGACGCACCCCTACACCCAGGCGCTGCTGTCGGCGGTCCCGGTGCCCGACCCGTCGGCCCGCGAGAACCGCGAGCGCATCATCCTCACCGGTGACGTGCCCTCCCCGGCCAACCCGCCCTCGGGCTGCCGGTTCCGCACCCGGTGCTGGAAGGCCCAGGACAAGTGCGCCCAGGAGGTCCCGCTGCTGGCGGTCCCCGAGCGCTTCAAGGGCACGGACTCCCCGGCGGCGCACGACTCGGCCTGCCACTTCGCCGAGGAGAAGAACGTGGTCCACGCGGCCTGACGCCCCGTCGGTCACCGCTGTCCGGAACCCGGCACCCCGTCACGGGGTCGCCGGGTTCCGGCGTGTGCGGGGGCGCCCCGAGGCCGCCCGCATACGTACATACGGCTGGAGTCGCCCCCGTACAGGCGCTGCATAGGTGCGCCGCGCACCCTTTGCCCCGATATTGGCCGGTAAAGGATCAGCGCACGACTGTGTAGTTACGAGGAGGCACTCCATGCGCGGAGCCACGCACGCCAAATGGGTCGCTTGCGCGGTGGTGGTCGCCCTCGCGGCGACCGCCTGCGGGGGCGGGGACGGCAACGGCGGGGGCAGCAGCGACGCCGGTGCCGTCCTGAGCGCCTCCTGGGGCGACCCGCAGAACCCGCTCGAACCCGCCAACACCAACGAGGTGCAGGGCGGCAAGGTGCTCGACATGATCTTCCGGGGACTGAAGCGCTACGACCCGGAGACCGGCGAGGCGCAGGACATGCTCGCGGAGAAGATCGAGACCTCGGACTCGCAGAACTTCACGATCACGGTCAAGGACGGCTGGACCTTCAGCAACGGCGAGAAGGTCACCGCCCAGTCCTTCGTGGACGCCTGGAACTACGGCGCCAGCCTGAAGAACAACCAGCGCAACGCCTACTTCTTCGGCTACATCGAGGGCTACGACGAGGTCCACCCCGAGGACGGCAGCGCGCAGACCGCCGACACCATGTCGGGGCTGAAGGTCGTCGACGCCCGCACCTTCACGGTCAAGCTCAGCCAGAAGTTCTCCACCTTCCCCGACACCCTCGGCTACAACGCCTTCGCCCCGCTGCCCAAGGCGTTCTTCGACGACCACGCCGCCTGGGTCGCCAAGCCGGTCGGCAACGGCCCGTACATGGTCGACTCGTACACCAAGGGCTCGCAGATGTCCCTGCGCACGTGGGACGACTACCCCGGTGACGACAAGGCGCAGAACGGCGGCGTCGACCTCAAGGTCTACACCGACAACAACACCGCCTACACCGACCTCATCGCCGGCAACCTCGACCTCGTCGACGACGTGCCTGCGGCCCAGCTGAAGAACGTCAAGAACGACCTCGGCGACCGCTACCTCAACACTCCCGCCGGCATCATCCAGACCCTCGCCTTCCCGTTCTACGACCCGGCCTGGGACAAGCCCGGCATGGAGAAGGTCCGCAAGGGCCTGTCGATGGCCATCGACCGCGACCAGATCACCGACACGATCTTCCAGAAGACCCGCACCCCGGCCACCGACTGGACCTCCCCGGTCCTCGGCGAGGACGGCGGGTTCCAGGAGGGCCTGTGCGGGGACGGCTGCGAGTACAAGCCGGACGAGGCGAAGAAGCTGATCCAGGAGGGCGGCGGGCTGCCCGGCGGCCGGGTCACCATCACCTACAACGCGGACACCGGCTCGCACCGCGAATGGGTCGACGCCGTGTGCAACTCCATCAACAACGCGCTGGACAACGACCGCGCCTGCACCGGCAACCCGGTCGGCACCTTCGCCGACTTCCGCAACCAGATCACCCAGCAGAAGATGAACGGCCCGTTCCGCGCCGGCTGGCAGATGGACTACCCGCTGATCCAGAACTTCCTGCAGCCGCTCTACTACACCAACGCCTCCTCCAACGACGGCAAGTGGTCCAACAAGGACTTCGACAAGCTCGTCGACCAGGCCAACCAGGAGACCGACACCGCCAAGGCCGTCGACCTGTTCAAGCAGGCCGAGGAGGTCGTCCGCGACAACATGGCGGCCATCCCGCTGTGGTACCAGAACGGCAGCGCCGGCTGGTCCGAGCGCCTGTCCAACGTGAAGCTCAACCCGTTCAGCGTCCCGGTGTACGACCAGATCAAGGTGAGCTGAGCCCGCCGTGGGACGCTACGTCCTCCGGCGGCTGCTCCAGATGATCCCGGTGTTCATCGGGGCCACGCTGCTGATCTTCCTCATGGTCAACGTCATGGGCGACCCCATCGCCGGCCTGTGCGGCGAACGCCGCTGCGACCCGGCGACGGCCGCCCAGCTGCGCAAGGAGTTCGGCCTCGACAAGCCGGTCTGGCAGCAGTACCTGACCTACATGGGGAACGTCTTCACCGGCGACTTCGGGACGGCGTTCAACGGCCAGGAGGTCACCGAGCTGATGGCGACGGCGTTCCCCGTCACCATCCGGCTCACGCTCGTCGCGATCTTCTTCGAGATCGTCATCGGCATCACCCTCGGCGTGGTCACCGGACTGCGCCGGGGGCGTCCCGTCGACACCGGTGTCCTGGTGCTCACCCTCGTCGTCATCTCGGTCCCCACCTTCGTCACCGGTCTGCTGCTGCAACTGCTGCTCGGGGTGAAGTGGGGGTGGATCCGGCCGTCGGTCTCCTCGGAGGCACCGCTCGACGAGCTGCTGCTGCCCGGCCTGGTCCTGGCGTCGGTCTCGCTCGCCTACGTCACCCGGCTCACCCGCACCTCCATCGCGGAGAACCGGCGCTCCGACTACGTCCGCACCGCCGTCGCCAAGGGGCTGCCCCGGCAGCGCGTCATCACCCGGCACCTCCTGCGCAACTCGCTCATCCCCGTGGTCACCTTCATCGGCGCCGACGTCGGCTTCCTCATGGGCGGCGCGATCGTCACCGAGCGGATCTTCAACATCCACGGCGTCGGCTACCAGCTCTACCAGGGCATCCTGCGGCAGAACACCCAGACCGTCGTCGGTTTCGTCACCGTGCTCGTGCTGGTCTTCCTGGTCTGCAATCTCGTCGTCGATCTTCTCTACGCCGTACTCGACCCGAGGATCCGCTATGCCTGACCAGCACCATCACGAACCCGAGGACAACGCCATCACCGACACCGGGATGGGGGGCACCATGGACCTGGGCATGGACGAGGCGGAGACCCTGGAGAAGACCCCGGGCGGCCCGGAGGGCACCGGACCGCAGGCGAAGCCGCGCTCCCTGTGGTCCGACGCCTGGCGGGACCTGCGGCGCAACCCGGTGTTCATCATCTCCGCGCTGGTCATCCTGTTCCTCGTCGTCATCTCCCTGTGGCCCTCGCTGATCGCCTCCGGCAGCCCGCTGAAGTGCGACCTGTCGAAGGCTCAGGAGGGCTCCCAGTCGGGGCACCCCTTCGGCTTCGACGGCCAGGGCTGCGACGTCTACACCCGCACCGTCTACGGCGCCCGCACCTCCGTCGCGGTCGGCGTGCTCGCCACGCTCGGGGTCGCGGTCCTCGGCAGCGTCCTCGGCGCGCTGGCCGGCTTCTTCGGCGGGGTGGGCGACTCGGTCCTGTCCCGCATCACGGACGTCTTCTTCGCCATCCCCGTCGTCCTCGGCGGGCTGGTGCTGCTGTCCGTGATCACCAGCAACACCGTCTGGCCGGTCATCGGCTTCATCGTGCTGCTGGGCTGGCCGCAGCTGTCCCGCATCGCCCGCGGCTCCGTCATCACCGCCAAGCAGAACGACTACGTGCAGGCCGCCCGCGCCCTCGGCGCGTCCAACTCCCGGCTGATCTTCCGGCACATCGCGCCCAACGCGATCGCGCCGGTCATCGTCGTCGCCACCATCGCGCTCGGCACGTACATCGCCCTGGAGGCCACGCTGTCCTACCTGGGCGTGGGACTGAAGCCGCCCAGCGTCTCCTGGGGCATCGACATCTCGGCCGCCTCCCCCTACATCCGCAACGCCCCGCACGCCCTGCTGTGGCCCTCCGGGGCCCTGGCGATCACCGTCCTGGCGTTCATCATGCTCGGCGACGCGGTGCGCGACGCCCTCGACCCAAAGCTGAGGTGAACCGCCGTCATGCTGCTGGAAGTGCGTGACCTGCACGTGGAGTTCCGCACCCGGGACGGGGTCGCGAAGGCCGTCAACGGCGTCAGCTACGGCGTGGACGAGGGCGAGACGCTGGCGGTGCTCGGCGAGTCCGGCTCCGGCAAGTCGGTCACCGCACAGGCGATCATGGGCATCCTCGACGTCCCGCCCGGCCGGATCACCGGCGGGCAGGTGCTGTTCCAGGGCCGGGACCTGCTGACGCTCAAGGAGGACGAGCGCCGCAAGGTGCGCGGCGCCGAGATGGCGATGGTCTTCCAGGACGCGCTGTCCTCCCTGAACCCGGTGCTCTCCGTCGGCGACCAGCTCGGCGAGATGTTCACCGTGCACCGGGGCATGTCCCGCAAGGACGCCCGGACCAAGGCCGTCGAGCTGATGGACCGGGTGGGCATCCCGGCGGCCCGGGAGCGGGTGCGGCAGTATCCGCACCAGTTCTCCGGCGGCATGCGCCAGCGCATCATGATTGCGATGGCGCTGGCCCTGGAACCGGCCCTGATCATCGCCGACGAGCCGACCACCGCCCTCGACGTCACCGTCCAGGCCCAGGTCATGGAGCTGCTCGCGGAGCTCCAGCGGGAGTACCGGATGGGCCTGATCCTCATCACCCACGACCTCGGGGTGGTCGCCGACGTGGCCGACCGCATCGCCGTGATGTACGCGGGCCGGATCGTGGAGACGGCTCCCGTGCACGACATCTACAAGGCGCCCGCCCACCCCTACACCCGGGGCCTGCTGGACTCGATCCCGCGCCTGGACCAGAAGGGGCAGGAGCTGTACGCCATCAAGGGCCTGCCGCCCAACCTCATGCACATCCCGCCGGGCTGCCCCTTCCACCCCCGCTGCCCCATGGCGCAGGACGTCTGCCGCACCGACGTCCCCCCGCTGTACGACGTGACCGACGTCGACGCCGACCGGGGCAGCGCCTGCCACTTCTGGAGGGAGTGCCTGCATGGCTGAGCCGATTCTGGAGGTCAGCGGCCTGGTCAAGCACTATCCGCTGACCCGGGGCATCCTGTTCAAGAAGCAGGTCGGCGCCGTGAAGGCCGTGGACGGCGTGGACTTCGCGCTCGGCCGGGGCGAGACGCTGGGCATCGTCGGGGAGTCCGGCAGCGGCAAGTCCACGGTGGCCAAGATGCTGGTGAACCTGGAACGGCCGACCGCCGGGTCGATCCGCTACAAGGGCGAGGACATCACCCGCCTGTCGGGGCGCGCGCTGAAGGCGGTCCGCCGCAACATCCAGATGGTGTTCCAGGACCCCTACACCTCGCTGAACCCCCGGATGACGGTGGGCGACATCATCGGTGAGCCCTTCGAGATCCACCCCGAGGTGGCGCCCAAGGGCAACCGGCGCAAGAAGGTCCAGGACCTGCTGGACGTCGTCGGCCTGAACCCGGAGTACATCAACCGCTACCCGCACCAGTTCTCCGGCGGTCAGCGCCAGCGCATCGGCATCGCCCGCGGCCTGGCCCTCAACCCCGAGATCATCGTCGCCGACGAGCCGGTCTCCGCGCTCGACGTGTCGGTGCAGGCCCAGGTCATCAACCTGATGGACCGGCTCCAGACCGAGTTCGACCTGGCGTACATCTTCATCGCGCACGACCTGTCGATCGTCCGGCACATCTCCGACCGGGTCGGCGTGATGTACCTCGGCCGGATCGTCGAGACCGGCACCGACACCGCGATCTACGACCACCCCACCCACCCCTACACCCAGGCCCTGCTCTCCGCCGTCCCGGTGCCGAACCCCGAGGCCCGGGAACACCGGGAGCGGATCATCCTCACGGGTGACGTGCCGTCACCCACCAACATCCCCTCGGGCTGCCGGTTCCGCACCAGGTGCTGGAAGGCCCGGGAGCGCTGCGCGGTGGAGGTGCCGCTGCTCACGGTGCCCGAGGCGTTCCGTGCGGTGGGCGGCCCGGCGGCCCACGACTCCGCCTGCCACTTCGCGGAGGAGAAGCGGGTGGTGCCGCCGGAGGAGCGCCCCGACGACCGGCCGCAGGGCTGACACGGGGTTAACGCGGACGCAACTCGGGCGACCCGGTTCCGATATGTGGACGGACGAGGCTGGACCGCGTACGGCCGTGCGGGTGCCGTGGAAGCGGGCCGGGACGCCGCCATGTCGTCCCGGCCCGTCGCCGTGCGGTCGCGGCCGGTCGCCGTGCGGTCGCGGCCGGTCGCCGTGCGGTCGCGGCCCCTCGCCGTGCCGTCGCGGCCCGTCGCGCCCCGCTGGGCCGGAGAGCTAAGGCCGGTCCAGGCCGAGGGAGCGCTTGAGGAAGTCGACCTGGAGCAGCAGCAGGTTCTCCGCGACCTGCTCCTGCGGCGTCATGTGCGTGACGCCCGACAGGGGCAGCACCTCGTGCGGGCGTCCGGCCGCCAGCAGGGCGGAGGACAGCCGCAGGGCATGGGCGACGACCACGTTGTCGTCGGCCAGACCGTGCACGATCATCAGTGGGCGGTGCTGGTCCGCCGGGGACGACAGCCCGTCGTCGGTGACCAGCGAGCTGCGCGCGTACACCTCCGGGTGCTTGCCCGGGTCGCCCAGGTACCGCTCGGTGTAGTGCGTGTCGTACAGCCGCCAGTCGGTCACCGGGGCGCCCGCGATGCCCGCGTGGAAGACGTCCGGCCGGCGCAGGACGGCCAGCGCCGCCAGGTAGCCGCCGTAGGACCAGCCCCGGATGGCCACCCGGGAGAGGTCGAGCGGGTGGGAGCCGGCGAGGGCGTGCAGCGCCTCGACCTGGTCGTCCAGGGTGAGGGTGAAGTCGTGGTGGACGGCCTTCTCCCAGGCGGGGGAGCGGCCGGGGGTGCCCCGCCCGTCGGCGACGACCACCGCGAAGCCCTGGTCGGCGAACCACCGGGAGGTGAGGTGGGGGTTGTGTGCGGCCAGGACGCGCGGTCCGTGGGGGCCGCCGTAGGGGTCCATGAGCACCGGCAAGGGGGTGTCACCGGCGTAGTCCCGAGGCATAAGCACGGCGCACGGAATTCGGCGTGCGCCCCCATGGGTGAGGGTCACCCGGGGGGACATACCGGGGTCTTCGGCGTACGAGGGGACAGTCGCCGTCGGTTTCCCGTCACGGAGCACCCGCACCCGCGAACCCGGCCGGTCCGGCGTCGCGGAGACCAGGACGGTCACCTCGCCCGACCGTACCGCGCTGTGCACGCCGGGCTCCTGCGAGACCCGCTCCACGCCCAGCTCGTTGACCCGGTACACATGGATCTCGCCGATGTCCGGCTCGGCCGCCTCCGCACCCGCCGACGCCGAGACCAGCACGTCGTCGGCGGACACGTCCAGCACCGCACGTACGTGCAACTGCGGTCCGGTCAGGGGGCGTTCGCCGACCAGCAGCCGACGCGCACCGCCCTCGTCCGCGATCCGCACCAGCTGCCCGGACGGGCTCCAGCACGGCACCCCGGGGAAAAGATCAAGCCAAAAAGGATCTTCGTCGGCGTGCACCATCCGGGTCGCCCCGGAGTCCGGGTCCACGGCCAGGATCAGCTGGCCGCGCTGGTCGCGCGCCTGGACAAGCAGCAGTGGTGCCCCCGCCGCTGACCAGTGCACTTGCGCCAGATACGGGTAGCGGGCGCGGTCCCAGGAGACCTCCGTGCGCACGCCGTCCAGGCCGAACACGAACAGCCGCACCTCCGCGTTGGCGGTGCCGGCGGCCGGGTAGGCGACCCGGTGCGGCTCCTGCTCCGGGCGGGCCGGATCGGCGATCCACCACCGTCCGACCGGGGTGTCGTCCGCCCGCGCCACCAGCAGCCGGTCCGAGTCGGGCGACCACCAGAAGCCCCGCGAACGCCCCATCTCCTCGGCCGCGATGAACTCCGCGAGACCGTAGGTGACGTTCTCCTTCTCGGGGAGCGCAAGAGCCCGGTCGTCCGCCCCCTCCGCGCCGACGACCCGCAGAGCGCCCCGGCAGACATAGGCGACGTGCCGCCCGTCGGGGGAGGGCCGGGGGTCGATCACCGGCCCGGCGACGGGCAGTTCACGGGTCGTCCCGGCCCGCAGCTCAGCCGTGAACAACCGCCCTGACAAGGCGAAAGACGCCAACTCCACGGCCGCGTCGGTGGCGTAGCCGACGATGCCGGCCCCGCCCTCACGGCTGCGTTCCCGCCGGGCCCGCTCCTCGGCGGACAGCCGCTCCGAGGCGCCCCCGAGGAGGGCGCGCGGGTCGGCCGCCACGCGCTCCCCGGCCCCCTCGGACCCGGCGGGAGCCGTGCCGGCGGGGGCGTCGGTGTCCCGCACCCACAAGGCGGTCGCCCGGTCCGTTCCGGACCCGGAGCGCAGGAACACGACCCGGGAGCCGTCGGGCGCCACGGTGAAGGAACGGGGGGCGCCGAGCGTGAAGCGCTGGGTACGGGCGTGCCGTCGGGGGAAGGAGTCAGCCTCGGTCGTCATGCCTTGACCATATTGGCCATGCGCCCCCTTGTGCGGCCGTGCGCCGACCGATGCGCACGTACGGATAGTTATGATCGTTAGCGCATAGTGGGTATGAACCTGCTGGCACCTCTGTGGATGTATCTGCTCCCGATTCAACTGCCCCCATGCTCCTGCGTATTCCTACCCCCGCGTCCTGGGATCTTTGGAGGTGAGCCGCCGTGGCACTCTCGATTTCGGCGGTGGTGCTGCTGGCGATCATCGTCTTCCTGCTGATCAAGAAGTCGGGTCTGAAGGCCGGCCATGCGGTGGTGTGCATGCTGCTGGGCTTCTACCTGGCGTCGTCGACCGTGGCGCCCACGATCAGCGAGCTGACGAACAACATCGCGGGGATGATCGGCAGCATCAAGTTCTGATCGCCGGCCCCGGCCCCTCGCGTGTTACCCGCCGGTAAGCAATGATGGCGGGACCATCATCCACGCGCGCAGGGCGGAGCCGACGGTGACGACTTCCGAGGACCGGAGCGAGGCACGGCACGAGGGACCGGACGAGACGCGCACCCGCGTGCACGTCTTCCGGGACGACGCACTCGGCGACCACGACGCGGTCTCCCTCGCCGAGGCGATCCGCCGGGGCGAGGTGAGCGCGGCCGAGGCCGCCCGCGACGCCGCGGCCCGGGTCCGCGCCGCCGACGCCCGCCTCCACGCCGTCGAGGCGCACCTCGACCTCCCGGCCCGGGACGCGGGCACCGGCGGCGCCCTCGCCGGGGTGCCGACCTTCGTCAAGGACAACACCGACTACCGGGGCCTGCCCTCCGGGCACGGCAGCCTCGCCTTCCGGCCCCGGACGGCCGGGCAGCACGCCCCGTTCACCCGCCAGTTCCTGAGCACCGGAGTCACGGTGCTCGGCAAGACCCGGCTGCCCGAGTTCGGCTTCAACGCCAGCACCGAGTACGAGGAGGGCGAGCCCGTCCGCAACCCGTGGCACACCGGCCACTCCGCGGGCGGCTCCTCCGGCGGCAGCGCCGCCCTGGTCGCGGCCGGCGCGGTGCCGATCGCCCACGCCAACGACGGCGGCGGCTCCATCCGCATCCCCGCCGCCTGCTGCGGACTCGTCGGACTGAAGCCCACCCGCGGCCGGGTGGTGGCGAACGCACAGGGCCGTCAACTGCCCATCGACCTCGTCACCGACGGCGTCGTCAGCCGCTCGGTGCGCGACAGCGCGGCCTTCCTCGCGGCGGCGGAGGAGCACTGGCGGAACCCGAAGCTGCCGCCCGTCGGCCTCGTCGAGGGCCCGCCCGGACGCCCCCTGCGCATCGGGCTCCTGGTGGACTCCCCGAACGGCGTCCGCTCCGACGACGACACCAGGACGGCGGTGACGGAGACGGCGCAGCGCCTGGAACGGCTCGGCCACACCGTCGAGCCGGTGGACCTCGCCCTCGACCCCCGGTTCACGGACGACTTCCTCACCTACTGGGGCCTGCTGTCGTTCCTGATCGGCGTCACCGGCCGACGGATCGGCGACGGCTTCGACCGCCACCGCATGGACGGCCTGAGCCGGGGCCTGCGGGAGATGTACGTCGCCCGCTGGCGCAGCACCCCGGGCGTGCTGCGCCGGCTGAAGCGCACCCGGTTCGCCTACGCGGCGGCGTTCCGCGGCCTCGACGTGATCCTCTCACCGGTCCTTGCCCACACCACCCCGCGCCTCGGCCACCTCAGTCCGACCGTGCCGTACGCCACGCTGGTCGAACGGCTCGTCGACTACGTGGCGTTCACCCCGGTCAACAACGTCGTCGGCACCCCGTCGATCTCCGTACCGGCCGACCACACGACCCCGGACGGCCTCCCCGTCGGCGTCATGTTCTCCGGCCGCCCGGGCGCGGAACGCACCCTGTTAAAGCTGGCGTTCGCCCTGGAGGCAGACCGGCCGTTCCGGCGGATCCAGGACGCGTGAGCGTCCGGACGTCCCTACGGTGAACGGCGGGCCGGCGTCGGTCCCGCCGTCTGTCAACGCAACCGCCTACCGCGGCCGGGTCCACCAGGCCGGTACCACGGTGAGGCGGCGCTGGGCGTCGGCGGTCCGGCAGTCGGCCGCACTGGGCAGTGGCGGGGAGCACGTGCGCTGTCCTGTTCCGCTGCATCCTCCCGCCAGGCTTCGTAAGCTGCTTGCCGGACCCGGTACGGACGAGCGTTGAGGGGCGGCGGCGCGTGGGCGACGAGACGGCGGACAGACGACTTCGGGAGCTGGCCAAGGCGTCCCCCAACTTCGGGCGCCTCTACGGACATCAGCCGCTCCTCGCCATCTACGGCTCGCAGGCCGAACTCACCGTCTTCACCAACCCGAACGCCTCCTACGTCAGCGCGGGACAGTTCGGCGAAGTACTGGCCCAGGAATTCGTCACGCGGTCGGGCACACGCGTCGAGGGGACGAACCAGGTCGACCGCATCAACGCCCTCACCCGCGCCGGTGTCCTGGTCGGCTGGAGCCGCGACGCCTTCCACAAGCTGCGCAGGGGCCGCAACGAAGCGGCGCACAACCACCTCTTCGACACGAGCATGGCCCTGGAAGCCCTGAAACTGTGCTGGCAGTTGGGCGACCTCTTCGACCGGGCCATGGACGGCACACGCGCCGTGACCGCTTTCGTCCCGCCCTCTCTGCCCGCCGAGACCCCGGAGGCCGATCCGCAGGAGATCGCGGAGCTGCGGGAGGCGCTGGAAGGCCACCGGCGCACGCTCGCCGAGTCGCGCGTGAAGCTGTCGGAGGCCGGCGACCGCCTGGAGGCCGAACGACGGGCCCGCGCCGAGGCCGAGCGCATCATCGCCGGGGCCGAGCAGGCCAAGGCCGTCTACGCCGCGCAGGTCGAGGAGCTGCGGGCGCAGGTCACCGAGTTGCGGGCGGCGCACCAGCAGCGTTACGACCGGGAACGTCTCAAGCCCCGCCCGGTGGCCGCCACCGCCCGTGACGCCATCGTGGAGCGCGCCCAGCGTCCCGCCCCGCTCAACGAGGTGCAGGCACGCGAGAGGATCGACGCGCTGCTGAGCAGGGCGGGCTGGCAGATCCAGGACAAGGCGGACGCCGACCCCTTGGCGGACACCGGTGTCGCGATCCGTGAGTTCAGCCTCGCCACCGGCCGCGCCGACTACGTCCTCTACGTCGACGGGAAGATCGTCGGAGTCATCGAGGCCAAGCGCGAGGGGACGCCGCTGGCCGGTGCCCTCGCCCAGAACGAGCGGTACGCGGCGGGCGTGCTGAAGGAACACGCCATGGCCGTCTGGCGCCGCGACGAGCCGTTCGCCTTCCGCTACGCCACCACCGGCACCGAGACCTACTTCCTCAACCGGCTCGACCCGGAGGCCCGCTCACGCGAGGTCTTCGCCTTCCACCGCCCCGAGACGCTGGCCGCGTGGATGCGCCACGCGGACGAGCACCCGGACGCGCCCACCTTCCGGGCAGCCCTGCGCACCGCCATGCCCCTGCTGGAGACGCACGGCCTGCGCATGGCTCAGGTCGAGGCCATTACGGGCCTGGAGACCTCCCTGGCCGCCGACCGGCCCCGCGCCCTCATCCAGATGGCGACGGGGGCCGGCAAGACGTTCACGGCCGTCACCGAGACCTACCGGCTGCTCCGGTATGCAGGAGCCCGCCGGATCCTCTTCCTCGTCGACCGCAACAACCTCGGCCGCCAGGCCCGCGCCGAGTTCGACAAGTACCGCACCCCGGACGAGAACCGGAAGCTCACCGACCTCTACAACGTCGACATGCTCGGCCGCGGGGGCATCCAGGAGACCTCCTCGGTGGTCATCTCCACGATCCAGCGGATGTACGCCCTGCTCAAGGGAGAGCCGCTGGACGACGGAACGGTCGCCCAGGACCGTGAGGACGACGCCGCCACCTCTCCTCGTGACGACTCCTACGTGACCGAGGAGCCGATCACCGTCGAGTACAACCGCGACGTCCCCGTCGAGTCCTTCGACGTGATCGTCATCGACGAGTGTCACCGCTCCATCTACGGTCTGTGGCGTGGCGTACTGGACTACTTCGACGCCCACCTCGTCGGACTCACCGCCACGCCCACCCGCCAGACCAAGGGCTTCTTCGACCACAACGAGGTCTCCCGCTACACCTACGAACAGGCGGTCGCCGACGGCGTCAACGTCGACTTCGACATCGCGCGGATCGTGACCGACCTGCGGGACGGGGATGTCGTCGCGAGGATCGAGGCGGGCACGACGGTCCGTATCCGCGACCGGCAGACGCGCGCCCAGCGCTACGAGCAACTCGACGAGGACTTCACCTACACCGCTCCGCAGATCGGCCGCACGGTGATCACGGAGGACGAGGTCCGCGCGGTCCTGACGGTCTACCGGGACAACTGGAAACGGTGGTTCCCCGGTCGCGCCGACCTCCCCAAGACCCTGATCTTCGCGGGCCCCTATGACGATCACGCCGATGAGGTGCTCAAGCAGGTCAGGGAGATCTTCGGGCGGGGTGAGGAGTTCGCCAAGAAGATCACCTACCGGTCACGCGACAACGGCGACGACCCCGAGAAACTCATCAACGACCTGCGCAACTCGCCCCGGCTGCGGGTGGCCGTCACCGTCGACATGATCGCCACGGGCACGGACGTGAAGCCATTGGAGTGCGTGATCTTCCTGCGGTCGGTGAAGAGCCCGGTGATGTTCGAGCAGATGAAGGGGAGGGGCGCCCGCTCCATCGACGCGGACGAGCTGAAGGCGGTCACTCCGGAGGCAGCGCCCGACCTCAAGAAGGACCGTTTCGTCCTCATCGACGCGGTCGGTGTCACCGACTCCCCGCTGGTCGACGCCCGCCCGCTGATCCCGGCCGGCGCACAGCGCGGCGTCCCGCTGGCCAAGCTCCTCGACAAGGCGGGCACCCGGTCCCTGACGGTCGACGAGGCCGAGACCCTGGCCCGGCGGCTCGCCCGCATCGACCGCCAGCTCGGCAAGGAGGAGAAGGGCCTCCTGGCCGAGGCGTCCGGGGGAGCGAGCCTCGCCGACCTGGCTCGGCGCATCACGGACGCGGTCGACGTCGACACGCAGGACCGTGCCCGGTACGAGGGCGGTCCCGAGCTGGCGCAGAAACTCGTCCACGACGCGATCGCCCCGCTCACCGCCCGGCCGCAGCTGCGCAAGCTGATCCTGGAGATCCGCCACCAGCAGGACCTGACGTACGACGAGACGACCGAGGTCACCGTCACCGAAGTACGCGAGATCCCCATGGAGGAGCGGGCGAGTAAGGAACTCGCCGAGTGGAACGACCTGCTGGAACGGGAGCAGCGGGATGAGAACGCGGCGATCCGGGTCGCGCTGGGCAGTGGTGCCCGGGTCGCGCCGAGCGAGGCCCGGGCCGCGCTGCGGGAACTCGCCGGCCGCATCCGCGCGACGAACCGTTCCTGGACGACGGGGGTTTTGTGGGACCTCTACGAGCAGCTGGGGAAGGCCGCGGCCGGTCCGGGCAAGGAGGCGTCCCTGGGTGATCTGATGCGGCTGATCCGCTTCGAGCTGGGAGCGGACGAGGAGCTGAGGCCGTACCGTACGGTGGTCGAGGAGCGCTTCGAGGGCTGGCTGCTGCGGCAGCGGCAGGCGGGCGTGGAGTTCACCGAGGACCAGCTGTGGTGGCTGGAGCGGATAAAGAACGCCATCGCTGTCGATGTGGGCATGGAACCCGGGGACTTCGCGGTCGCCCCGTTCTCGGAACGCGGTGGCGGCAGGGGCTTCATGCGGGCGTTCGGGGACAAGGACCGGGCGTTGGAATTGCTGGATGAGCTGAATCAGGAACTGGCTTGAGCGAGAGCGGCGGCGTGGACGGGGAGAGGGAGCTTCCGGCGGGGTGGGCTTGGGCGACCTTGCAGGATCTGCTGGCATGTGAGCCTCGCGCCATAACAGACGGGCCGTTTGGATCGAACTTGAAGTCGGCCCATTACACGGAATCCGGGGCTCGTGTCATCCGGCTCCAGAATGTAGGAGACGGGGAGTTTCGCGATGAGCGCGCCTACATCAGCCTGGAACACTTCGAGACCCTGCGTGCCCATGAAGCCGTTGAAGGGGACTTGCTCCTTGCGTCGTTGGGAGAGACGCTGCCCCGCGTTGCCATCCTCCCGAAGCTCAACGAGCCGTCCATTGTCAAGGCGGATGTCATCCGGGCGAGACTGCACCCGGAGATCCTTACCAAGTGGGTCTATTACGCCTTGCTCGCGCCTCAAACGCTTGCGTACGCCCGTGCACTGATCAAGGGGGTTGGGCGGCCTCGCCTGGGTATGGGTGCGATGAGGGCCATCCCTGTTCCCCTGCCTCCATTGGCGGAGCAGCGACGGATCGTTGAAGCGCTCGAAGAGCAACTGTCGCGCATTGATTCGGGCGTCGACACGCTGCGTATGGCTCGTCGCCGCCTTGATGGGCTGCGGAAGCGAGCGTTGATCTCGGTGGTGCCCGAAGAGGTGCCGGAATCGTGGCAGATGACGACCGTGGAAGGCGCGGGGACCCTTGAGCTTGGGCGTGCACGTCACCCCGACTGGCATCATGGCCCCGACATGCGCCCGTACCTGCGGGTCGCCAACGTCTTCGAGGACCGGATTGACACCACGGATGTCATGGAGATGGACTTCTCCGGAATCTGGGAGAAGTACCGGTTGGAGCCAGGGGACGTTCTGCTCAATGAGGGGCAGAGTCCGCACCTTGTAGGCCGACCCGCCCTTTACCGGGGCATCCCGAAGGACGTTGCCTTCACTAACAGCCTGATCCGGTTCAAAGCTGGTGGCAACGTTCTTCCGGAGTGGGCGCTGCTCGTCTTCCGGCGGCATTTGCATGCCAAGCGGTTCATGCGTGAGGTGCGTATTACGACGAACATTGCGCATCTATCTGTCAAGCGCTTGAAAAAGGTCGAGTTCCCGGTCCCTCCATTGGAGGTGCAGAAAGAGCTCGTTCAGCGCTGTGACGAGCTGCTCACTGGCATTGAGGCTATGGATCAGCAGATCAAATCAAGTTTGACGCGTTCTGATGCCTTGAGGTCGACCCTGCTGCGGAGAGCGTTCACCGGGGAGTTGGTCCCGCAGGACCTCGCAGAAGAGTCTGCTGCCGCGCTCCTGGCCCGTATCGCGACTGAGAGGGCCGCGGCTCCCACGCGCAAGCGCCCGCGCAAGGCCGCAGCCAATGCCGTCGCCCAGCGAAGCGTCCACCCAGCCGCCCCCGAACCGACCCCCGCCCCCGCCCTCGCCGTACAGCAGGAGTTCGAGCTGTGACCGCCGCCCCTGTAGATGCCCAGCAGCCCGCCCCCGAGCCGGTCAAGACGGCCAAGGCGGTCGCGCAGACCAACACGCTCGTCGCCAAGCTGTGGAATTACTGCAATGTTCTCCGGGACAACGGCATGTCCACCATCGAGTACGTCGAGCAGCTTTCCTACCTGCTCTTCCTCAAGATGGTCGACGAGATCGAGAACGATCCGTGGGAAGGGCGCGACATGAGCGGTGTCGTTCCTGCCGACTACAACTGGCAGTCCCTCGTCACGAAGCGCGGCCCCGAACTGGAGAAGCACTACCGAGCTGTCCTGGAAAACCTCGGGAGCCGTCCGGAGACCACGATCGGGACGATCTTCGACGAGGCCCAGAACCGGATCACCAAGCCTGCCCTCCTCGAAAAGCTGGTCGTCGAGCTGATCGGCCGCGAGGACTGGACGGTCACCGGCACCGACCTCAAGGGCGACGCCTACGAGGGCCTGCTCGCCAAGGGTGCCTCGGACACCAAGACCGGCGCCGGCCAGTACTTCACACCTCGGCCTCTCATCGACGCCATGGTCGACGTCATGCAACCCGGACCGGACGACACGATCACCGACCCGGCCTGCGGCACCGGCGGTTTCCTCATCGCGGCCCATGCCTACATCCGCGATCACCACATGAAGACGATGTCGCTGGACGACCGCAGGGCTTACAACGAGGGTCGCAAGATCTGGGGCAACGAACTCGTCACCGGCACCGCCCGCCTCGCCGCGATGAACATGCTCCTCCACGGCATCGGCACGAGCGACGGCCCGAGCCTGATCACCGTCGGAGACGCCCTCGCCGACAAGCCCAGCGGCAAGCACGCCACCCTCGTCCTGGCGAACCCACCCTTCGGCCGTAAGTCCGCGATCACGGTGATCGGTCAGGACGGCGAGGCGGAGAAGCAGGACACCGAGTACGACCGTGACGACTTCACCGCCACGACCACCAACAAGCAGCTCAACTTCCTGCAGCACATCATGTCGCTCACGGCGGTCGGCGGACGCGCGGCTGTGGTTCTGCCGGACAACGTCCTGTTCGAGGGCGGCGCGGGTGAGAAGATCCGCCGCAAGCTGCTCGACGAGTTCGACCTCCACACCATCCTGAGGCTGCCCACCGGCATCTTCTACGCGGGCGGTGTCAAGGCGAACGTTCTCTTCTTCGAGAAGAAGCCCCCGCGCGCCGACGGCAAGCCGCACACCACCGAGACGTGGGTCTACGACTTCCGGACCGGCCAGCACTTCACGCTCAAGCAGCGCCCGCTCACCCGCGCCCACCTGGACGACTTCGTGACGGCCTACCGGCCGGGCGAGCCCCGCTCCTCGCGCGTCGAGTCCGAGGACGAGAACGGGCCGTTCAAGAGGTTCAGCTACGACGACCTCATCGCGCGCGACAAGGTCAACCTCGACATCACGTGGATGAAGGACCCGGCCCTCGACGACGCCGACAGCGGACTGCCGCCCGAGGTGATCGCCGAGGAGATCGTCCGCGACCTCCAGTCCGCCCTGAGCGAGTTCACCGCCATCGCCCGCTCACTGGGCGGCGACGTGGACGTACCGGAGGCCGAGGTCGAGTAGAAGCAGGCCGCCAGATCAGCCCTCGACCGCGTACGGCAGGAAGCCGGCCCACGCGGCGGGGGCGAAGGCGAGCTGAGGACCGCCGATGTCCTTCGAATCACGGACGTGCACGGTGGCAGGTTCGGTGGCGATCTCGACGCAGGAGTCGCCCTCAGGGCCGCTGCTGTAGCTGCTCTTGAACCACACGAGGTCGGTGGTGTTTCTGGCGGGTGCCTTGCGGATCATGATTCTCCCAGCAGTTTCTCGATGAGGGCCAGTGTCTCCCCGGGCGGAAGAGCTTGCGCCCGGATCGTGCCATATCGCAGTTCAAGAATGCGTAGCTGCCGTGGGTCGGAGGTCGGGCGGCCGTTGAACGCACCGTCTGAGCGCCCCACCGCTGTCCCATCTTCGAACTTCAGCAACTCGATCCTGCCGCTCATGCCGGGGTGGGCCACGCTGTTCATCGGCATGACCTGGAGCGACACGTTGTTCAACTGTCCCACTTCCAATAGCCGTTCGAATTGCTGCTTCCGCACCATTGTGCCGCCGACGCGGCGGTTGAGGATCGCCTCCTCAAGGACAAAACTGAGGGAGGGCGCGGGTGAGCGATCGAAAACTGACAACCGCGCCATACGTGCAGCCACCAGACGGTCCACCTCCTCGGCTGGGTACGGAGGCTGGCGTACTTCGAACAGGGCGCGTGCGTACGCAGGCGTCTGCAACAGGCCCGCGATGCTGCTGCACTCGTAGACCCCCATCTCAACTGCCCGCGCTTCCAACTGTGCGAGATCCCGAACTTTCTTCGGATACCGGACCTTCTTCACGTCCTCGTGCATCGCTGCGATGAGCCCACCGGCGTTCAGTACCTCGTCGGCCTTGTCCAAGTACTCAAGCCTCGGGATCCGCTTCCCCGTCTCGATCTTGTACACGAGATCCGCCCCGTACCCGGCCGCCGCCGCGAAGTCGTTGACCCGCATCCCCGCCGCTTCCCGCCGCAGCCTCAACTGGCGCCCCACCGTGGCCACCACGGCCAGCGCCCAGTCGTCGTCCGGGTCGACTTCCCACCCCGGCTCGTCCGTCTGACCCGCTTCCGTCCCGACCCGCACCGCCTCATCGCTCACTGTCATGTGTGCCCCTCCGTAGGGTTGCGACGTCCTGTTCCGCCCTGTTCGCAGGAGCTACTTCGACAGTCTGGACAGAGCCCATTGAACTCTGGACCATAGCTCTACGTAACAGCTCAATTACCCGTCTCAGTATGTCCAGTCGGCCACCCTCGGTGATGTGAATCAGCAAAGTCAGGGAATCGCCGAGCCCGGGACCCGACACGAACCGGAAGCCGCCCTCCGGAACTTCAGCGTGCTGCTGTCCTCCACTCCGCGCGGTGCCCGCCTCGCCCGCCTGCTCGCCGTGGACACGCTCCGGAGTTGGGGCCTCCCGCACGAGCGGGCCGGCCACGTCATCGCGGAACTCGCGGCCAACGCGGCCACCCACGGACGTCTCCCGGGCCGCAGTTTCCGACTCACCCTCTACGTGGTCGGTGCCACGCTCCGCATCGAGGTCACGGACACGCGAGGTGAACGGCTGCCCGAGCCGCAAGTGCCGGATGCGGGAGCGGAATCGGGCCGGGGCCTGCTGCTCGTCGAGGCGCTGGCCGACCGCTGGGGGGTGACCGAAGGGCGGTTCCCGCGCAAGACCGTCTGGGCCGAACTGGGATTTCGAGCACCGCAGCCCGCACCCCCGTGCTCCGGTGACCTCGGCGACTAAGGACAAAGAACTACGGGGAAAACACCGCAGCCAAACCCGACCCTTCCGCCTGTGGCCGTACTCACTCGGGCGGGTGAACATCTCCGCTTCGGCTGGATTTTCCAGCCTCCGAGGCCCGACGCTCAGCACGACGAACGCACCACCCCGACCACAGACATGAGACGGCCCCCGCCGGGACGGCAATCCCAAAAGCGAGGGCCTGACCACCGAGGAAGTGAAGGCCTTCCCGATGGGTACCCAGAACCCTAGCGCGCCCCCGCGTGCCCAGGCCCGCCTTGCGGGCAACAACCACCAGGACCGAGCCCACCGCGCCACCCGTGGGCTCCAGCACGACAACGCTCCCCACACCACCCGCTTCACGGTGATCGGCAACCACCTCGCCCAGCACCGGCAGCTCTCGCTTCTCGCCATCGGGCTCGGAGTGCATCTCCAGTCGCTGCCCAACGGCGCCCCGGCGGACATCAAGAGCCTCAGCGCCCGGTTCCCCGAGGGGGCCACCCGCATCGCCGCCGCCCTGCGCGAGCTGGAATGCCACGGCTACCTGCGTCGCGAACGCCACCGCACCCCGAGCGGTTGCATCGTCAGCCGTACCGTCTCCTGCAACCAGCCGGCTGCGGCCCGCACCCACCCCGGGCCCCCTCCCCGGACCGCCGTCCGGCCGGAGCCGTCAGTGGCGCCGGAAACACCACGCCTGCCGCGACCGCAGCCGCACCCAAGCCCGCAGAAGCTCTGCCAAGAGCAACCGCCACAGGCGGCCACCCGTGCGCCCCGCAAGCCCCTCCCCGCCGTACCCCGCCCCGAGTGCCACGTGCCCGCGCTGTTCCGGGCCGCCGCCGATCTCCTCGCGGACCTGCGGCGCCACGAGGCGCAGTTGCTCCTCTCCGCGTCGGACACGGCCCACCTGACCCCCGGTGTCGCCGCCTGGCTGGAGCGAGACGTCACCCCCGCGGCCGTACGCCGTGCCCTGACCGTCGATCTGCCACCCGAGGGCCTGCGGCGGCCCGCCGCCTTCCTGGCGCACCGCCTCGCCGCCCAGCTTCCGCCCCCTGCTCCGTACCGCGAGCCGGTCGCTGCTCCACCGCCCGCACGGCCCCGGCTTCCGATGCAGAACTGCGACGGCTGCGACCGCGCCTTCCGCGCCCCTGAACCCGGCCGCTGCCGGGCCTGTCTCCGAGGGACGTGATCCGGCAACCTGGAGGACTGTTTCGGCCACCTTTGCCCCCGTCGTGTGACTGGGCTTGACCCAGCCCCCGTCAGCTCCGCGATCGTGCTGGTGAAGATCGTGGCAAAGAGTGATCGTGGGGTTGCAGATGGCTGTTTCCAGGCCCGAAACGCGTCAGTTCGAGGCGTTCATGACGAACCTGTCGTACGCCCGACGCATGGCCAAGGCGGGCCGGATCCTGACACCTTTCCGATCTCCCACGATCGACATCGACGACTTCTACCGGGCGGCCTGGGTCCAGGCCGTCGCCGCCCTCGACCACTGGCTGCACGAGGAGGTCCTGCGTCGGGTCGCCGAACTGACGCTTCAGGACAGCCCCGCGATGCCGCCCCAGCTGCGGAGGTACGAACTGCCGCTGCACAGGGTCGAGGCGGTGCGGCGCGGTGAGGTCACGCTCTCCGAGGCCGTGGTGGAGCACCTGCGTGACAAGCTCTCCGTCCAGGCGCTCCAGCACCCCGGCAAGATCGCCGAAGTGCTCAAGCTGGTGACGGAGAAGAAGGTCTGGTTCGAGGTGGCCGGCTGCATCAACAAGGAGTTCTTCCAGGGGCGCACCACATTCAACGAAAAGACGCTGCGCAGTCGATTCCTGGAGATCACCCAACGCCGGAACAAGATCGCACACGACGCCGATCTGATCGACGGCGATCTCAAACAGCGTCGTCCGATCGACGAGGCCGAGGTGACGGACGCCATCGACTGGATCGAGCGCATCGCGCTGGCCATCGCCCACGTCCTCGACGACGACGGATGACAGCCCCGGCCGGGCGAAGTGCGGCGGAGTGCGGGCATCGAGGCGCCTGATGCGGTACCGCGACCGCCCCCCGTGCCCCGGAGCCCGGTCTCTGCCGCGAGTGCCTGAGAAGGGCGTGAAAGGGCGTGATCGGACGATCCCGGGCCTGTGCCGAGGGGCGGTTCTCATAGGGTGGACCCATGACGGAATCGCCCTCTCCCGGCTCCCGGTCCGGGGGACCCCCCTCCCTCTCCGGCCGACGCCTGCTGCTGGTGCACGCGCACCCGGACGACGAGTCGATCACCAACGGCGCCACCATGGCCCGGTACGCCTCCGAGGGCGTCCACGTCACGCTGGTCACCTGCACCCTCGGGGAGCGTGGCGAGGTCATTCCGCCGGAGCTGGCGCACCTGAGCGGTGCGGCCCTCGGGCAGCACCGGATGGGCGAGCTGCGCGAGGCGGCGCGGGCGCTCGGCGTGAGCGACGTGCGGCTTCTCGGCGGGGCCGGGCGCTACAGCGACTCCGGGATGATGGGGCTGCCCGACAACGACGACCCCGGCTGCTTCTGGCAGGCCGACGTCGACGCGGCCGCCGGGCTGCTCGCCGAGGTGATCCGGGAGGTGCGGCCGCAGGTGCTCGTCACCTACGACGACCACGGCGGCTACGGGCACCCCGACCACATCCAGGCCCACCGCGTCGCGATGCGCGCCGTCGAGCTCGCGGCCGGGGAGGGCGGCTGGACGGTCCCCAAGGTCTATTGGACCCGGATGCCCCGCTCCGTGGCCGAGGAGGCGTTCGCGCGCCTGGCCGACGACCTCGCGGGCACGCCCTTCGACAAGGCGGCCTCCGTGGACGACGTCCCGGGCGTGGTCGACGACGCGCGCGTGACCACCGTGATCGACGGCACCGCCCACGCCGCCGCCAAGGCCGCCGCGATGCGGGCCCACGCCACCCAGATCACGGTGGCCGAACCGTACTTCGTGCTCTCCAACGAACTGGCGCAGCCGCTGTTCACCACCGAGTACTTCGAGTTGGTCTCCGGTGAACGCCCCGGTGTGCCGGAGACCGACCTGTTCGCCGGAATCGGTGCCGGGGAGGCGTGATGAGCGACCGGACCACCTCAGCGCTTGCCCAGCCGCTGCGCCCGCCTTCCCCCGCGCGGATCGCCGCCCACCTGGGACTGCTGGTGCTCGGCGCCGTGGTCGCGGTGGCCGGGTCGCTGGTGCAGCCGGGCTGGTTCCCGGCCGGGCTGCTGCTGGCCCTCGCCGGAGAAGCCGGGCTGTGCCTGGGCGCGGCCCGGGCCATGGGTTCCCGGGGCGGGGCGGTGAGTGCCGCCGCGGGCTGGACCCTGACCGTCATCCTGCTCACCGCCAGCCGCCCCGAGGGCGACTTCCTGTTCGCCGCCGGAAGCGGCTCCTACCTCTTCCTGCTCGGCGGCATCGCCGTCGCTGTGATCTGCGCCACCCTGGGCGCGGGGCGGCAACCGGGCGGCGGTCCCGCGCGACGTGGCAAGTGACGTACTCCTTCGCCGTTTCACGGGCGTGCGGGTCCGGTGTGGGTTTCCATAGCGGTCGTGGGAAACCGGCCGGATGTGGCCAGTATGGTGGTGCGCGCCGCCGAGCCTCCCCCGAACTCGGCTTCGCCCGAGCCGGGGGGACCTCCGTCGTGAGGTCGAGACGGGCGGCGGAGCCAACCGGGAGAACCTGCCTTGAGTCGTGAAACTGACACTCCGTCCACCGGGCCCGACGGGCGCGGCGCGGCCGCCTACCCGTCGGGCACCCCGCCCTACGGGATCCCGGCGATCCCGGACGAGGGTACGGACGCCGGCCGGTCGGCCGCGCGGCCGGAGGAACGCAAGACCGAGACCACGCTGACGACCCGGATCCGGATCAACATCCCCGGATCCCGGCCCATTCCGCCGGTCGTCGTGCGCAAGCCCGTCAAGGACACGGAGAACACGCCCGGCACGGACGACGCGACGCCGGCGCCCGGTTCCGCCGCGTCCGCAGGACCGGCCGAGGCTCCGGCCGCCGCCCCGGCGCCCGGTGCCCCCGCTCCGCTGCCGACCCGGCCCAAGGGCGGGCAGCCGAGCGCCCCGCCGTCCGAGGAGAAGCCGACCAGCGACTGGTTCGCGCCCCGCAAGTCCCCGGCCGCGAAAGGCGGTCCGGGCGCCGGTCCCGCCAACGGGTCCGGCCCGGCGGGCGGTTCCGGTCCGGCCCGCGGCACCGGCGGTGCGCCGTCCGGCCCGGGCGGCGCCGCGAAGGGCGCGTCCGGACCCGGTGGGTCCAAGACCGGTGCGCCCGGAACCGGTGCGCCCGGTGGCGCACGCCCGGGTGCCGGACGTCCCGGTGGTGTCGTCGGCGCCCTGAACGTCCCGGGCGGTTCCCGTCCCGGCGGCACGAACGGTTCCGCACCCGGCTCGGGCGGCACCCACGGCGCCGGACTCCCCGGTGCGACCGGCGGCCCGGTGGCTCCGGGGCACGGCGGCGGCACCGGCTCCTTCGACGTGACCGAGGCGCTGGCCGGCGGCACCCGTCCCGGCCAGGGCGGTCCCGGCGAGCCCGGCCGCGACGACCTGCCGTACTTCACCGAGGGCGGCCCCTCCGGTCCCACGACCGGCCCGGTCACCGGCACCGCCGGCCCGATGGTCCCGCCGGGCGGGCCGGGTGCTCCCGGGCGCCCCGGAGGCCCGGCCGGTCAGGGCGCCCCCGGGGCGCAGGCGGGAGCGGGAGTCCCCGGCGGCGGTCTCAGCGACGACACCGCAATCCTGACCCCGCAGGTCCAGGCCCCCGAACCGGGCCACCCCGGCTACGGGCCCCGCCACGACAACGTCTCCGGGAACACCGTCACCAGCGGCATCCCCGTCGTCCCGGCGAGCGCCGCCTTCGACGCGGACGGCCCGGCCGGCGGACCCACGGCCCACACGCCCCCCAAGCTGCCCCAGCCCGGCGCCCCGTCCCCGGCGGCCTCCTCGAAGCCGCCGAAGAAGAAGGGGCGCAACAAGCTGGTGCTGCTCGGCGGCGGCCTCGTCTTCCTCGGCGGCCTCGTCTACGGCGCCGGCCTGCTGATGAACCACTCCGACGTGCCCAAGGGCACCACCGTGCTCGGGGTCGACATCGGCGGCGGCACCCGGGACGACGCCGTGAAGAAGCTGGACGAGGCGCTCGGCGACCGGCTGAACAAGCCGCTGAAGCTGACGGTCGGCGGCAAGACCGTCGAACTGGAGCCGGACAACGCCGGTCTGCAACTGGACATCGACGCCACCGTCGGGGACGCCGCCAAGAGCGACTACAACCCGGTCTCCGTGATCGGCTCGCTGTTCGGCAACCACCGGAGCGTCGACCCCGTCATGCCCGTCGACGAGGAGAAGCTGCACGCCGCCCTCGACGGCGTCGGCGGCACCGCGTCCAACACCGACGGCACCATCAAGTTCGTCTCCGGCAAGGCCGTCCCCGTCTACGGCAAGCCCGGCCAGGGCATCGACGTCGACAAGTCGACCGAGGTCGTCGCCGCGGCCTACCGCACCCAGGTGGAGACCGGCGCCTCGTCCCCGGTCACCGTGCCGACGACCACCCGGCAGCCCACGGTCAGCAAGGCCGAGGTCGACCGGATGATGAAGGAGTTCGCCGAACCGGCGATGTCGGCCAACGTGACCGTGCAGACCGACGCGGCGCACTCGATCCCGATGAGCCCGCAGAACTCGCTGTGGAAGTTCCTCCGGGTCGAGGCCGTCAACGGCAAGCTGGTCGACAAGCCCGACCTGGGCGCCCTGAAGAAGCTGTACGGCCAGACGTTCGACGGGGTGCTGATCACCCGGGGCAACGGCGAGAAGACGCCCGTCACCCCCCAGGACGTCTACGTGGCCCTGCGCACGGCGCTGATGAGCACGTCGGACCGGGTGGCCGTGATCGAGACGGACCCGAGCTGACGGGCCGCCACCGCCCGCGGACCTGACGGAGGCGGCACGGAGGGAGGGTGCCCGGCGCACCTCCGTCCGTGTCGTCTCCGTGCCGTCTCCGCGCCGTGCCGCGCTGTCCGTCCGCCGGTATGACATCCGTCATCCGCAGGCCGGTACCGGAGGCACTGCCCCCGCACCGCCCGGCCGGGCCACGATGGACGGTATGACGACAGCGACGAGCACCACCGGTGGCGGCTCCTACGGGGGGCTGGGCGCCGCCGCCATGGGAAAGCGCCCGGAGAACCGCCGGCAGTGGCTGGTGAAGGCCCTGTGGTCCGGTATCTGGCTGGTCTTCCTCAGCGCCCCCGTGGTCGACCTGCTGGACGGCGGTCACGGGGCCCTCGCCCAGGTCCTCGGCTGGGCCGGGCTCGCCGTGTTCGTCGCCTGCTACCTGACCCTGGTCTTCCGCACCGGGCGCTCCGAGCGCAACGGCCGGGTCCTGCTGCTGCTCGCCCTCCTGTGCGCCGAGTCGGGCGCCCTGGTGCTGTTCCTGGGCCGGGAATGGCTGGTGCTGTTCGTCTACGTCGCCATCGCCTCCGGCGCGGCCCTGCCGCTACGGCTGGCCTGCTGGACCATCCCGGGGGCGTCGGCCCTGATGGCGGGCGCCGCCCTCGTCGTCCCGGAGGGTCGGGTGTTCCTCCCGGGGCTCCTCGTGCCCGCGCTGCTCGGCGGCTTCGCCATGACCGGGGTGCGCGAACTCGTCCGGACCACCATCGCGCTGCGCGAGGCACGCGCCACGGTCGCCCAGCTCGCCGCCAACGAGGAACGCCTGCGGCTCGCCCGCGACCTGCACGACCTGCTCGGCCACTCGCTCTCCCTCATCACGCTCAAGAGCGAACTGGCCGGCCGGATGCTGCCCGCCCACCCCGACCTGGCGGCCCGGCAGATCGCCGACATCGAGCAGGTCAGCCGGCAGGCCATGACCGACGTGCGGGAGGCCGTCACCGGCTACCGGCGGCCCCGGCTGGGCAGCGAGCTGGCCGGCGCCCGGGTGGCCCTGACCGCGGCCGAGGTACGGGCCGACCTGCCCGCCGACCCCGGCCTCGACGACGTTCCCGAGGACAGCGAGGCCGCCCTCGCCTGGGCGCTGCGCGAGGCCGTCACCAACGTGGTGCGGCACAGCGGGGCCGGCCGCTGCACGGTCGAGCTGCTGCGCCGCCGCACCGTGCACGGCGACCCGGTGCTGGAACTCTCCGTCGAGGACGACGGCTCCGGCGGCGCCGGACCGCACGGCAACGGCCTGACCGGTCTCGCCGAGCGGCTGCACCGGGCCGGCGGCACCCTGGAGGCCGGACCCACCGGGCACGGCTTCCGGCTGGTCGCGCGGGCGCCCCTGGCCGGGCCGGACGCGGACCCGGCCGCATCGGCGGCGGACGTAGGATCCCGCGCATGAGCCGCACGATCAAGGTCCTGCTCGCGGAGGACCAGTCCATGGTCCGCGAGGCCCTGGCCGCGCTGCTGGGCCTGGAGGACGACATCGAGGTCGTCGCCCAGGTCGCGCGCGGCGACGAGGTGCCGGCCGCCGCCCGCGAGCACGCCGTGGACGTCGCCCTGCTCGACATCGAGATGCCCGGCGCCACCGGCATCGAGGCCGCCGCGCGGCTGCACCGCGAGCTGCCCGGCGTGAAGCTGGTCGTCCTCACCACCTTCGGGCGGCCCGGCTATCTGCGCGACGCCATGGAGGCCGGCGCCGACGCCTTCCTGGTCAAGGACGCCCCGGCCGCCCAGCTCGCCGCCGCGCTGCGCGCCGTGCTCGCCGGGGAGCGGGTGATCGACCCCACGCTCGCCGCGGCGGCCCTGGCGGACGGCGCCAACCCGCTGACCGAACGGGAACGCGAGGTGCTGCGGGCCGCCGCCGACGGCTCCACCAACGCCGAACTGGCCCAGACCCTGCACCTCTCCCAGGGCACCGTCCGCAACTACCTGTCCACCGCCATCCAGAAGCTGGCCGTCCGCAACCGCGCGGAGGCGGCCCGGGTGGCCCGCGAGAAGGGCTGGCTGTAGGGCCGGAGGGACGTCCGTCCGGACCGGGGCGGGCCGGACACCGCGAGCCCGGCCCGCCCCGACGGGAGGCGTTAGTTGAGCAGGGCCCGGGCCGCCCGGGCCTGGCCGCGCATCCGCTCCGCCGCCGGTTCGTCCACCGCGCCCACCACCTCCGCGTACCCCTCCAGCTCCGCCGCCCCGCCGAGGAAGTCACCGCGCTGCACCAGCAGCTGGGCCCGCTCGTAGCGCAGCCGCGCCGGGTGCGAGGGCAGCAGCAGGGACAGGTCGACGGCCCACAGCGCCACCGCGGAGTGCTCGGGCCGGGCCGCCGCCCACGCGCGGATGTTGTTCAGCACGCGCAGCACCACGTCCAGCGGGTCGGCCGGGGCCAGCATCGAGGCGTCCAGCGGCGCACCGGTGGCCCCGGCGACCAGCAGCTCGGCGTCGGCCCCGGTGAGCAGCCGCCCCCCGTCGAACGGGTCGGCGAGCACCGGCGGCCCGGCCTGGCCGGCCTGCCCGAAGCCGACGACGAAGTGCCCGGGCAGCGCCACCCCGTACACCGGCGCCCCGGCGCGCCGCGCCACCTCCATCCACACCACGGACAGCAGGATCGGCAGCCCGCGCCGCCGCCGCAGCACCTCGTGCAGCAGCGACGACTCCAGGCGCCGGTAGTCGGCCGGCGTGCCGTGGAAGCCGCACCGCCCGCCCAGCAGGTCGCGCAGGGCGAGCGCCCAGGCGTGCGGGCCGCCCGGCCGGTGCGGGAGCAGCCCGGCCAGCCGGTCCAGCTCGATCTGCGCGGCGTCCAGGCCCGCCTCGTCCAGCGTGCCGTCCGCCTCCGCGCCCACCAGCAGGCACAGCGTGGCCAGGTCGGGCCGCTCCGACCGGGCCTCCTCGGCGAAGAGCCGCCGTACCTCGGCGGACCGTCCGGGGGACGGGGGATGGGGGGAACGCATAGCCGGTTCGTGCCCTCTCACGGCGATCCGCTACCGGCCGGAGCCGGAGATTCCGGTGCCGGTTCCGGCGCCCGGTAGTGGTGGTACACATGGTGCACGGTGAAGCCGAGCCCGGCATACAGCTGCCGGGCGGCCTCGTTGTCCTCCTCGACCTGCAGCCAGGCCGCCGACGCGCCCTCGTCGAGCGCCCGGCGGGCCAGCGCGGCCATCACCGCCGTGCCGAGCCCCTCCCGCCGCCGCGCCGGATCCACCTCCACCGCGGCGAACCCGGCCCACCGGCCGTCCACCGCACAGCGCCCGATCGCGGCGGGCGCCTCCGCCCCGGCCCCGGCCCCGGTCCCGGACGCGTCCGCGGGCACCGTCGCGAACCACACCGACGGCCCCCCGCCCAGGACACGCAGCGCCACCTCGTCGAGGCCCTTGCGCCCGTACCGGGCCAGCCACGCCCGGTCCACCGTCCGGGACAGCTCCACCCGGGCCGGGTGCGCGGGCAGGTCGGCGAGCGGGGCCAGTGCGCCCACCCACACCTCGGCGGTCACCTCCCGGACCCAGCCCCGCCGCTCCAGCTCGGCGCCCAGCACCTCCTGCGTGCCCTCGGCGCCGGTCGCGGTCTGCACGTACGCGGGCAGCCCGCGCTCCGCGTACCAGCCCCGTACGGCCGTCAGCGCCTCGTCCAGCGGGCGGCCCGGATCACCGAGCGGCAGCACCGAGTTGGCCCGCCGGGTGAAGCCCGTGCGGCGCCCGGCCTCCCCGCCCGCCGCGGCCCGCAGCTCCCAGTCGCCGAGCCGGGCCGACTCGGTGGGCGGCCAGGCCCGCGAGGCGACCCGCGCCAGTTCCTCGTAGGAGGCGGCCGGGCCCCGGCGACGCGCCGGGGCGGCGGGCACCGTCTTGCCGGCGACCAGCGCGGATTCCGGGATCCGGACACTCTCGCCGCCCCGTCGTGTGATCCGCAGCACACCTTCGTCCCATGATGTGAGAACGCCGACCGTGTCGGTGAACTTCTCACCCGAGGGACCATGTTTGATCAAGCTCCGTACCGAGACCCGTTTCCCCACGTCAGCAGCGGTGATGCGGACCTCGAGACGGCCGGCCGCAGAGAATTCCACAGGTCGGTCCACCCCTCCTGTTCGGATCATGCCCAGGAACGGAGATACTAGGGGCGGGCATCGACGACGCCGCGCTCCCGCGCGCCAGGCGGCGGAGCCTGAGGAGGCCCGCCAGCGCCCAATCGAGGAGGAACGACAGCGTGACCTACGTCATCGCGCAGCCTTGTGTCGACGTGAAGGACAAGGCGTGCATCGAGGAGTGCCCGGTCGACTGCATCTACGAGGGCCAGCGGTCCTTGTACATCCACCCGGACGAATGTGTCGACTGCGGCGCCTGTGAACCGGTCTGCCCGGTCGAGGCCATCTTCTACGAGGACGACACTCCCGAGGAGTGGAAGGACTACTACAAGGCGAACGTCGAGTTCTTCGACGAGCTCGGCTCGCCCGGCGGCGCCAGCAAGCTGGGTCTGATCGAACGGGACCACCCGTTCATCGCCGCGCTGCCGCCGCAGGCGTAGCCGGTCCCGCCCCGGCGGCCCGCACCGGCGTGCCGCCTCGGTCCCGTACGGCCCGGCCGCCCCGGTCGCCGTACGGGACCGAGGCGTCTGCCGGACCAGAACGCCGGATCAGAACCGGACCAGAAAGAGAGCCCGTACCCGTGTCCGTAGTCTCCGACCGGCTGCCCGCCTTCCCCTGGGACAAGCTGGAGCCCTACAAGACGACGGCCGCCGCCCACCCGGACGGCATCGTCGACCTGTCCGTCGGCACGCCCGTGGACCCGGTCCCCGAGGCCGTCCAGAAGGCCCTGATCGGCGCCGCCGACTCCCCGGGCTACCCCACCGTCTGGGGCACCCCCGAGCTGCGGGACGCCATCGTCGGCTGGGCCGGGCGCAGGCTCGGCGCCCGCGGCATCACCCACCACCACGTCCTGCCGGTCGTCGGCTCCAAGGAACTGGTCGCCTGGCTCCCCACCCAGCTCGGGCTCGGCCCCGGCGACCGGGTCGCCTTCCCGCGCCTGGCCTACCCGACGTACGAGGTGGGCGCCCGGCTCGCCCGTGCCGACCACGTCGCCTACGACGACCCGACCGAGCTGGACCCGGCCGGGCTGAAGCTGCTCTGGCTGAACTCCCCGTCCAACCCCACCGGCCGGGTGCTGTCCAAGGAGGAGCTGACCCGGACCGTCGCCTGGGCCCGCGAGCACGGCGTCCTGGTGCTGTCCGACGAGTGCTACCTCGAACTGGGCTGGGACGCCGACCCGGTGTCGGTGCTGCATCCGGACGTCAACGGCGGCTCCCACGACGGGATCGTGTCCGTGCACTCCCTGTCCAAGCGGTCGAACCTGGCCGGCTACCGGGCCGCCTTCCTGGCCGGTGACCCGGCGGTCCTCGGGCCGCTGCTGCAGATCCGCAAACACGGCGGCATGATGACCCCGGCGCCCAGCCAGGCCGCCGCCGCGGCGGCCCTGGGCGACGACGAGCACGTCCGCGTCCAGCGTGAACGCTACGCGGCCCGCCGCGCCGCCCTGCGCCGGGCACTGACCGGCCACGGCTTCCGCATCGAGCACAGCGAGGCGGGCCTGTACCTGTGGGCCACCCGGGACGAGTCCTGCTGGGACACGGTCGCCCACCTCGCCGACCGCGGCGTCCTGGTGGCGCCGGGCGACTTCTACGGCCCCGCCGGCGAGCGGTTCGTCCGCGTCGCCGTCACCGCCACGGACGAGCGGGTGCGCGCGGCGGTGGACCGCCTGACGGCGTAGGCCGTGCCTTTCGGAGCCCTCCGGGGCCGCAGGGCTCGGCACACACCTCTGCCGCGTTGTCGTCGGTAGCCGGTGCTCCGCGTCGACGCCGTCCTCCGCCTCGCAGCCGCACGCACCAAGCCCCGCTCACCGGCACCGTCAGGGCGCCGTCGGTCCGAGACGGGCTGATCGGCTGATCCGAAGGACACGGCCCAGCCGGGCATGCACGCGTGCGCTGTGCGCGTGCGGAACGGCCGACGGGCCCGGGGAGAACTCCCCGGGCCCGTCGCCGTGTTCGTCCGCCGGTCAGCCGAGCGGCAGGTCCTGCACGGGGAGGGTCTTGGCCGACGGCAGCCCGCGCGAGGTGAGCGAATCGGTCGGCAGGTCGCCGCCCTCGGTCGCCGCGCCCGCGGTGTCGTCCAGCACGTCCCCGGCGGAACCGGCCAGCGAGCCGGCCGCCTGCTGCGCCACGGGCGTGGCCTTCTCGGCGGCCTTCTCGACGGTCTTGCCGCCGGTCTCGCCCGCCACCCCGGTCACGGTCTGCGCCGCCCCGTCCAGGGCGGTCACCCCGCCGAGGTCGGGGGCGGCGGGCAGCCCGGGAGCCGCGCTGGCGGTACCGGCCGCACCGACCCCGGCGGCCGCTCCGGCGGCGACGAGCAGCGCGGCACGGGCGATCCGGCGGGTCAGGGGGAGGGACATGGTGCTCCTTCGAGGGGGAAGAACGGCTCGGACGCCGTGACTACCGCTCGAAGGCCGGGAAGGTTGCGGCGCGCCCCGGTAAAGACTCGGTAACGCGTCGCATTATCGGATGGGGAGGAAAGCGGACGAAGGTCTCCCCGGTGCGGCGGATGAAGAATCGCTTCAGCCCTGTGCTGCCGGGCCACGGCCCGCCTCCGCCGGCCGCGGCGCGCCCGGCCCCGCATCCGTCAGCACCGGGCACCGCGCATGACCCCTGCGAGTGACGGCCCGCACTACCGCCCGGTGGTGATCCGCACCGCGTCCGGCCCGCCGGCCGGCTTCCCGGAGCCCTTGGCGTCGTCCTGCCGCCACGTGCTGTCGGTGGTCCCGGCCACCCACACCCGGCCCGCGTAGGACACGCGCTGTATGCGGAGCTCCGAGGCGTTGGCCACGGCCCAGTGCGCCAGCTGCCAGCCCCGGGCACCGGCCCGCCGGGAACCGCCCGCCGCACCGTCCCGCGCGTCGTCGACCGGCAGCGACAGCGTCCGCCCGTCCGGCTCGACCGTCACGTCCGGGGCGCTCGCAGACGGAGTGGGCTTCGCCCCGTCGTCCACCTCGGCACCGGCCGGCTGGAGCAGGTCCCGCCCGAAGTCCCGGGCCAGCGCGGCCTGCACCGCCTCGGTGCCCGACGCGCGCGTCGCGCCCGGACGCCCCTGGCAGGTCAGGGTCGCCGCCGACCGCCCGGTCAGCGCGGCGGCCAGCAGGGCGGCGTCCGGCTCGTGCTTGGCGTACGCCTGCGGGAACCCGCTGCGCTGCACCTTCTGCGCGGCCACGGTCAGCGGCAGCCGGGTGTAGCCCGGCACCTCCTCCAGGCCCTCGTAGAACTTCTCCGCCGAGTACACCGGATCCATGATCTCCTCCGGCGTGCCCCAGCCCTGCGACGGCCGTTGCTGGAACAGGCCCAGCGAATCCCGGTCGCCGTAGTCGATGTTGCGCAGCGTCGACTCCTGGAGCGCGGTCGCCAGCGCGATCGTCACGGCCCGCTCGGGCAGGTCGCGCGCGGTGCCCACGGCGGTGATCGTCGCCGCGTTCACCGCCTGCTCGGGAGTGAACTCGTAGGTCGCGCCGTCGCCCTTGGCGGACACGACCTTGCATCCGGGCCCGCGCCCGCCCCCCGTCACGTACTGCACCACGAGGTATCCGGCGACCGCGAGCATCACCACGAAGGCCGCCCCGAAGCGGAAGAGGCGGCCCCGACGTCGTCTGGAAGGAAGCGGCGGCTCTGACACGCGTACAAGGTACTGGAGAGTACGGAAACGTGTGAGCCAGGTGTGAACAGTCGGCCAGGACACCGGCCGCGTTAGGGTCGGGCCATGGCCGACACCCCGCTTGACCTCACGCTGGACGCCGCGCGCCTGACCGCGCAGCTCGTCGACTTCCCGTCCGAGAGCGGCAACGAGAAGCCGCTCGCGGACGCGATCGAGGCCGCCCTGCGCGCCCTGCCGCAGCTCACGGTCGACCGGTACGGCAACAACGTGGTGGCCCGCACGCACCTCGGGCGGCCGGAGCGCGTGATCCTCGCCGGGCACATCGACACCGTCCCGATCGCGGACAACGTCCCCTCCCGCCTCGACGAGGACGGCGTGCTGTGGGGCTGCGGCACGTGCGACATGAAGTCCGGCGTCGCCGTCCAGCTGCGCATCGCGGCCACCGTCCCGGCCCCCAACCGCGACCTGACCTTCGTCTTCTACGACAACGAGGAGGTCGCCGCCGACCTCAACGGCCTCGGACACGTGGCCGAGGCGCACCCCGAGTGGCTGGAGGGCGACTTCGCGGTGCTGCTCGAACCCTCCGACGGCCAGGTCGAGGGCGGCTGCCAGGGCACCCTCCGGGTGCTGCTGCGCACGACGGGCGAGCGGGCGCACTCGGCGCGCTCCTGGATGGGCTCCAACGCCATCCACGCCGCCGCCCCGATCCTGGAGCGCCTGGCCGCCTACGAACCCCGGTACCCGGTGATCGACGGCCTGGAGTACCGCGAGGGCCTCAACGCGGTCGGCATCTCCGGCGGCGTGGCCGGCAACGTCATCCCCGACGCCTGCGTGGTCACCGTCAACTTCCGCTACGCGCCCGACCGCACGCCCGAGGAGGCGCTCGCCCACGTGCGCGAGGTGTTCGCGGACTGCGGGGTCGCCGAGTTCACCGTCGACGACCACAGCGGCGCCGCCCGGCCCGGCCTGTCCCACCCGGCCGCCGCCGCCTTCATCGAGGCGGTCGGCGGCACACCGCAGCCGAAGTACGGCTGGACCGACGTCTCCCGCTTCTCGGCGCTCGGCGTCCCCGCCGTCAACTACGGCCCCGGCAACCCCCACTTGGCGCACCGGCGCGACGAACGCGTCGACACCGCCAAGATCCTGGCCGGCGAGGAACGGCTGCGTTCCTGGCTGACGGCATGATCGGGATCACCCGCGTGTGGTTTACACCGGTGCATTGCGGACATGCTGAGGTCCCCTGTACGTAACCCGCGTAGATCTACGCTGAGGTGGAACAACCTGGCACACGGAGGGAGCGCGCATGATCACTGGCAAGCCGGAGGGCCCGCAGCAGCCACCTGAGGAGCAGCGTCTCGGTCCGGTGCTCCGCAGGCGGGACCAGGTGCAGACGAGCACCACCGACCAGCGGCTCCTGGACGAGCGCGCCCCCAGCGGCTGGGTGCACACCGATCCCTGGCGCGTGCTGCGCATGCAGTCGGAGGTCATCGAGGGCTTCGGCTCCCTCTCCGAGCTCCCGCCCGCCATCAGCGTCTTCGGCTCGGCGCGCACCCCCGAGGACTCCTGGGAGTACGAGGCCGGCGTCAAGCTGGGCCGTGGCCTGGTCGAGGCGGGCTTCGCGGTGATCACCGGGGGCGGTCCCGGGGCCATGGAGGCGGCCAACAAGGGCGCCCTGGAGGCGAAGGGCGTCTCGGTCGGCCTCGGCATCGAGCTGCCCTTCGAGCAGGGGCTGAACCCCTACGTCGACATCGGCCTGAACTTCCGCTACTTCTTCGTCCGCAAGCTGATGTTCGTCAAGTACGCCCAGGGCTTCGTCGTCCTGCCCGGCGGCCTCGGCACCCTGGACGAGCTGTTCGAGGCCCTCACCCTCGTCCAGACCCAGAAGGTCACCCGCTTCCCCATCGTCCTCTTCGGCACCGAGTACTGGGGCGGCCTGGTCGACTGGCTCAAGGGCACGGTCATCGCCCAGGGCAAGGCGGCGGAGAAGGACCTGCTGCTGTTCCACGTCACGGACGACGTGGAGGAGGCGGTGGCCCTCGTCTCGAAGGAGGCCGGCGTGCCGGAGAAGCGCCAGGGCAGCGCCTGAGCGACCGGCCGTGACGCGGCGGGCCTCCGGGGACTCCAGTGCCCGCCGCGGACGTGGACGCGGCGCACCGCCGCTCGGCGGGGGCCGCGGAGGGCGCGCCCACCGGCCCCCGGGGAGCCCGTCCGGATCACGCCGGGCGCGCGGGCCCCGGCCCGGTCCTGACGACGGGCCCTACGCCAGTCCCCGCCGGGCCACCGCGGGGGCCCGGTGCCCGGCGATGGACGCCACCATGTCGAGCACCTGCCGCGTCTCCGCGACCTCGTGCACCCGGTACACCTGCGCCCCCAGCCACGCCGACACCGCCGTGGTCGCCAGCGTCCCCAGCACCCGCTCCTTCACCGGGCGGTCCAGGGTCTCGCCCACGAAGTCCTTGTTGGACAGCGACACCAGCACCGGCCAGCCCGTGGCGACCATCTCGCCCAGCCGCCGCGTCGCCTCCAGGCTGTGGCGGGTGTTCTTGCCGAAGTCGTGCCCGGGGTCGATCATCACCGACTCCCGCGGCACCCCCAGCGCCACCGCCCGCTCCGCCAGGCCCACCGTGCGCTCCAGGATGTCGGCCATGACGTCGTCGTACGTCACCCGGTGCGGCCGGGTCCGCGGCCGTGCGCCGCCCGCGTGGGTGCACACCAGCCCGGCGCCGTACCGCGCGGCGACCTCCGCGAGCCGCGGATCGACCCCGCCCCACGCGTCGTTGAGCACGTCCGCGCCCGCCTCGCACACGGCCTCGCCGACCTCGTGCCGCCAGGTGTCCACGCTGATCACGACGTCCGGGAAGCGCCGCCGGACCTCCGCCACGAACCCGACGGTCCGCCGGGCCTCCTCGTCGGCGTCCACCTCTTCGCCCGGCCCGGCCTTCACCCCGCCGATGTCGATGATCGCGGCGCCCTCGGCCACGGCCTGCTCCACGCGGGCGAGGGCCGGCTCGTCGCGGAACGTCGCCCCCTGGTCGTAGAAGGAGTCCGGGGTCCGGTTCACGATCGCCATGATCACCGGCTCGTGCGGCTCGAATTCCCGCCTGCCCAGCCTGAGCATCCCCTGTGACCTCTCCTCGTCCAGTCCGGCCCCGGTCGTCGGACGGCGGCCACCGGCCGCCTGCGACCCCTACTGTCAGACTCGCATGGCACGATCGGAGCCACACACCCGACTCCGACAACATCCGACCGTGGGGGCCCCACCGATGGTGATGTTCTTGTTCCTGGTCGTCGCGCTCGCCGTCGTGGTCACCGCGGTGACCCTGGCGGTGGTCGGCGGCGGTGAGAAGGGCCCGCTGCCCGAGGCCGCCCCCGAGCGGCTCCGGGACGCCTTCCCGCCGGACCGCCCCGTCAGCCGCGCCGACGTGGACGTGCTGCGCTTCCCGCTCGCCGCCCGCGGCTACCGCATGGCCGACGTGGACGACGCCCTCGGCCGCCTCGGCGCCGAACTCGCCGAGCGGGACGCCCGGATCGCCGACCTGGAGGCCGCGCTGGCCGGTGCCCGCGCCGCGGCCGCCCACATGTCCCTGGACAAGCCCGCCCCCCGGCCGGAGACCGGACAGCAGTGACCGGCACAGCAGCCCTCACCGGCCCCGACGGCGCCTCGCGCTGCCCCTGGGCCCTGTCCACCCCCGACTACGTCGCCTACCACGACGAGGAGTGGGGCCGCCCGGTCCACGGCGACGACGCCCTGTTCGAGCGCCTCAGCCTGGAGGCGTTCCAGTCCGGGCTGTCGTGGATCACCATCCTGCGGCGCCGGCCCGGCTTCCGTTCCGCCTTCGCGCAGTTCGAGATCGCCCGGGTCGCCGAGTTCACCGAGGCCGACCGGGAGCGCCTCCTGGCGGACACGGGCATCATCCGCAACCGCGCGAAGATCGACGCCACGCTCGCCAACGCGCGCGAGCTGGCCGGCTGGGCCCCCGGCGACCTCGACGCGCTCATCTGGTCCCACGCACCCGACCCGGACGGCCGCCCGGTGCCCCGCACCCTCGCCGACGTCCCCGCGGTCACGCCCGAGTCGACGGCCCTGTCCAAGGCCCTGAAGAAGCGCGGCCTGCGCTTCGTCGGCCCGACGACGGCGTACGCGCTGATGCAGGCGTGCGGCCTGGTCGACGACCACCTGGCCGACTGCGTCGCGCGGCGGGGCTGAGCCGACGGCCTGAGCCGACGGCCCGGCCCCGCCGGGGGTCCAGGAACCGGGTCAGCGGCCCAGGTACTTCGGCTTCTCCTTGTTCACGAACGCCTGCACCGCGATCGCGTGGTCCTGCGAGCCGCCCGCCCGGGTCTGGAGCTCGTCCTCCTTGGCGAGGGTCTCCGCCAGGGAATGACCGAGGCCGTAGGCCACCGACTCCTTCAGCGCCGCGTACGCCACCGTCGGGCCCCCGGCAAGGGCCCGCGCCACCTTCTCCGCCTCCGCGCGCAGCTCCGCCGCCGGCACCAGCCGGCTGGCGATGCCCAGGTCGTACGCCTCCTGCGCGGAGATGTTGCGCGGGAACAGCAGCAGGTCGGTGGCCCGGCCGGGGCCGACCACCCGCGGCAGCGTCCACGAGATCCCGGAGTCCGCGGTCAGCGCGACCCCGGCGAACGAGGTGTTGAACGCCGCGGTGTCCGCCACGATCCGGTAGTCCGCCGCCAGGGCGAAGCCGAACCCGGCGCCCGCCGCCACCCCGTTCACCGCGGCGACCACCGGCTTGGGCGCCTCGGCCAGCGCCGTCACGATCGGGTTGTAGTGCTCGCGCACCGTGCTCATCGTCTGCCCCGAACCGGTCTCCCGGTCCTCCAGCAGCAGCCCGATGTGCTCCTTGAGGTCCTGCCCGACGCAGAACGCCCGGTCACCGGCCGCGGTCAGCAGCACGGCCCGCACGGCGTCGTCGCCCGCGGCGGACCGGACCGCGTCCCGGAGGGCGACCTTCGCCGCGACGTTCAGCGCGTTCATCGCCTCCGGGCGGTTCAGCGTGATCGTCGCGAGTCCGTCGCTCACCTCGTAGAGCACGGTGTCGGCCATGGCGTGTCCCCTCCAGCTGGCGGCTCCGGGACGTACCGGTGGGTACGCCCCCGTCTGCAGGACAGCATGACGGACATCACCGCCCGCGGACGGCGCCGGTCGTGTGACCTGCGTCAAAGAATTCCGGGTCGTTTTTGTTCGGCGGACGGGTGTGCGGCGGCGCAGTATCGCAGTCACATCCCCGAATTGAGTGGTTTTGCTCGCGCGCGTTGCCCAAGCGATGCCGACCTATGTTGGTCATCGGGTCCTGCGATGCGGGATAATGGCCTGGAAGCAATGTGTTCGATGCCGGTGCGGTGAGTCCTGTCCTTCAGGACCGCAGATGCCCTTCGTGGGCCGTCGGCTAGACGGTTGAGCTGGGTTTCAGGAAGGGGAACGAGCATGGCGGCCATGAAGCCGCGGACGGGTGATGGCCCGCTCGAGGTGACCAAGGAGGGGCGGGGCATCGTCATGCGCGTTCCGCTCGAAGGCGGCGGTCGGCTCGTCGTCGAGCTGACCCCGGACGAGGCCGACGCGCTCGGCGACGCCCTCAAGAAGGTCGTCGGCTGACGCGCAAGCGACCATACCCTTTCAGCCGCCCCGGCGCCGCTCCTGGTGCCGGGGCGGCTGTTTGCGCAGGTGGGAGGGTGTGCCTGGGTGATCGTGGGGCCTGGGCGGCCGTCAGCGCTTCACCGCGCAGAGCAGCCCGTCCCCGACGGGCAGCAGGGAGGACACCAGCTCCTGGCTCTCGCGCACGGCACGCACCAGCTCCCGCAGCCGCAGCACCTCGGTGGGCTGCGGTCCGGAATCCACCGTGCGGCCGTTCGCGAACACGCCTTCGAAGGCGACCAGGCCCCCGGGGCGCAGCAGGCGCAACGATTCAGCGAGATAGTCCTGGTACTCCAGCCGGTCGCCGTCGCAGAAGACCAGGTCGTAGCCGGCGTCCGCGAGCCGTGGCAGCACCTCCAGCGCGCGGCCGGGGATAAAGCGCGAGCGGTTGGCGGCGAACCCGGCGTCCCGGAACGCCTGCCGGGCGGACTGCTGGTGCTCCGGCTCCGGGTCGACCGTGGTCAGTACGCCGTCGGGCCGCATGCCGTGCAGCAGATGGATGCCGGAGACACCGCAGCCGGTACCGATCTCGGCGACCGCCTTGGCCTCCACGGTGGCCGCGAGCAACCGCAGGGCCGCGCCCGTGCCGGGCGACACCGAGCGCAGGCCTGCCTGGCGGGCCCGGTCCCGGGCCCAGTGCAGCGCCTCGTCCTCGGCGACATAGGCGTCGGCGAACGCCCAGCTCGTCTGCCGGTTGGCGGTAATGACCCTCTCCTGTCCCCGTGAATGCCTGGCGTGACTGTATCCGTTGGCGTCGGGAACCCGCAGATGGGACCGGTCGTTTAAAGGGAGAGAACGACAGGTGCGACAGGACCGGGGGGCGGGGAGTGGACGAGGGCGCGGGGCACATGCCGACGGAGCCGCACGAGCCGGACCGGCGCAGATCAAATTCTCGTAAAACCGCTTATCCGGAGCTAACGGGCGAGGTGGCTATGGTAGGGGCTCCACTGGACACCACCAGAGCCGATAGGGGAGGTGCGGCTGTACCTGTGGATCGGGGAGGAGTGCTGCGGCGCTTCCTTGGATCGGCGGGCAGGCCGAAATCCGTGAACGACACCGCTGCCGACCACAGCCGCGCCGGCGACCCGGCCCAGACCGCGAGCTTCACCACCGACGCGGACGGGCAGGCGTGGACTCCGCCCACCTGGGAGGAGATCGTCAGCATGCACAGCGGGCGGGTCTACCGGCTCGCCTACCGTCTGACCGGAAACCAGCACGACGCCGAGGACCTCACCCAGGAGGTCTTCGTCCGCGTCTTCCGCTCCCTGTCGACCTACACGCCGGGCACCTTCGAGGGCTGGCTGCACCGCATCACCACCAACCTCTTCCTGGACATGGTGCGGCGCAAGCAGCGCATCCGCTTCGACTCCCTCGGCGAGGACGCGGCCGAGCGGCTCCCCAGCAGGGAGCCCTCGCCCCAGCAGGTCTTCAACGACGCGCACTTCGACGCGGACGTCCAGCAGGCGCTCGACACCCTGGCCCCGGAGTTCCGCGCCGCGGTCGTGCTGTGCGACATCGAGGGGCTGTCCTACGAGGAGATCGCGGCCACCCTCGGCGTCAAGCTGGGCACGGTCCGCTCCCGCATCCACCGCGGACGCTCGCAGCTGCGCAAGGCGCTGGCCCACCGCTCGCCGAAGGCGCGCGCGGAGCGCGGCTCCTTCGTGCCCCGTGTTCCCGCACTGGGAGGAGGGGGCGCGAGCGCGTGAGCGGATCACTGCCGAAGTCGTCCGAGGGACACCTCGCAGAGCAGCATCTGGGAGACCGACTCTCCGCCCTGGTGGACGGAGAGCTCGGTCATGACGCGCGCGAGCGCGTACTGGCGCACGTCGCCACCTGCGCCAAGTGCAAGACGGAGGTGGACGCCCAGCGCCGCCTGAAGAACGTCTTCGCGGAGGCGGCCCCGCCCCCGCCGTCCGAGAGTTTCCTCGCCCGCCTCCAGGGCCTGCCCGGCGGCGACCCGAACAGCGGGTCACCGCTCTTCGGCGGCGGGCTGCCCGGCGGCGACCAGGGTGTGTTCGCGGGCCGGCGCGGCGACCGGTTCGAGTTCGCCTACGCGCCCGCCCGGCCGCACGGCCCCGCCCAGCCCGGCGGACCCGGCAGCCGCGGCTTCCGCATCCACGACGTCAGCCGTCACGAGACCGACCGGCCTGCCTCCCGCGGGCTGCGGTTCGCGTTCGTCGCGGCCGGAGCGGTGTCCCTGGCCGCGGTCGCCCTCGGCGGTGTCACGTCGAGCATGGTCCCCGACGCCGAGGTCCGCGGCTCCGGCAAAGGCAGCAACGTGACACCGGCCCGCACCCAGGGCACCGGCGCGGCGACGATGCCCGAGTCCCAGCGCCGTCGCGGCGCCGCACCGATGATCGGCCAGGGCCGGCTGGGCGAGACACCGGCCGCACCCACCGGCATCTCCGCGCCGCTGCTGCCCGGACTGCCGCCGCCCGCGGTCCGCGACCAGACCCTGACCGCGCCGATGATGGCGGGCGCGGCCGCGGTCTCCCCCCTGATACGCCCGCTGGACCAGCTCCCGCCGGTCTCCGCCGGATGGGCCACCCCCAGCGGCATCCGCCCGCCCAGCCTGCTCGAGGCGGCCCCCGCACCCGGCCCCACGTCGGCTCTGCCGCAGGCGTCCGCCTCCGGCAGGGTGCGCTGATCCCCGGTCCGTCCGGTGCGCGCGCGGGCGCGGACCTGATTGAATCCGGTGGGCGCGCCCAGGCCCACGCAGCCGGGTGCCGGACCGTGCTCCGTGGCCGCCGCGGCCATGGAGCCATGGGTGTCGAGGATCTGCGGCCAGCTGCGGGGAGAGCATGAACGAGGGGAAGCCGGGCCCACCGGGGGAGCGGGCGGAGACGTCCGCCGACGTCGCACCGACGGAGACGACCGGTGCGCGCGAGACCGACCGGGCCCCTGACGGGGGCGGCACGCCCCCGGGAGGACCGCGGGAGTCCCGCACCGGTGCGCGGGACACGGTCGACGCCGCACCGCGGGGGGCGGACGGCGGAGCGCCGGCGCCCGTGGCCGACGGCGACACCGACGGCGACTTCGAACTGGCCCGCCCCGCGGCCCCCGCCACCGACGCCGACGGCGACTACGCCCTCAGCGGCCCCCTGAGCCCCGGGCCGGAGCAGACCGTGCCCACCCGGGGCACGGAACCGCACCCCGCTCCCGGCGCAGGGACGGGCACCGTAGGCGGCAGGGATGGCACCTCCCACGCCCCGGCCGTACCCGCCCCCTCCGGGGAGCCGGCCGGCCCGGCCGCGGCGGACGTCTCCTCTGAGGGGCCCAGGCCGCTGCACGACCCCGACCCCTACAGCACCCCGCCCTACGGCGAGCCGGGCCCCTGGGCCCCCGCACCCCCCGTCCAGCACCCAGCGACGGCCTCGGCGCAGGCCGTGCCGCCCCACGACGCGCCGCCCGCCGGGCCCCCGCAGGCGGCCACGCCCGCGTACAGCCCCCCGCACGGTGCCACCGGGCCCGGCGTACCGGCACCGGGCGCGCTCCTCGACGCGCCCCCCGCCGGGCCACCGCACGGTGCCACCCCGCCGCAAGGCGTACCGGCGTCGGGCGTACCGGCACCGGGAGTACCGTCGCCGGGCGCGCCGCTCCACGACGTCCCCGCGCCGGGCGTCCCGCCCCACGAGGCGGCCGTCCCGCCGCCCGCCCCCGTGCCCGACGCACCGCAGGCCGCCGCGCCCGGCATGCCCGCGCCCGGCATGCCCGCGCCCGGCGTGCCCGCGCCCGGCGTGCCCGCGCACCCCGGGTCCGGTCAGGAGGCCGCACCGCCCGCCCCCGGCGCCGACCCCTGGGGCCGCTACGACCCCTGGGCGGCCTCCGCTGCCAGTGCGCCGCTCCAGGTGAGCGGCCCGGCCGAGGACACCGAGCGGGGGCGCCGCAAGCTGCGCGCGCGGATCATTCTCGTCGCCGTGATCGTCTTCGGGCTGCTGTGCGGTGTCGTCGGCGGTCTCGTCGGGGCCTACCTGGAGCGCAACGGCGGTGTGGGCGGCGTGGAGCTGCCGCAGACCGGCAAGGAGGCCGCCGACCGCGACCCGGACAGCGTCGCCGGGATCGCCTCCCGGGCCCTGCCCAGCGTCGTCACCCTGCATGCCAGCGGCACGAGCGAGGCGGGCACCGGCACCGGGTTCGTGCTCGACACGCGCGGCCACATCCTCACCAACAACCACGTCGTGGAGCCTGCCGGGGGCGGCGGCGAGATCACCGTGACCTTCCACAGCGGCGACACCGCCGAGGCCACCGTCATCGGCCGGGACAGCGGCTACGACCTGGCCGTGGTGAAGGTCAAGGGCGTCAGCGGACTCACCCCGCTGCCCCTGGGCAACTCCGACAACGTGCGGGTCGGCGACCCCGTCGTCGCCATCGGCGCCCCCTTCGACCTGGCCGGGACCGTCACCTCCGGCATCATCAGTGCCCGGGAACGGCCCATCACGGCCGGCGGGCAGAAGGGCGACGGCAGCGACGTGTCGTACGTCGACGCGCTGCAGACGGACGCGCCGATCAACCCGGGTAACTCCGGCGGCCCCCTGCTCGACGCCAAGGCCCGGGTGATCGGCATCAACTCGGCCATCCGCTCCGCCGGTTCCGGCAGCGAACTCGACGGCGGCCAGGCGGGCTCGATAGGCCTCGGCTTCGCCATCCCGATCAACCAGGGCAAGCGCGTCGCCGAGGAACTGATCGACACCGGCAAGGCCACCCACCCGGTGATCGGCATCACCCTGGACATGGAGTTCTCCGGCGACGGCGCCCGGGTCGGCGCCAAGGGCACCGACGGCGGGCCCCCGGTCGTCACCGACGGACCCGGCGACAAGGCGGGGATCGAGGCGGGCGACGTCATCACCGAGGTGAACGGCCAGCGCGTCCACTCCGGTGAGGAACTCATCGTCAAGACGCGCGCCCACCGCCCGGGAGACCGGCTGGAACTCACCCTGGAGCGGGACGGCGAGGAGCGGACCGTCTCCCTGGTCCTCGGCTCCTCCGACGGCCGCTGAGCGGGCGAACCCCGGCGCCCGTCCGCACGCGCGGGCGCCGGGACGGTACCGGAGGGCGGGGGCGGCCGGGTACCGTGGACGCGGCCCGGACCACGGAAGACCACGACCACCACCGAGGGCCGCGGACCGAAGGCATCGCAAGGAGCTTCAGGTGTTCAATGACATAGGTGCGCTCGAGCTGGTGACGCTCATCATCCTCGCCGTGCTCGTCTTCGGCCCGGACAAGCTCCCCAAGGTCATCCAGGACGTGACGCGCACGATCCGGAAGATCCGCGAGTTCTCGGAGAGCGCCAAGCAGGACATCCGCGAGGAACTCGGCCCGGAGTTCAAGGACTTCGAGTTCGAGGACCTCAACCCCAAGACCTATCTCCGCAAGCAGCTGGACAACGAGGACCTGGGGCTCAAGGAGATCCGCAACACCTTCGACCTGAAGAAGGAGATGGCCGAGGTCTCCGACGCCGTCCACGGCCGCGAGCAGGAGGCGTCCCCGTCCCCGTCGGCGCCCGCCGCCTCCGGCGGCTCGTCCGGGCGTGTGGACATGGCCAAGAAGCCCGCTCCGGCCGCCGACGACCGCCCGCCCTTCGACGCCGACGCCACCTGATCCGGCGCCGCCCGGCCGCGGCCAGGGGGCGTACGCCCCGGCGCACGTGATGCGTTTCATACTCCACCCGAGCTGCGCACGACGTGATCCGGTCGTCGGCGCGGCCCACGCGCCGGGCGCTTTCCCGGTCCGCGGCGGCGGGGTGGCTATGCTGCCCCAGTTGTTGCGCGGACCGGACGAGTGCGCCCGAAGGGGGGCGGGCCGCCCCGGACCGACGAGAATGAGGAGGCGTCCGGGCAATGGAGACGACGAGTCAGGCCGTCGCGCAGGCGCCGGCCGCGGAGAGTGGACCATCACCGGCCACCTCCGCCCGGCGTACGGCCGACGACTATCTGCGCGCGTCCTTCCCCTGGTACGGGCTGGACGAGGCCTTCACGGGCCGCCGCTGGCTGATGCAGGTGGGCACGGCTGCCGACGGTGCCGTCGAGCACGGGTCGATCGGGCACGGCGACGAGCCGTCGGTACGCAGCGAGTACATGGCGGGCCCCGACCAGGACGCCCGTGAGAAGTTCGCGGTCGTCGTGACCGTGGCCGCCAATCCGGTGCGCCGCAGCGCCGACGGCACCGGTCTGCTGGAGGCCACCTCGGTCTCCTCCGCGGCCTGGCTCGCCGGTGTCGGACTGCTGTCCTTCACCTGGCCCGGCCAGATGGACCACTCGCTGCGGGACAACTGGCTGGAGCAGCAGACGGAGACCGCCTGGGCGCTGGCCGACGACCTGGAGGGGGAGGACTGGTCGACGCTGTCCCTCCCCGTGGACGGGGTGCCGACGCCGTTCCACTACCGGGAGTCCGAGTTCGGCTGGGTGCTGGCCGGCTCCACGCAGGCCGGCGTCCACGTGGGCGCGTACGGCCGCGGCATGAGCGCGTACGGCCTCGGCTTCGCCGCCGTCAAGGACGTCGCCGCCTACGCGGTCTGAAGCGGTCATGGACGTCGCCGCCCACGCGGTCTGAAGCGGTCAGGACGTCACCGCCCGCGGGCTGAACACGACGAGAGGCGCCGTCCGGCCGGACGGCGCCCCCGATGACGGGCCACGGTGCGCGCCGGTCTCCCGGCCCCGCGGACGCGTCAGAACTTGTTGCGGGGCGTGATCCCCAGCGACAGCCCCGCCAGGCCCCGCTGACGCCCGCCCAGCTTGCCGGCGATCGAGCGGAGCGCCGACCCCGCCGGGGAGTCCGGGTCCGTCAGCACCACGGGCCGGCCCTCGTCGCCGCCCTCGCGCAGCCGGACGTCGATCGGGATGGCGCCGAGCACCGGGACGCTGGTGCCGGTGGTCCGGGTCAGCCCGTCGGCCACCGACTGGCCGCCGCCGGTGCCGAAGACGTCGACCATCTCACCGCAGTGCGGGCACGGCAGGCCGGACATGTTCTCGACCACGCCGACGATCTTCTGGTGGGTCTGCACCGCGATGGAGCCCGCCCGCTCGGCCACCTCGGCCGCCGCCTGCTGGGGCGTGGTCACGACGAGGATCTCGGCGTTCGGGACCAGCTGCGCCACGGAGATCGCGATGTCGCCGGTGCCGGGCGGCAGGTCCAGCAGCAGCACGTCCAGGTCGCCCCAGAACACGTCGGCGAGGAACTGCTGCAGCGCGCGGTGCAGCATCGGGCCGCGCCAGACGACCGGCGCGTTGCCCGGGGTGAACATGCCGATCGAGATGACCTTCACGCCGTTCGCCGACGGCGGCATGATCATGTTCTCGACCTGGGTGGGCCGCCCGTCGGCGCCCAGCATCCGCGGCACCGAGTGGCCGTAGATGTCGGCGTCCACGACCCCGACCTTCAGCCCGTCGGCGGCCATCGCCGCCGCCAGGTTCACCGTCACCGACGACTTGCCCACGCCGCCCTTGCCGGAGGCGACGGCGTAGACGCGGGTCAGGCTGCCCGGCTTGGCGAACGGCACCTCGCGCTCGGTCTGGCCGCCGCGCAGGGCCGCCGCCAGCTCCTTGCGCTGCTCGTCGCTCATGACGTCCAGCGTGACGTCGACCGCCGTGACACCCTCCACCGCCGCCACCGCGTCCGTCACGCGCTGCGTGATGGTGTCCCGCATGGGGCAGCCGGAAATGGTCAGGTACACGGTGACCGCGACCCGCCCGTCCGGACCGATCTCCACCGATTTGACCATCCCCAGTTCGGTGATGGGCCGGTTGATCTCGGGGTCGTTCACCGTCGCCAGTGCCTCACGCACCGCGTCTTCCGTAGCCATACCGACGATGGTACGGCGCCGGGTACACCGGCCGGTAAGCCCGTCAGCGGTCGTCTGCGTCACGTCGGGGCGGCCGTTCCGCCCGGAGTGCCGGAATCGCGCCGTGCTCGCGGTGGCCGTTGCCGCGCCGCTCGTCGAGTTCCTTCACCAGGTCCTGCAGTTCCGAGCGGATCCAGTCGCGGGTGGCGACCTCGCCCAGCCCGATCCGCAGCGCGGCGACCTCCCGGGTCAGGTACTCGGTGTCCGCGATGGACCGCTCGCCCTGCTTGCGGTCCTGTTCCAGGTTGACCCGGTCGCGGTCGTCCTGCCGGTTCTGCGCGAGCAGGATCAGCGGGGCCGCGTAGGACGCCTGGAGGGACAGCACCAGGGTCAGGAAGATGAACGGGTACTCGTCGAAGCGCAGCTCGCGCGGCGCCGACACGTTCCACACCACCCACACGATGATGACGACCGTCATCCAGACGATGAACCGCCCGGTGCCCAGGAAGCGCGCGATCCGCTCCGAGAGCCGCCCGAACGCCTCCGGGTCCCACTCCGGCAGGATCCGGCGCCGCGGCGGCCGCGGCTGGTCCAGACGCGGTGTCCGGGGCCGCCGCCCGGCGGCGGTGGCCCCGGACGGCAGACGTTCGCGCAGGCCGTCACGCTCAGGACCCATCGGTCACCACCCCGTCCCCGAGGTGGAACTCGGTCTCGCGCCAGTCGTCGGGCAGCATGTGGTCCAGCACGTCGTCCACCGTCACCGCGCCCAGCAGCGAGCCCGCCTCGTCGACCACGGGCGCCGCCACCATGTCGTACGTGGCGAAGAACCCGGCGACCAGCGGCAGCGCCGCGTCCGGCTCCAGGGGCTGCAGGTCGTCATCGATCATCGAGCCGACCAGCGTGAACGGGGGGTCCCGCAGCAGCCGCTGGAAGTGCACCGTGCCCAGGTACTTGCCGGTCGGTGTCTCCTCCGGCGGCCGGCACACGTACACCTGGGCGGCGTGCGCCGGGGACAGGTCGGGGTTGCGGATCCGGGCGAGCGCGTCCGCGACCGTCGCGTCCGGCCGCAGCACGATCGGCTCCGTCGTCATCAGACCGCCCGCCGTGTGCTCCTCGTACGCCATCAGACGCCGCATGTCGGCCGCGTCGCCGGGCTGCATCAGGCTCAGCAGCCGCTCCTGCTCGTCCTCGGGCAGCTCCCCGAGCAGGTCGGCGGCGTCGTCGGGGTCCATCGCCTCCAGGACGTCGGCGGCCCGCTCCTCCTTCAGCTTGCCGAGGATCTCGATCTGGTCGTCCTCCGGCAGCTCCTCCAGCACGTCGGCGAGCCGGTCGTCGTCGAGGGCCGCGGCGACCTCGGCCCGGCGCTTGGGGGAGAGGTGGTGCAGGACGTTGGCCAGGTCGGCGGGGCGCAGCTGCTCGAAGGTGGCGAGCAGGTTCTCGGCGCCCTGGCCGTGCTCCTCCAGGGAGAAGCCGGTCACCGCGGACCACTCGACGGTCAGCGTCTCGCCCTTCCTGCGCCGGAACGCGCCGCCCTTGCGTCCCTTGCGGACGAACACCCGGTCGACCTCCCACTCCCGTCGGGAGGGCAGCTGGTGCACCGACAGGTCGAGGACGGTGACCTCCTCGCCGCTGTCCACCAGGGTGACCCTGCGGTCCAGGAGTTCGCCGAAGACCAGCCGCTCGGTGGGCCGCTGCTCGAACCGCCGGACGTTGAGCACCCCGGTGGAGATGATCTGCCCGGACTGCACGGCGGTCACCCGGGTCATGGGCAGGAAGATGCGGCGCCGGGTGGGCAGTTCGACCACCAGGCCGAGCAGCCTCGGAGGCCGGCGGCCGACCCGCAGCATGACGACCAGATCGCGCACGCGCCCCACCTGGTCGCCGTTCGGGTCGAAGACGGCGACGCCGGAGAGATGCGAGACGAAGATCCGGGGGGCGCCCGCTGCCATGGCGGCGGCTCCTTTGCGTGCGGGGTGGTTCGTGGTCGGGTACTGCCTGCTGCGTTCGCTGTCCGAATGGCCCGCTCGGGTGGGCTTCAGGCTAGCCCGTCCCGATCGGCGGTGCTCCGGGGACCGGTCCGGACGGACTGGCTCCACCCGTCTCCCCTGCCCCCGGTACTCTGCGGTACGCCGTTCAGGTCCCCGTCCGAGAGGCAGCCGCACCTGTGACTCCGATCTCCCCGGGCCGTCCCCGACGTCGCAGTGCCGTGCTGGCGGGCGCCGTGTGCGCGCTGCTGGTCACCGGGACGGCGCTGACGGGATGCGCCGAGGACCCGAACGAGGGCACCAACGGGGTCGGCAAGCTGTCCGCCGAGCAGATCCAGAGCCGGACCCGCAAGGCCGCCGAGTCCGTCGACACCGTCCGGCTGCACGGCACGGTCGTCAGCAGCGGACGCAGCTACACGCTCGACATGCGGCTCAAGACCGAGGGCGGCATCGGGTCGGTCAGTTCCGGGGGACAGACCTTCCGCCTGCTGCGCATCGACGACGAGCTGTTCCTGAAGGCGGGCGCGGAGTTCTGGGGTCATGCGGGCACCGGCGACGAGGGCGGCGACGGCAAGGGCGGCTCCGCGGCCGACGCGGCGGCGGCGGAGAAGCTAGCCGCGAAGTACGTGAAGGTGCCGCAGGGCGACCCCGCGTACAAGAAGTTCAGCGGCTTCACGGACAAGGACGTCCTCCTCGACGGTCTGCTGACCCTGCACGGAAAGCTGGCCACGGACGGCCACCACGAGCAGGAGGGCGTGCGGACGATCCGGATCACCGGAGACGACGGCGCGGGCGGCACCCTGGACGTGTCCCTGGAGGGCACGCCGTACCCGCTGCGCCTGGAGCGGGCGGGCAAGGCCGGCACGATCAGCTTCTCGGCCTGGGGCACCGACTTCCCCCTGAAGAAGCCCGCCAAGGACGAGACCCTCGACTACGGCAAGCAGCTGCCCTCGTCGTGAAGCCTTAGCCGCGTCTGCGGCGCGCCAGCAGCCGGGGCAGGCCCGCGGGGGCCGGGCGCCGGGTGGTGGCCGGTGTCGGACGCGGTGGCGCGGCCAGCGAGCCCTCGGGCAGCGGCGCGGTCGCACCGGTCGGCTCCAGCCGCAGCACCCGGCACTCCCGCGCCCAGCGCTCCGGCACCGCCTCGCCGTCGGGCGCGTTCAGCCGCTTGCCCTTCAGCTCGGCGACCGCCGCCGTCCACGCCTCGGAGCCGGCCGGCAGTTCCGCCACCGTCGCCGTCCAGGAGACCAGCCGGCCTCCCTTGTCCTTGCTGCGGACGGTGACCTGCGCGCGGGCGCCGTCAGCCAGGCCCGGCAGCGGCTGCTCACCCGGTCCGTCGCCCACCAGGCAGGCGGCTCCCTCGTGCCAGACGTGCCACAGCGCGCGGGCGGGACCGGCGGATCCCTCGACCCAGACGAGGCCGGACTTCTTCGTGGCCTCCTCGATGAGGGCCCTGTCGAGCAGCTCGCTTGTCATGAGCCCAGCCTATCCAGCGTGCTCACAGCCAGCCGTTGCGCTTCAGCGTGCGGTGGATGCCCAGACAGATCGCCACCGTGACCGACAGGACCAGGGGGTAGCCGTACTTCCAGTCGGTCTCCGGCATGTGCTCGAAGTTCATCCCGTACACCCCGCAGACCATCGTCGGCACGGCGATGATCGCGGCCCACGAGGTGATCTTGCGCATGTCCTCGTTCTGCGCCACGGACGCCTGCGCGAGGTTCGCCTGGAGGATGGAGTTCAGCAGTTCGTCGAAGCCGATGACCTGTTCCTGGACGCGGGCCACGTGGTCGGCCACGTCCCGGAAGTACTTCTGGATCTCCGGGTCGATCAGCCGCATCGGCCGCTCGCTGAGCAGCTGCATGGGCCGCAGCAGCGGCGACACCGCCCGCTTGAACTCCAGCACCTCGCGCTTGAGTTGGTAGATCCGCCCGGCGTCCGTGCCGCGCGGGGTGCCCTTGCGGCCCGGCGAGAACACCTCGGTCTCGACCTCGTCGATGTCGTCCTGCACCGCGTCGGCGACGGCGATGTAGCCGTCGACGACGTGGTCGGCGATGGCGTGCAGCACGGCCGAGGGGCCCTTGGCCAGCAGCTCGGGGTCCTCCTGCAGACGGTGCCGCAGGGCCCGCAGGGAGCCCTGCCCGCCGTGCCGGACGGTGATGAAGAAGTCCCGGCCGGTGAAGCACATGACCTCGCCGGTCTCCACCACCTCGCTGCTGGAGGTGAGCCGGTCGTGGTCGAGGTAGTGGATGGTCTTGAAGACCGTGAAGAGGGAGTCGTCGTAGCGCTCCAGCTTGGGCCGCTGATGGGCCTGGACGGCGTCCTCCACGGCCAGCGGGTGCAGCCCGAACTCCCGGGCGATCCCGGCGAATTCGGCCTCCGTCGGCTCATGCAGGCCGATCCACACGAAGCCGCCGTCGCGGCGCACCAGCCGCATGGCCTCCTGCGGGTTCAGCGGCCCCTCGGTCGTCAGCCGGCGGCCGTCGCGGTACACGGCGCAGTCGACCACGGCGGTGACCGAGCCGGGATCGCGGGTGGTGTCGTAGGCGCTGCTCTCCTTCCGCAGCGAGACACGGGAGGGACGGACCACGGCGCGCAGGTCGCGGATCATCGACATGGCGGGCTCCTTCGCGAGCGGGCAACGAAAGGCGCCGGTACGACGGGTGGAACCTCCCGGAATGAGGACGTCCTGACCAGGATTCCCTCCCGGACGGGCGGGGAAGGATGTTTGGCACGTCCACAAAGCGGGGAGCACCGCACCGTCGCGGTGGCGGGCTTCGTCGCTGATACAGCTACAGGGGCAGATCAGGCAGAACGAAACGAAGCGCTCTTCCGGTGGGGACGCACGTACGAGAGGTGGCGCACCAGGAACGGACGAAAGACGTCAGAAGGCGGAAGAGCGGGTGATACTGCACGGTCGACTTCGGTCCATGCCAGCACCACCTCCTCCGGCCGGTCCCTCGTGAGGGACGATTCACCATCCCCGTGGGGATACCCCCGCGAACGGGGGATGTGTCACTTCGGTGCCGGGACGCGATCACGGCGCCGCCGCAGCCCGGGGGCCCGGGCGGACGCACTGCTGTGCGCTGTCCCGAAGCACGGCCCAATGTAGCAGCAGGCCGTCATGTCAAGGCGCGGCTTTGCCCGGTACTGGCGAGTTCTATGCTCGGCGCATGGCAGATGTTCTTCCTCTGGTCGAGGCCCGGTTGCGTTCGGCGCTGGGCGAGCCGGACGCGCGCGCCGCGGTCACCTTCCTGGGCACGGACCGCATCGAGGTGCTGCGCTTCCAGGAGGGCGACATCGTGCGGTACGCCACCCTCGGCATGTCCGCGCAGCCCATGACCGACCCCACCGCGGTGGTCGCCGACCCCGTCAGGGGGCCGCGCACGGAGCTGGTGCTGTCCGTGCGGGCCGGCCTCGCCGACACCGACAAGGTGCTCCGCCCGCTCGCCGTGCTCGCCGCGTCTCCGCAGGTCGAGGGCGTGGTGGTGGCGCCGGGTGCCTCCCTCGACGTCGGCGAACCGCTGTGGCCGGGCGCGCCGTTCACCTCGGTGCTCGTCGCCGAGCCGGGCGGCCTGGTGGAGGACCTGGAGCTGGACGAGCCCCTCGACCCGGTGCGGTTCCTGCCGCTGCTGCCCATGACGCCCAACGAGGCCGCGTGGAAGCGCGTGCACGGCGCCCAGGCCCTCCAGGAACGCTGGCTGGAACGGGGCACCGACCTGCGCGACCCGCGCCGCGCCTCCGTCGCGCTGGCCTGAGCCACCGTGAGCAACCTCACCAACGGGCCTGCCGATCCGTGCAGTTGCCCCCGGTGATGCTCCGGTCCCGACGCCTGCCGGACGACCCGGCTCCCTCCGGACGGGTGATCGTCCTTGACGGGACGCGGAAGGGGTAGGACCGTGGGGCCCTATGAGGGGCGAACCCAGTTGCCCGAAGTGTGGTGGCCGGGTCAGGGCTCCCGGCCTCTTCTCCGATGCGTGGCAGTGCGACGTGCACGGCACCGTGCACCCGCTCCAGCCCGTGATACCGCCGAGCGTCGAGGCGCTCAATGTCGTCGTCCACCGCACCAAGGTGCCCGTATGGATGCCGTGGCCGCTGCCCGTGGGCTGGCTGTTCACCGGGGTGGCCTGCGCGGGTGACGACCGCAGCGGCGGCCGTGCCACCGCCGTCGCCTGCACCGGACCGGGGCCGCTCGGGGGCATGGGGGAACTCGTCCTGGTGGCGGAGGAACTCGGCGTGGGCCTCGGGGCGCGCTACGCCGGCATCGACGGCCCGGACCCCGGGCCGTACCTCAACGTGGAGAAGCCCGCCCAGACCAAGGTGCTGGCCGCCGGACGCCCCACCCCCCTGTGGCACGTCAGCAAGACGCCGGACGACCGGGCGGTCTTCGCGGGCGAGGCCCTCGGACTGTGGCTGTGGGCGGTCGTGTGGCCGGAGCAGTCGGGCCTGCTGATGTACGACGAGCTGGTCCTCGCCGACCTGCGCGACGCCGGGGCCGAGGTGGAACTGGTGCCCTGCGGGGCGCTCTCCCCGCGCCTGCTGCAGACGTAGGGCCTCTCGTTGGGATCATGCCGGGCTCGCGGGCCCCGGCACCGCGCCTCGCCGCGTTGTCGTCGGCTGTCAGGGCTCCGCCCTGCCGCCCTCCTCCGCCTTGCGAGGTTCCCCCACTGCCTGAACGGCGTGGGAGGTACCCCCATCACCGGACCCCGCTCCCTGATCCGGCCTGATCCAAACGAAAGACCCTGGCGGCCACTGGTTCGGATCACGCCGGACCCGCGGGAGCCGTGACCCGCCGGTGCCGCACGGTGTGCGTCCGGTGACCGGCCGGAGCCGTGTGTCACCGGAAGGCGGCTGTAGGGGGCGCCAAGCCGGTTCAGCTGTGACAGGGGCGCTGCGGATTCCGGTTATCCTGGAGCGTCCCCATCCGTCCGTCACCGCTTGGAGTACGCGTCGTGCGCATCGACCTGCACACCCACTCCACCGCGTCCGACGGCACGGACACTCCGGCGGACCTCGTCCGCAAGGCCGCCGCGGTCGGCCTGGACGTCATCGCGCTGACCGACCACGACACCACCCGCGGCCACGCCGAGGCCCTGGCCGCGCTGCCCGAGGGACTCACGCTGGTCACCGGTGCCGAACTGTCCTGCCGCCTCGACGGCGTGAGCATGCACCTGCTGGCCTACCTGTTCGACCCCGAGGAGCCGCGCCTGCTCGCCGAGCGCGAGCTGGTCCGCGACGACCGGGTGCCCCGGGCCCAGGGCATGATCGCCAAGCTGAACGGGCTGGGCGTGCCCATCACGTGGGATCAGGTCCAGCGCATCGCCGGGGACGGCTCGGTCGGCCGCCCGCACATCGCCACCGCCCTCGTCGAACTGGGCGTGGTGCCGACCGTGAACGACGCCTTCACCCTGGACTGGCTCGCCGACGGCGGCCGGGCCCACGTGCAGAAGCACGAGACGGACCCCTTCGAGGCGCTGCGCCTGGTCAAGGGCGCGGGCGGGGTCGCGGTGTTCGCGCACCCGGCCGCGAGCAAGCGCGGCCGGACCGTCCCGGAAGCCGCCATCGCCGAGCTGGCCGAGGCCGGCCTGGACGGCATCGAGGTCGACCACATGGACCACGACCCCGACACCCGGGCCCGGCTGCGCGGCCTCGCCCAGGAGCTGGGGCTCCTGGTGACGGGCTCCAGCGACTACCACGGCAGCCGGAAGACCTGCGTCCTCGGTGAGTTCATGACGGACCCCGAGGTGTACGGCGAGATTACCCGGCGCGCGACCGGCGCCTTCCCCGTGCCGGGGGCCGGCGGGGCCCGGTAACCGCTCCGCGTCCCCTCGTTCGTCCACCCTTCTCGTTCGTTCACTTCCAGCAAGGCAGTCATGTTCGACGTCGCCGTCTTCGGCTCCCTCTTCCTCACCCTGTTCGTCATCATGGATCCCCCCGGGATCACCCCGATCTTCCTCGCGCTGACCGCGGGCCGCACCGGCAAGGTGCAGAAGCGGATGGCCTTCCAGGCCGTCTGCGTGGCCGGCGGCGTCATCGTCGTCTTCGGGCTGGTCGGACAGCAGATCCTCGACTACCTGCACGTCTCCGTGCCCGCCCTGATGATCGCGGGCGGGCTGCTGCTCCTGCTCATCGCCCTGGACCTGCTCACCGGCAAGACCGACGAACCCCAGCAGACCAAGGACGTCAACGTCGCCCTGGTGCCGCTGGGCATGCCCCTGCTGGCCGGTCCGGGGGCGATCGTGTCCGTCATCCTGGCGGTGCAGAAGGCCGACAGCACCGCCGCGCAGGTGTCGGTGTGGGCGGCGATCCTGGCCATCCACGTCGTGCTCTGGCTCGTGATGCGGTACTCGCTGCTGATCATCCGGATCATCAAGGACGGCGGCGTGGTCCTGGTGACCCGGCTCGCGGGCATGATGCTCTCCGCGATCGCCGTGCAGCAGATCATCAACGGCGTCACCCAGGTCGTCCGCGGCGGCTGACCCTCCCGCCCGCCCGGAGAACGCACAAAGCCCCCGTACCCACGTCGTCAGGTGGGGTACGGGGGCCGTCGGCGTGCGGAGCGGGAATCCGGCGTCCGGGGCGGGCCTTCACGGTGCGGCGAGAACCGCGCGGAGGGCGGACGGCGCGTCGGGCGGTCCGGCACGGCGGTCAGTGGCGCGTGCGATGCGGCGACCGGCTGTGCATGGCCTACCGGCTGCGACGCCCCGCGTCACGGCCTCCCCGGGGGCGGCTCGCGCGTTACGGCGTCGGCGTATCTGCCGGGCGGATCCACAGGCGCTGCCCGATGGCGGCGGCCTGCTGAACGATCCCGTTGACGGACGCGGCGTCCACGACGGTCGTGTCCACGGGTGTGCCGTCGACGTCGTCGAGTCGCATGATTTCGAAGCGCAAAAGGCCTCTCCCTTCGTCCGGTCATCCTCCTGAAGGAGAACTACTCGATGGCTGGCCCGCGGGCGGACGGCTCGCGTTCCACCTGGGAACAACCCTCTGCGCCGCACACATATTCCCTAGCTAAAGAAAATTTTCGATCGTCTAAATATCGCCTCGATCCTGCGGACACGTTTCGGACGAGACCGACCGGGACCGGTTGTGTTCGCAGCGTGACCGTCGAGACAATGGGAGGTGATGAACGACGACCTCGCGGACCTGACCGACCGCATCGACCGCACGAACGAGCTGCTGCACCGCATGCTCGCCGAGGTGGCGAAGACGCCCTCCACCCACGCGATCTTCGTCGACGCCGGGTATCTGTACGCGGCGGCGGGGCGGCTCGTGGCCGGGACGGAGGACCGGCGGGCGTTCGACCTCGACGCCGACGGACTCATCGACGCGCTCATCGACCGGGCCCGCACCATCTTCGCGGACAGCCGCCTGCTCCGCGTCTACTGGTACGACGGCGCCCGGCGCCGCATCCACACGGCCGAGCAGCAGTCCATCGCCGAGCTCCCGGACGTCAAAGTCCGCCTCGGCAACCTCAACGCCAACAACCAGCAGAAAGGCGTCGACTCCCTGATCCGCTCCGACCTGGAGTCACTGGCCCGGCACCGCGCGATCAGCGACGCCGCCCTGCTCGGCGGCGACGAGGACCTGGTGTCCGCCGTCGAGGCCGCCCAGGGATACGGGGCCCGCGTCCACCTCTGGGGCGTCGAGGCGCCCGAAGGCCGCAACCAGGCCGAGCCGCTGCTCTGGGAGGTCGACAGCCAGCGCACCTTCGACCTCGACTTCTTCAAGCCCTACGTCTCCCGGCGCACCGTCCCCGCCCTCGAAGCCACGACGGGCCGGCCCACCCGCGAGGACGTCCGCTTCGTCGGCGCGCAGATCGCCGCCAAGTGGCTGGGCTCGCGCGGCCGGGAGGCGCTGGGCGAACTCCTGCCCGGCCATCCCTACCTGCCCGGCTCCGTGGACCAGGACCTGCTGGTGGAGGCGGAGGGCCTGCTCCAGTACTCCCTGCGCGGCCAGGCGGACCTGCGGCGCTCCCTGCGCGACGGCTTCTGGGACCACCTGCGGGCGCAGTACTAGCCAGGGCCTCAGCTCCCGGACCCGGACCCGGACCCGGCCCCGGACCCGTCACCGTAGGCGAGTGTGTCCCAGAACGCGGCGAGGGCGCCGGCGGTCGGCAGTGGCCGGTCCACCGTGGGGGAGTGCTCCGCCCCGGCGACGACCGTGCGGTGCGCTCCCAGGCGTACGGCCATGGCGTCCAGGTCCGGCACCGGCCAGGTGTCGTCCCGGGCGCCCGACAGGACGTGGAAGGGCAGCGACACCGCCGCCAGTTCGGCCACCCGGTCCGGCTCGGCCAGCAACTGACGCCCGGTCGCCAGCAGTTGGGCGGGTTTGGTGCCCAGCCAGCGCCGGCGGAGCTGCTCCTGGCCGCCGATGCCCCGCGCGGGACCTCCGACCTCCTCCGGCGGCCCCATGGCCAGGATGGCCTCCCAGCACTGTTCCATCGACATCACCGCCAGCGCGTCCCGCAGCAGCTTCACCCGCTGCTCCTGCGAGACGGAGATGCGTGCCGGGCCGGACGCGATCAGCGTGAGCGAGCGGAACGGGGAGGCGTCCAGCAGGACGGCGGCCCGGGCGATCAGCCCGCCGAGCGAGTGCCCCACCAGGTGCACGGGCGTGCCGAGGGCCTCGGCCTGGGCGAGGACGTCCCGGGCCAGCTCGGCCTGGGCGTAGGCCGACTCGTCGTCCGGGCCCTCCGTCTCGTACTGGCCGCGCCCGTCCACGGCGACGGTCCGGTAGCCGCGTGCCGCGAGGGGTTCGTGCACCAGCCGGAAGTCCTCCTTGCTCCCGGTGAACCCGGGCAGCATCAGGACGACGCCCTTCGGCTCGACCCCGTCGGCCGACGGCATGTCGACGACGGCGAACTCCCCGCGCGCGGTGGCCAGCCGGCGGGCCCGCGCGGCGGCGGGCGGGGCGGAGTCGGAGGACGGGGGAACGGGGCTACTGGTCACGGCTGAAGGGTAGCGGGCGGCCCGCCCCGCCCCCGGCCGTGTGTCGCCGGGGCCGGGCTTCCCGGACACACGCCGACGGCCCGGCCCCCCGCTGTGGGGGACCGGGCCGTCGGCGTGTGCTTCTGCTCCGGATCAGCCGTCCGTGGGCTCGGCGGCAGCCGCGGCCTTGCGGGTCCGGCGGGCCCGGGGCTCGGTCTCCGCCGGGGCGTCCGCCTCCGGGGCGGCCGTGGCCGCCTTGCGGGTGCGGCGCGGCTTGGCCTCGGCGGCCGCGGGCTCCGGCGCCGGCTCGGCCGACTGCGCCGGGATGTCGGCGACGGCCGTGTCGGCGGCCTTGCGGGTCCGGCGGCGCGGCTTCGCCTCGGTGGCCTCGGCGGTGTCGACGGCGGTCTCGGCCTTCGCGGCGGCCTTGCGGGTGCGCCGCGGCTTGGCCTCGGCGGCCTCGTCGGACTCCGGCTGCGCCGGGATGCCGGTGGCCGCGTCGGCGGTCGCGGCGGCCTTGCGGGTGCGGCGGCGCGGCTTGCTCTCCGTCTGCTCGGCGACCGTCCCGGCGGCCTCCTCGACCGTGTCCACCGCGGTGGCGGCGGGCTCGGCGGCCGCGGCCTTGCGCGTCCGGGTGCGGCGCGGAGCCGCGGCGGGGGCCTGCGGCTCGGTGTCCGCGGGGGCCGTCACGCCGGCGTCGGCCTGCTCGGCGGGCGCGTCGCCCGTGGGGGCCACCGCCTCGGCCGGGCTCGTGCCGGCGGACCTGCGGGTCCGGCGGCGACGCGGCTTCGACGGCGCCTCGGCGGCGTCCGCGGAGGTGCCCTCGGCCGTGTCAAGCGCGGTCTGCGCGGCGTCGGGGGCGTCGGTGCGGTCGTCGGACGCGACGGGGGTCACCGGGCCCGCGTCGGCGGTCACACCACCGCGCGTGCGGCGCCGGCGCCGGGGAGTGCGGGGGGCGTCGTCCGCCTCGGCGGCACCCTCACCGGCCGGCGTCGCGGCGGGCTGCCCCGCCGACTCGTCGAGCGGCGCACCGCCCCGCGTACGGCGGCGGCGACGCGGCGTGCGGGCCGAGGGCTCCTGCTCGGCCGGCCGCGGACCACCGCGGTCGCCCCGGTCGCTGCGGCCGCCCCGGCCACGCGGCCCACGGCCGCCCGGCTCGCCCAGGTCCTCCAGCTCCTCCGCGTCGAGCCCGGCGCGGGTGCGCTCCGAGCGCGGCAGCACCCCCTTGGTGCCCCCGGGGATCCCGAGGTCCGTGTAGAGGTGGGGGGAGGTGGAGTACGTCTCCTGGGGGTCGCCGAGACCGAGGTCCAGCGCCTTGTTGATCAGCTGCCAGCGGGGGATGTCGTCCCAGTCGACCAGGGTGATCGCCGTACCCTTCGCGCCGGCGCGGCCGGTGCGGCCGATGCGGTGCAGGTACGTCTTCTCGTCCTCGGGCGTCTGGTAGTTGATGACGTGCGTCACGCCCTCGACGTCGATGCCGCGGGCGGCGACGTCGGTGCAGACCAGGACGTCCACCTTGCCGTTGCGGAAGGCGCGCAGCGCCTGCTCGCGGGCGCCCTGGCCGAGGTCGCCGTGGACCGCGCCGGAGGCGAAGCCGCGCTGCTTGAGCTGGTCGGCGAGGTCGGCGGCGGTGCGCTTGGTGCGGCAGAAGACCATGACCAGGCCACGGCCCTCGGCCTGCAGTATCCGCGCCACCATCTCGGGCTTGTCCATGTTGTGGGCGCGGTACACGTACTGCTTGGTGTTCGCGACCGTCGCGCCCTCGTCGTCCGGCGCGGTGGCGCGGATGTGCGTGGGCTGCGACATGTACCGGCGGGCGAGTCCGATGACCGCGCCCGGCATGGTGGCCGAGAACAGCATGGTCTGGCGCCGGACCGGCAGCAGGTTGATGATCTTCTCGACGTCGGGCAGGAAGCCCAGGTCGAGCATCTCGTCGGCCTCGTCGAGGACGAGCGCCCGCACGTGCTTCAGGTTCAGCTTCTTCTGCCCGGCGAGGTCGAGCAGCCGGCCCGGCGTGCCGACGACCACGTCGACACCCTGCTTCAGGGCTTCGACCTGGGGCTCGTAGGCGCGGCCGCCGTAGATCGCGGTGACCCGCACATTGCGCACCTTGCCGGCGGTCAGCAGGTCGTTGGTCACCTGCGTGCACAGCTCGCGCGTGGGGACGACCACGAGGGCCTGCGGGGCGTCGGTGAGGTCCTCGGGCTTCGCGCGGCCCGCCTCCACGTCTGCGGGGACGGTGACACGCTCGAGGAGCGGAAGGCCGAAGCCCAGCGTCTTGCCGGTGCCGGTCTTGGCCTGGCCGATGACGTCGGTGCCCGAGAGGGCAACGGGGAGCGTCATCTCCTGGATGGGGAAGGGCGTGATGATGCCGACGGCCTCCAGGGCCTCGGCGGTCTCGGGGAGGATCCCGAGCTCTCGGAACGTCGTAGTCAGGGTGCTGCCTCTTCTGTGTACGCGGTGCGAGGCGAGCGCGGGGGTCGCATAGGGACCGTGCGGGGACGTCGGCGGCCGTACGGCTGATGCCGTGGACACGGGACCACTGCCAACGCTCTAGCGCTCGAACCGCTGGAGGTTTCCTCCGATCGTCGTACGCAAACGTGCCGTACGGTCAGGGAGGGCTGTCGGGTCGGAGCCGATCGGGCCACCGACCGGGCATCCTCATACATACGGCCTGGCGAGTACGTGAAAGTGCTCAGCAGGCGCATTACCACCATACCCCGGAATCGCGCACACGCGATGGCCGATTTGGTCACGTAGTCGTCGTCACACTGATTGACCAGGCCCTTCCCGGTCGCGGAGAGCGGGCTATTGTGCGCTTCATGACGAGCTCTGACAAGCCTGACAACGCCTCGGACACCGCCGACTCCGCGCCGGCACACACCGGCGTCGCCGCCCTCGACTGGGCTGCCGCGTCCGCCGAACCGCAGTACCGCGCCGCGGTCGTGGACCTGCTCGGCGCACTGGCGTACGGAGAGCTCGCGGCGTTCGAGCGGCTCGCGGAGGACGCGCACCTGGCGCCCACGCTGGACGACAAGGCGGAGCTGGCGAAGATGGCCTCGGCCGAGTTCCACCACTTCGAGCGGCTGCGGGACCGGCTGGCCGAGATCGGGGAGGACCCGACCCGCGCCATGGAGCCCTTCGTCGCCGCCTACGACGGCTTCCACAAGCAGACCGCGCCCTCCGACTGGCTGGAAGGGCTGGTCAAGGCCTACGTCGGCGACTCCATCGCCAGTGACTTCTACCGCGAGGTCGCCGCCCGTCTGGACTCCGACACCCGCGCCCTGGTGCTGGGTGTGCTCGACGACACGGGCCACGGCGGCTTCGCCGTGGAGAAGGTGCGGGCCGCGATCGACGCCGACCCGCGCGTGGGCGGGCGACTCGCGCTGTGGGCGCGCCGGCTGATGGGTGAGGCCCTGTCGCAGTCCCAGCGCGTGGTCGCCGACCGGGACGCCCTGTCGACGATGCTCGTGGGCGGGGTGGCGGACGGCTTCGACCTCGCCGAGGTCGGCAAGATGTTCTCCCGCATCACCGAGGCCCACACCAAGCGGATGGCGGCGCTGGGCCTGGCGGCCTGACCACTGCCGTACCGGTCAGGTCAGGCCCGAGGCCCCGACGGTGGCTCGGGCGGCGCCAGGGGGGTGACGGTCCGCCGAGGGCCGCGATCCCGATCCCGCTGACGGGGTGGTTGTGGTGTCGCCGGGGTCGCGGTCAGCGTCCGGGCCGGGGCCGGCGCCTGCGGGTCAGGCGGTCGCCGAGCGGCGACCGAGTCTTCCCGCGGGGCGCAGCAGCAGCGACACGGAGGCCACGGAGACGATCACCGCCCCGAGCAGGACCGCCGGCAGGCCTCCCGCGTCCAGGGCGCTGTGTGTCACGAAGGCACCGAACAGGGCCCCGGCCACACCCGTGGGGACGACCATCGCGGGGGAGGGGAGACGGTGCGGCAGACGGCGCGTGGCCGCCCAGGCGAGTGCCAGGCCGAGGATCGCGGAGCTGATCGCTTCCAAGAGCATGTCGGGGGTCCCTCCCACATGGCCGGCCTGCGCAAATCGGTCAAGCCCGTCTTACCCTCGACCTGCGAAATCCAATCCTCGCCTGCGCGTGCCCTCACCCGCGCAGACGGAAGGGCCCGGTGGTCTCCCGACCACCGGGCCCTTCCGTTCGTCCGTCCGTCCCTCGGACGCCCTGCCGGACGTCCCGCCGGGACCTCGGGCTACAGCGCGCCGAAGCCCACCTTGCGCGGGGTCGGCTCACCGATCTCGACATACGCGAGGCGGTCCGCCGGAACCAGCACCTTGCGACCGTGCTCGTCCGTCAGGCTCAGCAGCTGGGCCTTCCCTGCCAGGGCCTCGGCCACCACGCGCTCGACCTCCTCGGCGCTCTGACCGCTCTCCAGAACGATCTCGCGGGGCGCGTGCTGCACGCCGATCTTGACCTCCACGGCTATGTCCCTCCGACGGTCAGTGAAGTGCGCGACCTTCCGCGCCGTACCAGCACACATTAGCCCGGTGAGGGGACGTACACGCTGCGCCCGGCCACGCCAGGAGCGAACATCCGACGGGAACAAACGACCGTCGGCGCCCCCTCAGTGCTGCTGCTCGCTGCCGTGCAGCGGGAATCCAGCGATGCCCCGCCAGGCCAGCGAGGTCAGCAACTGCACCGCCTGGTCCCGCGGCACGCTGCGGTCGCTGTGCAGCCAGGAGCGCGCCACCACCTGGGCGAGGCCGCCGAGCCCCGAGGCGAGGAGCATCGACTCGTCCCGCGACAGCCCGGTGTCCTCGGCGATGACCTCGCAGATCGCCTCGGCACACTCGTTGGTGACCTTGTCGACCCGCTCGCGCACCGCGGGCTCGTTGGTCAGGTCCGACTCGAACACGAGACGGAACGCGCCGCCGTCGTCCTCCACGTACGCGAAATAGGCGTCCATGGTCGCCCGCACGCGCTGCTTGTTGTCGGTCGTCGAGGCGAGAGCGCCCCGTACGGACTGGATCAGCGCCTCGCAGTGCTGGTCCAGCAGGGCCAGATACAGATCCAGCTTGCCCGGGAAGTGCTGGTAGAGCACCGGCTTGCTGACCCCGGCCCGCTCGGCGATGTCGTCCATCGCGGCCGCGTGATAGCCCTGTGCGACGAAGACCTCCTGGGCAGCGCCCAGCAACTGGTTCCGTCGGGCCCGGCGCGGCAGGCGGGTGCCCCTCGGGCGTACCGCCTCTGTCTGCTCGATGGCTGTCACGCCGCCTCCCATTGTCGTCCACATGCGGTGTGAGCCGCGCCGCCATCGTACTTTTCGGTAACCGTGGTGTGCGCGGTGAGCGTGCAGAATTTCACGGACCGGACGGCGGTGAAAGTGCCGCGGACGGTTTCGGAGCAGGCCGGACCGGGCAGGATACGCCCTTTTCTCCGTACCCGCCGCACCGCTCGTGGTGACCGTTCGACGGCAGCCTCCTGGGAGACCTTGTCACCGGTAGTCGTCCTCGTCCAGGGATACGACCCTGGCCTGCTCCACGAGGTCAGCCTCGTTGGCCCGGGTGCGGTCGACCTCGGTGAGGGGGTCGTCCCGGTCCTCGTGGACGTCCGCCTGCTGGTCCGCCGCGTCGGCCCGCGGGGTCTCGACGTCCAGCGGCTCCTCGTCGGGGAGGTCCTCTTCGGTCACGAACGTCTCGGGATCGGTGGGATCTATGGCCATGGCTGGGCTCCCTTCCTACTCCTGCGAATGTCCCTGAGGAATACAGGGGGCCACATGCGGGTGCCCTCTGTACGAGCGTAGGAGACACCCGATCCGGATGCCATGCGATCCGCGACCGGAACGTGACGCAGCGCGCACCCCCGCATCCCGCGCGGATGTCCCCGGCCCGACGCGCGGGGCGGGCCGGGGGACGGCTCTGTGAGGGCGAACACATGATCTGCCGTGTGATCGTCTCGTAACATTGCCGCATGTCTTCGCCCGAGCTGCCGTTCGTGCCGCCCACCGACGTGCTGCCCAAGGCGGCCGCCGTCCGGGTCGCCGAGGGCGAGCACGTCAGGTCCGTGGAACTGCCCGGTGTCACGCTCACCGTGCGCTCGCGCCGGCCCGCGCGCGAGGGTCTGCCTCCCGCCCTGTACGTGCACGGCCTCGGCGGCTCCTCGCAGAACTGGTCGGCCATGATGCCGCTGCTGGACGACGTGGTCGGCAGCGAGGCCGTCGACCTGCCCGGCTTCGGCGACTCCCCGCCCCCGGACGACGGCAACTACTCCATCACCGCGCACGCACGCGCGGTGATCCGTTACCTGGACAGCTCCGGCCGCGGCCCGGTGCACCTCTTCGGCAACTCGCTCGGCGGGGCGGTCACCACCCGGGTCGCCGCCGCCCGTCCCGACCTGGTGCGCACCCTCACCCTCGTGTCCCCGGCCCTGCCCGAGCTGCGGGTGCAGCGCACCGCCGTGCCCACCGGACTGCTCGCCGTGCCCGGCGTCGCGCAGCTGTTCACCCGCCTCACCCGCGAGTGGACCGCGGAGCGGCGGGTGCGGGGCGTGATGGCCCTCTGCTACGGCGACCCCGGGCGGGTCTCCCCCGAGGGCTTCCGCCACGCGGTGGAGGAGATGGAGCGGCGGCAGCAGCTGCCGTACTTCTGGGACGCCATGGCGCGCTCAGCGCGGGGCCTGGTCAACGCGTACACCCTCGGCGGCCAGCACGGACTGTGGCGCCAGGCCGAGCGGGTGCTCGCTCCGACTCTCCTCGTCTACGGCGGCCGGGACCAGCTCGTCGGCTTCCGCATGGCCCGGCGGGCCACCCGCGCGTTCCGCGACTCCCGGCTGGTGACGCTCCCGGACGCGGGGCACGTGGCGATGATGGAATACCCCGGGACGGTGGCTGCCGCTTTCCGTGAACTCCTCGCGGATGCAACGGATTCGGCGGTGGAGGGGGATACTGTGCAGCCGGGCGCGAAGCGCGCCCCGGGCTCGGCCGCCGGCACCCGCGCGGACGAGACCGCCGACGGCGGGGCGACCGCCGAGAACCTGAGGGGCTGAGGCGCGACGTGGGACGCCACAGCCGTCGTGGACCCGCACCCAAGGGCGACGCTCCCACCGGCCGGGACGGACATCCCCTGCCGGGCGACGCCGGTGCCGGGCAGGACGGTCGAGCGCAGCAGCCACTGCCGCCGCAGCAGCAGTGGCCGGGGCGACCCGGGCCGCAGGGGCAGCCCTCGGGCGCCGTTCCCGGGCCGAGCGCCGCGTATGGCTCCCCGGCCCACGACGCCCCCGCGTACGCGGCCCGGACCACGGGGCCCGTGCAGGAGCACGGACAGCAGCAGGGGTACGGGGCCCGCGAGAGGTACGCGAACCCGGCCCACGGCCCCGGTACGCACCAGGGACATGCGGCCCCCCACGGATACGGGGCGCCCGCGCAGCACGGCCCCCCTGCCTACGGGACGCCTCCGCACGGTCTGCGGAGGTACCCGGAGGGGACGCCTGCTCAGGGTGTGCCGCATCTGCCGGAGGGTACGCCCGCGCTCGGTGTGCCGCATCTGCCGGAGGGGACGCCTGCTCAGGGTGTGCCGCGTCTGCCGGACGGGTCGCCTGCTCAGGGTGTGCCGCGCTACGCGGACGGGACGCCTGCTCAGGGTGTGCCGCATCTGCCGGAGGGGACGCCCGCGCACGGTGTGCCGCGCTACGCGGACGGGACGCCCGCACGTGGCGTGCCCCGGCTGCCGGACGGGACGCCCGCGCACGGGACCCCGCGCCTTCCCGACGGGACGCCCGCGCACGGCGTACCCCAGGTCCGGGGCGGGCACCCCGAGCAGCGGGACGCCGGGGGCGGCTGGGGCCACTGGGGCAGCCCCGCTGGGGCGGGGCCGACCACGACCGGCTACGGCGCTCACACGGGCACGGCCGCGCCGGTTCCGCGGCAGCGGCAGGCCCCCTCCGGCGCGGGCCCGCGGCAGGACTACCTCGCCGCCTTCGACGCGCCCGACGACGTCTTCACGCCGCGCACGCCTCCCACCGGCCACCGCACGTCCACGGCGCCGCGGCCGGCCCCGCGACGCACGGACCCGCACGCCTCCGACGCCTACGCCGATCCGTACGCCTCCGTCACGGAGTGGGCCGACGCCCCCGTCGGCACCCCGGCCGGCCCGGACGACGCACCGCCCACGGGCGAGCCCGCGCCGGCCAAGGGTGTCAAGGGGCGCGCGTTCACCGGGATCGCGGCGGCGGCCATCACCACCGTGCTCGCCGTCGTCGTGGCCGGGCAGGTCACCGACGACGGCGACGCCTCCGGCGCGCGGTCGCAGTCCGCGGCCGACGGGCAGCGCGACATCCGCGAACCGGCCTCGCGAGGGGACGACCGGGAGACGCCCGCCGCAGCGCCCGAGGCCCGGCCGCTGACCTACGCGGAGAAGATGGGCGCCACCTACGCGCTCAAGCCCGACCTAGCGGGCTCGGGGAAGTTCGACGCGATCCGCGGCGTCGCCGCGGCACCGGGCAAGGGGCAGAAGATCACCTACCGGGTGGACGTGGAGCAGGGGCTCGATCTCGACGGCGAGCTGTTCGCCGAGGCGGTGCAGAAGACGCTCAACGACGAGCGCAGCTGGGCCCACAAGGGCGCCCGCACCTTCGAGCGCATCCATTCGGGCCGCGCCGACTTCGTCATCACCCTCGCCAGTCCCGGCACGACTGCCGAATGGTGCGCCAAGTCCGGCCTGGACACCACCGTCGACAACGTCTCCTGCGACTCCGCGGCCACCGAACGCGTCATGATCAACGCCTACCGGTGGGCCCAGGGCGCCGAGCCGTACGGGGACAAGATCCACGCCTACCGGCAGATGCTGATCAACCACGAGATCGGCCACCGCCTCGGCTACGGGCACGTCACCTGCGACAAGGACGGCGACCTGGCCCCGGTCATGCAGCAGCAGACCAAGTTCGTCGACCACGACGGAATCGACTGCCGGCCGAACCCCTGGCCGTACCCGAACGCCTGACACGCCGCCCGGCGCGGCCTTGGTCGGCGTTGCCACCTGATCGTGTGACGAATCGTGTCCGGTCGATCTCTTAGCGCGACCAAACGCGCTCCGCACCCGAAAGTTACGACCGTTCACCCCTTCTGATGGTGCGACGGACAACCGTCCATCGCACCACCGCCTGGTCCGCATACGTTCGTCCCGCTGCGAGCCGTCGGGTCAACGGCGGCTCCCTACACGGGAGATCGGGGGTGCACTCGTGCGCATCGGACTGCTTACGGAAGGTGGCTTTCCGTATCTGGGCGGTGACGCCGGGCTCTGGTGCGACCGCCTGGTGCGCGGACTCGGCCAACACGAGTTCGACGTCTACGCGTTCAGCCGAAGTGAGGCCCAGGAGGACGCGGGCTGGGTCCCGCTGCCGCCGCAGGTCGCGCGGGTACGGACGGCACCGCTGTGGGCGGCCGAGGACGACGGGGTGGTGCACGGGCGCCGTGCGCGCCGGCGCTTCATGGAGCACTACGGCGAACTGGCCGCCGTCCTGTGCGCCCCGGACCACGGCTCGCTCGACGCGCACGCCGCCGCACTCCCCGACGCGCACGCCGCCGGGGACGACGACGAGGACCACCGTGCGGGCCGCGGCGGCACGCACCCGGGCGCACCCCCGGTGCCGCTGCCGGGCACAGACCCTGCCGCACCGGAGGCGGACCGTTTCGCCAACGCTCTGTACGGCCTCGCCGAGCTCGCCCGCGACGAAGGCGGGCTGGTGTCCGCCCTCCGCTCCGAGCCGGCCGTGCGCGCCCTGGAACGCGCCTGTCGTGCGCCCGGCGCCGGACGTGCCGCGCGCGACGCCCGCGTACCGGATCTGCTCGCCGTCGCCGCCCACCTGGAACGCGCCCTGCGCCCCCTCTCGCTCGACTGGTACGGCCGGGACGGCCTCGGCGCCGTCGACCTGTGCCACGCGGCGTCCGGCGGCCCGGCCGCGCTGCCCGGTCTCCTCACCCACCACTTCTTCGGAGTCCCGCTGCTGGTCACCGAGTACGGCGTACGGCTGCGGACGCACTACCTGACCCGCCCGGACGCCTCCCCGGCGGTGCGGTCGCTGCTCGCCGCCCTGCACGGGCGGATCGCCGCCGAGACCTACCGCCGCGCCACCTTCGTCACCCCGGGCAACACCCACGCCCGCCGCTGGCAGGAACGCTGCGGGGCCGACCGCGCCAAGCTGCGCACGGTGTACCCCGGCATGGACGCGGCCCCCTTCGCCGAGCTGGGCGAGTCACCGGAGTGCGCCGACCCGGACACCCTGGTGTGGGCCGGCCGGGTCGAACCGGCCAAGGACCTCGTCTCCCTGCTGCACGCCTTCGCCGAGGTCCGCAAGGCGGAGCCCCGCACCCGCCTGCGGATCGTCGGCGCCCCGGCGGACGCGGAGGGCACCGCCTACCTGGCGCACTGCCGGGCCCTGGCCGCCCACCTGTTCCCCGACGAGGCCGACGGGCCGCACGCCGTGGGCGACAACCCCGTCTCCTTCGAGGAGATCGGCGGGCCCGACCTGCCGACCCCGGCCGACGCCTACGCCGCCGGTGCCGTCACCGTGCTGTCCAGCGTCGTCGAGGGTTTCCCGGCCGGTCTGGTCGAGGCGATGTTCTGCGGACGGGCGACGGTCTCCACGGACGTCGGCGCCGTCGTGGAGGTGATCGGCGGCACGGGACTCGTCGTACCGCCGCGCAATCCGCGGGCGCTCGCGGAGGCGTGCGTCTCCCTGCTGCGCGACCCCGCGCGCCGTGAACGCCTCGGGGCCGCCGCACGCGCCCGGGCACTGGAGTTGTTCACGGTCGAGCAGAACATCGCCGCCTTCGACGGCCTGTATCTGGAGACCGTCGCCCGCACGCCCCTCCGCCGGGCCCGCCTCGACGACACCGGCGGCCTCCTGCCGTTCGCCGTCCCCGCCGAGGCGCACGTCCCCGGGAACTGGACGGCACGCCGCGCCACGCCCACGTGGGCCCGTCCCGCCGCCGCCCGGGCGACCGCGACGGAGGCCGCCCGATGAGCGGCCTGCGAGACCTCAGGAAACTCGGTGACCCGGGAGAGCCGCAGGAGGAGGCCGACGGCCTCGGCGGCGCCTACGCCTCCCCCGCCGCCGACGACGGCGCCGGTGGACCCGGTGGCGCGGACGGCTCCGGCGGCGCGGACAGCTCCGGCGGTGCCGCCGGCCCCGGCGATGCGGGTGGTCCCGGCCGTGCCGGTGGGCCCGGTGGCGCAGGCGGCCCCGGCGCGGTCGGCGGGCAGCGGGTGTCCCCGCGGGCCACCGCCGGGCCGCGCGGCGCCGCCGACCCGGTGAAGGCCCTCCTGCACCGCCACCGCGAGCTCTGCGAACGCGCCGTGGACCCGCTGGAGATCGCCGCCGGCCTGGAGGCCCACGGCATCACCGACCGGACCGCCGCCCGCTTCCGGCACCGCGACGTCTTCTCCCTCGCGGAGGAACTCTTCGCCCGCGTGCCCCGCGACGGCGACACCGCCCACCCCGCCACCACCGCGGCACCCAAGGCGCGGGCCGACTGGATCGTCCTCACGCTGCTCCCCGGCGCCCTGTGCCTCGCCTCGGTGCTCGTCCTGCGCCACACCCACGGCCAGACCCGGCTCCTCACGGCCGCCGTCGGCATCATCGCCCTCGCCTCGGCCGTCCGGGCCGCCCTGCGCCGCGGCCCGCTGAGCAGGGCCGGCCGCACCCCGGCCCCCGGCATGACCGGCTGGACCTGGTGGCTCGTCGGCTACACCCTGCTGGGCGACGGGCTCCTCCAGGCCGCCATCACCGGCAGCCCCGACGGCCCGCCCGCCCCCGACGGCGACTGGCCGCTCGCCGCGGCCCCCCTGCTCGCCCTCGCGCTGGCCTGTGCCCCCGCCGCCTGGACCACCCACCTCTTCACCCGCGGGGCCCGCCGCAAACTCACCGCGAGCCGCGGACTGGAGGACTTCGCCGCCTCCGTGCGCCCCCTGCTGCTCGCCACCGTCGCCCTGTTCCTCTGCGCCCTGGCGGGCCTCCTCGTCCTGTGCGCCACGGCCCTCGACGAGCCCCTCGCCGTCTCCGGCGCCCTCGCCACCGGCGCCCTGCTCCACCTGGCCCGGCTCCTCACCGTCCACGGCTTCACCCACGGCCCGAGGATGCTGGTCGCGTTCGCGGCCACCGCCCAGGCACTCGCCCTGACGACCGTCTTCGCCGCCCGCCTCCCCGGCCTCACCCCACTGTCCACCCCGGTGGAAACCCTGGTCACGGCCTGGCACCCGGCCGCCGTGCCCACCCTCAGCTGCGGCGTCGCGGCCCTGGTCCTGCTGATCCACGCCACCCGCCGCCTCACCCGGGCCTCCGCCCACTCCCACCCGGAGCCGGCGCAATGACCGGCCCGGCCGCCCCACCGGCGGGCACCCGGCCGGCCCGGGCACCGGCGGACGCACCGGCGCGTCCCCGCCCCGGACTCCCGGCCGCACCCGCCCACCCCCCGACGCGCGCCCCCGGGCAGCCGCGTGCCCCCCACCGGGACAGCCGTCACCTCCCACCCCGCCCACGCCACGGTCGACCGGCAGCCCGGCACGGCACCACCCCACCGCGGGCATCCCGCACCCCCGAAGGAGAACCCACATGATCACCCGCCCAGCAGCCTCGGACGTCGATGGAGCCGCCCGATGAGAGTCCTGCTGATCGGAGCCAACGGTTACCTCGGCCGCTTCGTCGCCGACCGCCTGCTCGCCGACCCCGCCGTCCAGCTCACCGCCCTTGGCCGCGGCGACGACGCCGACGTCCGCTTCGACCTCGCCACCGGCAGCCCCGGCGCCCTCACCCGGTTCCTCGACGCCGTCCACCCCGGTGTCGTCGTCAACTGCGCCGGCGCCACCCGTGGCGGCGCGCGCGAACTCACCCGGCACAACACCGTCGCCGTCGCCACCGTCTGCGAGGCCCTGCGCCGCAGCGGCTGCGGCGCCCGGCTCGTCCAGATCGGGTGCAGCGCCGAGTACGGTCCCAGCCAGCCCGGCTCCTCCACCGCGGAGGACGCCGTCCCGCGCCCCGGCGGCCCGTACGGCGTCAGCAAGCTGGCCGCCACCGAACTCGTCCTCGGGTCCGGCCTGGACGCCGTGGTGCTCCGGGTCTTCTCGCCCGCCGGGCCCGGCACCCCCGCCGGCTCCCCCCTCGGCCGTCTCGCCGAGGCCATGCGACGCGCCATGCAGTCCGGCGACGGCGAGCTCAAGCTGGGCGGGCTCGGCGCGCAGCGCGACTTCGTCGACGTGCGCGACGTGGCGCGGGCCGTCCACGCCGCCTCGCTGTCCGCGGCCCAGGGCGTCATCAACATCGGCTCCGGCCGCGCGGTCCGGCTGCGCGACGCCGCCGCCGTCCTCGCGCGCGTGGCCGGCTACAGCGGCGCACTGCACGAGCTGGACGGCCCCCACACCCCGCACCTGCGGCCCGCCATCGGCCACCCCCGCACCGAGTCCGACCACCAGGTGGCCCCGGTGGCCGCCCCCTACCCGGACGGCTGCGGCAGCTGGCAGCAGGCCGACGTACGCACCGCGCGGGACCGGCTCGGCTGGCGGCCCCGCATCAACCTCGAGGAGTCCCTCGCCGACATCTGGATGGAGGCGGCATGCCGTATCTGACCCGGCCCAGACCGGGCTCCGCCGACACCGGCGTGCGCAACGGCTTCGGCGTCCCCGGGCTCGCGCACCCCCTCGTCGCGTCCGCCGAGTGGAGCGAACTCACCCGTCCGGGCACCCCCCTGCACTGGGCCGTCCTCAACGTGGCCGACGGACCCGGCGTGCAGCCCGATCCCAGCTGCCTCGAAGCCGTGGGGCACCTGCGCAACGGCGGAGTGCGCGTCCTCGGCCACCTGGACCTGGCGCACGGCGCGCGCGGCCACCACGAGGTGATCTCCGGCGCCCACCGGTTCGCCGACTGGTACCGGGTCGACGGCTTCCTCCTCGACCGCTGCCCGGCCGACCACCTGGCCCTGCCCGCGGTGCGGCGGACGGTCGCCGGACTCCGGTCGATCCGTGACACCGCTCACATCGTCCTCGGCCACGGCATCCACCCGCACCCCGGATACGCGGAGTGCGCCGACCAGTTGGTCACCTTCTCCGGCCCGTGGAGCGACTACCGCTGGTCGCAGGTGGCGGAGTGGACCACCGACCATCCGCCCGAGCGGTTCTGCCACTTCGTGCACGGCGTGCCCCGCGCCCACCTGGAGGAGGCCCTGCGCATCGCCCGCTGGCAGGGCGCGGCGACCATCTACTTCACCGACCGGGTGGAGCGCGGCTCCCGCACCGACCCCTGGGAGTGCCTGCCCGGTTACTGGGACGATCTCGTCTCGCGGATCGGGACGGGTGTCTCGGAATGAAAAAGGCCGTGGCACTGTTACGAGGAGAACAACCGTAGTGATTGACCGACCAACGGAGTCCCCGTGTCGTTGCCACCCCTGGTCGAGCCGGCCCCCGAGCTCACCGTAGACGAGGTCCGCAGGTACTCCCGCCACCTGATCATCCCCGACGTGGGGATGGACGGGCAGAAGCGGCTGAAGAACAGCAAGGTGCTCTTCGTGGGCGCCGGTGGTCTGGGTTCGCCGGGGCTGATGTACCTGGCCGCCGCGGGCGTGGGCACGCTCGGCATCGTGGAGTTCGACGAGGTCGACGAGTCGAACCTGCAGCGCCAGGTGATCCACAGCCAGGCCGACATCGGCCGCCCCAAGGCGGAGTCCGCCCGGGACACGATCAAGGGCATCAACCCGTACGTGAACGTGGTGCTCCACGAGGAGCGGCTCGAGTCCGACAACGTGAAGGACATCTTCAGCCAGTACGACCTGATCGTCGACGGCACGGACAACTTCGCGACCCGCTACCTGGTCAACGACGCCTGCGTCCTGCTGAACAAGCCGTACGTGTGGGGCTCCATCTACCGCTTCGACGGCCAGGCCTCCGTCTTCTGGTCCGAGCACGGCCCCTGCTACCGCTGCCTCTACCCGGAGCCCCCGCCCCCCGGCATGGTCCCCTCCTGCGCCGAGGGCGGCGTGCTGGGCGTGCTGTGCGCGTCCATCGGCTCCATCCAGGCCAACGAGGCCATCAAGCTGCTCGCCGGCATCGGTGAGCCGCTGGTCGGCCGCCTGATGATCTACGACGCCCTGGAGATGCAGTACCGCCAGGTCAAGGTCCGCAAGGACCCCGACTGCGCGATCTGCGGCGACAACCCCACCGTCACGGAGCTCATCGACTACGAGGCCTTCTGCGGCGTCGTCTCCGAGGAGGCCCAGGCCGCGGCGGTCGACTCCACGATCACTCCCAAGCAGCTCAAGGAGTGGATCGACGACGGCGAGAGCCTCGAACTCATCGACGTGCGCGAGCCGAACGAGTTCGAGATCGTCTCCATCCCCGGCGCCCGCCTGATCCCCAAGAACGAGTTCCTCATGGGCAACGCCCTGGAGAGCCTCCCGCAGGACAAGAAGATCGTCTTGAACTGCAAGACGGGTGTCCGCAGTGCGGAAGTCCTCGCGGTCCTCAAGTCCGCGGGCTTCGCCGACGCCGTCCACGTCGGCGGCGGCGTCATCGGCTGGGTCAACCAGATCGAACCGGACAAGCCGGTCTACTGACCCCGGGCCCCACTGCCCGACGAGGCTGAAGAAGCCCACGGCTCCGACCAGTTCGGACGCCGTGGGCTTCCTGCCGTCGCCGGCCGTCCACGACGGCCCGCCGTGCCGGGGTCAGGAGCAGACCTTGCCGTCCTTCGGGACCGTGCCCTCCAGGAAGAAGGAGTCGACCGTGGCGTCGACGCAGTCGCTTCCGCTGCCGTAGGCGCCGTGGCCCTCGCCCTTCCAGGTGAGGAGGACACCGACGTCCTTGCCGAGTTCGTCCGCCATCCGACGGGCGCCCTCGTACGGCGTGGCGGGGTCGCCCGTGTTGCCGATGACCAGGATCGGGTCCGCGCCCGGTGCGCTCACCTCAGGGGTGTCGAACTGGCCGGGGACCGGCCACTCGTGGCACCAGCCGGCCAGGTCCCAGCCCAGGAAGGGGCCGAAGACTGGCGATATCTCCTCGAACTCCGGCAGCAGCTTCTTCACGTCCGTCAAGGACGGCCGCTGCTTGTCGTCCAGGCAGGAGATGACCCGCTGCGAGTGGGTGGTCGTGCCGTACCGGCCCGACGGTTCCCGCTCGTTGTAGCCGTCGGCCAGGGCGAGCAGGGCGGTGCCGTCGCCCTTCTCGGCGGTCTCCAGGGCGATGGTCAGTGTCGGCCAGCCCTCCTTCGTGTAGAGGGGCAGGACGATGCCGGTCAAGGCCAGGGACTGGGTGAGTTTCCGGCCGTCCGTCGACGTCGGCAGCGGCTCGGCGTCGATCCGCCGCAGCAGGTCCGCTATCTCGCGCGATCCCTGCTCGGGGTCCTTGCCGGTGGACTTCAGGTAGTTGTCCAGGGCGCGCTGGAAGCCGAGCGACTGGTTCTTGGCGTGGCCGACGGCGTCGGCGGTCGGGTCGACGACCGCGTCGAGCGTGAGGCGGCCCACCTTCTCGGGGAACAAGTGGGCGTACACGCCGCCGAGTTCGGTGCCGTAGGAGATGCCCAGGTAGTTCAGCTTGTCGTCGCCGACGGCCTGGCGGATGCGGTCCATGTCGCGGGCGCTGTCGGTGGTCGAGACGTGGGCCAGCAGCTTGCCGGCGGACTTCTCGCAGCCCTTGCCGAAGTCGACGGCGTCGTCCAGGAAGGTGCGCTCCTCGGCGGGGGTGTCCGGGGTGCCGTCCACCTCGGCCTCGGCGGCCTGGATGTCCTTGTCGCTGCGGCAGCGGACGCCCTCACTGGCGGACACCCCGCGCGGGTCCCAGCTGACGAGGTCGTAGCGCTCGCGGAGCTTGGCGGCGGTGCCGGCGTAGGACGGCAGCATGTCGATGCCCGAGCCGCCGGGTCCGCCGAAGTTGAACAGCAGGGAGCCGAGGCGGTCGTCCCCGGTGGCCTTCGCCCGTATCAGGGCCAGCCCGATGGTGGGGCCGTCCGGCTTGGACCAGTCCAGCGGAACCTTCAGCGTGGCGCACTGCCAGCCGTCCCCGGGGGCCGGTTCGTCGCCGGAGGACTTGCATGCTCCCCAGTCCAGTGCCGACGCGCCCTTGCCGTCGTCCTGGGAGCCGCCGTCACCGGAGTCGTCCCCGGTGCAGCCCGCGGTCAGCAGCCCGGCGGCGACCACCAGGGCCGTCCACCGTACGAAACGCGTCATCTGCCACATCCCCCCTCACTGGCCGTCCGCATCGTCCCGCGGATGGCGGTCAGGCCATCGTAGGCGGAGCGGACGACGTCCCGCTGACCCTGTGGACAACCCTGTGACCAGCGCATTTACGGTTCCGGACGGTGTCAGGTGCAGACGGTTCCGCTCTTCGGCACCTTCCCGTCCAGCAGGTAACCGTCCACGGCGGCCCGCACACACTTGTTCTTGCTGCCGTAGGCCCCGTGGCCCTCTCCCTCGTACGTGAGTTCCACGCCGACGCCGGAACCGAGGGCCTGCGCCATCCTGCGCGCACCCTCGTACGGCGTGGCCGGGTCACCGGTGTTGCCGATCACCAGGATCGGCGCGGACCCGGGCGCGCTCACGTCGGGATGGTCGGCCGCCCCCGGCACCGCCCAGTCGGTGCAGCTGAGCATCCCCCAGGCCAGCTGCTCGCCGAACAGGGGAGAGGCCTTGCGGAACTCGGGCAGACTGCGCTCGACGTCCGCGGTGTCGTACCGGGGTTTGTCGTCGGCGCAGTTGATGGAGATGTTCGCGGGGACGAGGTTGCTGTACTCGCCGTTCTCGTTGCGCCCGTTCATCGAGTCGGAGAGCAGCATGAGGATCGTCCCGTCACCGGCGTAGGCCTGGTCCAGGCCGTCCGTCAGGAACTCCCAGAAGTCCCGCGAGTACAGCGCCTGCAGGATGCCGCTGGTCGCCGCGGACTGGGTCAGCTCGCGGGGGAAGACGCCGGGGATGGGCTTGCGGTCCAGCTGCTCCAGGAACCGGGCGATGCGGTCCTTCACGTCCTGCACGCTGTCGCCGACGGGGCACTCCTCGGTCTGCGAGACGCAGTCCTCGGCGTAGTTGTCGAGCGCGAGCTGGAAGCCGCGGGCCTGCCCGAGCGAGCCCTGCTCCGGGTCCTGCGTCGGGTCGACGACCGCGTCGAACACGGCCCGGCCCACCCGGCGCGGGAACAGGTGGGCGTACACGCCGCCCAGTTCGGTGCCGTAGGAGATGCCGAAGTAGTGGAGCCGGTCGTCGCCGAGGACCTGGCGCATCAGGTCGAGGTCACGAGCGGTCTCGGTGGTGGCGACGTGCGGCAGGATGCGCTCCGAGTTCTCCTCGCAGGCGTCGTTGAAGTTCTTGGTGCTGTTGAGGAGTTCGGTGCGTTCCTGCTGGTCGTCGGGGGTGGCGTCCTGTTCGAGGAAGGCGTCGAGCTGCTCGTTGTCCTCGCAGCGCACCGGGGCGCTGCGGCCGACCCCGCGCGGGTCGAAGCTCACCAGGTCGTAGCGGGCGCGCAGGGACGCGAAGTCGGGGCCGAAGGACGGCAGGGCGGTGACACCGGAGCCGCCCGGTCCGCCGAAGTTGAAGATCAGGGACCCGATGCGCTTGTTCCGCGGGCCGTCCGCGCGGGCGCGGATCAGCTCGATGCCGATGGTGTCCCCCTTGGGCTCGTCCCAGTCGAGCGGCGCCTTCATGGTGGCGCACTGCCATGTTCCGCCGTTCGGCAGCGGGGAGGGGGCCGGGCCGCCGCCCTGGGCCTCGGACGGGGCGGGGCAGTCCTTCCAGCTGAGGTCCTGCTCCGTCAGGTCCTCCGCCTTCGCCTCCTCACCGCAGCCCGCGAGCAGTGCGGGCAGCAGCACGGCGGAGACGGACAGGGCGGCGGCACGCAGGCGGAAGGGCTTGGGCATGCCTCCATCCTGCGGTCGCGCGGGACGGGCCGCGCGACCGCGGGTGCCGTACGAGGGAGAGCGGCGCGTGGACGCGACCGGGGCGGACCGGGACGGCGGCACGCGCGTGCCGTTCCCGGCCGGGGCGCGCCGTTACAGGGCTTCCTTGCGGGTGAGGTGGTTGAAGGCCAGCCAGCCGGGCAGGACCGGCAGCCACAGCGTGAGCAGCCGGTAGAGCAGCACCGCGGGGGCGGCGACCTCCTTGGGCAGGCCCACCGCGATCAGACCGACCGTGAGGGTCGCCTCGACGGCACCCACACCGCCCGGGGTCGGGGCGGCCGACCCCAGTGCGTTGCCGGCCAGGAACACCACGGCCACGCCGGCGATGCTGATGGACGTCGTCTCGTCGCCGAACGCCCGGATCGAGGCGTCCAGGCACATCACGAAGCATCCGGTCAGCAGGAGCATGCCGCCGATGCCGGTGACCAGCTTCTGCGGGCGCTGCAGCACGTCCAGCATGCGCGGCACGACGCCCGCGAAGAGGGACCGCACACGCGTGAGGACGAACTTGCGCAGGAACGGAACCGAGGTGACCACCAGCACCAGCACCGCCACCGTCAGCAGGCCCGCGATGACCGTGCGGGACGGCGAGAGGGACGGCGTCTTCTCGGTACCGGTCAGGTAGCCGAAGGCCAGCAGCATCAGGATGTGGCAGCCGAGGCCGAACAGCTGGGAGGCCCCGACGCTCGCCACCGCGAGCCCGGGCCGCACTCCCGCGCGCTGCAGGAACCGGGTGTTCAGGGCGACCCCTCCCACGGCCGCCGGGGCGACGATCTTCACGAAGGAGCCGGCGACCTGAGCCGCCACGGTCCGCAGGAACGGCACCCGCTCGGGCACGAATCCCAGCAGCGCCAGGGCCGCCGCGAAGTAGCTGGCCGCCGAGAACAGCACCGCCGCCGCCACCCAGCCCCACTGCGCGTTGGCGATCAGCGGGCCGAACTCGATGTGGGTGAGCTGCGTCAGCAGGAAGTACGCGCCGATCGCGCCGGCGATGAAGCTGATCAGCGTGCGGGGGCGGACCCGCTCCAGGCGGGCCGGTTCGACCGGGGCCTGCGGCCTGATCCGCAGCACCTCGTGCCGGATCTGGGTCAGCAGGTCCTCCTCGCGCGCCTCCTCCAGGGCGTCGTCGATGGCCCGCTTCTCCGCCCGCTGTTCCGCGCGTACGGCCTTCTTGTCCGGCCGCTCCAGTTTGTCCGCCCGGTCGGGCCGGCCGGGGGAGCCGGTGGCCCCGGCCTGCTCCGCGCGCAGCAGCTTGGCCTGCCTGGATGCCTCCAGGACGGCCTCCCGTTCGCGTTCCGCCCGCTCCCGCGCGAGGCGGCGCAGGGTCGCGCGCGTGGAGCGGCTCAGCGCGATCGGCTGCAGCATCGGCAGACAGTCCGCGACGGCGTCGGGCCCGAGCACGCTGACGGCGGAGGCCACTGCGCGTTCCGCTCCCACCCGCAGGCCGAGCGTCACCAGCAGCTGGGAGGTGTCCATGCGCAGCAGCAGGTCACCGGCCGCGATCTCCCCGACGCGCATGTCGGTGAGGATGACGGTGCCGGAACGATCCACCAGGATCGCGTCACCCACCAGCCTGCGGTGCGCGATCCGCCGGGACTGCAGCGCCCGCACCTGGTGCCAGGTGTCGCGCAGCAGCGCGTCGGTGATCTCCTCGTCCGGCAGCGAGTCCAGGGTGCGCCCGCCGGTGTGCTCGTAGACGAGCATCACCGCGTCGGGGCCCAGCTCGGAGGTCGCGATCAGCTTGGGCGCGTTGGCACCGGCCGCGATGGCCGCGTACGCCAGCAGGGCCTCCTGCTCCAGGGCCTGACGCAGCGACTGCAGGCTCCGGCGGGTGGCGAAGCCCCGCAGCGTCAGGTTGCGCCACGCCCGGTAGAAGAAGCCCTGCGCCTGCTGTTCGCGGTCCACGACCGTCACGTCCAGCGGTGGGCCGTCCTCCAGGGTGACGAAGTATCTGCGGCCCCGGTCGCCCGTCTCGGTGGCGTCGGGCGCCTCCACGCGGGACGCGGTCACCGGGCGGAAGCCGACGGTCCGCAGGCCCGCCATGAGGTTGCGTCCCGTGGGGCGGACGTTGGGCGAGCCGACGGCGTACAGGGTGCCGTAGGCCACGCTCCAGCCGATCAGCACGGTCAGGATGATCGAGAACGGTGTCGTGTAGCCGGTGACCAGCATGGAGAACGCGTCGAGCAGCAGCACGACCCACAGCACCGCGCGCCAGCGGGGTCTGCGGGACATGCCCACGGCCGTCATGTACGCGATCACCGGGGCGAGGTAGCCGTGCACCGGGTCGGTCAGGGCGTGGATGTCGCCGGGGGAGGGCTGGGTCAGCGCCTCCTGGATGGAGGCGGGGGCGGCCCGCGCGACCCACAGGTCGGTCGCGAGCGTCACCCCGTGGGCCAGTACGGCGGCGAGCACACCGTCGGCGATCCGCAGCCCGTCGCGTTTGATGAGCCGCTCGATGGCGAAGGCGACCGGCACCAGGAGGATGGCGATGCTGGAGGCCAGACCCGCGACCTTGATCAGCAGGTCGGGCGCCTGCCCGGTGCCCTTGTTGATGTCCTGTTCCAGGCCCGAGGTGGTGCCGTGGGCGAACGCGGCGATCGCCAGCAGCACCACCACGGCGAGCACGCCCACCAGAAGCCGCATGAGGTCCGACGGGCGGTGCACGCGCGCGGGGAGCAGCGGTTCGTCGCCCTCCACCTCGTCGACGTGCACCGTGTCGGCATCCATGGCCTCGGCGCCACGCGATCGGTCCGGGCCCCGGTCGCCGGTGCCGCGCGAGCCGTACGGGCCCGATCGGGTGTCCGGGCGGTCACCGTCGCGGTCGTCGTCGCGGTCGTCGTCGCGGTCGGCCGGGTGCCGGCCCGCAGTGCCCCGGCCCGCGGCGCCCCGGCCCGCGGTGTCCTGCTGCCGGGCGCCCGGGCCGGGGGAGTCCCGGCCGTGGGCGTCACCGTCGTGCGAGTCCGGAGCCTTCCGGCCACGGGTGTCCCGGTCGTGGGAGTCCGGGGCCTGCCGGTCACCGGTGTCCGGGCGGTCCGAGTGGTCCGGGCGGTCCGGGCGCGACGAAGCGCCAGGGGTGCCTTCCGCGTCCCCGGGGTGCGCACCCTGCTGCTTCATCGTCTCTTCTTGATCTCGTATCACCAGTCACCGCCCGCACGATGGTGGCATGCCGAACCGGCACAAGGGGGTATCAGGGTCCACCTGCGGGGCCGCACAGTCTGCCCGAAAGGGCTTCCCCGGGCGAGGCGTACGCACGCGCGGGAGCGCCTTCCGTTGTCGGTGGGGTGGTGCAGGATGGGGCGGATGAGCCAGGAAAGTCTTCCGTCCGGCACCGGTCCGGAGCCCGCGGACGCCCTGCCGGCATACGCCGAGCGCGTGCTCGACGTGGCCGATCTCATCCCGCCGGGCCGGGTGATGACGTACGGGGACGTGGCCGAATGGCTGGGGGAGGGCGGCCCCCGGCAGGTCGGCCGGGTGATGGCCCTCTACGGAGGGGCCGTCCCGTGGTGGCGTGTGGTGCGGGCCGACGGCGTCCTGCTGCCGGGTCACGAGCTGCGTGCCCTCGGTCACTACCGCGAGGAGGGAACGCCCCTCAAGGAGGCCGGCCGGGCCGCGGAGGACCACCTGCCGCGCCTCGACATGAGACGCGCGCGGTGGGACGGGGGCGGCCGTGCGGAGGGTCACACCTGACAGCTTCCGCCATCCGGCAGGCCGCGGTGGGGCCGGTGATCCGTACGGGGGAAACGGGGCACGTCCGTGGCATGACGTACGTTCGAGTCCAGAGGGACCCACGGGCCGGATGTGCCGGACGGGAAGAAGCGGAAGCTCTGCTTCCGGGCTTCCCTTCGGCGTAGCGTCGGCTGCACGTGTTCCCCTCACCCCGCGACCACCGCCCTCCACGCGCGGCGGAACGCCAACCAGTACACCCACCAGGACCGGCGAACCACGTGAGCTCCTCTTCCTCCACCAGCGGCCTGTCGCACCCCCAGGTGCGCCGGGGGAACCGTGGTGCCTATCGACTGGTCCGTACCCCGCCGGCTCGCGTGAACCCCCCTCGACTGGACGCCGACCAGCGCTCCGTGGTTGAGCACGGGACCGGCCCGCTGCTCGTTCTCGCAGGTCCGGGCACCGGAAAGACCACCACGCTGGTCGAGTCCGTGGCCACGCGCGTCGCCCGCGGCGAGGACCCCGAGCGGATCCTCGTCCTGACGTTCAGCCGGAAGGCGGCGGTCGAACTGCGCGACCGCATGGCGCTGCGGATGGGCGCCGCGCGCGCCCCCCTGGCGACCACCTTCCACTCCTACTGCTACGCCCTGGTCCGGGCCCACCAGGACCAGGATCTGTTCGTGGAGCCCCTGCGGCTGCTGTCCGGCCCCGAGCAGGACGTCACCGTCCGCGAGCTGCTCGCGGGCCAAGTGGACCTGGAACGGCTCGGCCTCGCCCACGTGCGCTGGCCGGACGAGCTGCGCGCCTGCCTGACCACCCGCGGCTTCGCCGACGAGGTCCGGGCGGTAATCGCCCGCAGCCGCGAGCTCGGGCTCGGCCCCGACGCCCTGGACGCCTTCGCCCGCCGCATCGGCCGCCCCGACTGGCGTGCCGCCTCGGCCTTCCTCGCCGAGTACCTCGACGTCCTCGACCTCCAGGGCGTGCTCGACTACGCGGAACTCGTCCACCGCGCCGTGCTCCTCGCCCGCCGCCCCGAGGTGGCCGCCCGGCTCGCCGCGCAGTACGACGCCGTGTACGTCGACGAGTACCAGGACACCGACCCCGCCCAGGTACGGCTGCTGCACGCGCTGGCCGGGGACGGCCGCACCCTGATCGCCCTCGGCGACCCCGACCAGTCGATCTACGCCTTCCGGGGCGCGGACGTGAACGGCATCCTGGAGTTCCCGCACGCCTTCCCCCGCGCGGATGGCCGCCCCGCCCCCGTCGAGGTGCTGCGCACCTCACGCCGCTCCGGCGCGGCCCTGCTCGCCGCCACCCGGCTGCTGACCCGGCGCATGCCGCTGCCCCGGCTCCCCGCCGAGAAGGTCCGCGCTCACCGGGAGCTGACCCCGGTACGGGAAGGCGGCCGAGTCGAGGTGTACACCTACCCGACGTCCGGCACGGAGCTCGACAACATCGCCGACATCCTGCGCCGGGCGCACCTGGAGGACGGGGTCCCCTGGGCGGAGATGGCCGTCCTGGTGCGGGCCGGCGCCCGCACCATCCCCGCCGTCCGCCGCGCCCTGACGTCGGCGGGCGTGCCCGTCGACGTCGACGGCAACGACGTACCACTGCGCCACGAGCCCGCGGTCGCCCCCCTGCTGACGGCTCTGCGAGCGGTGGCGACGGCGGAGGCGGAGGCGCGGGAGCGGCACGGGACCGGAGCCGGGACCGACCCCACCGAGCCCGACCCCACCGAGCCCGACCCCGGGCTCGACGTCACCGGGACCTACGCCACCGAGCCCGACGCCACCGAGGCCGACTCCGCCGGGCTGGACGCCACCGAGGCCGACCCCGCCGGGACCGACCTCACCGGGACCGGACCGGCGGCCGGGGCCGCGGAGGAACCGGGAGCGGACGCGGCGACGGCAGACGGTCCCCCGGTCGAGGGACAGGCCGAGACCCCGGCCCACACCCCAGCCGACACGCCGGTCGCCCCGACGGCGACGGCCGGCCAGGCCGAAGACACCTGCTGGCTCGACACCGAGACCGCCCTCACCCTCCTCACCTCCCCCCTCGCCGGCATGGACGCGGCCGACCTGAGGCGGCTCGGCCGAGCCCTGCGCGAGGAGGAGAGGGCTGCCGGCAACCCCCTGCCGCCGCCCTCCGACGTCCTCCTCACCCGGGCCCTCGCCGAGCCGGAGCGCCTGGCCGTCCACGACCCCACCTACGCGCGCGGCGCCCAGCGGCTTGGCGCGCTGCTGCGCACGGCCCGCGAGCGGCTCGCGCGCGGCGGCACCGCGGAGGAGGCTCTCTGGGACCTCTGGGACGGCACCCCTTGGCCCCAGCGGCTGGAGCGCGCCGCCCGGCGCGGCGGCGCGGCCGGACGCAACGCGGACCGGGACCTCGACGCCGTGTGCGCGCTGTTCGCGACCGCCGCCCGCGCGGAGGAACGCACCGGCGGCCGGGGCACCCTGAACTTCCTGGAGGAACTCGAGGCCGAGGACATCGCCGCCGACACCCTCACCCGCCGCGCCGTGCGCCCCGACGCCGTACGCCTGATGACCGCGCACCGCTCCAAGGGCCTGGAGTGGCGCCTGGTCGTCCTGGCCGGGGTCCAGGAGGGCCTGTGGCCCGACCTGCGCCGCCGGGGATCCCTCCTGGAGGCCGACCGCATCGGCCGCGACGGCCTCGCCGAACCCCTCACCCCCGGCGCCCTGCTCACCGAGGAACGCCGCCTGTTCTACGTGGCCGCCACCCGCGCGCGGGAGCGTCTCGTCGTCACCGCCGTGAGGGCTCCCGCGGACGACGGGGACCAGCCCTCCCGCTTCCTGACCGAACTCGGCGTCGAACCCAAGGACGTCACCGGCCGCCCGCGCCGCCCCCTGTCCGTGGCCGCGCTGGTCGCCGAACTGCGCGCCACCACCGTCGACCCCCGGGTCTCCGACGGCCTGCGGGAGGCCGCCGCACACCGCCTGGCCCGGCTCGCGGCCCTCGCCGACGAGGACGGACGTCCCCTGGTGCCGTCCGCGCACCCCTACCGCTGGTGGGGCATGTTCGACCCCACCGAGTCGAAGGTGCCGCTGCGCCACCGCGACCAGCCCGTCGTGCTCTCCGGCAGCGCCCTCGACCAGCTCGCCCACACCTGCGCGCTGCAATGGTTCCTGGGCCGCGAGGTCAAGGCCGACGCCCCCGCGACCGCCGCCCAGGGCTTCGGCAACGTGGTCCACGTACTGGCCGACGAGGTCGCCTCGGGACACACCCCGGCGGACCTCGCCGTGCTCATGGAGCGCCTCGACTCCGTGTGGAACGCGCTCGCCTTCGACGCGCCGTGGAAGTCGGCCCAGGAGAAGGAGAACGCACGCGCCGCGCTGGAACGCTTCCTCCGCTGGCACGTCATGGACCGCACCGGCCGCACCCCGGTGGCCAGCGAGCACGACTTCGACGTCACCCTCGAAGCCGGCGACTACGAGGTCCGCATCCGCGGTCAGATGGACCGCGTCGAGGCCGACGGCGACGGGCGCGCGTACGTCGTCGACTTCAAGACCGGCAAGCAGGCGCCCACCGCAAAGGAGGTGGAACGCCACCCCCAGCTGGCCGTCTACCAGCTCGCCGTGCGCGAGGGCGCCGTCGACGAGGTCTTCGACGGGGTGCGGCCCGAGCCGGGCGGCGCGGAACTGGTCCACCTGCGCCAGGGTGCCGCCCGCCGGGACGGCGGGGAAACCCTGCCCAAGGTGCAGGCGCAGGAGCCGCTGGAGGGGGAGTGGGTCGGCGACCTGCTGGCCACCGCCGCCGGGAAGGTCCTCGACGAGCGGTTCGCCCCGAGCACCGGCCAGCACTGCACGCACTGCGCCTTCCGCGCGTCGTGCAGCGCCCGGCCGGAGGGACGCCACGTCGTGGAGTGAGCCGGCCCTGCGCCCGCTGGGCCTGCGGGGGCGTCGCGCGCCGGGTGTGCTGCGCCGGGCCCTGCGGGGGGCGTCGCGCGACCGGCCTCGTCCGTCGGCCTGCCGGGGGCGCCCCGCGACAGGTGTTCTGCACTGGGCCTGCCGGGGGCGTGGCGCGCCCGGTGTCCTCCGCCGGCCAAGGCACTCCACCGAACCGGTGTGACCCGTTGCACCACCCACCCCGACCTGCGGTTTGGACTCCACCCAGGGCGGCGCGGGGCTTCGCTGTCAGTGGCCGCCGTTAGCCTCTGCGTGTGCCCGCTCGTATCACCGATCCCGAACAGCTCAAGGAACTCCTCGGCATCCCCTTCACGCCGGAGCAGACGGCCTGCATCACCGCGCCGCCCGCCCCGCAGGTGATCGTGGCCGGAGCCGGATCGGGCAAGACGACGGTGATGGCGGCCCGCGTGGTCTGGCTGGTTGGCACCGGCCAGGTCGCTCCCGAACAGGTACTCGGTCTCACCTTCACCAACAAGGCGGCCGGTGAACTCGCCGAACGCGTCCGCAAGGCGCTGATCAAGGCCGGGGTCACCGACCCCGAGCACCTCGACCCGGACAACCCGCCGGGTGAACCGGTCATCTCCACCTACCACGCCTTCGCCGGACGGCTGCTCACCGACCACGGCCTGCGCATCGGCCTCGAACCGACCTCCCGCCTCCTCGCCGACGCCACCCGCTACCAGCTCGCCGCGCGCGTCCTGCGCGAGGCCCCCGGCCCCTACCCCGCCCTCACCCGCTCCTTCGCCGACCTGGTCGCCGACCTCCTCACCCTCGACGGCGAACTCTCCGAGCACCTCGTCCGTCCCGAGGACCTGCGCGCCCACGACACGGACCTGCTGCGCGCCCTGGAGAACACCAAGCTCAGCAACGCCGACCTGCGCAAGATCCCCGAGGCCGCCGCCGCCCGCCGCGAGCTGGCCGACCTCGTCCTGCGCTACCGGGCCGCCAAACGCGAACGCGACCTGCTCGACTTCGGCGACCAGATCGCGCTGTCCGCCCGGCTCGCGACCGTCCCCGACGTGGGCCGCGCGCTGCGGGAGGAGTTCCGCGTCGTCCTCCTCGACGAGTACCAGGACACCTCCGTCGCCCAGCGCGTGCTGCTGGCCGGCCTCTTCGGCGACGGCACCGGCCACCCGGTCACCGCCGTCGGCGACCCCTGCCAGGCCATCTACGGCTGGCGCGGCGCCTCCGTCGCCAACCTCGACGACTTCCCCGACCACTTCGCCCGCGCCGACGGCCGCCCCGCCACCCGCCAGTCGCTCAGCGAGAACCGCCGCAGCGGCGGCCGCCTGCTCGACCTGGCCAACGGACTGGCCACGCCCCTGCGGGCGATGCACGCCGGCGTCGAAGCCCTCCGTCCGGCCCCCGGCGCCGAACGCGACGGCACCGTGCGCTGCGCACTGCTGCCCACCCACGCCGAGGAGACCGACTGGATCGCCGACTCCCTCGCCCACCTCGTCCGCACCGGCACCGCACCCGGTGAGATCGCGGTGCTGTGCCGCACGGCCGCCGACTTCGCCGAGATCCAGGGCGCCCTCGTCGCCCGTGACGTCCCGGTCGAGGTCGTCGGCCTGTCCGGGCTGCTGCACCTCCCCGAGATCGCCGACCTGGTCGCCGTCTGCGAGGTCCTCCAGGACCCCGGCGCCAACGCCTCCCTCGTGCGGCTGCTGACCGGGCCGCGCTGGCGCATCGGCCCGCGCGACCTCGCCCTGCTCGGCCGCCGCGCCCGGCTCCTGGTCACTCACGCGCGCGTCGTCGACGACGACCCCGACCGCCGGCTCGCGGAGGCCGTCGAAGGCGTCGACCCGTCCGAGGTGATCTCCCTGGCCGACGCCCTCGACACGTTCCTGGAAACCCCGCTGGACGGGCACGGCGACGACGACGGCCTGCCCTTCTCGCCCGACGCGCGCGTGCGCTTCGCCCGACTGGCCACCGAGCTGCGCGACCTGCGGCGCTCGCTCGCCGACCCCCTCATGGACGTCCTGCACCGCGTCCTCGCCGTCACCGGCCTGGAGGTCGAACTGTCGGCGTCCCCGCACGCCCTCGCCGCCCGCCGCCGCGAGACCCTCTCCAACTTCCTCGACATCGCCGCCTCCTTCGCCGCCGGCGACGGCGAGGCCACCCTGCTGGCCTTCCTGGGCTTCCTGCGCACCGCCGCCCAGTACGAGAAGGGCCTGGACAACGCGCTCCCCGGCGGCGAGAACACCGTCAAGGTGCTCACCGCCCACAAGTCCAAGGGACTGGAGTGGGACGTCGTGGCCGTCCCCGGCCTCGTCAGAGGCACCTTCCCCAGCAGCCAGGGCCGTGAGAAGTGGACCGCCCAGGGCAAGGTGCTCCCGCACGCGCTGCGCGGCGACGCCGCGACCCTGCCCGACCTCACCTCCTTCGACGCGCGGGGCCTGAAGTCCTTCCACGAGGCCATGAAGGACCACCAGCACACCGAGGAACTCCGCCTCGGCTACGTCACCCTCACCCGTCCCCGGTCCCTGCTCCTCGGCTCGGGCCACTGGTGGGGACCCAGCCAGAAGAAACCACGCGGCCCGTCCGAGTTCCTGCTCGCCCTCTACGAGCACTGCGCCGCCGGACACGGCGAGATCGAGGCGTGGGCGGACGAGCCCGCCGAGGACGAGGAGAACCCCGCCCTCCATCAATCCGACGACGACCAGGTGTGGCCCCTGCCCCTCGACAGCGGCGCCCTCGCCCGGCGCCGCGCGGCCGCCGACATCGTCCTCGCCCATCTCGACACGCTCGCCGCCGGTGAGTACGGCACGCCCCCGGCCGCACCCGGCCCGACGGACACCTACGACGACCCCGACTGGCCGCCGCCCCCCGACGAGGACGACCCGTGCCTCGCCGAGGACCCGTTCCCCGACGCCCCGTTCGCCGACGACGAGCCGTTCCCCGATGACGACCCCTTCTTCGACCAAAGCAGCCCCGGCGGCGCGGAAGATCCGGAGGGTGCGCCTGAAGACACCTTCCCCGATGATCAGCATGGCCCGGGCCCGAACCAGATCCCGAACCCGGACCCGTCCCCGGACGGCGACCCACGCCCGCACGCCGCGCCGGCTACACGGCCCACCGTCCCCCACCAGGCGACCGGCCCCGGCCCCGGAGCCGCAGCCCCGCAGGCCCGCCGCCCGGCCGGAACCGCGCCCCGCGACCCAGGCCGGAGGACCCGCCTCACCCCCGAGGAGGCCCGCACCGTCGCCTCCTGGGACCGCGACCTCGACGCGCTCACCGGAGAACTGCTGCGCGCCCGCGACCGCGTCACCGACGTCGTCCTGCCCCCCTCGCTCACCGCCTCCGAGGTGCAGCGCCTGGCGGCCGACCCGGACGGCTTCGCACGCGAGCTCGCCCGCCCCATGCCCCGCCCGCCGCAGCCGGCCGCCCGCCGCGGCACCCGCTTCCACGCCTGGGTCGAATCCCGCTTCGAAGCGCTCACCCTGCCGCTGCTCGAACCCGACGACCTGCCGGGCGGCGACGCCGAGATCGCCGACGAACAGGACCTGCAGGCCCTCAAGGACGCCTTCGAGCGCACCGAGTACGCCCGGCGCACGCCGTACCGCGTGGAGGCGCCCTTCCAGCTGACGATCGCCGGCCGCGTCGTCCGCGGCCGCATCGACGCCGTCTACCGGCACGACGACGGCGACCGGCCGACCTACGAGATCGTCGACTGGAAGACCGGCCGCAGCCGCACCGCCGACCCGCTCCAGCTCGCCGTGTACCGCCTGGCCTGGGCCGAGCAGCAGGGCGTCCCCCCGGAGTCGGTCACCGCCGCGTTCCTGTACGTCCGCACCGGCGAGGTCGTCCGCCCCGACCCCCTCCCCGACCGCGCCGCACTGGAACGGCTCCTCGTCGCGGACCCGTCCGGTGAGATACCGCACTCCGAGGAGGCCGGCGCGGGCCGTTAGGCTCGTGACCATGAGCCAGCCCGTTGACAGTGCCGTCGACGCCGTCCGTACCTACATAGAGGATCACCGCGCCGCCTTCCTCGACGACCTCGCCGAGTGGCTGCGCATCCCGTCCGTGTCGGCCCAGCCCGACCACGCGCCGGACGTGCACCGCAGCGCCGCCTGGCTCGCCGACGCACTCCGGCGCACCGGCTTCCCGGTCACCGAGATCTGGCAGACCCCCGGCGCCCCCGCCGTCTACGCCGAGTGGCCCTCCGACGACCCCGACGCCCCCACGGTCCTCGTCTACGGCCACCACGACGTGCAGCCCGCCGCCCGCGAGGACGGCTGGGACAGCGAGCCCTTCGAGCCCGTCGTCCGCGGCAACCGGCTGTACGCGCGCGGCGCCGCCGACGACAAGGGCCAGGTCTTCTTCCACACGCTCGGCGTCCGCGCCCACCTCGCCGTCACGGGCCGCACCAGCCCCGCCGTGACCCTCAAACTGCTCGTCGAGGGGGAGGAGGAGTCCGGCTCCCCGCACTTCCGGGCCCTCGTCGAGGAACACGCCGACCGGCTCGCCGCCGACGCCGTGATCGTCTCCGACACCGGCATGTGGGCCGAGGACACCCCGACCGTGTGCACCGGGATGCGCGGCCTCGCCGAGTGCGAGATCCGGCTCCACGGGCCCGGCCAGGACATCCACTCCGGCTCGTTCGGCGGCGCGGTCCCCAACCCGGCCACCGCCGTGGCCCGCCTGGTGGCCGCCCTGCACGACGAGCACGCGCGCGTCGCGGTCCCCGGCTTCTACGAGGGCGTCACCGAGCTCACCGACCGCGAGCGGGAACTCTTCGCCGAGCTCCCCTTCGACGAGCAACGGTGGCTGGCCACCGCCAAGTCCCACGCCACCCACGGCGAGGCCGGCTACACCACCCTCGAACGCGTCTGGGCCCGGCCCACCGCCGAGGTCAACGGCATCGGCGGCGGCTACCAGGGCGCCGGCAGCAAGACGGTCATCCCCTCGTCGGCGATGGTCAAGCTGTCGTTCCGGCTCGTCGCCGGGCAGGATCCCGACCACATCGAGAAGGCCGTCCGCCACTGGGTGGCCGCCCAGCTGCCCGACGGCATCCGCAGCGAGGTCGTCTTCCGCCCCGCCACCCGGCCCTGCCTGACCCCGCTCGGCCACCCCGCCCTGCAGGCCGTCGTCCGGTCCATGGAACGCGCATTCGGCCGGCCGGTGCGCTACACACGCGAGGGCGGCTCCGGCCCCGCCGCCGACCTCCAGGACGTCCTCGGCGCGCCCGTGCTCTTCCTCGGCATCTCCGTACCGTCCGACGGCTGGCACGCGCCCAACGAGAAGGTCGAGATCGACCTGCTCCTCAAGGGCGTCGAGACCACCGCGTACCTGTGGGACGACCTGGCCGGACAGCGGCGGCACGTCCCCTGACGCCGTCGAGCCGTCCGGCCCGGCCGCCCGCGCGGGGCACACTGGAAGGACCCCGCCGCCGTGTGCCGCCGGACCGGTCGCCGCCCGCCGCACGTACCGCACGACCACCCGCGACCCAATCCGTTCCACCGGGGGAGTTGGAAGCACCCGTGACCACCTGGACCGACCACACCGCCGACCGCCCCGTCTCGCTCACCGCCCCGAACGGCATCGACCGCGCCGCCCACCACCGCCTCGACGAGGCCTGGCTCGCGGCGGCGTGGAGCCACCCCTCCACCCGCTGCTTCGTGGTCTCCGGCGGTCAGGTCCTCATCGACGAGACGGCCGACGGCCGGACCGAACTCGTCATGACGCCCTCCTTCGAAGCCCCGCTCACCGAGGCCCACCGTTACTTCCTGGGCATCGACCAGGACGGCGTCAGCTACTTCGCCCTGCAGAAGGACTCCCTGCCCGGCCGCATGGACGACTCCGCCCGCCCCGCCGGGCTGCGCGAGGCCGGACTCCTGCTGTCGCCGCGCGACGCCGGCCTCATGGTGCACGCCGTCGCCCTGGAGAACTGGCAGCGCCTGCACCGCTTCTGCTCCCGCTGCGGCGAACGCACCGTCATCGCCGCCGCCGGCCACATCCGGCGCTGCCCCGCCTGCGGTGCCGAGCACTACCCGCGCACCGACCCCGCCGTGATCATGGCCGTGGTCGACGAGAACGACCGCATCCTCCTCGGCCGCCAGGTCCACTGGCCGGAGGGCCGCTTCTCGACGCTGGCCGGGTTCGTCGAGCCGGGCGAGTCCATCGAGCAGTCGGTGCGCCGCGAGGTCCACGAGGAGGTCGGCATCGACGTCGGCGAGGTGGAGTACCTCGCCAGCCAGCCCTGGCCGTTCCCCTCCAGCCTCATGCTCGGCTTCGTCGCCCGCGCCACCTCGACCACGATCGAGGTCGACGGCGACGAGATCCACGAGGCCCGCTGGTTCTCCCGCGACGAACTCGACGCCGCCTTCACCTCCGGCGAGGTCCTCCCGCCCTACGGCATCTCCATCGCGGCCCGCCTGATCGAACGCTGGTACGGCAAGCCCCTCCCCACCCGCACCGCCTTCTGACGTACCCGCCCCACGCAAAGGGGTGGCCGCCCCGAGAGGGACGACCACCCCACTGCTGTACGGGCCGCTCAGGCACCGATCCTCTGCTTCACCTGCGCCAGCGACGGGTTGGTGAGCGTGGAACCGTCCGGGAACAGCACGGTCGGCACCGTCTGGTTGCCCCCGTTCGCCTTCTCGACGAACGCGGCCGAGTCCGGGTCCTGCTCGATGTTGATCTCGGTGTACGCGATGCCCTCGCGGTCCATCTGGCTCTTCAACCGACGGCAGTAGCCGCACCACGTGGTGCTGTACATCGTCACAGTGCCCGGCATGTCGTTTCGCTCTCCTTCGGCGGCTCGGGGAAGTCCTCGTCCAGGGAACGTACGCGCCCGCACCGCCATTCCCGGCGGGCGGGGGCCCCGCCGGCGACGCGGAGTGATCTCCGCCGCACCGGGGCGTGACGCCTGCGCACCGGCCCGCCCCCGTCAGCCTGCCGCATTAGTACGACTGCGAAGGTCCGCCTGTGGACAACCGGCTCACCCGTCGCCGGCGACCTGGCAGCATGGCGGTGTGACAGCAGCAACGCACTCCCCCCTCTTCCCGCAGGTACCGGACTCGGCCGACGCGGTGCTCGAAGGGCTCGACCCCGAGCAGCGCGAGGTGGCCACCTCCCTGCACGGCCCGGTGTGCGTGCTGGCGGGCGCCGGTACGGGCAAGACCAGGGCGATCACCCACCGGATCGCCTACGGGGTGCGGGCCGGCATCCTCCAGCCGTCCAGCGTGCTCGCCGTCACCTTCACCAACCGTGCCGCCGGGGAGATGCGCGGCCGGCTCCGTCAGCTCGGCGCGGTGGGTGTCCAGGCGCGCACGTTCCACTCGGCGGCACTGCGGCAGCTCCAGTACTTCTGGCCGAAAGCCATCGGTGGCTCCCTGCCCCGGCTCGTCGACCGCAAGGCCCAGCTGGTCGCCGACGCGGCCGCCGCCTGCCGCATCCGGCTCGACCGGGGCGAGCTGCGGGACGTCACCGCGGAGATCGAGTGGGCGAAGGTCACCCAGACCGTCCCCGCCGACTATCCGCTCGCGGCCGCGAAGAGCGCACGGGAGGCGCCCCGCGACCCGGCCGAGGTCGCCCAGCTGTACGCCGCCTACGAGGAGCTCAAGCGGGAGCGCGTCGTCATCGACTTCGAGGACGTGCTGCTGCTCACCGTCGCGGTGCTCCAGGACCGGCACGACGTGGCGGAACAGGTCCGCGCCCAGTACCAGCACTTCGTCGTCGACGAGTACCAGGACGTCAGTCCGCTCCAGCAGCGGCTGCTGGAACTGTGGCTCGGCGACCGGGACAGCCTGTGCGTGGTCGGGGACGCCAGCCAGACGATCTACTCGTTCACGGGTGCGACGCCCGACCACCTCCTCGACTTCCGTACCCGGCACCCCGGTGCCACGGTCGTCAAGCTGGTCCGTGACTACCGCTCCACCCCGCAGGTCGTCCGGCTCGCCAACGGTCTGCTCGCCCAGGCGAGCGGCCGGGCCGCCGACCACCGGCTGGAACTGATCTCCCAGCGGGCCGGGGGACCGGAGCCGGTCTTCGCCGAGTACGCCGACGAACCCGCCGAGGCGGAGGGGACCGCGCGCCGGGTCCGCGAGCTGATGGACGCCGGGCTGCCGGCCAGCGAGATCGCCGTCCTGTTCCGTACCAACGCCCAGTCCGAGACCTACGAGCAGGCCCTCGCCGACGCCGGGGTGCCCTACCAGCTGCGGGGCGCGGAGCGGTTCTTCGACCGTCCCGAGGTGCGCAGGGCGATCGTCGCGCTGCGTGCCGCGGCCCGCTTCGGGGGCAACGACGCGCTGCTCGACGACGCGCCCGACCTGCCGTCCCAGGTTCGTGCCGTGCTGTCGGGCGAGGGCTGGAGCGCGCAGCCGCCGGCCGGCTCGGGCGCGGTGCGCGAGCGCTGGGAATCGCTGGCAGCGCTGGTGCACCTCGCCCAGGACTTCGTGGCCGCGAAGCCGGGCGCCACGCTCGCCGACCTCGTCACCGAACTCGACGAGCGGGCCGGTGCGCAGCACGCCCCGACCGTGCAGGGCGTCACCCTCGCCTCCCTGCACTCGTCCAAGGGCCTGGAGTGGGACGCCGTCTTCCTGGTCGGCGTGGCCGAGGGCATGATGCCGATCACCTACGCGCGCACCGACGAGCAGATCGAGGAGGAGCGCCGGCTGCTCTACGTCGGCGTCACCCGCGCCCGTGAGCGTCTCCACCTGTCCTGGGCGCTCTCCCGCTCCCCCGGGGGCCGTCCGAACCGGCGGCCCAGCCGTTTCCTGGACGGACTGCGTCCGGGGTCGGGCAGCGGCCCGGGCCGGGCGGGCGCGGGCGGTGCCGGAGGCGTGGAGCGCGGCGTACCGGGGGCGGCGGCGGGTGCCGGGCCGTCCGGTGCGCTGCCGGGGCGGGTGCGCAGACAGCGCAGCCCGGCCCGCTGCCGGGTCTGCGGCCGCACTCTCACGGACGGCGGCGAGCTGAAGCTGCTGCGGTGCGAGGAGTGCCCCTCCGACATGGACGAGGGTCTCTACGAGCGGCTGCGGGACTGGCGCGCCGAGCAGGCGCGGCGCAGCGGACAGCCGGCCTTCTGCGTCTTTACGGACAAGACGCTGATGGCGATCGCCGAGTCCGACCCGGAGGACGAGCACGAGCTGGCCCGCATCCCCGGCGTCGGCATGCGCAAGCTGCGCCGCTACGGTGCCGATGTGCTGGCCATCTGCGCAGGCCGTGAGGGCGTCGGGGGCAAGGATCAGGACTGATCCGAACTCGTCGAAAAAATAGTTTGCGCATGCGCCGGGAATCCCCATAGGTTCTTAGGCACGGGAACGGAGGCCTTCTCGGAGGCCCTGAGTCCGTGTTGTACTTGTTCATCCGCAGGACTGGTTCGTCCCAGTCCCCGATGCGCCGAGAGGAGGCGAGCCCAGTGATCAGCATCAAGAACAACTCCGTCGTCAAACTGACCGATCGCTCGGCCGTCTCCGCGTGCATGCTCGGCGCCTCGAACCAGGGCACCGGTGTGTCCGGCATCCGTGCCGCACGCCTGGCGTCCTCCATTGCTCCCGCGGGCCTTGCCGTCCGTGAGCGCGATGCGCGACCGACCGAGGCACTGGACGCAGTAGTGGCACAGGCCGAGGCCTATGCCTTTGCGGCAGCCGGTGCCGGATTCCGGGAGCAGACGACGCAGCACCACCTGATGTGGGCCTTCCGTGGGCCAGAACCCTGGAGTGATCCAGCCTGATCTGATCAGGCCGGCGCCTTCAGGGCCGCGGAACCCCATCCGGGATCCGCGGCCCTTCTGTTTGTCCACGAACGGTGGACGACGCCGAAGAAGGCGCCTCGGGGCAGAGAACAGAACCCGGTACCAGCCGCCATACCGGCCGACCGGCCGGAAACGACCAGACGAGGAAGACGAACCGTGCAACTCGAAGCGCACGCCCCGTCCGTACCGCCTTCCGACACGATCCCCAAGCCTGGCTCCACGGAGGACCCGACCTTGACTCCGCTCACCGCGCTCACCGCGCTCGACGACGCCATCGAGAACCTCGGCGTGCCCGTCCCCTGCCGTTCCTACGACCCGGAGGTCTTCTTCGCCGAGTCGCCGGCGGACGTCGAGTACGCCAAGTCCCTCTGCCGTACCTGCCCGCTGGTCGAGGCCTGCCTCGCCGGTGCCAAGGAGCGGCGTGAGCCGTGGGGCGTCTGGGGTGGGGAGCTGTTCGTCCAGGGTGTCGTCGTCGCCCGGAAGCGGCCGCGTGGCCGTCCGCGCAAGAACCCGGTCACGGCATGAACACCCCCGGCACGATCGACCGCCCCCTCACGCACGACCCCCAGAAGCAGGCCCCGATGATCCCGTCCGCTCACGAGCCCTCCGGCTCCGCGACCGAAGACTTCACCACCAGTGGTGCGAACGACTCGCGCCAGAACAGGACCCGAGAGATGCAACTCATTCCCGAAGCCATGGCCCGTGCTCATATGCACGAGCGACTCGACGAGGCGCAGCGGGAGCGCCAGGCCGTGCGCCTGGTGACCGCTCGCCGGATGCAGCGCCGTGCCGAGCGCGCCTCCCGGCGTGCCCGCCGGGCGCTCGCCATGGCGGTCATGCAGTAGGGCCTGTCGTTCGGATCATGCCGGGTTCGCGGGGCTCCCTGATCCGGCCTGATCCAGACGAAAGACCCTGGCCGACGCCATGCGCAGCGCGCCTCCCCGTGGGGAGGTCGGCGCCTTCTCCGCGGGGGCCGGTCCGTGCCGAACGGACCGGCCCCCGCGCCGCGTTGTGCGCGCGGCCCGCGGAGCGCGGGGTTATGGTCGGCAGGTGACGACTCGGCCCGACGGCCCTGACGAGGAGGGTTCCGCGACGGAGCCCGGGGCCGTGCTGTGCGCCCGCTGCGGGACCGCTGCCGACGGGCCGCCGGTGACCTGGACGCTGTCCGTGGAGGGCGGCGTCCGCCGGCACTACTGCGAGGTCTGCTCCCGGGAGAACGTCAGGGCGATCGAAGGACGCCTGGACGCCGAGTGGTGGTGAGGGCGCCGGGACGGGGGTGACCCGGCCCGGCCGGCGTCTCCTTGGTGCTTTCCGCCTCGTGGGGCGGCTTCTTCACGCCTCGGCGGCCGGCTCCTCCTGGACCGGCTCCTCGGGGACGAACCCCGGCAGCCACTCCTCCAGTTCGTCCCGCAGCCGCACCGTCGCGCCGAGCTGGCACAGGACGCCGATCGTGCTCAGCGTCACCCGGTGGATCAGCAGGTAGGCCGGGGGCAGGTTGAGCCTGCTGCCCAGCTGGTAGGCGGGGGAGCGGGGGTCGGCGATGCGGGCGGCCTGGGTGCGGATCCAGCCGCGGGTGAAGGTGAACGCGTCGGCCTGGGCCGGTTCGATGATCGGGAGCAGGTAGTCGAGGACCGCGTCCGGGTCCAGCTCGATGGACTCCTTGACGAAGCCCTCGGTGCACAGCATCGCGTAGACGGCCTCGGCCTCGCCGTCCAGTGTCATGCGCAGGGATTCGCCGATGGTGGCGGGCAGGCCGCCGGGAAGACGGTCGACGGTGCCGAAGTCGAGGACGCCGAGCCGCCAGTCGTCCTCGCCCTCCGGGCCGCCCGGCAGCAGGCGGAAGTTGCCCGGGTGCGGATCGGCGTGCAGCAGTCCGGTGCGGGCCGGACCGGAGAACAGGAAGCGGGCCAGGAGCTGGCCGGCCCGGTCCCGCTGCTCCTCGGTGCCGTCCGAGATGATCTCCGACAGCGGGATGCCGTCCATCCACTCGGTGATGAGGACCTGCTCGCCCTGGTGCACCACGTCCGGCACGACGACGTCGGGGTCGTCGGTGAACTCGTCGGCGTGGGCGCGCTGGGCCTGGGCCTCCAGGCCGTAGTCCAGTTCTTCCGAGACCCGGTCCTTGAGTTCAGTGATCAGGGGTTTGACGTCCATGCCGGGGATCAGCGGGCCCAGCAGCCGGGCGAACCGGCTCAGCTGGTTCAGGTCGGACAGCAGGGCATCGCCGGCGCCCGGGTACTGCACCTTGACGGCGACCTCACGCCCGTCGTGCCACACACCCCGGTGGACCTGGCCGATCGAGGCGGCGGCGGACGGCTTGTCCTCGAACTCCAGGAACAGGTCGCGCCAGCCCTCGCCGAGCCGCTCCTCGAGCACCGCGTGCACGGTGCGGGTCGGCATCGGAGGGGCGGCCTCCTGCAGCTTGGTCAGCGCGGCCCGGTAGGGCCCGGCGACCTCTTCCGGCAGCGCGGACTCGAAGACCGACAGGGCCTGCCCGAACTTCATCGCGCCGCCCTTCAGCTCGCCGAGGACCTTGAACAGCTGGTCGGCGGTGCGCTGTTGGAGTTCCCGGCCGACGAGATCCGCGGACTCGCCCACGATCCGCTTGCCGAGCCCCCAGGTCGCCCGTCCGGCGATGCCGAGCGGGAGCGCGGCCAGCTTGGCGGTCCGGGTGACCGCCTTCCGGGGAAGATCAGACATGCGCCCTCCAAGTCCCTGCCGACCGCTTCGCGTCCACCTGGCGGCGTGACCCCTCGGGCGGTCCTTGCCCGCCCATTGTCGCGCGTACCCGCCCGTCTCCGGAGGGGTGTTCCTCCTTACCTTTCTGTGCTGCTCCACACACGCATCCGGGGTGGGCCCGGACCGGGCGGGACTGCCAGTGCAGGGCCGGTGCGGACACCTCCCAGCGGGCGCCGGCACTCGACGGGACGCGGCCGTCCAGGAAGGCGAGCGCATGGGCCGCGGCCAGGCCGGCCACCGTGGTCGCCAGGGCCAGGTCGCAGGCACCGACTCCGCGCCGGCCGCCGGAGCGCCACTGGGCGACGAGGCGCGGCCAGGCCGGGTCACGGTCGAGACGGTGCTGCTGCAGACAGCCCGCGCAACCCGTCTCGCCGGGCAGGACCAGGGGGCCGACCACACCGGTGCCCTCCACCACCCCGGCGTACAGATGCGGCGTACCGGAGGCCAGCAGGGGTTCGGCGGCGCCCGGGTGGGGTGCGTGCACCGCGACGTCGTCCCGCGGGGCGAGCACGACCAGGGAGAATCCCGGGCCGTCCGGCTCGGGCCGGGCCCGGATGGTCCGGCGCCGGGGCTTGTCCGGAGCGGAGCGGCGGGCCGCCCGGCGGGCGGCCTCGTCCCGCCGGTCGCCGACGGCCTCGGCGGGCAGCCCGCCCGGGGCGACGTCCCACGGTTCGACGCGGCCGACGTCGCGCACGTCCACCTCGCCCACCCCGGCCCCCGCCAGCAGCGACGCCAGGACGGCACCCACCCGGCCCGCGCCCCGCACCTGCACCCGCGTCTCCCGGCGGGCGGCCAGCAGTCTCAGCGCGTCGCCCGGTCCGGGGGTGGTCACGGTGAGGGCGGCCAGGTCGGGACGCAGCCGTTCGAGCACCTCCGGCCGGCCGCGCAGGGCGTCGGCGGCCGGGCCGCCGCCCCGGGAGTCGTCCAGCAGACCGGCCCGCGACAGCCTGCGCACGAGCCGGTCGACGTGACCGTCGGGCAGGTCCATGCGCCGGCCCTCCTCGCGCAGGAGTTCCAGTCCGCGGGTGCCGTTGAGCAGTTCAAGGAAGCTGCCGGTCGCGGTGTCCACCGGGCCGAGCGTCAGTGCGTGCGTCGGCGTCATGCCGAACTGCACGGTGTTGAGGTCACGCCAGCCGCGCCTGAGCGCGGGCTTCACCATCGGATGCATCGAAAGGCCCCCGTACTGCCGTCTGGGTCTCGCCGGAGCCACCGCGTGGTCCGGCCGGCGGTGCCAGCATGCCCGCCCCGGGACGAGGCCCGCCGAAAGTTGTCCACAGGCTGCGGGGATCGTCGTACAAATCCGGCGCCCGGTTGGGCCGATCGATATTGCAGCGTTCCGGAGCCGGGACTTCCCCGGGTACAGCGGGTAACGTCGGGGCGTGCCCGCCGACCCACTGCAACGCGCCGGAAAGTCACAGCGCAGCACGACGAGCCAGCCGACGAACGGCTCACGGGCGAGCGCGATCGAGGTCCGCAGGAGCGCCCGCCGCCGCAGAACGGTCTCCGCGTACCGCGAGGGCGATCGCACCGTCGTGCTCATCCCCGCCCGGATGTCCGAGGCGGAGGAGCAGCGCTGGGTGAACGTCATGCTCGACAAGCTGGCCGCCCAGGAGAGCAGGCGGACGCTCGGCGACGCCGAGCTGGCGCAGCGCGCCGAGCGGCTGTCGGCCCAGTACTTCGACGGCCGGGCCCGGCCAGCGACCGTGCGCTGGGTCACCAACCAGAACACCCGCTGGGGCTCGTGCACCCCCTCCGAGGGCAGCATCCGGCTGTCGCACCGCTTGCAGGGCATGCCGGAGTACGTCGTCGACTACGTCCTGTGCCACGAGCTGGCACACCTGCTGGTGCCCGGGCACGGCCCCCGCTTCTGGCGGCTGCTGGAGGCGTATCCGAAGACCGAGCGGGCCCGGGGCTACCTCGAGGGCGTGGTCGCCGCCGACCGGCTGCCGCACCTGCCGGGTGCGCAGGGCGAGTGAGGCAGCACGGCGGGTGAGTGCACGGCGGACCGCGGCACGCGTTGTGTACCGGGTCTGTACCGGCATCGTCCGATGTCGGCCTTTGCCGTTAGCCTGGCGCGACGCACTCGCACTCGGGATGGGGGACGGTCGTACGCATGGCCAGGGAATTCCAACGCGGCCACAAGGCCAGGATCAGTGACCTCACGGCGGGCACGGATCTGTACGTAGGCGTACAGATCTCCGGCCCCGGACTGACCTTCGACATCAGCTGCTTCGGTCTCGACGCCGACGAGCGCCTGTCGGACGACCGGTACTTCATCTTCTACAACCAGCCGAAGTCCCCCGAGGAGTCCGTCCAGCTGCTCGGCGCGCAGGCGGGCGACACGGAGTCCTTCCGGGTCACCCTCGACCGGATCCCGCAGCAGATCAAGAAGCTGTCCTTCACGGCGACCCTCGACGGCGCCGGACAGATGTCGCAGATCGGCCCGGGGTACCTCCGCATCGTGGCGGGCGGCGAGGAAGTGGCCCGTTATCCCTTCAGCGGTGCTGAGTTCTCCACCGAGCGGGCCGTGATGCTCGGCGACTTCTACTTCAAGGACGTGTGGCGGTTCGCCGCCGTCGGCCAGGGCTTCGACGGCGGGCTCGACGCCCTGCTGAAGAACTTCGGCGGCGAGGTCGCCGAAGAGGAGCCGGCCGCGGCGCCGCCCGAGCCGCAGTCCGGTGGCGCACCCGGGTTCGCGCCGCCCGCCCAGGGCGCGGCCCCGCCCGCCTTCGGCGTTCCCGCCCAGGCCCCGCCCCCGCAGCCCGCCGCCCAGGGCTTCGCGCCCCCGCCGGGCGCCACCCCGCCGCCGGCACCCGCGCCCGCGGCACCGCCCTCGGTCCACGCCGCGCCGACGATCGTCGCCCCGCTGCACACGCCGCCCGGCGGCTCCCCGGTGCCGCCCCCGCCGCCGGCACCCGCGCCGTACGGCCAGCCGGGCCAGCAGCCGCAGCCGTTCAACCCGCCCGGCCCCGGCGGGCAGGCGCCCGGGTCCGCCCCGCTGCCGCCGGGCTACGGCGCCCCGCCGCAGGCACCCCAGGCACCCGCCCCGCCGCCCGGTCACGGCGGCGCGACGCCCCCGCCGGGCTACGGCCGGCCGCCCGCGCCCGGTGCGCTGCCCGGACAGCAGGCCCCCTACGGGGCTGCGCAGGGGATGCCGCAGGGCACCGGGCCGACGACGCCCGGCGTACTCGGCGCGCTGCAGATGTTCAAGGAGACGCCCACCGGGCAGCGCTGGACCCCGCAGAACGAGAAGCTGATCCGGGTCGACCTCGGCATGGGCGGCCAGCCCGTGCTGGCCCGTCAGGGCAGCATGGTGCTGTACCAGGGCAAGGTCGACTTCAGCTACAAGGGCGCCGGCTTCACCGGCCGCGTCGTCGGCAACGCCACCGGCCAGGAGATGCAGCTGATGCGCTGCACCGGCCAGGGCCAGGTGTTCTTCGCCGAGGACGCCACGATGCTGCACCCGATCGAGCTCCAGGGCGACGCCGTGTGCGTGTCCGCGGAGAACGTCCTCGCCTTCGACGAGAGCCTCCAGTACGAGGTCCGCCGCATCGAGGGCCACGGCATCCCGGGCGGCGCGCTGTTCACCATGCAGTTCCAGGGCACCGGCACCATCGTCGTCAAGACCCACGGCGTGCCCGTGGTGCTGCCGGTCACGCCCACCACGTTCGCCGACTGCAACGCCGTGGTCGCCTGGTCGGCCGCCTCCCAGGTGGTCGTCTCCAGCCAGGTGAGGATGCGCCGCAACTCCTACCCCGGTGACACGGGGGAGAGCGTCAACCTCCAGTTCCGGGGTGCTCCCGGGAACTTCATCGTCGTCCAGCCGTACGAGATCTAAAGGGAGCCCGTCATGAACCAGCCACTCGCGGGCTTCGCTCCCGCACCGGTCACCGCCCGCATGGAGAACCACGGCAACCACATGCTGAAGGTCGCCATGCAGACCGGTCACGACCTCTTCGCCCGGGTGGGCTCCATGGTCGCCTACGAGGGCTTCGTCCAGTACGAGCCCAACCCCCCGGCCGTCCGCCAGATCGCCAAGGACTGGCTGACCGGGGAGGGCGCGCCGCTGATGAAGTGCTCCGGCGACGGCCTGCTCTACCTCGCCGACTACGGCGCGGATGTCGTCGTGATCAACCTCAACGGCGACGGCATCTCCGTCAACGCCACCAACCTGCTCGCCTTCGACGCGCACCTCAGCTGGGGCGTGGAGCGGGTCAAGGGCCTGGCGAAGTTCGCCGGCCAGGGCCTGTGGAACACCAGGATCTCCGGGCAGGGCTGGGTCGCGTTGACCTCGCGCGGCAAGCCGATCGTCGTCGACTGCGGCGGCGGGGAGGACGAGACGTACGTCGACCCGGACGCCCTGGTCGCGTGGTCCCCGAACCTCAAGGTGAAGGGCAAGCGCAGCTTCCGTGCCCAGTCGCTGATCGGCCGCGGCAGCGGGGAGGCCTACCAGATGGCCTTCTCCGGTCAGGGCATCGTCGTCGTCCAGCCCAGTGAGGACAGCACCGACCGTCTCCGGGGCCGGGGCTGAGGGGGAGCAACCACACCATGCAGAGCCCGCTTTTCGCCCACAACGACCAACCGACCCAGGACCGTTGGAGCCTGCAGAACAAGAACATGCTGCGGGTCGCCCTGGAGGGCCACGACGACGTCCTCGCCCGCAAGGGCTCGATGGTCGCCTACCAGGGCCTCGTCGAGTTCGACGCCGAATACCAGAGCCGCGGTCAGGCGCGTGCCCGCCTGCGCACCGGTGAGGGACTCGACCTGATGCGCTGCCACGGGCAGGGCACCGTCTACCTCGCCAACCTCGCCCAGCACATCCACCTCATGGACGTGGACCAGGACGGGCTGACGGTCGACAGCAGCTATGTGCTGGCGATGGACTCCTCGCTGCACCACGAGGTCATCGCCGTCGACAGCCAGTACGGCATCTCCGGCTCCGGGAAGTACCAGCTCAACATCACCGGCCGGGGCCGGGTCGCCCTGATGACCTCCGGCGTGCCGCTGATGATGCAGGTGACGCCCGACAAGTACGTCAACTGCGACGCCGACGCGATCGTGGCCTGGTCCACCGCACTGCGGGTGCAGATGCAGGCCCAGACGCACTCCTCCGGTGTGTGGCGGCGCCGGGGCAGCACCGGCGAGGGCTGGGAGCTCAGCTTCATGGGCAGCGGATTCGTCCTGGTCCAGCCCAGTGAGCTGCTGCCGCCGCAGAACGCCCAGATCGGCTCGGGTCTGGCCGCGCAGTACGGCATGGGCCAGCAGGGCGCCCGCGGCCACAACCAGGGCAACGTCTGGAGCTGACGGGCCGGCCACCGCGTGGCACGGCAGAACGGGTGAGGGGCGGCCGTCGTGACGGCCGCCCCTCACCCGTGCTCCGGGGCGTCCGTCAGACGCCGAGTCTCGTCCGGGCCGCTTGGACCAGACGGACGACGGAGGCGTCGGCCACCTCCGCGACCGCGTCGTAGGGGAACCAGCGCAGGTCCAGCGACTCGTCGCTGATCGCCTCCACGGCACCGGACGGCGGCAGGGCCGCGTACTGGACGTCCAGGTGCCAGGCACAGGGCGTCTCGTGGCGGTCCAGACGCACGGGACCGCCGGGGAGCAGGGTCAGCCCCGCGATGCCGGACTCCTCGGTGCCCTCCCGCAGCGCGGCCGCGGCCAGGGTGGTGTCGGCCGGCTCGCAGTGCCCGCCCATCTGCAGCCACATGCGCAGCTTCCGGTGCAGGGTCAGCAGCACCCGGCCGCGCTCCGGGTCGATCACCAGGGCGCTCGCGGTGAGGTGGCCGTCCCGGCACGCCTTCCACATGCCGTCCGGATGAGCGGCGAGGTGGTCGAGATAGGCGTCGCGCAGCTCCGTCTGGTCCGCGTAGCCCTTGAGTACGAGGACGGCGTCGTCGTGGAGGGTCACTCGCCGTCGTCGCCCTTGCTCTCGTCCTTGCCCTCGCCCTCGGACCCGTCGTCGTCCCCGGCCTTCCCGGTCCCGCCGTCCTGCTTGCGCAGGTCGGGCCTGCCGGCCGCCTCGCCGAGCATCTTGTCGAGCTCGGAGAAGTCGATCTGCTCGCGGTGCACGAAGCCGTCCGGGTCGTCCAGGTCGGTCGCTGTCGGCAGCATGTCCGGGTGGGCCCACAGGGCGTCCCGGCCGTCCACGCCGCGCGCGTCGGTGAGCGAGGCCCACAGCCGCGAGGCGTCCCGCAGGCGGCGCGGGCGCAGCTCCAGACCGATCAGCGTGGCGAAGGTCTGCTCCGCGGGACCGCCGGAGGCACGCCGGCGCCGCAGCGTCTCGCGCAGGGCGTCCGCCGACGACAGCCGGGGCTTCGCCGCCGCGTGCACGACCGCGTCCACCCAGCCCTCGACCAGGGCCAGCGCCGTCTCCAGCCGGGCCAGGGCGGCCTTCTGCTCGGGCGTGTCCTCGGGCTGGAACATGCCCTGCTGGAGGGCCTCCTGCAGCTGCTCGGGGTTCTCCGGGTCGAACTGGCCGACCACGTCCTCCAGCTTGCCGGTGTCGACCTTGATCCCGCGCGCATAGCCGTCGACCGCGCCGAACAGGTGCGAGCGCAGCCACGGCACGTGCGCGAACAGGCGCTGGTGGGCGGCCTCGCGCAGCGCGAGGTACAGCCGCACCTCGTCCTCGGCCACGCCGAGGTCCTTGCCGAATCCGGCGATGTTCAGCGGCAGCAGCGCGGCCTTGCCGGCCGGGCCGAGCGGCAGGCCGATGTCGGACGAGCCGACGACCTCGCCGGCCAGCACACCGACGGCCTGCCCGATCTGCGTGCCGAACATGGCGCCGCCCATCGAGCGCATCATGCCGATCAGCGGGCCGGCCATGGCCTGCATCTCCTCCGGCAGGACGTCGCCCATGGCGTTGCCCACGCGCTCCGCGACCGGGTCGACCAGCTCGCGCCACGCGGGCAGGGTCGCCTCGACCCACTCCGCGCGGCTCCACGCCACCGCGGACGCCGCGCCCGACGGCAGCGACGTGGCGTCGTCCAGCCACAGGTCGGCCAGGCGCACCGCGTCGTCGACGGCCTTGCGCTCGGCCGGCCCGACACTGGCGTCCTTCGTGCCGTCCGACGTGCCCTGCGACACGGTCTGGCGGGCGATCTGCTTGGCCATGTCCCAGTTCACCGGGCCGCCCTCGTAGGAGAGCATCTGGCCGAGCTGCTGGAAGGCGGCGCCCAGGTCGGTGGGGTTCAGCGAACCGAACATCGCGGCGAACGGATTGTCCGCCCCGGGGCCGCCAAAGCCGCCTGCTCCGGGCATGCCGAAGCCGAACGGGTTGGCCGGGCCCTGACCACCGCCGCTCTGCGGGTCCTTCTTCTTGCCCTCGTCGCCGTCGTCCGGCTCCTCCGGCGGAAGGCCGAATCCGAATGGGGTGTCACTCACGGGATTCCTCGGCTGGTAGGGCCGCCGGTTCTTTCCGGCGGCACGGCTGCCCGACAACACCACCCAGCGTAGACACCTGAGGCGGATCGGGCCTCGGTGCTTCGCCGACAGACTGCCTGCGGCAGGATGGAGCCACCTGGTACGTAGGCGTCCCTTGCGCCCGTACTGAAGACAACCGCTGGAGACGCCTGGTGAGTTCCCCAGATCCGCAGGTTCGCGCAGCGCGAAACCCGTCCGCCCGTCCCGCGCGCGGGCCCGTCGTCGCGGTCACCGGTGCCGCGTCCGGGGTCGGCGCGCTGCTCACCGAGCGGCTGGCCGCCTCGGAGGAGGTCAAGCAGGTCGTCGCCATCGACGAGCGGCGCGGCGAGTGCGCCGACGCCGAATGGCACATCCTCGACGTGCGGGACCCGGCCATCGCGGAGAAGCTGCGCGGCGCCGACGTGGTGGTCCACCTGGCGCTCGACCTGGACCTGGAGACCGACGCCGCCGCCCGGACGGCGTACAACGTGCGGGGAACGCAGACGGTCCTGACCGCCGCCGCGGCCAGCGGGGTGCGGCGCGTGGTGCTGTGCACCTCAGCGATGGTCTACGGCGCGCTGCCGGACAACGAGCTGCCGCTGTCGGAGGACGCCGAACTGAAGGCCACCGCCGAGGCCACCGGCGTCGGCGACCTGCTGGAGATCGAGCGGCTGGCCCGCCGGGCCCCCCGCGCGCACCCCGGGCTGAACGTCACCGTGGTGCGCCCGGCCGTGCTGGTCGGCGGGGGCGCCGACACCGCGCTGACCCGGTATTTCGAGTCGCCCCGGCTGCTGGTGGTCGCCGGTTCGCGGCCCGCGTGGCAGTTCTGCCACGTCGACGACCTGTGCAGCGCGCTGGAGTACGCGGCCGTGGAGAAGGTCGAGGGCGAACTCGCCGTCGGGTGCGACGGCTGGCTGGAGCAGGAGGAGGTGGAGGAGCTCAGCGGGATCCGCCGCATGGAGCTCCCGTCCGCGGTCGCACTCGGCGCGGCGGCCCGGCTGCACCGCATCGGCCTCACCCCGTCCCCGGCCGGGGACCTCGCCTACACGATGTACCCGTGGGTGGTGAGCGGGAGCCGGCTGCACGACGCGGGATGGCGCCCCTCCTACACCAACGAGGAAGTGCTGGAGGAACTGCTCGGGGAGGTCTCCGGCAGGCACACGGTGGCCGGCCGGCGGCTGGGCCGGAAGGACGCCACGGCGGCCGGTGCGGCCGGCGCGACGGTCGCCCTGCTGGGCGCGGCGGCGGTGGTACGGCGCGCCCGCAAGGCCCGGCGCCGCATCTGACTCGGCGCCGCATCTGACCTGGCGCCGCATTTGGCCGGGGCCCGGGCCGGTACCGGCGGGCCCCCGGCGTTCCCGCTGGTCGGCGGGGCGCCCGCGGCCCGCGCGCCGCCGGGCGTCCTGTAGGAGGCTCCAAACGGCACGCGCGTGTGCCGGACGAGTCCGCACTTCCGTGCCGGAGCGGAGGTGCGGCACGATGGGTACATGGCATCCACGCACGATCACCCGGGTGAGCAGGCCGCACAAGATCCGATCAAGCTGATCGGGATCCGCGACACGCCGCTCTCCGTGGACGAGGTGCTGCGGGCCGTCGGGGACGACGCCGCGGGCGGCACCGCACTGTTCGTCGGGACCGTGCGCAACCACGACGGCGGAGCGGACGTCGACGCGCTGAGCTATTCGTGTCACCCCAGCGCCGAGGCGGAGATGCGGCGGATCGCCGAAAAGGTCGCCGCCGATTACCCCGTTCGGGCGCTGGCGGCCGTGCACCGGGTGGGTGATCTCGGGATCGGGGACCTCGCCGTCGTCGTCGGCGTGTCGTGCCCGCACCGGGGAGAGGCCTTCGAGGCGTGCCGGAAACTCATCGACGACCTCAAGCACGAGGTGCCGATCTGGAAGCACCAGAGGTTCTCGGACGGCACGGAGGAGTGGGTGGGCGCCTGCTGAGCGCCGCCCCCACGACCTGCCGGACCGGAGCGGGACGCCCCGCGCCGGAATCCCGCCCGGCCGCGCCGCCGGGCCTCCGGTTCCGGCCCGCACCTCCGGTTGCGTAACCGGACCCCTGGCGTGAGCGTTGTCACTGCAGATGGTTAATCTGCTGATCAGTCAGTGTTGCGGACGCTCATGGGGTTGGGAGGTCGGCATGGCGGTGCTTGCCTGGTTGCTGATTCCGCTGGTGGCCGCGATCGGTGCCGGACTGTGGGGCAGTTGGGCCGGCCGGACGCGCAAGGCGCGCAGCGACGGGCCGGAGCTCATCGGGTACGCCCGCTTCCGGGAAGCGATGGAGAAGCCCCGGTCCGGCAGCTGAACGGCGGGAAAAGCGCAGGTCCACGCAGGACGCCACAGGGCCGCCCGGACGGGCGGCCCTGACGGTGCGCTGACAGACACGTCCCGTACTGTCGACCCATGCCACGCCGCACCGCGACGATGCTCGCCTCCACCCTGATGCTGATCGCGCTCCTGTGCGCGGGAGTCTTCATCCCCGTGCCGTACGCGGAGATGTCGCCGGGGCCCACGGTGAACACCCTGGGCGAGCACGACGGCGAGCCGGTGCTGCAGATCGCGGGGCGCAAGACGTATCCGACCGACGGCCACCTGAACATGACCACGGTGCGGGTCACCAGCGCCGACTACCGGATGAACCTCGTCGAGGCCGTCTACGGATGGCTTGCGCACGACAACAAGGTCGTGCCCCACGACACCCTCTACCCGGACGGCAAGACGGAGGAGGAGTCGACCCAGGAGAACGCCGAGGAGTTCAGCCAGTCCCAGGAGAGCGCCAAGGTCGCCGCCCTGAAGGAACTGGACGTCCCGGTGAAGTCCTGGGTGATCGTGTCGACGGTCGTCAAGGGCTCGCCCGCCGAGGGCCGGCTGCACGCGGGCGACGTGATCAAGGCCGTCGACGGCAGGAAGGTCGCGGAGCCGGCCGACGTCGCCGAGCTGGTGACGGCGCACGAGCCGGGCGAGGACGTCGTCTTCACCATCGTGCCGGCCGCGGAGCAGGCCGCCGCCGAGAAGGAGAAGCGGGCGCCGAAGAAGACCGAGAAGGTGACGATCACCACCGCGACCGCCGACGACGGCGGCGAGAAGCGCGCCATCGTCGGCATCTCCGCCGGCACCGATCACACGTTCCCGTTCTCCATCGACATCAAGCTGGCCGACGTCGGCGGACCCAGCGCCGGTCTGATGTTCGCCCTCGGCATCTACGACAAGCTCACCCCCGGCAGCCTGACCGGCGGCCGGTTCGTGGCGGGCACCGGCACGATCGACGACAACGGCAAGGTCGGCCCGATCGGCGGGATCCAGATGAAGACGGTCGGCGCGCGCGACAAGGGCGCCGAGTTCTTCCTCACCCCCGCCGACAACTGCGCGACCGCCGCGAAGGACGTCCCCGACGGCCTCACGCTCGTCGAGGTGAAGACGATGGAGGACGCCCTCGGCGCCCTGGAGGACATCCGCGCCGGCGACACCGCCGACCTGCCGACGTGCAAGGCCTCCTGACCCGCACGACCGCCTGACCCGCACGACCGCCAGGGCCTCACGACCGCCAGAGCCTCACGACCGCCTGATCCGCGGGGACCGGCCCGCCCCGGAAGGGGGCTCGGGGGCCGCTCCCCGCGAGCCGGCTACTCCTCGAAGGTCGCCGACAGGGCCTGGGCCAGCCCCGGCACCAGGTCGGAACCGGTGAGGACCTCTGTCGGGGAGTCCTTCTCCCGCAGCCGCAGGGCCGACTCGCGCCGGCCGTCGCGCAGCACCGCGACCGTCATCCGGACCTCCTGGCGCTCCGGGTGCTCGGCGACCCAGTTCGTCAGCGCCGTCTCGTCCATGCCCTGCGGGACCTGGGCCTCCGCGGACGGGGGCAGGATCAGCCGCTCCACGGTCAGGGCGCAGCCGGTCACCGCGTCCGGCCAGGCGATGGTGCCGAGGAACTCGTCGAGCGGCTTGCCCGCGGGGATCTCGTCCTGCTCGATGGGGGTGAGGGCGGTCGCCTCCGGCTCGCCGTCCAGGCCGAGCCGGTCCGCGAGACCGGGTTGCTCGGCCCGCAGCCGGGCGGTGTCGACGAGGGCGAACAGGCGGGCGGGCTGGTCCCAGCCGAGGCCGGAGACGTACTCGTCGATCTCGAGCACGGCCCTGGTGAGCGGGTGCGCAGCCATGGGTGTGTTGGACATGGTCACAATCTTCTCTCGTTCGGGGCCGGAATCGGGAACCGAGTAAAGGGTTAGTAAGTTGCATAGGTGGGGCCCACGAGCAGCGGGTTCCATACAAGGTCCACGGACACGCGGGCCAGACGAATCAACAGCGAACCTTGAGGTGCCTACCTTGGCTTTCCAGATGCCGGACCGCGGCGGAGGCCCGACGGGGCCACGGATGAGAGTGGGCCGTCCGTCCCGGCGGGTCCGGACCCTGCTCATGACACTGGGCGTCCTTGCCGTCCTCGGCATGGTGTTCACCATGTTCGCGGGGTTCTGGACCGACTGGCTGTGGTATCGCTCGGTCGACTACTCGTCGGTCTTCACGACCACCCTGTGGACCAAGATCGGCCTCTTCTTCGTCTTCGGTCTGCTGATGGCCGCGTCGGTCGGGGTCAACATCTGGCTGGCGCACCGGCTGCGGCCGCCGCTCAGTGCCATGTCGATGGAGCAGCAGAACCTCGACCGGTACCGGATGGGCATCGCCCCGTACAAGAAGTGGCTGCTGCTGGGCATCACCGCGCTGGTCGGCCTGATCGCCGGTGCCTCGGCGTCCAGCCAGTGGCGCACCTGGCTGATGTGGATCAACGGTGTGCCCTTCGGTGAGAAGGACCCCCAGTTCAAGCTGGACGTATCCTTCTACGCCTTCGACCTGCCGTGGTACCGCTTCCTGCTCGGTTTCGGATTCGCCACGGTCATCCTGTCGGTGATCGCCGCCGCGCTCACCCACTACCTCTACGGCGGGCTGCGCATCACCAGCCCCGGCGCGCGCGCGACGGCCGCGGCCACCGGCCACCTGTCCGTGCTGATCGGCATCTTCGTCGCCCTGAAGGCGGTCGCCTACTGGCTCGACCGGTACGGGCTGGCGGTGAAGTCCAGCGACTTCAAGGCCACCGACAGCTGGACGGGCCTGCGGTACGTGGACGCCAACGCGTATCTGCCGGCCAAGACGATCCTGTTCTGCATCGCCGTGATCTGCGCGCTGCTGTTCTTCGCCACCCTGTGGCGGCGCACCTGGCAGCTGCCCGTCATCGGCTTCGGCCTGATGGTGCTGTCGGCGATCCTGATCGGCGGCCTGTACCCGGCGATCGTGCAGAAGTTCCAGGTCCAGCCGAACGAGCAGGCCAAGGAAGCGCCGTACGTCGAGAAGAACCTCAAGGCGACGCGCGAGGCCTACGGCATCGACGGCACCCAGGTCACCGATTACCCGGGCACCAGCCAGACCGAGGACAAGACCAAGCTGCGGGACACCGTCACCGACACGGCGAGCATCCGCATCATGGACCCGAACATCGTCTCGCCGACGTTCCAGCAGCTCCAGCAGATCAGGAACTACTACGCGTTCCCGACCAACCTGGACGTGGACCGGTACACCAAGGACGGCAAGGACCAGGACACCGTCATCGGTCTGCGCGAGCTGAACTACAACGGCATCCCGAAGCGGAACTGGATCAACGACCACTTCCGCTACACCCACGGCTACGGCGTCGTCGCCGCCGAGGGCACCAGCGCGGACGCCGGCGGACGCCCGGTCTTCACCGAGTCCGACCTCCCGTCGAAGGGCGATCTGGGCACGTACGAGCAGCGCGTCTACTACGGCGAGCGCACCACCACGTACTCGATCGTCGGCGGTCCCCAGAAGGAGATCGACTACTCCGACGACAGCGGTGAGAAGACCTACAGCTACAAGGGCGACAGCGGCGTCAACCTCGCCAACCCGATCAACCGGGCGGCGTACGCGGTCGCGTTCAGCGAGCCGCAGATCCTGTACTCCGGCGCCATCGGCGACGGTTCGCGGATCCTGTACAACCGCACGCCCAAGGAGCGCGTCGAGGCGATCGCCCCGTGGCTGACCATCGACGGCGACGCCTACCCGGCGGTCGTGGACGGCCGGATCCAGTGGATCGTCGACGCCTACACGACGAGCAACGGCTACCCGTACTCGTCGCGGACGACGCTCGGCGACACCACGGCCGACTCGCTGACCGCCACCAACGACAACCGCGCGGTGGTGGCCCAGCAGAACCAGGTCAACTACATCCGCAACTCGGTGAAGGCGACCGTCGACGCGTACAGCGGCGAGGTCAAGCTCTACCAGTGGGACACCGAGGATCCCGTCCTGAAGACGTGGATGAAGGCGTTCCCGGACACCGTGGAGCCGAAGGGCGAGATCTCGGAAACCCTGATGGCCCATCTGCGGTACCCGCAGGACCTGTTCAAGGTGCAGCGTGAGCTGCTCACCCGCTACCACGTGAAGGACGCCACGACGTTCCTCTCCGGCAGTGAGGTGTGGCAGGTGCCGGACGACCCGACGAACAAGACGGGCGAGACGGTACCGCCGTACTACCTGAGCATGAAGATGCCGGACCAGAAGGAACAGGTCTTCTCGCTCACCACCACGTTCACTCCGAACGGCCGTGACAACCTCAGCGGGTTCATGGCGGTCGACGCGGAAGCGGGCACCGAGGACTACGGCAAGATCAGAATCCTGAAGCTGCCGGCGAGTACGACGGCCGCCGGACCCAAGCAGGTCCAGAGCCAGTTCAACTCGCAGCAGGAGATCGCCGAGTCCATCAGGCTGCTCAGAGGCGGCGACTCCGAGGTGGAGTACGGCAACCTGCTGGCCGTGCCGCTCGACGGCGGACTGCTCTACGTGGAGCCGGTCTATGTGCGCGGTGGCGGACTGAAGTACCCGCTGCTGCGGAAGGTGCTGGTCACCTACGGAGGCCAGACCGCCTTCGAGGACACCCTGGAACAGGCCCTCGACAAGGTCTTCGGCACCGAGGGCGGTACGAGCCAGCCACCGGGTCAGGACGAGGGCACCGGCGAGGACGAGGGCACCAAGCCGCCGCCCCCGTCGGACAACCCGACGGTCCAGGAAGCGCTCAACGACGCCCAGGAGGCGTTCGAGGCCGGTCAGGAAGCCCTGAAGAAGAACGACTGGGAGGCCTACGGCAAGGCGCAGAAGGAGCTCGAGGACGCCCTGCGCAGGGCTGAGGACGCCCAGTCCGCCGACGGCGGAGGCGGCGGGGACAGCAGTCCCGCCCCCGACGCCAGCCCGAGCGGCTAGCGAGCTGCCTGGTCAGGCTGGTCGAAGCCCCATCCCGCGCCGTGGTACGGTTCTTTCACAACGGCGCGGGGTGGAGCAGCTCGGTAGCTCGCTGGGCTCATAACCCAGAGGTCGCAGGTTCAAATCCTGTCCCCGCTACTGACGTCGCGAAGTGAGCGACACCAAAGGCCCGGATTCCACAGGGAATCCGGGCTTTTTGGTGTGCGAACGCATGTGCCGACGCGGCCGACAGCCGCGCCGACGCCGTGAGTTGGGCGATCTGTGTTTGACTTGTCTCTCTGTGGGCATGTCGACAAAACGCTGAAGTGACCTCACTGGCTGCGGTATACCAGGTGTACCCAGGTTGCAGGTGGTGCGACGATGAACGTTATGGGGGACAAGGCAACTCTGTTCGAGACAGGGCGATTTGCGCAGCCCTCCCCTCGCCCGGAGCCCGACGGCGAGGCGGTGGAGGTCACCGACGAGGCGGCCGAGGAGCTGCGCCAGAGACTGGCCGCCGAGGCGGGCGACGTCGAGGCGATGAGCGTGCTCGGCGCCATGCTGCTGCGCCGCGGCGACCTCGACGGAGCCGAACCCCACCTGCGTGCCGCCACCGCCGCCGGCGACCGTGCCGCCGCCAACAACCTGGGCGTCCTGCTCCACCAGCGGGGCTACGCCGACGAGGCCGCCGGGTGGTGGCGGATCGCCGCCGTCGCCGGCTCCGCGGCCGCCGCACACGCGCTGGGCCGTCACCACCGGGAGCGCGGCGACGAACCCGCCGCCGAGTACTGGCTGCGCCAGTCCGCCGAACAGGGCCACGCCCTGGGCGCGTACGCCCTCGCCGACCTGCTGGAGCACCGCGGGGACACGGCCGGCGCCGAGCAGTGGATGCGGGCCGCCGCCGAGCGTGGGCACCGGGAGGCGGCCTACCGCCTGGCCCGGTCCTTGGACCGCCGGTCCGCACCGGAGAGTGACGAGGACGACGGCGTCCCGGACGGCGCGGACGGCGGCGAGGCCGAGCAGTGGTACCGGCAGGCCGCGGCGCGCGGCCACCGCCGGGCCGCCCTGCACCTCGGGGCGATCCTGGAGCGGCGGGGCGAGCTCAAGGAGGCCGGCCGCTGGTATCTGACCTCCGCCAAGGACGGCGAGGTGCGGGCCGCCTGCGCGCTCGGGTTCCTGCTCCGGGACGCCGGGGACACAGAGAACGCCGCCGTGTGGTGGCTGCGGGCCGCCCAGGACGGCGACGGCAACGCGGCCAACGCGCTGGGCGCGCTGCACGCCGAACGGGGCGAGACGCAGACCGCGGAGCGCTGGTACCGCGCGGCGATGGACGCGGGCGACATCAACGGCGCCTACAACCTCGGGCTGCTCTGCGCCGAGCAGGGGCGGACCCAGCAGGCCGAGCAGTGGTACCGCAGGGCCGCCTACGCCGGGCACCGCGAGGCGGCGAACGCGCTGGCGATCCTGCTGCTGCGGGCCGGGGACGAGGCCGGCGCGGAGCCGTGGTTCTCCAAGGCGGCCGAGGCCGGGAGCGTGGACGCCGCCTTCAACCTCGGCATCCTGCACGCGGGCCGCGAGGAGGAGCGCGCCGCGCTGCGCTGGTACGAGCGGGCGGCCGCCGCCGGGCACACCGAGGCGGCCCTCCAGGTCGGCATGGCGCGGCTGCGTGCCGGCGACGAGGGCGAGGCCGAGCGGTACCTGCGCTGCGCCGCGGGGGGCGGCAGCGCGGAGGCCGCCTACCGGCTCGCGACGCTGCTCGACGCCCGCCGTCCGCCGGAGCCCGCGCACGAACTCGGCGAGCCGGTGCACCGGCGCAGCGAGTGCGAGGAGTGGTACGAGCGCGCGGCCTCCCAGGGGCACCGGCGCGCCCAGGTCCGGGTCGGCATGCTGGCCGCGGCCCGCGGCGACGTCGTCGAGGCGGCCCGCTGGTACCGGGCGGCGGCCGAGGCCGGTTCCCGCAACGGGGCCTTCAACCTGGGGCTGCTGCTGGCCCGGGAGGGCAGCGAGCCGGAGGCGGCGGTCTGGTGGAGCCGGGCGGCCGACGCCGGGCACGGGCGGGCCGCCCTGCGGCTGGCCCTGGTCTACGCGCGGCGGGGCGAGCTCGCCGAGGGGCAGCGCTGGGCGGACCGGGCGGCGGCGCTGGGCCCGGAAGCGGTGACGGAGCGGGCGACCCGGCTGCGCGACGCCCTGCGCCAGGAACTGTCCGCGTGAGCGGTCCTGCCCCGTCCTGCTCGGTCCTGCCTGGTCGAGCCCGTTCCCGGCCGGTCCCGCACCGGTCGGGACGGGGCCCGGAAGGGATTTGCCTCCGTCCGCGTCCTTGACGTAACGTTGCATTCACCGACGCGGGGTGGAGCAGCTCGGTAGCTCGCTGGGCTCATAACCCAGAGGTCGCAGGTTCAAATCCTGTCCCCGCTACTGAAGGCCGAGGGCCGGAATCCGAAAGGGTTCCGGCCCTCGGTTCTTGCGTGGGTTCCTACATGCCCGAAGGCGGCCGGCTCCCGCCGCCCGGCCTGCTCGGCACACGGCCATGACGAAGCCCCGGCACCGAAACGGTGCCGGGGGCTTCGTGCAGAAGGGGGTGCGGCGGGCGCTAGGCGGCCGCGCAGTTCGGGCAGACGCCCCGGTAGGTGACCTCGACGTCGGAGACGGTGAAGCCGAAGCGCTCGGAGTCGGGCAGGTCCGACAGCGGATTGCCGGTCGGATGCACGTCACGGATCGCGCCGCACTGCGCGCACACCAGGTGGTGGTGCGGGCGGTGGGCGTTCGGGTCGTAGCGCTTGGCCCGCTTGTCCGTGGCGACCTCCAGCACCTCGCCCAGCGAGACCAGCTCGCCGAGGGTGTTGTAGACGGTCGCCCGGGAGATCTCGGGCAGCTTGGCGACGGCCCTGGCGTGGACCTCGTCGGCCGTCAGATGGACGTGCTCACCGTCGAGGACCTCGGCCACGACACGGCGCTGCGCGGTCATCCGCCATCCGCGTCCGCGCAGGCGTTCCAGAAGGTCACTCATGGGAACCAGCCTAACAGCAGGGGGACCAGGTCCCGAACGGGTGTGACTTTGGAACCTCACTTGACCTAGACATTGTCTATTGTAGGGTCGTGTCGAGCGATACCCAAACTTCGGCAAGTGGCTGGAGGCCGCGGTACAGGCCCTCCGCGGCCGACCTCCAGCGCTGGACCGCTTGCCGACGGCGGGCCGGACTCCCTGTGCGGGGTCCGGCCCTTTCTCGTGCGCGGCGGCCGGGTGCCGGCCGCCGCGGGGGCGGGCGGAGGTCAGGCGGGCACCTGCGCTGTGGCGGCAGACCGCTGTCGTACGGGTGCCCAGCAGCGGATGATGTCGCGCACCGAGACGATGCCGACGGGCTCGTCGCGCTCCAGGACGATCAGATGGCGGAAGCCGCCGTGGGACATGGCGTGCGCGGCGTCGTCCAGGGTCCAGGTGGGCGCCGCGAAGACGACGTCGGTGGTGGTGTGGGCGTGGGCGTGCTCGGTGTCCGGGTCCTCGCCGAGGCCCACGGAGTTGAGGATGTCGCGCTCGGTGAGGATGCCGATGCCGGTGCCGTCGGGGTCCAGCACCACGGCCGCGCCCACGCGGCGGGCGGACATCAGGGTGGCGGCCTGTCGGAGGGTGTGGGTGGGGCCGATGGTGAGGACCACGGTGCTCATGGCGTCGCGGACGAGCATGGGGTGGAGCCACCTCCTACCGGAAACCGCAGGCCGGGCGGACATCGGGTCCGCTCGTGCGCGATTTCACAAGTTCACAAGTGGGTGGACTCTCAGAGTGGCAGGCAAAGGGGTGGTCAACAAGAGGGCGCGTGCGGCCCGCCGGGGGCGCGCACGCCGGCCTCGTGAAGCTCAGTAGCGCTGGTTGAGATAGCCCAGCAACTCGTCGTGCAGCAGGCCGTTCGACGCGGCCGCGTTGCCGCTGTGCGGGCCCGGCCGGCCGTCGAGACCGGTGAAGCTGCCGCCCGCCTCGGTCACGACGATCGAGGTGGCCGCCATGTCCCAGAGCGACAGCTCCGGCTCCGCGCACAGGTCGACCGCCCCCTCGGCGACCATCATGTACGGCCAGAAGTCGCCGTACGCCCGGGTGCGCCACACCTCCCGGGTCAGGTCGAGGAAGCCGTCCAGGCGCCCCTGCTCCTCCCAGCCGCTGAGCGAGGAGTAGGCGAAGGAGGCGTCGGAGAGCTGCGAGACCTGGGAGACGTGCAGCCGGGAGGCCGAGGTCAGGCTGCGTCCGGAAAAGGCGCCGTGGTCCAGCGCGGCCCACCAGCGGCGGCCCAGCGCCGGCGCGGAGACCAGGCCGACGACCGGACGGAACCCGCCCTCGGCTGCTTCCATCAGGGCGATCAGGGTGGCCCAGACCGGGACACCGCGCACGTAGTTCTTGGTGCCGTCGATGGGGTCGATCACCCAGCGCCGGGGGCCGGTGCCCTCGACGCCGTACTCCTCGCCGAGGACCGCGTCCCTCGGGCGGGCGCGCGCGAGGTGGCCGCGGATGAGTTCCTCCGCCGCCTTGTCCGCCTCGCTCACCGGCGTCATGTCCGGTTTCGTCTCCACCTTGAGGTCGAGGGCCTTGAACCGGTCCATGGTCGCGGCGTCGGCCGCGTCCGCGAGGACATGGGCGAGACGCAGATCGTCGAGGTAGTCGGGCATGCAACGAACGCTATCGGCCGAGGTGGCGCCGGGGCCACAGGGGTGCCGTGGAGGAAGGGCGGACGCGGGGGCGGGAACGGGGGCGGGCGCCGCCCGCGCGGTGACGCGCGCGCACCCTTGACAGTGCATTCGGTCGCGTCAAATCTGAACCGCAGAGTCGCCCGCTCGCACCGAGGGAGGCGCTGATGCCCGCAGCGCGCGAGTCTCTGCTGGATGCCGCGTACGCCGCGCTGGCGCGGCGGCCCTGGTCGGCGGTGCGGATGGTGGACGTGGCCGCCGCGGCCGGGGTCTCGCGGCAGACGCTGTACAACGAGTTCGGCAGCAAGGACGGCCTGGCGCGGGCTCTGGTCCGGCGGGAGGCCGACGGCTACCTCGCCGGGGTGGACCGCGCGCTCAACGTCCATGGCGACCCCCGGGACCGCCTGACCGCGACCGCCGAGTGGACGGTCGCCGCGGCCCGCGACAACGCCCTGGTGCGCGCCGTCCTCACCGGCTGCTGGGGGGAGCGGCTGCCCGCCCCGGCCCGTACTCCGGTGCCGTCCACCTCGTCCGTCCCGGCGCAGCGGCGCGCCGACGGGCCGCTGCCCTCACCCGGTGACGTCGTCGCCCTGGTGCGCGACCGGGCCGTCAACGCCCTGACCGGGCAGGGCATCGCCCGCTCCGACACGAGCGACCTGGCCCGGGCCTGCGAGCTGGTGGTCCGGCTCGCCCTGTCCTGTGTCGCCGCCCCGCCCGGCAACGGCGGCGTCGCCGACCTCGTCCGGGGAGCCCTGCCCCGCCAGCCCGCGCCCTGATCCGGTGCGGCAGGGCGGCGGCGCGGCGCTCAGTGGGCCGAGCCCGACAGCTGCAGTCCGATCACTCCGATGATCACCAGGCTGATCGACACGATCTTCAGGGTCGAGACCAGGTCACCCAGGAACACCATGCCGTAGATGGCCGTGCCCGCCGCGCCGATGCCGGTCCACACGGCGTAGGCCGGGCCGACGTCCAGCTTCTTCAGGGCGAGGGTCAGCAGACCGAAGCTGCCCAGGGCGAACGCCGCGAACGCGATCGTCGGCCACAGCCGGGTGAATCCGTGCGACAACTTCAGGCAGACGGCGAAGCCGGTCTCCAGTAATCCCGCCACCACGACCAGCAGCCACGCCATCTGTCGTCCTCCCGTTGGCCCACGCCCGGTGACTGCTCCGTCAGTGGGGCAGGGCGGTCCCACTCGTCCGGCTAGATCCGACTCGGTGCGATTATGCACTTACCGTCCGCGGGGCGGGTCGAACAACGCGAAGATCAGTCACCGTCCGCGTGTTCCCGGGTCGCCAGCAGCCGGCGCAGCGAGTACAGCCGCGCCGGGTCCGCGTGACCCTCGGCCACCCAGGCGTCCAGCGCGCAGTCCGGCTCGTCGTGGCTGCACGCGCGGGGACAGCCCTCGGTGCCCGGTTCCAGGTCGGGGAAGGCGTGGATGACCCGGGACGGATCGACGTGCGCGAGCCCGAACGACCGCACCCCCGGGGTGTCGATGACCCACCCCTCGGCCCCCGACAGGGGCAGCGCCAGCGCGGACGTCGTCGTGTGCCGTCCGCGCCCGGTCACCGCGTTGACGTGGCCCGTGTTGCGTCGGCGTTCCTCCGGCACCAGGGCGTTGACCAGCGTGGTCTTGCCCACCCCGGAGTGTCCGACGAACGCCGTGATCCGGCCGTCCAGCTGGGCCCGCACACGGTCCACCGCCGCCCCGCTCTCCAGCTCCGCGCGGCTCGTGACCACGTAGGGGATGTCCAGGTCGCCGTACAGCTCCAGCAGCTTGTCGGGCGGGGCCAGGTCCGACTTGGTCAGCACCAGCAGCGGCGACAGGCCGCCGTCGTACGCCGCGACGAGGCAGCGGTCGATCAGGCGCGGCCGGGGCTCAGGGTCGGCGAGGGCGGTGACGACGGCCAGCTGGTCGGCGTTGGCGACGACGACCCGCTCGTAGGGGTCGTCGTCGTCCGCGGTGCGCCGCAGCACCGAGGTGCGCTCCGCGATGCGCACGATCCGCGCGAGCGTGTCCTTGCGGCCGGACAGGTCACCGACGATCGCCACCCGGTCACCGACGACGGCGGCCTTGCGCCCCAGCTCGCGGGCCTTCATCGCCGTCACGGTCCGCCCGTCGACCAGGCAGGTCAGCCGGCCCCGGTCGACGGTGAGGACCAGGCCCTCGGCGGCATCCTCGTGCTTGGGCCGGATGTGGGTGCGCGGCCGGTTGCCCCTGCGGTTCGGGCGGGAGCGGATGTCGTCCTCGTCGGTGTGCTTGCCGTAGCGGCGCATGGTGTGGAGTCCTTACGCCCCGAGCATTCCGGCCCACAGTTCGGGGAAGTCCGGCATGGTCTTCGCGGTGGTCGCCACGTTCTCGATCTGCACGCCCTCGACCGCCAGACCGATCACCGAACCCGCGGTGGCCATGCGGTGGTCCTCGTAGGTGTGGAAGACGCCGCCGTGCAGCGGCCGCGGGCGGATGTGCAAGCCGTCGGCGGTCTCGGTGACGTCGCCGCCGAGCTCGTTGATCTCCTTGGTGAGCGCGGCCAGCCGGTCCGTCTCGTGCAGCCGCAGGTGGGCCACGCCGCGCAGGGTGGACGGCGAGTCCGCGAGGGCGGCCACCGCGGCGACGCCCGGCGCCAGCTCGCCGACCTCGCCGAGGTCCACGTCGATGCCGTGGACCGCGCCGGACCCGGTGAACACCAGGCCCTGGTCGGTGAGCTCGCAGGAACCGCCCATCTCCGTGAAGATCTCCCGCAGCCGGTCACCGGGCTGCGTGGTGTGCGCCGGCCAGTCCGGCACGACGACCCGCCCGCCGGTCACCAGCGCCGCCGCCAGGAACGGCTGGGCGTTGGACAGGTCCGGCTCCACGGTCAGGTCCCGGCCGAGCAGCGCGCCCGGGGTGACCCGCCAGACGTTGGGCTCGCCGCCCGCCTCGGGGGTGTCCACCTGGGCGCCGACCGCGCGCAGCATGTCGACGGTCATCCGGATGTGCGGCAGCGACGGCAGCGTCGCGCCGGTGTGGCGGACCTCCACGCCCTGGTTGAAGCGCGGCGCGGACAGCAGCAGCGCGCTGACGAACTGGGAGGACGACGAGGCGTCCACCGGCACCGTGCCGCCGTCGAGGGCGCCGCCGCCGTGCACGGTCATCGGCAGCGCGCCGCGCCCGTCGTCGTCGATCCGGGCGCCCAGGTGCCGCAGCGCGTCGATGACACCGTTCAGGGGCCGCTCGTGGGAGCGGGGGTCGCCGTCGAAGCGGACGGGGCCGTCGGCGAGCGTGGCCACCGGGGGCAGGAACCGCATCACCGTGCCCGCGTTGCCGACGTCGACCGTGGCCGGGCCGCGCAGCCCGGTGGGGACCACCCGCCACGCCTCGCCGGTGCCGTCGGGGCCGACGCCCTCCTCGATCTCCACGCCCATGGCGCGCAGCGCCTCGGCCATCAGCAGGGTGTCGCGGGAGCGGAGCGGGCGGCGCAGCCAGCCCGGCTCGGAGGCGAGGGCGGCGAGCACGAGAGCACGGTTGGTGACCGACTTGGACCCGGGCACGTGGACCGTCGCGTTGACGGCTCCGCTCGCGTGCGGGGCGGGCCAGAGGGCGGTGGGTGCGGAATTCGGGGCCATGAGGCCCACCTTATAAGGAGGCCCGCGGACCGGGACGCCGCTGTCCGGGCCGGTCGCGCCCGCTCGGCGGAGCGCGTGCGGACCGCGCTCACGCGTCGCGCGACGGGCAGCTCACCACCCCAGCAGCCAGCGCCCCCCGCCGAGCAGTGAGCACAGCGACACCGCGTGGAACAGGAAGAACCACATCCCCGCCGGTACGTGGGTCAGCCGCGACAGCTGGTCGGCGTCGGAGTCGCCCGCGCCGCCGCGCGCCCGCTTGGCCTGCAGCTCGAAGGCCGGGCGCACCCCGCCCAGCAGCAGGAACCACACCACCGCGTAGGCGAACGCCGCCTGCACCTGCGGCCCCGCCAGCCAGGACACCAGGACGAAGGTGCCGCCGGTGACGAGCACGGTCAGCGCCCCGTAGGCGTTGCGGATCATCACCAGCATCGCCAGCAGCAGCGCGGTGGCCAGCCACAGCAGCAGGGTGATCCGCCCGGCGCCGAGCAGGGCCGCGCCGCCCAGCCCCAGCAGCGGCGGAGCGGTGTACCCGGCGGCGGCGGTGAGGATCATGCCGATGCCGTGCGGCTTGCCGCGGCTGACGGTCAGGCCGCTGGTGTCCGAGTGCAGGCGTATCCCGGTCAGCGTGCGGCCGGTCAGCAGGGCCACCAGACCGTGCCCGCCCTCGTGGGCGATGGTGATGGCGTTGCGGGACAGCCGCCACAGGGCGTGCGGCACGACCACGGCCAGGGCGGCGCCCAGGGTGGCGATCACCACCCACAGGTCGGGGTCGGGCTGGGTGCCGGACACCTCGTCCCAGAGGGAGGTGAACGAGGCCGCTGCGGTGCTGACCGTGCTTTCCATGTGTCTGTGACTGCTCCCTCTGGGCGTGCGGAGTCTGGCAGTGTTGCACGTATGTGCGGACGGTATGCAGCGAGTCGCAGCCCCGAGGACCTCGCGGGGATCTTCGAGATCGAGAAGTGGGAAGCGCAGGAGTCCCTGGAACCCGACTACAACGTGGCGCCCACCAAGGAGGTGCACGCCGTTCTGGACCGTGCCCTGAAGGACGCGGACGACGACCGCCCGGTTCGCCAGCTGCGCACCCTGAAGTGGGGCCTGGTCCCCTCCTGGTCGAAGACGCCCGAGGGCGGCGCCCGGATGATCAACGCCCGCGCGGAGACCGTGCACGAGAAGCCGTCCTACCGGCGCGCGTTCAGCACCCGCCGCTGCATCCTGCCCGCCGACGGCTATTACGAGTGGGTCACCGGCAAGCAGGAGCGGGAGCTGGAGGTCGAGGGGAAGAAGAAGCGCCCCCGCAAGCAGCCCTACTTCGTGACGCCGGCCGACGGTTCGGTGTTCGCGATGGCCGGCCTGTACGAGTTCTGGCGGGACCGGACGCTGCCGGACGACCACCCGCGGGCCTGGTGGGTCACCTGCTCCGTGATCACCACCGAGGCGGAGACCGACCCGCTCGCCGTGTCCCCGGCGGACGGCCCCCACTCCCTGGCCGAGATCCACCCCCGGATGCCGCTGATGCTCACCCCGGACCGCTGGGACGCCTGGCTGGACCCGGCCCGCACCGACGTCGAGGACCTGCGCGCGCTGCTCGCGCCGCCGCCCCCCGGCCTGATGCGCGCCTACCCGGTCACCACGGCGGTCAGCAACGTCCGCAACAACGGTCCGGAACTGCTCAAGGAGCTGGCGGCCCCGGAAGAGGGCACACTCTTCTGACGTGACCCCCCAGAACCCACGCGTGACCCCCCGGACCCCGCAGACCACCCCGGCCCCCGCCGTCCGGACCGTCGGGACCGACGCCGGTGAGGCCCGCGTCACCTGGCACCCCGCCCAGGGCGACGCCCGGCTCGTGCTCGCCCTCGGCCACGGCGCCGGGGGCGGCATCGAGGTCCGTGACCTGCGGGCGCTGGCCGCAGTCCTGCCCGCGCACGGGATCACCGTCGCCCTCGTCGAGCAGCCCTGGCGGGTGGCCGGCAGGAAGGTGGCCCCCGCGCCGAAGACCCTGGACACCGGCTGGCGCGGCGTCTGGCCCGCGCTGACGGAACCGGGCCTGCCGGTGATCTCCGGCGGACGCAGCGCCGGTGCCCGCGTGGCCTGCCGCACCGCCACCGAGCTCGGCGCCCGCGCCGTCCTCGCCCTGAGCTTCCCCCTGCACCCGCCGGGCCGGCCGGAGAAGTCCCGGGCCGCCGAACTGCTCGGCGCGGGGGTGCCCACCCTCGTCGTGCAGGGCGGCAACGACCCCTTCGGCCGGCCCGCCGAGTTCCCCGACGGGCCCCACGAACTGGTGGAGGTGCCGCACGGGGATCACGGATTCGCGGTCCCCAAGCGGGCCGGCCTGACCCAGGACGAGGCGGTGGCGGTCGTCACGGACGCCGTCGCGCGGTGGGCCGGGGGCCTCGCGTAGGGCGCGGGAATGTCCGGGGCGCCTTCGCTGTTGAGGCGGACATACGTGCCGGTCAACGGCATCGCCGTCGTAGGAGAGGAAGTCCGCCGCATGGGTTCCACGCTCTGCCCGAACCGCAGCGCACGCGCCGACCTGGACTGGACGGTGCTGCCCGCGGCCAGGACCGCCCCGATTCGGGCGGCGGGCGGACCGGATCGTCGTCTATCCTCCGATTCGGGTGAGACCGGTTCCGGTCTCACGACGACACTCGAGGAGGTGGGTCCGGTTCCCGGTACCGACGCAGGGACCGAACACGGCCAGGCGGAGCAGCCCGAGGGCCGGGGTGGCGCGAGCGCCGAGACGAGCGCGGAGCGCAGCGCGCGCTTCGAGCGGGACGCGCTCGAATTCCTCGACCAGATGTACTCCGCCGGGCTGCGTATGACGCGCAACCCCGCGGACGCTGAGGACCTGGTCCAGGAGACGTACGCCAAGGCGTACGCGTCCTTCCACCAGTTCCGCGAAGGCACCAACCTCAAGGCGTGGCTGTACCGGATCCTCACCAACACCTTCATCAACTCGTACCGCAAGAAGCAGCGCGAACCCCAGCGCAGCGGTGCCGAGGAGATCGAGGACTGGCAGCTCGCGCGCGCCGAGTCCCACATGTCGACGGGCCTGCGCTCCGCCGAGTCGCAGGCGCTGGACCACCTGCCGGACTCGGACGTGAAGGAAGCCCTGCAGGCGATTCCCGAGGAATTCCGCATCGCCGTGTACCTCGCGGACGTCGAGGGCTTTGCGTACAAGGAGATCGCCGACATCATGGGCACACCCATCGGTACGGTGATGTCCCGCCTGCACCGGGGCCGCCGTCAGCTGCGCGGCATGCTCGAGGACTACGCCCGCGAGCGGGGGTTGGTCCCGGCCGGCGCCGGAGAGTCGAACGAAGCGAAAGGCTCGAGGTCATGAGCTGCGGAGAGCCGCACGAGACGGATTGCAGCGAAATCCTCGATCATCTCTACGAGTTCCTCGACCGTGAGATGCCGGATGCGGACTGCGTGAAGTTCGAGCACCACTTCGAGGAGTGCTCGCCCTGCCTGGAGAAGTACGGGCTGGAGCAGGCCGTGAAGAAGCTGGTCAAGCGCTGCTGCGGGCACGACGACGTGCCGGGCGACCTGCGGTCCAAGGTCATGGGCCGGATCGAGCTGATCCGTTCCGGGCAGGCCGTGCCCGACCAGGACGTCACCGCCTCGCCCATCCGGCCGCAGGAGTCCTGACCCCCGCCGCCCCCGTGGCGGCACCACCCTCCCGGGACGCCGGCGGCGTCACCCGTCCGTGCTAATCCGCGGGTTATCGGCCCGCGAGAGCCCCCCGTGCCGCCCTAGGCTCCATAGGCCGACGGCGGCGTGCCGGGTGCGGCGGGCACGGTGGGGGAGGGGCTCATGGAGGCATTACCGGCACGGGCCCGCGCATACGTCGCGGTGGTGGTCCTGCTCGCCGTCCTCTGCCTGGCGCCCGGCCCGCGGGCCGCATGGCCGGCTGCCGTCCTGCTCGCCGCGCTGTACGCCGGCTGCGAGCACCTCGCCCGGTCGCGCCGCCTCGGCGCCCCGCACCCGGGCGGCACCGGCTACCCCGTGCTGCTCGCCGGGGCCTTCCTCCTCCCGCCGTCCGCCGCGGCCCTGGTCGCCCTGCCCGGCGCCCTGTTCCTGCCCGTGCACGGGCGGCCGGACCCCGTCCGGCGGATCTGGCGCGCCGCCCAGCCGGTCCTCGCCGTGTGGGCCGCGGGCCGCGCCCACCAGGCCGTCGGCGGGCCGCACGCGGTCGCCGACGGCGACGTCCCCGGCGCCCTCGCCGCGGCCGGCGCCGCCGTCCTCGCGTTCTGCCTCGTGCTCACCGTGCTCGACGGCGTCCTGCGCGCCCTCGTCGCGGGCCGGCCGCTCGGCCGCACCGCCGGGGTGCCCGGGCCGGTCGCATGGTGGCGGCTGCTCCTGCCGCTGCTGGTGCCCGTCACCGTGCACGGGCTGGCCGCCCTGATGATGGCCCTCCTCTGGCGCAGCCCCTACGGGCCCGTCGCCGCGCTGCTGGTGCTGCTGCCGATGGCCGTGTCCTGGTGGGCGTTCGCCCAGTACCACCAGGAGCGCGCCGCCCACCAGGCGACGATCCGCGCCCTGGTCCAGGCCGTCGACATCAAGGACGGCTACACCCGCGGGCACAGCGAACGCGTCGGCCACGCCTCCATGATGATCGCGCGTGAACTGGGCATGGACGACGAGCGGGTCGAGGTGCTGCGGTTCGCCGGCATCCTGCACGACGTCGGAAAGCTGGGCGTCCCCACCCGGCTGCTCACCAAGGACGGCCCCCTCACCCCCGAGGAACGGCGGGTGATCGAGCTGCACCCCGAGTACGGGCACGAGATGGTGCGCGGGATCTCCTTCCTCGGGGAGGCCCGGGAGGCGGTGCTGCACCACCACGAGCGGATGGACGGCACGGGCTACCCCTACGGGCTGACGGGCGGCCAGATCCCCGAGTGTGCGCGGGTGGTCGCGGTCGCCGACGCCTTCGACGCGATGACCTCCACCCGCTCCTACAGCAGGGCCCGGCCGGTGCCCGTGGCGCTCCGGGAACTCCAGCGGTGCGCGGGCGACCACTTCGACCCGCGCATGGTGACGGCCCTGGTCCGGGTGATCGGCCGGGACGGCTGGCATCCGGCCGTGACCGCCGACGACCCGCGCACCCCCGCCGTCCCCGCGCCCGCCGAGCCGGTCACCGGCCGGTCCGGGGCCACCCCGTGACGCCGCGACCCGCCCCGCCCCGAGGGGCCCACGTCAGCAGGCGTCCCCGTCTGCCCACCCTCGTGCATCTGTGCGCCGGTCTCGTCGCCGCCGGCTGCTTCGCCTCCGTCCTCTGGCACGGGGCCGAGGACCGCGACGCCCTCCTCGCCTTCACCGTGCTCATCACCGTCGGCGAACTCACCCGCCGCGGCGCCCCGCGGATCCGGCAGGCCGCGCCGCTCGCCGCCGCCGGGTCGCTGGCGTACGCGCTGCTCGGCGACGCGGGCGGGGAACCCAGCCGGCACGACGCGGCCCAGGTCGTCACCGTCGTGCTCGCCGCCTCCCTGCTGGGCAGCGTGCCGAACACCGCCCGCGGGCACGGGCCGGACGCCGACCAGCTGGCCCGCCGGGTGCTCGCCGTCGGCTTCGTCGCGGTCTGCTTCCAGCCCTTGTACAACCGGGGCGCGTTCGACGACTGGGGCGGGTCCGCCCACGCCCTGCTGCTGCTCGTCCTGATCTCCCTGGCCACGCTCGGCGACGCCGTGCTGGCGGCCGCGCTGGCCCGCTCCCGCACCGGGTGGCCCTTCCCGCCGCTGCTGCGGGACGAGCTGCGGGCGGTCCCCGGCATCGAGGCCGCCGTGATCGCGACCGGGGCGGTCATGGCGCTCGCGGTCGCCGTGGCCGGACTGTGGGCGCTGCCCGTCCTCGCGGTCCCGCTGCTGCTCGCCCAGCTGTCCCACCGGCGGTACGCCGCCGTGCGGGCCACGTACCGGCAGACCATCGCCTCCCTGGCCCGGGCCACCGAGATCGCGGGCTGCACCCCGGCCGGGCACGCCCGCCGGGTGGCCGCGCTCAGCCGTGCGGTGGGCCGGGACCTCGGCCTGACCGCACCCGAACTGACCCTTCTGGAGTACGCCGCGCTGATGCACGACATCGGCCAGCTGAGCCTCGTCGACCCGGTGCCGGCCGGTGCGACCTCCGCCCTGCCGGTCACCGAGCAGCGGCGGATCGCCCTGCTCGGCGGGGCCGTGGTGCGCCAGACCGGGGTGGACCCCGAGGTCGCCCGGATCGTGGAGCAGCAGTGCGACCCGCACCCCGGCCAGCCGCTGGCCGCGCGGATCGTCCGGGTGGTGAACGCGTACGAGGAGAAGTCCAGGGAAGGAGGCCCCGGCGGGCCGCTGACGGCACTGGAGGACCTGAGGTTCGGTGCCGCGGGAGAGTACGCACCGGAGGTCGTCGCCGCCCTGGCCCGGGTGCTGGCGCGGAACACGGAGGTGGGGCGTGAACACGGGGACGGAGCGTGGTGAGGGCCACGGACGGGACTGTCTGACCCGGTACGAGGCTGGGTAACCCATGGGTAATGAGCGCCCTTCCGGCCGTACGTGGTTGGATGCGAAGAGGAGAGTGTCAGGGGGCGCGGAAAGGCACAGCCGGCCCACCGCACGGAACTGGCAGGCGGGAATCGTGAGGATCTTCGGCAAGGGACGGAACCGGCCATCCGCCTCCTGGCGGCAGGCCACGGACCGCGCGTTCACCCTCATCGGCGACGGCCGGTACGAGGACGCCGGCGCGCTGCTGACCCGCGCCGCCGACCTGGAGCCCTGGCTGTCGGAGTCCTGGTTCAACCTCGCGCTGCTGCACAAGTTCCGGCACGACTGGGAGCAGGCGCGGGCGGCCGGGCTGCGGGCCGTCGCCCTGCTCGACCGGGACACCGGAGCGCCCGACTGGTGGAACGTCGGCATCGCCGCCACCGCCCTGCAGGACTGGCCGCTGGCCCGCCGGGCCTGGCAGGCCTACGGACTGAAGGTGCCCGGCTCACCCACCGACTCCGGTGAACCGCTCGGCATGGACCTGGGCAGCGCCGCCGTGCGGCTGTCCCCGGAGGGCGAGGCCGAGGTGGTGTGGGGGCGCCGGCTGGACCCCGCCCGTATCGAGGTGCTGTCGATCCCGCTGCCGTCGTCCGGCCGCCGCTGGGGCGAGGTCGTCCTGCACGACGGCGTGCCGCACGGCGAGCGCAGCACGGCCGCCGGGCACACCTACCCGGTGTTCGACGAGATCGAGTTGTGGGCGCCGTCCCCCGTGCCGACCTGGGTGGTCCTGCTGGAGGCCGAGACCGAGGCCGACCGGGACGCCCTGGAGGCGCTGGCCGCCGATGCCGGGTTCGCCGCCGAGGACTGGTCGTCGTCGGTGCGGCTGCTGTGCCGGATGTGCTCCGAGTCCCGGATGCCCTCCGACGAGGGCGAGGGCGAGCATCTCGACCCGCACGACCACAGCGAGCCGGGTCACCCCGGCCCCCTGGGCCACCGCACCGACGGGCAGTTGTGGGTGCCCGAGCGGGAGTGCGGGGTGGCGGCGCCGGCGGCGCTGGTGCGCGGACTGCTGGACGGGTGGGTCGCCGACAGCCCGGACTCCCGCGACTGGCGGGACCTCGAAGAGGTCTGCTGAGCGCACCCCCGCCCCGCCCGGCCGGGGCGGACCCTGTTCCCCGCGCCCGGCGGGCGCGCTCCCCGTACCCTGTAGCAGCATCCCAGCCCGGATTTTTTCAGGAAGGCACACGTCGGTCATGGCTCAGCAGGACACCGATCAGCAGCACGCGGGCGTGCTCCCCGTGGACGACGAGGGGTACGTCATCGACACGGAGGACTGCGAGGAGCGCGAGGCCGCCTACCGCGAGCGCGGCACCTCCCGCCCGATCACCGTGGTCGGCAACCCGGTGCTGCACAAGGAGTGCCGGGACGTCACGGAGTTCGACGACACCTTGCGGCAGCTGGTCGACGACATGTTCGCCAGCCAGCGCACCGCCGAGGGCGTGGGCCTGGCCGCCAACCAGATCGGCGTCGACCTGAAGGTCTTCGTCTACGACTGCCCGGACGACGAGGGCACCCGCCACGTCGGCGTGGTCTGCAACCCCAAGCTGGTCGAACTGCCCGCCGAGCAGCGGCGGCTGGACGACAGCAACGAGGGCTGCCTGTCGGTGCCCACCGCCTACGCGCCGCTGGCCCGCCCCGACTACGCCGAGGTGACCGGGCAGGACGAGCGGGGCAACCCGATCAAGGTTCGCGGCACCGGCTACTTCGCGCGCTGCCTGCAGCACGAGACCGACCACCTCTACGGCTACCTCTACATCGACCGGCTGTCCAAGCGGGAACGCAAGGATGCGCTGCGGCAGATGGCCGAGAACGAGCCCCGCTACCCCGTGGTCGCCAACGACTGACCTGGCGGGCCCGTCCGGCCCCGTCCGGCCCGCCCGCCCCTTCCGCACGGCGCCCCGTCCCGGTTCACTCCGGGACCGGGCGCCGTTCGCGTCCCCAGCTGTTGTCCGGTGCCGCCGGTCCCTTACTGATCCAAATCAAGACACGCAAGAGGAGGTTCTCGGCATCCTGGGGTAGTGAATGAAGCAAATCCGTTCCCAGAACGGTCAGTTGTGGTGCTGAATAGAGGAGCGGGGATATGCACCGGCGCACGCCCGGCGGGGGACGGGTGTCCGCAACTGGCGGCTGAGAGGGGATTGTTCGTGCATGCTTTGTCACACGGCACCACATCGACACCGACCACCATCGCGGTTCCACCGGCGCTGTCTCTCCCGGTGATCGAGGAGGCGTTTCCCCGGCAACTCCACCCGTATTGGCCGAAGCTCCAGGAGAACACCCGTGCGTGGCTGCTCGAAAAGCGGCTCATGCCGGCGGACAAGGTGGCGGAATATGCCGACGGCCTGTGCTACACGGACCTCATGGCGGGCTACTACATCGGTGCCCCCGACGAGGTCATGCAGGCGATAGCGGACTACAGCGCCTGGTTCTTCGTCTGGGACGACCGGCACGACCGCGACATCGTCCACGGCCGCCCCGCCGCCTGGCGGCGGCTCAAGGACGCGCTGCACACCGCCCTCGACCGTCCCGCGGACCACCTGCGTCACGGCGATCCCCTGGTGGCCGGGCTCGCGGACAGCGTGGAGCGGCTGTACGCGTTCCTGCCCGGGTCGTGGAACGCCCGGTTCGCCCGGCACTTCCACACCGTGATCGAGGCGTACGACCGGGAATTCAGAAACCGGACGGAAGGCATTGTGCCGGGTGTGGAGGAATACCTGGAACTGCGCCGCCTCACCTTCGCGCACTGGATCTGGACCGATCTCCTGGAACCCAGTGCCGGACTTGAACTCCCGGAATCCGTCCGGCATCACCCCGCCTACCGGAAGGCGGCGCTGCTCAGTCAGGAATTCGCCGCCTGGTACAACGACCTCTGCTCATTGCCGAAGGAATTGGCGGGCAATGAGGTCCACAATCTCGGAATCAGTCTCGTCACCCACGAGGGCATGACGCTCGAAGAAGCGGTCGTCGATCTCAGGCGTCGCGTCGAGGAATGCATCACGGGATTCCTGGAGGCGGAGAGAGAGGGTTTACGGTTCGCCGACGGTCTCGACGACGGAACCGTGGGCGGAAAGGAGCTGGGCGGCGCCGTGCGCGCCTGCATCGCAAACATGCGGAACTGGTTCAGTTCCGTCTACTGGTTCCACCACGAGTCCGGCCGGTACCGGGTCGACAGCTGGGACGACCGGTCGACGCCCCCGTACGTCAACAACGAAGCGGCAGGTGAGAAATGACCGTCGAGTCGGTGAAACCCGAGGCAACTGCCCCGGCCGGTCTGCTGGTGCCCCCCGTGGCGGGCGGCGGCGTCCCGGGCCTCGGCCACGGCTGGAAGCTGGTCCGGGACCCGCTGGCCTTCATGGCACAGCTGCGCGACCACGGCGACGTCGTGCGCCTCAAACTGGGGCCCAAGACCGTCTACGCCGTCACCACGCCCGCCCTCACGGGGGCGCTGGCGCTCAGCCCGGACTACATCATCTCCGGCCCGCTGTGGGAGTCCCTGGAGGGGCTGCTCGGCAAGGAGGGCGTGGCCACCGCCAACGGCCCGCTGCACCGCCGCCAGCGGCGCACCATCCAGCCCGCCTTCAAGCTGGACGCCATCCCCGCCTACGGGCCGATCATGGAGGAGGAGGCGCACGCCCTGGCCGAACGGTGGGCGTCGGGCCGCACGATCGACGCCACCTCCGAGTCGTTCCGGATCGCCGTGCGCGTCGCGGCCCGCTGCCTGCTGCGCGGGCAGTTCATGGACGAGCGGGCGGAGCGGCTGTGCGTCGCCCTGGCGACCGTCTTCCGCGGCATGTACCGGCGGATGGTGGTGCCGCTCGGCCGGCTGTACCGGCTGCCGTTGCCGGCCAACCGCGAATTCAACCGGGCGCTGGCCGATTTGCATCTCCTGGTCGACGAGATCATCGCCGAACGCCGTGCATCCGGTCAAAAGCCGGACGATTTGCTGACGGCATTGCTCGACGCGAAGGACGACAATGGCGACCCCATCGGGGAACAGGAGATCCACGACCAAGTCGTCGCGATACTGACCCCGGGCAGTGAAACGATCGCCTCGACGATCATGTGGCTGCTGGAGTTGCTCGCCGACCACCCGGAGCAAGGGGACAGGGTCCGCGACGAAGTCCTCTCCGTCACGGGTGGGCGCCCGGTGGCATTCGAGGACGTCCGCAAGCTCACGCACACCGGCAATGTCGTCGTCGAGGCGATGCGTTTGCGCCCGGCCGTCTGGATTCTGACCCGGCGTGCGGTCACCGACACGGAACTCGGTGGCTATCACATTCCGGCCGGGGCGGACATCATCTACAGCCCGTACGCGATCCAACGCGATCCGAAATCGTACGAGCGTCACCTGGAGTTCGACCCCGACCGGTGGCTTCCGGAACGTTCGAAGGACGTGCCGAAATATGCCATGCGGCCGTTCAGTGTGGGTAACCGCAAGTGCCCGAGCGACCACTTCTCCATGGCCATGCTGACGCTGATCACGGCGGCACTGGCCACCCGGTACCGCTTCGAGCAGACCGGCGGGTCCGATCCCGCCACCCGGGTCGGCATCACCCTGCGCCCGAACCGTCTGCTGCTGCGGCCGGTCGAGCGCTGAGTGACGTCCTCCGGTGGGCGTTCAGGCGGCCTGCGGGCCGCGGAACGTCCGCCGGTAGGCGTTCGGCGTGGTGCCCACGGCCCGCACGAAGTGGTGGCGCAGCGCGGCTGCGGTGCCGAACCCGGTGCGGCCGGCGATCGCGTCCACCGTCTCGTCGGTCCCCTCCAGCAGGCGCTGCGCGAGCAGCACCCGCTGGCCCAGGATCCAGCGGTAGGGCGTGGTGCCGGTCTCCTGCTGGAAGCGGCGGGCGAAGGTCCGGGGCGACATCAGCGCACGAGCCGCGAGCTGTTCGACGGTGACCTCCTCGTCGAGGTGCTGCTGCATCCACACCAGCACCTCCGACACCGTGTCGCCCCCCGGGCGGGGCAGGGGGTGCTCGATGTACTGGGCCTGGCCGCCCTCGCGGTGCGGCGGGACGACCATGCGCCGGGCGATCCGGTTGGCGACCTCCGAGCCGTGTTCCTTGCGCACCAGGTGCAGGCAGGCGTCGATGCCGGCGGCGGTTCCGGCGGAGGTGATCACCGGGTCCTCGTCGACGTAGAGCACGTCCGGCTCCACCGTCAGGTGCGGGTACTGCCGCTTCAACTCCTCGGCGTGGAGCCAGTGGACCGCGGCGCGGCGGCCGTCGAGGAGTCCGGCCGCGGCGAGGACGAACACCCCGGAGCAGACGCTGGCCACCCGGGCGCCCCGGGCGACCCCGCGGCGCAGCGCGTCCAGCAGGTCGGGCGGGAAGGTCCGCGAGCCGAAGCCCCGTCCGGCGGGGACGGCGATGAGGTCGGCGCTCTCCAGACGCTCCAGGCCGTGCTCGACCTGCAGCGTGAAGCCCGATTCGGTGCGCACGGCCGGGCCCTCGGCGGAGGCGACCGCGAAGTCGTAGCCGGGCAGGCCGTCGTCGGTCCGGTCGGTGCCGAACACCTCGCAGACGACCCCGAGTTCGAAGGGGTTGACGCCGTCGAGCAGAACGACGGCCACATTGCGCAGCATGCCCCCAGTCTGCCTCGCCTCTGGCAGTAAATCGAGGGTGCGCGGCAGTCCTGCCACTGTCGGTAAGGAGCATTCGACGTAACACTGGTGTCTATGGATACGACACAGACGCAAGCACTGATCGGAATGCTCTTCGTTCTCGGACTGTTCGCGCTGATGATCCTGCCCGCCGTGGTCGGCATCGTGCGCGACCGGCGGATCGACCGCCAGCTCCGGCAGGCCGAGACCAGGCCCCTGCCCCGCCGTAACGCCGCCCTGCGGGCCGTGCCCTCGGACACGTCCGGCCCGGCGCGGAGCGCCGACCCGCACCACACCGCCCGGGCGGCGTGAGGCGGAGCGGCACCCCCGCGGGTGCCGGACCGGACGGACCTCGGGTTCCGGCCCGGCGGTCCCCTAGAAGTCCTCGTCCAGGTCGACCGTGCCCTCCACGGCGACCTGGTACGCGGACGGCCGCCGCTCGAAGAAGTTGGTCAGCTCCTGGACGCCCTGCAGCTCCATGAACGAGAACGGGTTCTCCGAGCCGTACACCGGCGCGAAGCCCAGCCGGGTCAGCCGCTGGTCGGCGACACACTCCAGGTACTGCCGCATCGACTCGGTGTTCATCCCCGGCAGGCCGTCACCGCACAGGTCGCGCGCGAACTGCAGCTCCGCCTCGACCGCCTCCCGCAGCATGTCCGTCACCTGCTGCCCCAGCTGCTCGTCGAACAGCTCCGGCTCCTCCTTGCGCACGGTGTCGACCACGTCGAAGGCGAAGGACATGTGCATCGTCTCGTCGCGGAACACCCAGTTGGTCCCGGTCGCCAGGCCATGCAGCAGGCCGCGGCTGCGGAACCAGTACACGTAGGCGAAGGCGCCGTAGAAGAACAGGCCCTCGATGCAGGCCGCGAAGCAGATCAGGTTCAGCAGGAACCGCCGGCGGTCCGCCCGGCTCTCCAACCGGTCCAGCTTCTCCACCGAGTCCATCCACCGGAAGCAGAACGCGGCCTTCTCCCGGATGGACGGGATGTTCTCCACCGCGGCGAAGGCGGCCGCCCGGTCCTCCGGGTCGGGCAGGTACGTGTCCAGCAGGGTCAGATAGAACTGGACGTGCACCGCCTCCTCGAACAGCTGCCGGGACAGGTACAGCCGGGCCTCGGGGGAGTTGATGTGCTTGTACAGAGTCAGCACCAGGTTGTTCGCGACGATCGAGTCACCGGTGGCGAAGAACGCCACCAGCCGTCCGATGAGGTGCTGCTCGGACGGGCTGAGCTTCGCCAGGTCGGCCACGTCGGAGTGGAGGTCGACCTCCTCCACGTGCCAGGTGTTCTTGATGGCGTCCCGGTAGCGCTCGTAGAAATCGGGGTAGCGCATGGGGCGCAGCGTCAGTTCGAAGCCCGGGTCGAGCAGGTTCTGGGTACGGGTGGGGCTGGTCATCACTGGCAGGCCTCGCAGGACTCGGGGTTTTCCAGGGAGCAGGCGACGGCGTCGTCGGGCGCCGCCTGCGGGACGGGGACGGCCGCCGGGCTCTGGGCCCGGGCGGCGCGGGCGATGCGGGTCGCCGGACGCGACCGCAGGTAGTACGTGGTCTTCAGCCCCTGCTTCCAGGCGTACGCGTACATCGAGGACAGCTTCCCGATGGTCGGCGTCTCCAGGAACAGGTTCAGCGACTGCGACTGGTCCAGGAACGGGGTGCGCGCGGCGGCCATGTCGATCAGTCCGCGCTGCGGGATCTCCCACGCCGTGCGGTACAGACGGCGCACCTCCTCGGGGATCCAGGCGAAGCCCTGCACCGAGCCGCCCGCCTCGCGCAGCGCCTCACGCGTGCGCGCGTCCCACACGCCGAGCCGCTTCAGGTCGTCCACCAGGTAGGAGTTGACCTGGAGGAACTCACCCGACAGCGTCTCGCGCTTGAACAGGTTGGACACCTGCGGCTCGATGCACTCGTAGACGCCCGCGATCGAGGCGATGGTGGCCGTCGGCGCGATCGCCAGCAGCAGCGCGTTGCGCATCCCGGTCCGCGCGATCCGCTCGCGCAGCGCCGCCCACCGCTCGGGCCACGCGAGGTCCGTCGCGTAGTGGTCGGGGTGCAGCACGCCGCGGGCGGTCCGGGTGTGCTCCCAGGCCGGCAGCGGGCCGTTGCGCTCCGCGAGGTCCGCGGACGTCTCGTAGGCGGCCAGCATGATCCGCTCGGCGATCCGGGTGGACAGCGCCCGCGCCTCGGGGGAGTCGAAGGGCAGCCGGAGCTGGAAGAACACGTCCTGGAGGCCCATGGCCCCCAGTCCCACCGGCCGCCAGCGGGCGTTGGAACGCTCCGCCTGCTCGGTCGGGTAGAAGTTGATGTCCACCACCCGGTCCAGGAACGTGACGGCCGTGCGCACGGTCGCGTCCAGCCGCTCCCAGTCCAGGTCGCCCGCCTCCGGGTCGACGAACGCGCCCAGGTTGACCGACCCCAGGTTGCAGACTGCCGTCTCCCCGTCGTCGGTGACCTCCAGGATCTCCGTGCACAGGTTGGACGAGTGGATGACGTGTCCGGGCGTGGCCGTCTGGTTGGCGGTGCGGTTGGCCGCGTCCTTGAAGGTCATCCAGCCGTTGCCGGTCTGCGCAAGGGTGCGCATCATCCGGCCGTACAGCTCCCGCGCGGGCAGCGTCCTGCGGGCCAGGCCCTTCGCCTCGGCCGCCCGGTAGGCGACGTCGAACTCCTCGCCCCACAGGTCCACCAGTTCCGGCACGTCCGCCGGGGAGAACAGCGACCACGGGGCGTCGGCGTCCACACGGCGCATGAACTCGTCCGGCACCCAGTGCGCCAGATTCAGGTTGTGCGTACGGCGGGCGTCCTCACCGGTGTTGTCGCGCAGCTCCAGGAACTCCTCGACGTCCGCGTGCCAGGTCTCCAGGTAGACCGCCGCCGCGCCCTTGCGCCGCCCGCCCTGGTTCACCGCGGCGACCGAGGCGTCCAGCGTCTTCAGGAACGGGACGATGCCGTTGGAGTGCCCGTTGGTGCCGCGGATCAGCGAACCCCGGGCGCGGATGCGGGAGTAGGCCAGGCCGATGCCGCCCGCGTGCTTGGAGAGGCGGGCCACCTGGTGGTAGCGCTCGTAGATCGAGTCCAGCTCGTCCCGCGGGGAGTCCAGCAGGTAGCAGGACGACATCTGCGGGTGCCGCGTACCGGAGTTGAAGAGGGTGGGGGAGGACGGCAGGTAGTCCAGGCGGCTCATCAGCCCGTACAGCGCGGCCACCTCGTCCACCGACCGGGCGCTGTCGTCCTCGGCGAGCCCGGAGGCGACGCGCAGCAGGAAGTGCTGCGGGGTCTCGACGGCCTTGCGGGTGATCGGGTGACGCAGCAGGTAGCGGCTGTGCAGGGTGCGCAGCCCGAAGTAGCCGAAGCGGTCGTCGGCCGCGGTGTCGACCAGGGCGTCCAGCCGGTCCCCGTGCCGGCGCACGAACGCGGCCGTGCGGTCGGCGACGAGGCCCTCGCGGTGACCGGTGGCCACGGACGAGGTGAAGGAAGTGACGCCCTGCGAGGCGGCCTCCTCGCGGATGGCGAGGGTCAGCAGCCGGGCGGCGAGGCGGGAGTAGGCGGGGTCCTCGGAGATGAGCCCGGCGGCGGCCTCGGTGGCCAGCTCCCGCAGCTCCGCCTCGTCCGCCCGCGCGGACCGGCCGCGCAGGGCGGCGGCGGCCACCCGGCCGGGGTCGGCGTCGGTGAGGTCGGCGGTCAGCACGGTCAGGGTGCGCAGCAGCGCGGCACCCGGGCCGTCGCCCTTGGGGGGTACGTCGCTGGCTGAGACCGGATCCGCTGGCGCGATGGTCACGTGGGGCTCTCCCTCGCTCGGCACGGGGCCTCGTCGAGGGCAGGGGGCAGCACGGGACGCGCACGGCGTCGTGCGTCCACCGGCCCATTCCGCGAGGCCCGGACGTCGGAGCACCCGGGCCGGACGGCCGGGCGCACTGTCGGCAGGTCCTCGGACTGAAGCCCGTGCGGGGACGCGTGGGGACGCGAACACGCACAAGTACACCGTTGCGGGACAGTTCCGGATTCGCACCGGATTCCCCTGCGGCGACAACGAGCATGAGCATACATCTTGTGCCGGGCGTTGCGGACAGCCCCATATCTTGTGGCGCGCCCGGTGCCGGAGCGCCGGTGTCAGAGCGTCAGCTCGTAGGACAGCAGCCTGAGGTCGTCCACGTGCGGGAGCGGGTTCCAGTCCCGGTGCGGGGCGCGGACGAAGCCCAGTCGCTCGTAGATCCGGTGCGCCGCCCGCATGCTGGTCTGGCTCGACAGCACGACCCGCACGCAGCCCTCCAGGGCCCGCGCCCGGTCCACGCACGCCCGCACCAGGGCCTCCCCGGCGCCCCGCCCCCGGGAGGCCCGGTCGACCGCCGGCATCCTGATCTCCGCCTCGCCGGCCCCGGCCAGGTCCGCCATCGGCCCGCCGTGCGGCACGAACGTCACCCCGCCCAGCACCCGGCCGCCGGGCGGCGGATCGCCCTCCACGGCGACCAGCACCTCGGCCGCCGCGGCCCGCTTCGCGACATCCCTCAGTTCGCCCAGGTACGCGTCGCTCTCCCCGAAGTCGAGGAGCCCGTCGTCGAGATAGGCGCGGGCGGTGAGCGCGCCGAGCGTCGCGTACTCGGCGGGCAGGGCGCGGCGGATGGTGATGTCCATGGGGCGAGTCTGCCCCGGCACGGGGCGGGGGGCCGCCGGTTTCCGCCGTCGGCCCGCCGCCCCTCGCCCCTCGGGGGCGTCAGTGCGCGCTGCCCGCCGTCGCCGGCGGGAGCTCCACCTTCACGCCCGGGTCGCCCGCGTCCGCCGTGTAGTCCTGCGGCTGCGTCTCGTCGATGCCCTCGGGCGCCTTGGCGGCCCGCAGGACGAACGTCAGCACCACCGTCACCAGCACGTTGATCACGAACGCGGTGAGACCGATGTAGCCGATCTCGCCGATGCCCGGGATCTCCTTCGCCGAGCCGCCGAAGTGCTTCTGCGTCGGCGACGCCACCCCGTATGCGGCGACCGTGCCGTAGACCATGCCGACCGCCCAGCCGCCGAGCAGCGCCCAGCGGTGGAACCAGCGGGTGAACAGGCCGCCCACCAGCGCCGGGAAGGTCTGCAGGATCCAGATGCCGCCCAGCAGCTGGAAGTTGATCGCCACCGTCTTGTCCATGGTCAGGACGAAGGCCAGCGCACCCACCTTCACCAGCAGCGACACGATCTTGGAGACCTTGGTCTCCTGCGCCGGTGTCGCGTCTGGCCGGATGAAGTCCTTGTAGATGTTGCGGGTGAACAGGTTCGCCGCCGCGATCGACATGATCGCCGCCGGCACCAGCGCCCCGATGCCGATGGCCGCGAAGGCCACGCCCGCGAACCAGTCCGGGAACATGTCCTCGAACAGCTGCGGGATCGCGAGCTGGCCGTTCTGCACGGACACGCCCGCCGCGATCGCCATGAAGCCGAGCAGCGCGAGCAGACCCAGCATGAGCGAGTACAGGGGCAGGATCGTGGTGTTGCGGCGGATCACCTCACGGCTGCGCGAGGACAGCGTCGCCGTGATCGAGTGCGGGTACATGAACAGCGCGAGCGCCGAACCCAGCGCCAGCGTCGCGTACGTCCACTGACCCGCGTCCCCGGGCACCAGCGCGCCGCGCGGGGCCCCCGTCGCCGGGTTGGTCTCGTCGAAGGCCGCGCCCGCCTTGGCGAAGATCTCGTCGAAGCCGCCCAGCTTGATCGGGATGTAGATGATCGCCACCGCGATGACGAGGTAGATCAGCGTGTCCTTCACGAACGCGATCAGCGCGGGCGCCCGCAGCCCCGACGAGTACGTGTACGCCGCCAGGACACCGAACGCGATCAGCAGCGGCAGGTCCTTGACGAACCAGTTGGTGTGCTCGCCGCCGCCGATGCCCATCACGTCGAGGACGGCCTGGATGCCGACCAGCTGGAGCGCGATGTACGGCATCGTCGCCAGGATGCCGGTCACGGCGACCGCCAGCGACAGCCCCTTGGAGCCGAACCGGCCGCGCACGAAGTCCGACGTCGTCACATAGCCGTGCTTGTGCGACACCGACCACAGCCGGGGCAGGAAGGTGAAGATCAACGGGTACACCAGGATCGTGTACGGCACCGCGAAGAAGCCCGCCGCGCCGGCCGCGTAGATCGCCGCGGGCACGGCCACGAAGGTGTACGCGGTGTACAGGTCGCCGCCGAGCAGGAACCAGGTCACCCAGGTGCCGAACGACCGGCCGCCCAGACCCCACTCGTCCAGGTTGTCCGCGTTCTCGGCCTTGCGCCAGCGCGCGGCCAGGAATCCCATGGCCGTGACCAGGACGAAGAAGAAGATGAAGACGGCGAGTGCCACGCCGTTCACGCCGTCGTTCACTGCTGCGCACCGCCCCTCTGGGCGCGGCGGGCGCGCTGGTCACGCTTCCACAGCTGGTACGCGGTCATCGTCAGCGCCGTGGAGATGACCACCCACAGCATCTGGTACCAGTAGAAGAACGGGATGCCGATGAACACGGGATCGGTCTTCGCGTACGACCCGACCCACAGCATGGCCACGAACGGTGCGCTGAGGCAGAGGGCGATGACGACGCGGACGGGCGTCACCACGGGCTCCGCGGGTGGTTCTTCCGGTGCTTTCGACATCGGGCAGTTCCGTCCCCTCACTGATCTCCGGCGTGATGCGCAGGAAATCTAGGGGCGCGCGTAACGGAGCCGTAACCCCCGTCCGGACAGCGGTATCCCAACGCCGCCCAAACGCAAGGCAACAGCAACGGAATCCCTGTCAACCACCCGATTCCGCCGGTTTCGTCCGTGACCCCGGTGAGGCTCCCCGGGGCCCGGCGGGGCTCACTCCTGGGGGCGCTTGAGCCGGGCCACGAACTTGTACCGGTCGCCCCGGTACACCGACCGCACCCACTCCACGGGCTGCTCGTCCCGGTCCCGCGAGTGCCGCGAGAGCATCAGCATCGGCAGGCCCACGTCGGTGCCCAGCAGACCGGCCTCGCGCGGGGTGGCGAGCGAGGTCTCGATGGTCTCCTCGGCCTCCGCGAGGTGGACGTCGTACACCTCGGCGAGGGCGGTGTACAGCGAGGTGTACTTGGCCAGGCTGCGGCGCAGCGCCGGGAAGCGCTTGGCGCTCAGGTGGGTGGTCTCGATGGCCATCGGCTCGCCGTTGGCCATGCGCAGCCGCTCGATGCGCAGCACCCGCCCGCCGGGCGTGATGTCGAGCAGCCCCGCGAGCCGGTCGTCGGCGGTGATGTAGCCGATGTCCAGCAGCTGGGAGGTGGGCTCCAGCCCCTGGGCGCGCATGTCCTCGGTGTAAGAGGTGAGCTGCAGCGCCTGCGAGACCTTGGGCTTGGCGACGAAGGTGCCCTTGCCCTGGATCCGCTCCAGCCGGCCCTCGACCACCAGCTCCTGCAGCGCCTGGCGCACGGTGGTGCGCGAGGTGTCGAACTCGGCGGCCAGGGTGCGCTCGGGCGGGACCGCGGTGCCGGGCGGCGCCGTCTCGGTCATGTCGAGCAGGTGCTTCTTCAGCCGGTAGTACTTGGGCACGCGCGCCGTACGGACCGCAGTCCCACCCTCGTTCTCCGCACTGCTGACGTCGGTGCTCATGCTCTGCCTTCCCGGCTACCGGTGCCGAAGCGACCGACATCCCCGTCGGCCGCGGCTCACATCGTGGCACGGCTGGGGGCGGGGATGCGCCCCGCACGGTCCGTGATCCCTTCTGTATACCGCCGCGACCGGATGCTGGTCTAGGCCACCACGGGCCCGGCCGGGGCCCCGGCGGACCCCGGCCGGACCGCCGTGCGGCCCGGTCCGGATCAGATGCCCTGCCAGTCCGGCTTGTTGGCGAAGGTGTGCCGGAAGTAGTCGGCGTGCTTCAGTTTGGCCGCGGCGGCCTCGTCGACGACCACCGTGGCGTGCGGGTGCAGCTGGAGCGCGGAAGCGGGGCAGACCGCCGCCAGCGGCCCTTCCACGGTCGCGGCGACCGCGTCCGCCTTGCCCTCGCCGGTGGCGAGCAGCACCAGGTGGCGGGCCTCCAGGATGGTGCCGATGCCCTGCGTGATGACGTGGTGCGGGACCTGCTCGACGTCCCCGTCGAAGAAGCGCGCGTTGTCGATGCGGGTCTGCTCGGTCAGCGTCTTGATCCGGGTGCGCGAGACGAGCGAGGAGCAGGGTTCGTTGAAGCCGATGTGCCCGTCCGTCCCGATCCCCAGGAGCTGCAGGTCCACCCCGCCGGCCTCGGCCAGCTGCCGGTCGTAGGCCTCGCAGGCGGCCTGCACGTCCTCTGCGGCGCCGTCCGGCCCCATGAAGGACTCCGCGGGGATGCCGAGCGGCTCCAGCACCTCGCGCCGCACCACCGAGCGGTAGGACTCCGGGTGGTCGGCGGGCAGCCCCACGTACTCGTCCAGCTGGGCGACGCGGGCCCGGGAGGTGTCCACGGCGCCGGAGCGCACCTGCGCCGCCAGCGCCTGGTAGACGGGCAAGGGCGTCGAACCGGTGGCCACGCCGAGCAGGGCGTCCGGCTTGCGCCGGAGGAGCTGCGCCATGGCGTCGGCGATGAGCTCGCCACCGGCCTTGGCATCCGGAACGATGACAACTTCCACGCTGGGCCTGCCGATCTGTGAGAAGGACTCGACTGGTCGGGATCCGGGGGTCTCGAAGGTCCGATTCCCGCCGGTGGTTTAGACCAATTGGAACTTACCAGGGTACGACGTGAGCCCCCGCGGCGCTAACCGTTCCACGGCCCGGACCCCTCCGGCCGGGCGGTCCGCCGGGAGGGCCGTACGGGTTAGGCTGCACGGTGGACGGCCGCGGGTGATGCGCGGTCGTCGCAGCCGCCGGACGAACCCCCTCCCACGCATGGACACGGAGAGTGGTCCAGTCCACAATGGGCTGCATGGGTGATCGATCAAAGCGTTCGATCGCTGGACGATCCCTTGTCACAACGCCCGCTCGTCGGGACGATCGGAAACACCACGAGCTCGCCCTCCCCGCACAGGAGGGCGGACCGAGGAACCGGAGCTCTCTGCCCTGACTGCCCCGGCTCCTCCCACGGCCGACCGGGACCGCACACCCCGCCGGCCGGTAGTGCTCCGGGCTGCGGTGCCGGGAGGGTTGAGGGTCCCTCCCAGGCGCCGCGGCCCGCGGGTGTCTCCGGGCCGGCCGCGCGCCCCCCGGTACGCTCGACCGGGTGCCCTCCATGAACGAACTCGTACGCCAGCACACCGACCTCGACGACACCGACCTCGAGTGGCTCCACCTGCTGGTGTCGGAGTGGCAGCTGCTCTCCGACCTCTCCTTCGCCGACCTCGTCCTGTGGGTTCCCACCCGCGACGGCACCCGCTACGTCTCCGTGGCGCAGATGCGGCCGAACACCGGGCCGACCTCCTACCAGGACGACATGGTCGGCCACCTCGTGCCGCGGGGCCGCCGCCCGATGCTCGACGCGGCCCTGGACGAGGGGCGCATCGTGCGCGAGGGCGACCCGGAGTGGCGCGAGGAGGTCCCCGTCCGCGTCGAGTCGATCCCGGTGCGGCGCGAGGGCCGCGTCCTCGGCGTCATCGCGCGCAACACCAACCTGCTGACGGTGCGCACCCCCAGCCGGCTGGAGCTCACCTATCTGCAGAGCGCCTCCGACCTCGCCCAGATGATCGCGGCCGGCGCGTTCCCCTTCGCGAATCAGCAGGTCGACATGGACGCCTCGCCCCGGGTGGGCGACGGGCTGATCCGGCTCGACGCCGACGGCATCGTCCAGTACGCCTCCCCGAACGCCCTCTCCGCCTACCACCGCCTGGGCCTCGCGGCCGACCTGGTCGGCCATCACCTCGGGCAGACCACCGCCGAACTGGCGCCTTCCCGCGGCCCTGTGGACGAGGCGCTGGCCAAGGTGGCCAGCGGCTGGGCGCCCCGCGAGTTCGAGATCGAGGCCAACGGCGTCATCCAGTTCCGGGCCATCCCGCTGAAGCCGAAGGGCACCCGCATCGGTTCGCTGGTGCTGCTCCGTGACGTCACCGAACTTCGCCGCCGCGAACGCGAATTGATCACCAAGGACGCCACCATCCGGGAGATCCACCACCGGGTGAAGAACAACCTGCAGACGGTGGCGGCCCTGTTGCGGCTCCAGGCGCGGCGGATCGGCTCCGAACGCGGCCGGGCGGCACTGGAGGAGGCGGTCCGCCGGGTGGGCTCCATCGCCATCGTCCACGAGACGCTGTCCCAGAACCTGGACGAGCGTGTGGAGTTCGACGAGATCGCCGACCGGGTCCTGGCGATGGTGGCGGAGATCTCCCCGGGCAAGGTGTCCGGCCGGCGCTCCGGCCGCTTCGGGATACTCGACGCCGAGGTCGCCACCCCGCTGTCGATGGTGCTGACCGAGATCCTGCAGAACGCCCTGGAGCACGGTTTCCGGGAGGGCGAGACCGGCACGGTGGAGGTGTCCGCGGTCCGCGGCGGCACCACCAAGGAGTCGCGCCTGCTGGTCACCGTCCAGGACGACGGGGTCGGCCTGCCCGAGGACTTCGACCCGCACACCGCGGGCAACCTGGGGCTGCAGATCGTGCGGACGCTGGTGGAGGGCGAGTTGGGCGGCACCTTCGACATGGTCCCGGCGCCGGAGCGGGGGACGAGGGTGATCCTCGACATCCCGGTGCGGGCGGACAAGTGACCGCCGGGGCGCAGGGGCGCCGGGACCGGGGGCCGGCCAGAGTCGTTGGCGGCCGGGGCCGGGGCCGGGGCCGGGGCCGGGGCCGGAACCGGGACGGCGGCCGGAGCGGGTCGGGGTCGGGGGTACAGCAAAAAGCCCCGGACCGCGATGCGGTCCGAGGCCAGTGCTCAACTGCGCGCTGCGGCTCGGGGGCGGGAGATGCGTACGCGCCGTACGCGCCGCCAAGCTCAGGCTGTCAGCAGGGGTGGTGTGTCAGGCAGAAGCCTGACGGGCCCGGTTGCGAGCGGCGCGGCGCTTCATCGCGCGGCGCTCGTCCTCGCTGAGTCCACCCCAGACGCCGGAGTCCTGACCGGACTCGAGCGCCCACTGCAGGCACTGCTCGATCACCGGGCAGCGGCGGCAGACGGCCTTGGCTTCCTCGATCTGCAGCAGCGCAGGACCGGTGTTGCCGATGGGGAAGAAGAGCTCGGGGTCTTCCTCGCGGCAAACGGCGTTGTGACGCCAGTCCATGGCTGCTACCTCTCCTTGGTATTACTGCGGTTGCTTGTGAATGTGAACGCTTTCACGAATCCCTCAACAAGGGAAGGGCCGACCGCCAGGTTCCCTGGCGTAGGTCCTTGGTTTTGGAGAGGGGTTCCGGTGATCTGTGGAGGCCGGTGTTGCGGGCCGTCCCGATCGCCATGTAGAGACTCGCAAACCTCAGCGGCGGATACAACCCCTTCCGGAAAGTTTTTTTTGATTCTTCGGTGTCGACTAGGTCACAGCCGTACTTCCATGGGGTGGACCCTGGTCTAAACGTTCGAGTGAAAGGACTTTAGCCCCTTCTGCTCACACAATCACACGCAGTGCACGGCGAACGCCTGTGAACGTCACGCTGGTTCGCAGTCCCAGGTGGTCACCGTCCATCTGGAGCGGCAGTGGCACCTTCGAATGCAAGGTGAAGCGTGTCAGATCGTGCCGGGAGACGGCGTGCTTGCCCCGGGGTCCGCGCTCGGGGGACGAAGTGAGCAACTGGGTGCCATACCGGGCAACCGCGGCCGACGACAGCCGGTGCAGGCCGAACAGGTCGAGCCCGTGGTCGAACGACGCCTTGGGGGACGCGTAGATCGGGCGGTTGCCGAGGAACGTCCACGGCGACGTGTTCGAGACTATGGACAGCACCAGGTCGGTCACCGGGTCCTCGCCCGGCTGCTCCAGCGTGATCACCCCGTGCCGCCGGTGCGGTTCCCCGAACAGCGCGCGCACCACCTGGCGCATGTACAGGGCGTGCGTGGACTTCCGGCCGCGCTCCCGGTGCTGCTCCACCCGGCCGACGACCCCGGCGTCGAAGCCGAGACCCGCGTTGAAGGTGAACCAGCGGGACGGCACGCCCTCGTCCTCGGAGCCGGGCGTCCCGGAGGTCAGGCCCAGCCCGACGGTGCGTTCCCGGCCCTCGCGCAGCGCGTCCAGGAGGACGCCGGTGGCCTCCACCGGCTGGTTGGGCAGCCCCAGGGCGCGGGCGAAGACGTTGGTGGAGCCGCCGGGGACCACGGCGAGGCCGGGCAGGTGTTCCGGATCGGGGCCGGCGTGCAGCAGGCCGTTGACGACCTCGTTGACCGTGCCGTCCCCGCCGAGGGCGACCACCAGGTCCGTCTCGTTGCTCTCGGCCGCCTGCCGGCCCAGGTCGCGCGCGTGGCCGCGGTACTCGGTGGTGACCGCCTCCAGCTTCATCTCGCTGGCGAGCGCATGGATCAGCACATCGCGCGTACGCGCACTTGTGGTGGTTGCCGCCGGATTGACCACGAGAAGTGCACGCATGGGTTGCAGAGTACCTACCGGGCGGTACTCGGCCCAGGCCGAGGGGGAAATCGTCACGGCGGAGCGGAGCCGGCCGAGGGCCGCACGGGCGGGGCGGCCCGCCCGCGGCCCGGCGCGTGCGGGCTACCCTGCAGGGGTGAGCAGTGAGCAGACCCCCGCCGCCCCCGCCGCCGCGGACACCGCCGGACCCCGTCCGCGCCGCCTGACCTACGCGGCGGTGCTCGTCGCCCTGGAGGGCGTCGGCCTGCTGGCGGGTGGTGTCTGGATGGCCGTGCTCGCGGTCACCGGCAACCCGGACGACCGGCAGCAGGCCGTCACGGGCGGAGTGACGCTCGTCGTGCTCGCGCTGCTGCCGCTGATCGCCGCGCGCGGGCTCCTCGCCCGTCGCAGCTGGAGCCGGGGTCCGGCCGTCATCACCCAGCTTCTGGCGCTGCCGGTCGCCTACAACCTCCTGCAGGCCGACAGTATGGCCATTCCCGCGGGGATCGCGCTGGCCGTCGTCGCGGTGGCCGCGCTGGTGCTGCTCGTCAACCCCGAGACGACCCGGGCCCTGGGCATCCGGGGGCCCGGCAACGCCGGGACGTAGCCCTCCGGGCCCCGGGCCCGCTCACTCCTCGACGAGCAGCTTCTCCCGCAGCTGGGCCAGCGTCCGCGCCAGCAGCCGGGACACATGCATCTGCGAGATGCCGACCTCCTGCGCGATCTGCGACTGGGTCATGTTCCCGAAGAAACGCAGCAGCAGGATCCGCTTCTCACGCGGCGGCAGGTCCTCCAGCAGCGGCTTCAGCGACTCCCGGTACTCCACGCCCTCCAGCGCCTCGTCCTCGGCGCCCAGGGTGTCGGCGACCGCGGGGGACTCGTCGTCGGTGTCGGGGACGTCCAGGGACAGCGTCGAGTAGGCGTTGGCGGACTCCAGGCCCTCCAGCACCTCCTCCTCCGAGATCGCCAGCTTCTCGGCCAGTTCGTGCACGGTGGGGGAGCGGCCGTGCTGCTGCGACAGCTCGGCCGTGGCCGTCGTCAGCGCCAGACGCAGCTCCTGCAGCCGGCGCGGCACCCGCACCGCCCAGCCCTTGTCGCGGAAGTGCCGCTTGATCTCGCCGACGACCGTCGGGGTCGCGTAGGTGGAGAACTCCACCCCGCGGTCCGGGTCGAAGCGGTCGACCGACTTGATCAGACCGATGGTGGCGACCTGGGTCAGGTCGTCCAGCGGCTCGCCGCGGTTGCGGAAGCGGCGCGCGAGGTGCTCGACGAGCGGCAGGTGCATCCGCACCAGCCGGTTGCGCAGTTCCGCGTACTCGGGACTGCCGTCCGGGAGCTCACGCAGTTCGAGGAACAGCGCGCGCGCCCCGCTGCGGTCCAGCGGATGGTGCTGGGCGCCGCGCGCGCTCTGGGCGCGAGGCGCCCCGTGCGCGGCCGGTGCGGCCGGCGTCTGCCGCGCCTCGCCCTCGGCGTATCGCTCGTGCTCGTTCATGGTCCCGCCCGTCGCCCTTCCCCGAGCGCTCGCCTCGTCCCCCGTCGCCGGCCTCGCACGGGCGGGGGCGTCCCCGTCCCGTCCGGCCGCAGGCGTGTCCCGCGCGGCACCCTCCGGCTGCCCGCCGCCCGGGGGGCCGGTGTCCGCGCGGTCGTCCTCCGGATGCGGCCGGGCCTGCTCGGGAATGCCGTCGATGCCGGCCGGCGTCCGCTCGGCGGGCAGCCCCCGTGTGCCGCGTTCTTCGTCCCGCACCGGCCCGTCCTCGTTCCTCACGCCGGCCCGGGTCCCGCGCCGCGCTGTTTGTAGAGGCTGATCGACACGGTCTTGTCCTCGTCGACGGCGGAGGAGACCTTGCCCGCCAGGGCGGACAGCACGGTCCAGGCGAAGGTGTCCCGCGAGGGGGCGTGGCCGTCCGTGGTCGGCGCCGAGACGGTGACCTCGAGCGAGTCGTCGACGAGCCGGAAGACGCAGCTCAGCACGGAGCCCTGCACGGCCTGCTGGAGCAGGATCGCGCAGGCCTCGTCGACCGCGATCCGAAGATCCTCGATCTCGTCGAGGGTGAAGTCCAAACGGGCCGCGAGGCCGGCCGTGGCCGTACGCAGCACCGACAGGTAGGCCCCCGCGGCCGGCAGCCGGACTTCCACGAAGTCCTGGGTCGCGGGCTCGCCTGCGATCTGGGACACCCTCACCTCCAAGGTGGTACAAGCGTTTCAGGGCCCCGGGGTCGCCCCCGGGTAACGCGCTACGTGGTTCAGCGGTGACGCTATCGCGCTCTCGTCGGTCCTGTCCCCGGGACCCCGACCCTTGCTGTCACTCATAGTAAAACTATGAATACGCTCCGTGGCTAGGGGTCTGCGGGCCCAAATGGGAAGAGCGCGCGCCGCATTGACGTACCCAGACGTCAGACGGTCGAACCGTCCGGCAGCGGGGACCGGCCGGTCATACGAGGACGTGATCGACGAAGCACCACCGCCAGTCCTCCCCCGGCTCGTAGGTGCGCATCACGGGATGACCCGTCTCCCGGTGGTGCCCGGTCGCGTGCCGGTTCGGCGAGGAATCGCAGCAGCCGACGTGACCGCAGCTGAGACACAGGCGCAACTGGACCGGGTCCGTGCCGTCCCGCACACATTCGGGACACGTCCGGCTGACCGGAGCCGGTTCCGGGTGCGGCAGCGCGGCGACGTGCGTGCACTGTTTCATGATGGCCAGATTACGACGGGCACGCGGAACACCGCGTGGGACACCGGGGGTGGCCGTGACATGGACGTGATGCCGCTGCTGTTGCTGGTGGCCGGCAGTGCCGCGATCGCCTCGGCCGCCCGGCGCCTGCCCGTACCGGCGCCCCTGCTGCTGGTCGCGGCCGGGCTCGCGGTCAGCTTCGTGCCCGGCGTGCCCGAGTACACGCTCGACCCGCACATCGTGCTGCCGCTGATCCTGCCCCCGCTGCTGCACACGGCGGCCACCGACAGCTCCTACCTGGACCTGCGGGCCCAGCTGCGGCCCGTGGCGCTGCTGTCCGTCGGCTACGTGCTCTTCGCGACCTTCGTGGTCGGCTGGGCCCTGTACGAGCTGGTGCCCGGCCTGTCGCTGACCGCCGCGCTGGTGTTCGGCGCCGTGGTGGCCCCGCCGGACGCGGTCGCGGCCACCGCGGTGGCGCGCAGGGTCGGGCTGCCGTCCCGGGTCACCACCATCCTCCAGGGCGAGTCCCTGCTCAACGACGCCACCGCGATCACCGCGTTCCGGGTGGCCGTGGCGGCGGCGGTCGGCGAGGGCGCCACCTGGGCCGGGGGCGTCGGCGAGTTCCTCCTCGCGGCCCTCGGCGGCCTCACCGTCGGCCTGGTGCTGATGGTGCCCCTGCACTGGCTGCGGGTGCGGGTGAAGGAGGCGCTGCTGCAGAACACGCTCTGCCTGCTCATCCCGTTCTTCGCCTACGCCATGGCCGAGCAGGTGCACGCCTCCGGCGTGATCGCCGTCGTGGTCGTCGCCCTCTTCCTGGGACACCGCGCGTGGGAGGTCGACTTCGCGACCCGGCTCCAGGAGGCCGCCGTCTGGAAGATGGTCGCGTTCGTCCTGGAGTCCGTGGTCTTCGCGCTCATCGGCCTGCAGCTGCCGGTGGTCCTCGAAGGCATCAACGCCTACCACGGCAGCGACGCCCTCTGGTACGCGCTGGCCGTGTTCGCGGTGGTCGTGGCGACCCGGTTCGTGTGGGTCTACCCGGCGGTCTGTCTCCCGCCGCTGCTGTCGGCGCGGATCCGCGCACGTGAGGGAAGCCCCGGCTGGCGCATGCCGTTCGTCATCGCCTGGGCCGGGATGCGGGGCGTCGTCTCCCTGGCCATCGCGTTCTCCATCCCGCACACCGCCGACGGCGGCGACTTCCCCCAGCGCGACCTGCTGCTGTTCCTGACCTTCACCACCGTCATCGGCACCCTGGTCGTGCAGGGCGTCAGCCTGCCCCTGCTCATCCGGCTGCTGCGGTTCCCCGGGCGGGACAGCCGGACGGAGACCCTGGCCGAGGCCAACGCGCAGGCCCAGGCGTCCCGGGCGGCCGAGCAGCGCCTCGACGAGCTCCTCGCGGACGACCGCAACACGTTGCCGGCCCCGCTCGCCGAGCGGCTGCGCGCGGTGGTGGAACGCCGCCGCGACTCCGTCTGGGAGCGCCTGGGGCAGGCCAATCCGATCACCGGGGAATCCGTCGACGACACCTACCGGCGGCTGTCGCGCGAGATGATCAGCGCGGAGCGGGACGTGTTCGTCCGGCTCCGCGACGGGCGCTACATCGACGACGAGATGCTGCGCACGCTGCTGCGCCGGCTCGACCTGGAGGAGGCGGCCGCCTACCGGGAGGCGACGTAGCCGGACCCGTCGCCGGGGCCGTGTGCCGGTCCGTGTCCCGCGCGGCCTCCCGCGCGCGAAGGCGCCGCGTCAGGGGAAGGGGCGGCCGGTGATCACGGCGGCGACCGTGCTTCCGCGCGGGAAGGCGCCCTCCGCCGTCAGGGCGACGAGTCCATGAAGCAACTTGGCGACATAGAGACGTTCCACGGGGAGGCCGTGGCGCTGTTCGAAATCCTGCGCGAACGCGTCGAGTTCGGGTGTGGTCCTGGCGTAGCCCCCGCAGTGGAAGCGCTCGTCGAGGCTCCAGTCGCCGCGCGGACCGCCGAACGCCCCGGTCTGCAATGCCCGTATGTCCCCGCCCAGGAAGCCGCCCCGCAGGACGGGAACGCCCAGGGCACGCTCCCCGGGTCCCAGCCCGGCGGCCAGTCCGGCGAGCGTGCCGCCCGTACCGCAGGCCACGGCGGCCACGTCGGCGTGGCCCGCGAGCTCCTCCCCGAGCGCCGCACAGCCGCGGACGGCCGCCGCGTTGCTGCCGCCCTCCGGCACCACGTGGGCGTCCTCGGCGTCCACCGCGCGGAGCACGGCGGCCAGCGCCTCCGGCTCGGTCTTGCGGCGGTAGACCGACCGGTCGACGAAGTGCAGCCGCATGCCGTCGGACGCGCACCGGGCCAGCGAGGCGTTGAGCGGGCGGCCGGCGAGTTCCTGGCCGCGGACCACTCCGACCGTGCGCAGGCCGAGCAGCCGTCCGGCGGCGGCGGTGGCCCGGAGGTGGTTGGAGTACGCGCCGCCGAAGGTGACCACGGTCCGCCCGGCCGCCGCCGCGAGGTTGGGCGCCAGCTTGCGCCACTTGTTGCCCACCAGCTCCGGGTGGATCAGGTCGTCCCGCTTCAGCAGCAGTCGGACCCCGTGCCGTTCGAACCGCGCGTCGACGGCCTCCTGCAGGGGTGAGGGCAGGCGGGGGCGCAGACCGGTGCATCCGGTGGCCGAGGGCGGGTCCGCGCTGGTCACGGCGCCATTGTCCCCGGTGACCGCCGGACCGGCCAGGCACGGGTCGGCCCGGAGGTCCGGCGGCCCGGCGGCCCGGCAGTCCGGCGGTCCGGCGGCCCGGCGTCGCAGTGTCCCGGCTTCCGGAATCCGGCGGCGGCCCCGGGGCGGAGCGGGGGCGGAGCGGGGGCGGAGCGATCACGGCCGGGGCGCCGGGAGGCCGCCGCCCGGGCAGGGCAGGGCAGGGGCGGGGCGGGGGCCCGTGTGTGTCCCGCCCGGCGGACGCCCGCCGCCCGCGCGGCGCGGCGGCCGAACCGGTCACCCGGGGCGGCGGCCGCCCCTTTTCCCTGTCCGCGCGCCGGCCGCTTCCCAGTCCGCGCGTCGGCCGCCTCACTTCAGGCGGTCGCCGATCCGCTTGCGCATCGACGTCATGGTGAACCCGCGCGGGTCCACCTTCCCCGGCTGCCACTCCAGGTGCCCGATCACCGAGCGTTCGTTCCAGCCGTGGTGGCGGCACACCGCGGCGGCGGCTCTCTCGATGGCCTCCAGCTGCGCCGCCGGCCAGGGGTCCGCGCCGTCGCCCAGGTTCTCGCACTCGAACCCGTAGAAGTGCCGGTTGCCGTCGGTGTTCGCCTCGTTGTCCGGCGGCAGGCGCTTCTCCGCGATCACCGCCCGCAGCACGTCGTCGTCGCCCAGACCGGCGTGGTTGGCCCGGCCGTAGCCGACGAGATGCACCCGGCCGTCCTTGGTGATGACGCCGTGGCACAGCGGGCCCGGCAGGCCCGAGTAGCCCTTGCGGCACAACTCCACAGTCCTTGCACTGCCCTTGGTGACCGTGTGATGGATCATCACGCCATGCACCGGCCCCCAGGGGCCCTTGTGGTTGCGGTTGTGGTCGCGCCAGTCGCCTACCTCGACGACCGTCAGACCCTCCGCCTTGAGAGCACGCAGGAACGCGCTCGCGGACATGGGTGGGGCCATGACCGCCCTCCTTCGCACTGCGGGACGGCCGCCCGTCGCGACCGTCTTGTACCGGTGCTTTACCTATACGGAGGGACCGGAACCTTCCGTTCGGTCCCTGTGCGAGCCGATCCGGACAAGGTGCGGCCGCCGCGGACCCGCGAAACGGAATCCCCATGGATGCCCAGGCGACGAGTGATCCATTCCCGCTCATTCGGGTAATGGTGCAGGCACGTTCCGTGAGGAAACCTTGATCGCGCAGATCGATGCCCGGCACCGATGGGCGTGGATCACAACTGGGAGGGCAATTCTCTATGTCGGTAGGCGAAGAGGTCCGCACGGAGCAGACCCGGCCGCAGCAGAGTCTTGGTACGGCTGCCGCGCGGAACCTGGCCACCACCACCAAGTCAGTGCCGCAGATGCAGGAGATCAGCTCGCGCTGGCTGCTGCGCATGCTGCCCTGGGTGGACGTGCAGGGCGGTACGTACAGGGTCAACCGGCGGCTGACGTACGCCGTGGGGGACGGCCGGTTGACGTTCGTCAAGACCGGTGACCGTGTCGAGATCATTCCCGCGGAGCTGGGCGAGCTGCCCGCCCTGCGGTCGTTCGAGGACCAGGAGGTGCTGTCCGAGCTGGCGGCGCGCTGCCGGCAGCGGGAGATCGAACCGGGCCAGGTCGTCGCCTCGTTCGGCAGCCCGGCCGACGAGGTGTACCTGCTGGCCCACGGCCGGGTGGAGAAGATCGGCACCGGCCCCTACGGCAGCGACGAGTCCCTCGGCGTCCTCGCCGACGGCGCCTACTTCGGCGACCAGGCCCTGCTCGACGACGGAGCCATCTGGGAGTACACGGCCCGCACGCTCACCACCTGCATCGTGCTGGTCCTGCCGCGGGAGGCGTTCGAGCAGGTCGCCGAGCGGTCCGAGACCCTGCGGGAACACCTCCGGGGACTCCGCTCCATCCCCGGTCAGCGCACCAACAAGTACGGCGAGAAGGCGATCGAGCTGGCGGCCGGCCACACCGGCGAGCCGGACATCCCGCACACCTTCGTCGACTACGAGGCCAGCCCGCGCGAGTACGAACTCAGCGTCGCCCAGACCGTGCTGCGCATTCACACCCGCGTGGCCGACCTCTACAACCAGCCCATGAACCAGACGGAACAGCAGATCCGGCTGACCGTCGAGGCCCTGAAGGAGCGCCAGGAACACGAACTGATCAACAACCGCGACTTCGGTCTGCTCCACAACTGCGAGTACGACCAGCGGATCCAGCCCCACGACGGCGTGCCCGGCCCCGACGACATGGACGAGCTGCTCAGCCGGCGGCGCGGCACCAGAATGCTGCTCGCCCATCCGCGGGCGATCGCCGCGTTCGGGCGCGAGCTGAACAAGCGGGGCCTGGTCCCGGAGACCATCGACGTGGGCGGCAACCGCATCCCCACCTGGCGCGGTGTGCCCCTCTACCCCTGCAACAAGATCCCGGTGACGGATGCGCGCACCACCTCCATCATCGCCCTGCGTACGGGTGAGGAGGACCAGGGCGTGATCGGACTGCGGGCCGCCGGCCTGCCCGACGAGATCGAGCCGGGCCTGTCCGTGCGCTTCATGGGCATCAACGAACAGGCCATCATCAAGTACCTGGTCACGGCCTACCACTCGGCCGCGGTGCTGGTCCCGGACGCGCTCGGGGTCCTGGAGAACGTCGAGATCGGCCGCTGGCGGTGACCGCACCGCAAAGCCCGGCCCGCACACCGTGTCCCCGGCCGCGCGGGCGGGTACACCCTGGGGGTACGGGCTCGACCGCGGTAGCTGCGCCACCCTCCGCTCATCCTCCGAGACCAGGGGTGCGTCCATGACGGAGCTCAGGACGGAGACGGAACACCGTCCCGCCGACGGGCACGAGGCGACGATGCTGCTGGAGCGTGCCCGGGCGGAGGTCGACCCGGTGCTGCGGGCCGCGGTCGGCACCCTGCCCGGCCCGATGCGCCGCATCGCGCGCTACCACTTCGGCTGGGAGCATGCGGACGGCACTCCGGCCGCCGGCGGTTCCGGCAAGGCGATCCGTCCCGCACTGGTGCTCGCCGGGGCCTCGGCCCTCGGCGGCCCCGGTGCGCGGGCGGCCGCCGTCCGGGCCGCGGCGGCGGTGGAACTGGTCCACAACTTCACGCTGTTGCACGACGACGTGATGGACCGCGACACCACCCGCCGTCACCGGGCCACCGCGTGGACCGTCTTCGGTGACGCCGCCGCCATCCTCGCCGGTGACGCGCTCCAGGCGCTCGCCCTCCGGCTGCTCGCCGAGGACGCGCACCCCGCGGCTCCGGCGGCTGCGGCCCGGCTGGCCCAGTGCGTCATCGAGCTGTGCGCGGGTCAGCACGCGGACACGGCCATGGAGAGGCGCCCTCCGGGGGACGTCACCCTGGAGGAGACACTCGCCATGGCCGAGGCCAAGACGGGCGCACTCCTCGGCTGTGCCTGTTCCGTGGGGGCGCTGTACGCGGACGCCCCGGAAGCCGATGTGGCCGCGCTGGACGCGTTCGGCCGGGAGGCCGGGCTCGCCTTCCAGCTCATCGACGACGTGATCGGCATATGGGGCGACCCACGGCACACCGGCAAGCCGGCCGGCGCGGACCTGGCCGCCCGCAAGAAGTCCCTGCCCGTGGTCGCCGCGCTCACCTCAGGTGGTCCGGCCGCCGCCGAACTCGCCGCCCTGTACGCGGCTCCGCATGCGAAGGAGGACCTGGAGCGGATCACGCTGACCGTGGAACGGGCGGGCGGCCGGGACTGGGCACAGGCCCAGGCGGCCGACCGGATGGCCCGGGCGATGCAGGAGCTGGCCCGTGCCGTGCCGGACCCGGAAGCCGCGGGCGGGCTGCTGGCCCTGGCCGAGTTCGTGACACGGCGCACCACCTGACGGTTCGCCCGGGCACCGAGGACACGGGGGAGGATCCGGCGGATGTCCCGGGCGGCCGTCGCACCGAACCCCGGAGCCCGGGACCGTGCGGCTCCTGCCGACGCACGGTCGCCGCGGGCACGGGTCCGGCGGGTCCCGCACTTCCCCACGATGTGCGGGGCCCGCGCCCCCCGCCGGCCGACCTTCGCCCGGTTCCCGAACTCCCGTGCGGGACACGGACGTTAGGCTCAACCCCCGTACATCACACATGGGTTGAGGCAAAGGGGTGGACATGGGCGTGGCGATCCGGACGGCGGGGGAGCAGGACCGGGAGCGGGTGGTCCGGCTGCTGGACGCGGCGTTCCAGGACGATCCGGTGAGCAGTTGGGTCTTCCCCGGTGAGGAGTACCGGCGGACGACGCATCACCGCCTCATGGCCTCCTTCACCGACATCGTGATGGCGGACGGGTGGATCGACGTCACCGAGGACGGCTCCGCCTGCGCGCTGTGGCTGCCCGTGCCCGCGGACGACCCCGAGGGCGAGGCGGACGAGGAGGACGACGGTCCGGCACTGGTGCGGGAGGCCGTCGACCCGGACAACGAGCGGGTGGAGCTGATCGGCCGCCTGACGGCGGGCATCCATCCCTCGGGACGGGCCCACGCCTATCTGTGGATGATCGGCGTGGCCCCCGGCCGGCAGGGCGAGGGGTTGGGCACCGCGCTGATCGGCGCGGTCCTCGACCGCTGCGACCGCACCGGGCTGCCTGCCTACCTGGAGGCCAGCAGCGCGCGCAGCCGCACTCTCTACGAGCGCCTCGGCTTCGAGGCCGCCGGAGAGCCCCTCGCCCTCCCCGACGGCCCGTACATGTGGCCCATGTGGCGCGAACCCCGCCCCGACTCGACCCCGTGACCCGAGGCCGGTGGACCGCCCCGGTACGGCCGCTCCGGACCGCCGCGCGCCCGGACCGTCCGAACCCCCGGTGTAGCGCGAGAAACCCCCGGAGCGGGGACGTTCGGCCCTGGTCGCGGAGGTGCCGTCCCCGCTTCACTGGCCCCGGCAGCACCGTCCGCCGAAGGCTTGAGGTCCCGGCGGACGCCGGACGAGGGGACGACAAGGGGCGGGATGAGCGACGAGGCGAGGGACGACGGAACGGCGGAGGCGCAGATCACGGTGGTCGGACACGCCGATCTGACACCGGACACCCTGCGTCTGGTGGAGTCCGCACTGCACAGACGTCTCGGGCGCCTCGCCCGTGGACCGGCCGTCGTGCGTTCCGGCGCCGGCTCCGCCCTGGCCTTCGGCCGGGCGGCGCGAGCCGCGGGCCGCCGGCTGGTCGTCGGGATCCCCACCCGTGACGGGGTCCCCGCCGTGCCGCTGCGGCCCGACCGACTGGCGACCGGCGAACTGCTGACCCTCGCCGACCGGGTGCGGCTCCTGGAGTACGACCCCGCGGACCGGGACGCCTGCGTGCGCGCCGACGAGCGGATGGTGGCCGACGGCAGCCTGCTGCTGGCGGTGTGGGACGGCTCCCCGTCCGACGGGCGGGACGCCACCGCCCACCTGGTGGCCTACGCCCGCGCCAGGGGCGTACCGGTGGACGTCGTGTGGCCCGAGGGGGCGGCCCGGGAACCGCGCCGGGTGCCCGCAGCATCCCCGGCACGGCCGCCGCGGCCCCGCGCCCGTCCCGGCTCGGCGGTCCCGACGTGCCGGCACGTGTCCCGGGGGCGCCTGGACCGCGCATGAGGGCCGCCGCGGATGCCGAGGAGGCAGCTCTCGATTCCGTCCGCACCTTCGGCGACGGGGTGACGGTGCCGCGCGTACAGCAGGGAGCGCTGAGCCGCCCCTGGGCCTACCCTGAGGGCATGGGCAGCGAAGAGCACGCGTGTCCCTCCTGCGGACAGCCGGTCGAGTTGGTCGTCCGACGTCGCAAGACGCTCGGCGCGTGGGTCCCCTCCTGGGTGAAGGGCCCCTGCCAGAACCCCCGGTGCACGGCCTACGTGCCCCCGGACCACACCGACACCGCGCCCGCGGAACCCGCCGAGCCCCACGCCGACCCGTCCCCGACGGACGGGCCCGCAGCACCGCAGAACCCCTGAGACGCCACGCAACCCGGCCGTCTCCCGTATCCGAATGCGGCCGCGGCCCGTGTCCGGTCCCGGACAGCCCGAAGGGGCCCGGCCGCACAGCTGCGGACGGACCCCTTCGTGAAGCCCGAGACCCACGAGGCCCCACCGGTCACCGGTGGGGGCACGACCGAGGGGGGATCAAGCCTTCTTGGTCTCCCAGAAGATCTTGTCGATCTGGGCGATGTAGTCGAGGGCCTTCTGGCCGGTCGCCGGGTCGGTGGACGCCTTGGCGGCCGACAGGGCCTTCAGGGTGTCGTTGACGAGCTGGTGCAGCTCCGGGTACTTCTCGAAGTGCGGGGGCTTGAAGTAGTCGCTCCACAGCACGGAGACGTGGTGCTTGGCCAGCTCGGCACGCTGCTCCTTGATGACGGTGGCGCGTGCCTGGAAGTGCGGGTCGTCGTTACCGGCCATCTTCTCCTGGACGGCCTTCACCGACTCCGCCTCGATGCGGGCCTGGGCAGGGTCGTACACGCCGCAGGGCAGGTCGCAGTGGGCGCTGACCTTGACCTTGGGGGCAAACAGGCGGGAAAGCATGGAGCGTTCCTTCCTCGTGATCGTCTTCTCACACTGGACATTACTCCGTGGCCGACGGCTTTTCGCGGGTGCCCCCACGGGCTTAGGACAAAAGTCCGGGGTGAGACTGAGACTGGTGGAGGAAAGAACCGGGGAGGTGCCGGAGGATGCCGGAGCTGTCGCAGGACGCCGAGCGGTCGAGTGCGCCGCTGCCCTTCGGGGTGGCGGAGGTGACCGGACCGTCCATGGTGCCCACGCTGCACCACGGGGACCGGCTCCTGGTGCACTACGGGGCCCGGGTCCGCCCCGGTGACGTGGTGGTGCTGCGCCATCCGTTCCAGCAGGACCTGCTGGTCGTCAAACGGGCCACCGAGCGCCGCGAGGGCGGCTGGTGGGTACGCGGGGACAACACGTACGCCGGGGGCGACAGCACCGACTACGGGACGGTGCCGGACGAGCTCGTGCTGGGCAGGGTGCGCTTCCGGTACCGGCCCCGCCGGGCCGCTCAGTGCTCCCCGCTGGCGCTGGTGGTCTGGGCGCTCTCCGCCGCCCGGCCCGTGCTGTCCGCCCGCCCGGTCTCCAGGCGCTTGCGGGCGCGGTAGGCGGCCACGTTCGCGCGGGTCGCGCAGCGGTCGGAGCAGTAGCGCCGGGAGCGGTTCGTGGAGGTGTCCAGGTAGGCGTTGCGGCAGGGCGGTGCCTCGCACAGGCCGAGCCGGTCGACGCCGTACTCCGTGAGGTGGAAGGCCAGGCCCATCGCGGCGATGGCGGCGTAGCCGGCGGTCGCGTTGGACGGGTGGTCGGCCAGGTGCATGTGCCACAGCGGGCGTCCGTCGTCGTCCCGCACGTCGTGCCCGGAGATCTGCGGGCTGACCGGGAACTCCAGCAGCAGCGAGTTCAGCAGGTCCACGGCGAGGGTCTCGTCGTCGCCGTCCGCCGCCTCGAAGACCGCGCGGAGCCGTCCGCGGACCGAGCGGAAACGCGTCAGGTCGGCCTCGGTCGCGCGGCGCGCCGCGGACTGGTTGGTCCCGAACAGACCGCGGACCGCCTCGACGGAGGTCAGCGCGTCCTTGCCCCGGGCCGGCTCCTCGGTGTTGACGAGACGGACGGCGTAATCCGAGTAATAGGCCAGTTCCACTTGTAGTCCTTACGAAGGGGCTTTAAGGTCGTGCCTGCGGCCGGGTAACAGACGATTGTGCTTTCAGGGTATTACGTGCACGCGCGAGGAGGGGCTCGATGACGGACACGCCGACGACCACCACCGACTGGCAGGGCTGGCAGCGCAGCTGGGACCGCCAGCAGGAGTGGTACATGCCCGACCGCGAGGAGCGCTTCCGCGTCATGCTCGACATGGTCGAGGCCCTCGTCGGAACCTCGCCGCGCGTCCTCGACCTGGCCTGCGGCACCGGCAGCATCACCGCCCGGCTGCTCGACCGGTTCCCGGACGCCACCAGCACCGGCGTCGACCTCGACCCGGCGCTGCTCGCCATCGCCGAGGGCACCTTCGCGGGTGACGAGCGGGTCACCCTCGTCACGGCCGACCTCGAGGACCCCGACTGGCCGTCCGCACTGCCGCACGACACGTACGACGCCGTGCTGACCGCGACCGCCCTCCACTGGCTGCACCGGGAACCCCTCGCGGACCTCTACGGACGCCTCGCGGGCCTGGTGCGCGACGGCGGTGTCTTCATGAACGCGGACCACATGATCGACGAGACGACGCCCCGGATCAACGCGGCCGAGCGCGCCCTGCGTCACGCCCACATGGATCGAGCCAGGCGGGACGGCGCCCTCGACTGGGCCGAATGGTGGCAGCTCGCCGCGAAGGACCCGGTCCTCGCGGAACCCACCGCCCGCCGCTTCGAGATCTACGGCGAGCACGCCGACGGCGACATGCCCTCCGCCGACTGGCACGCCCGCACGCTGCGCGACCACGGCTTCACCGAGACCCGGCCGGTGTGGTGCTCACCCTCGGACACGCTGCTGCTCGCGCTGAAATGAGCCGGCATCGGACACCGGCCACGCCACGACCGGAACGAGCCTGGCCGGCTCGATGATCGCCATCCGGCTCAGGATTTCCTCAGGGCAAACGAAGGTGCGCCGGACGATGTCCGGCGCACCTTCGCTTCTCGATGAGTCACGCCTGGCGGCGGACGGGACGGGTTACAGGACCTTGGACAGGAACGCCTTGGTCCTCTCGTGCTGCGGATTCGTCAGCACGTCCCTCGGGTGGCCCGTCTCCACGGCCACACCGTCATCCATGAAGACCAGCGAGTCGCCCACCTCCCGGGCGAAGCCCATCTCATGGGTGACCACGATCATCGTCATGCCGTCCTCGGCGAGATCGCGCATCACGTCGAGCACCTCGCCCACGAGCTCCGGGTCCAGTGCGGACGTCGGCTCGTCGAAGAGCATCAGCTTGGGCTGCATGGCCAGCGCGCGGGCGATGGCCACACGCTGCTGCTGACCGCCCGAGAGCTGAGCCGGGTAGTGCTTCATGCGGTCGCCCAGACCCACACGGTCGAGCAGTCGCTCCGCGCGCTCCCGCGCGACGGCCTTCGTCTCCCGCTTGACCTGGAGCGGGGCCTCCATGACGTTCTCGATGGCCGTCATGTGGGGGAAGAGGTTGAAGCGCTGGAACACCATGCCGATGTCCCTCCGCTGGGCCGCGACCTCCTTCTCCTTCAGCTCGTAGAGCTTGTCGCCCTTCTGGCGGTACCCGACCAGCTCGCCGTCGACGGACAGACGGCCGGCGCTGATCTTCTCCAGGTGGTTGATGCACCGAAGGAAGGTGGACTTGCCGGACCCGGAGGGCCCGACGAGGCAGAACACCTCGCGCGCGTTCACCTCGAGGTCGATGCCCTTGAGGATGTGCGCGGGTCCGAACGACTTGTGGACGCCTTCGGCCTTGACCATCGGGTGCCCGCTGGTGGCGGGGACGGAGTCCTTGACGAGACTGCTCATCGGGTCACCCCCGGGCGGCCGAAGGAATGGAACATGCGCAGGTTGCTCTTGAGCCGCTGGATCGGCGTCGGAGGCAGTGTCCGCCGGGCACCGCGGGCGTACCGACGCTCGAGGTAGTACTGGCCGACGCTGAAGACACTGGTGAGTGCGAGGTACCAGATGGAGGCGACGAAGTACATCTCGACGACTGCCAGCGACGTACTGGAGATGTCGGTGGACCGTTTGATGAGTTCTGTGAACTGCACCACGTAGGCCAGTGACGAGGTCTTCAGCATGTTGATGTACTCGTTGCCCGTGGGCGGCACGATGACACGCATGGCCTGCGGAAGCACCACACGGCGCAGTGTCTTCGCACGGGTCATGCCCAGAGCCTGCGAGGCCTCCGTCTGTCCCTCGTCGACGGACTGGATGCCCGCTCGGACGATCTCGGACATGTAGGCGGCCTCGTTGAGGCCCAGGCCCAGCAGCGCCGCCAGGAACGGCGTCATCACCTGGTTCATCTCGTCCTTGTAGAACCCCAGGTTCAGTGTGGGGAAGACGAGAGCGATGTTGTACCAGATGAGGAGTTGCACCAGCACCGGAGTACCGCGGAAGAACCACACGTAGAACCACGCGACCGTACTGGTCACCGGGTTCGACGACATCCGCATCACTGCGATGATCACGCCCAGGACCAGGCCGAGCACCATGGCGAGTACGGAGAGGTACAGCGTGTGCCACGCCCCGGAAAGGATGGTCCCGTCCACGAGGTAATCGGGGATGACGCTGTAGTTGATGTTTGCGTTCGAGAAGGCGATGCCGATCATCACCAGTACGGCTATGACCACCGCACCGGCGACCCAGCGGCCGTAATGGCGGACCGGAATCGCCTTGATCTGCTCCGGCGGCACGGAGGGTGCCGGAGTCTTGTCGACCGTGTCGGTCACAGTGACTGCCCTTCAGTGGTGCCGAGGCTCAGGAGCCGCCGTTGATCTTCGCCTCGGTCACGGCGCCGTCCGTGACGTTCCACTTCTCGAGAATCTTGGTGTACTCGCCGTTCTCGATGATGGCGTTCAATGCGGCCTGAAGGGCGTCCCGCAGTTCGGTGTTCTGCTTGCTCACGCCGATGCCGTAGGGGCCGGCCTCGATCTGCTCGCCGACCACCTCGAAGTCCTTGCCGCCGCCCGACGTCTTGGCGTTGTAGGCGGCGACGGGGAAGTCGTTGAGGTCGGCGACGGACGCGCCCTGCTTCAGGCGGAGGAGCGCCTCCGGGTCGGTGTCGAAGGTCTGCAGCTTGATCGCCTTCTTGCCGTCCTCCGTGCACTTCTTGTTCTGGGCGTTCGCGATGCCCTCGGAGGTCGTACCGCGCTGCAGCGCCACGACCTGGCCGCACAGGTCGTCGAGGGTCTTGATGCCCTTGGGGTTGCCCTTCTGGACGAGGATCGACGTTCCGGCCGTGAAGTAGTCGACGAAGTCGATGCCGTTGCCGGCCTTCTTGCCCGTGTCCGAGTCGATGCCGTTCTGGCGGTCCTTGGTGTCGCTCATCGCCGACATGATGACGTTGAAGCGGTTGGACTGCAGACCCACGATGAGCTGGTCGAACTTGCCGTTCTGGAACTGGAACTCGACGCCCAGCTGCTTGCCGAGCGCCTCGGCGATGTCCGGGTCGATACCGACGGCCTTGCCGCCCTCCATGAACTCGACCGGCGGGTACGCGATGTCGGAGCCCACCTTGATGACCCCCGCCTTGCGGATGTCGTCAGGGAGCTTGTCGTTGAGCGGCGCGGCGGAGCCGGTCGTGTCAGCGGTGCCACTGTCGCTGCTCTTGTCCGTCTGGTCACCGCAGCCGGTGAGAAGCAGTGCGCCTGCGACCGCGATCGCGCCGACCGCGGCAGTCCGGGAGCGCGCGGCGGTGGTACGACGGGTGGTGCTTGCGGTCATGGTGGTTCCTCCGGCGGATGGGTGGAGTGCCGATGGGGTCGAGGCCGTTGCCGACAGGCATCGACAACGCCGCAGGTCGAGAACAACACACGTCTTCGAGTGTCGCGACCCCGTGTGATTACGGCATCTTGCCATTCGGACTGAGCCATTCAGGGGGCCAGCCATGTCAAAATCGGATAACGGGTCACACCCGAACCGCACCACTCCGGTACATCACGGCCGGACAGGTTGCGGGAATCTTCCATTCCGGCCGGAAGATCTTCGGTGGAACGGGAGATCGGGAGTGGAGCGGCGCCGCGTTTGGCGTCGCGCGACCGGTTGCCGCGCGTTTGTCCAGGTCTTGTCCTGAAATTGGCCGATGAGTCCTGGCGGCGGTCTGTGACCTTCGCGTTATGGACTCGTCCTCGGTGGCGTCCGTCCGGTAAGAAGGTTCTTTACACCCCTCATCCGGGGCTCAGGGCGCGTGTGCGGCGCGCCCATCGCGTCCGGCCCGTACGTATCCACCATCGGGCCTTGCGCGGTCCCGCCCACCCCTCACCAGGAGTGGCAAACCCTCAAACCATGAACATTTAAGGGGTAAAACCAAGTGGCAGCGGAGATTGTCAATCCTCGCAGCGACAGCGAAAGCCGGGACGGGCAGAACGAGGAGGGTTCAGGGGCGGAGCCCCTGGAGTCCTTCGACCCGGCGTTCGCGCTGCACCGCGGCGGCAAGATGGCTGTGCAGGCCACCGTGCCGATCCGCGACAAGGACGATCTGTCCCTGGCGTACACGCCCGGCGTCGCGAAGGTGTGCACCGCGATCGCCGAGCAGCCGGACCTCGTCCACGACTACACGTGGAAGTCATCGGTCGTCGCCGTCGTGACCGACGGTACGGCCGTCCTGGGCCTCGGGGACATCGGTCCCGAGGCGTCCCTTCCGGTGATGGAAGGCAAAGCGATCCTCTTCAAGCAGTTCGGCGGTGTGGACGCCGTTCCCATCGCCCTGAACTGCACCGACGTCGACGAGATCGTCGAGACCGTGGTCCGGATGGCCCCCTCCTTCGGCGGGGTCAACCTGGAGGACATCTCGGCGCCCCGGTGCTTCGAGATCGAGCGCCGGCTGCAGGAGCGGCTGGACATCCCGATCTTCCACGACGACCAGCACGGCACGGCCGTCGTGACGCTGGCGGCGCTGCGGAACGCCGCGCGGCTCAGCGGGCGCGCCCTCGGCGACCTGCGGGCCGTCATCTCGGGCGCCGGCGCGGCGGGTGTCGCGATCGCGAAGATGCTGATCGAGGCCGGTATCGGGGACGTCGCGGTCGCCGACCGCAAGGGCGTCGTCTCGCGGGACCGGGACGACCTCACGCCGATCAAGGCGGAGGTGGCCTCGTTCACCAACAAGGCCGGGATCTCGGGCACGCTGGAGGCCGCCCTGGAGGGCGCCGACGTGTTCGTCGGCGTGTCCGGCGGCACGGTGGCGGAGCCCGCGGTGGCGTCGATGGCGAAGGGCGCGTTCGTCTTCGCCATGGCCAACCCCAACCCGGAGGTGCATCCGGAGGTCGCGCACAAGTACGCGGCCGTCGTGGCCACCGGGCGTTCGGACTTCCCGAACCAGATCAACAACGTGCTCGCCTTCCCGGGCATCTTCGCCGGGGCGCTGCAGGTGCGCGCCTCGCGGATCACCGAGGGCATGAAGCTGGCGGCCGCCGAGGCGCTGGCGTCGGTGGTCGGTGACGACCTTGCCGCGGACTATGTCATCCCCTCGCCGTTCGACGAGCGGGTCGCGCCCGCCGTGACGGCGGCGGTGGCGGCGGCCGCGCGGGCCGAGGGAGTGGCCCGCCGCTGACGGCGGCGTCGCGGTTCTGCGCTTCACGGATCGGCCCCGTCCCCGGTGGACGGGGCCGATGCTGTTGCCACCGCGATTTCCGGCCGGTGGTTGCGCTGGACGGGTGGTTTCGGCCGCGGGCGGGTGGCTCGGGTGGTGTCGCGGGCGACCGGTGGCTCGGGTGGTGTCGAGGGCGGCCGGTGGCTGTGGGGCGGGGCTGTGGTTGTCGCGGGCGCCCGTGGTGCGTGTCGGGCCGCGGAGGCACCCGTCCGGCGGTCCCCGCCGGCGCAACAGGGCGTGTCTCACAGCGCGGGGCTGTTCCTTCGGTGCCCCGGGGAACCTAGGGTCAAGGTCATGTTCGCTGTCTACGCCGCCCGAATCGACCGCGACCAGCCGCTGGCCGGTCTGGAGTTGGGAGAGCGTCCGGCTCCCGAGGCCCGCCCCGGCTGGAGTACCGTCACGGTCAAGGCCGCCTCCCTCAACCATCACGACCTGTGGTCCCTGCGTGGCGTCGGGCTCACCGACGACAAGCTGCCGATGATCCTCGGCTGCGACGCCGCCGGGATCGACGAGGACGGCAACGAGGTCGTCCTGCACTCGGTGATCGGGCAGACCGGTCACGGGGTGGGCCCCAAGGAGCCCCGGTCGATCCTGACCGAGCGCTACCAGGGAACCTTCGCCGAGCAGGTCGCCGTTCCCACCTGGAACGTGCTGCCCAAGCCCAAGGAGCTCTCCTTCGAGGAGGCCGCCTGTCTGCCCACGGCGTGGCTGACCGCGTACCGGATGCTGTTCACCAACGCCGGGGTGCGGCCCGGTGATTCGGTGCTGGTGCAGGGCGCGGGCGGGGGTGTCGCGACGGCGGCCATCGTGCTCGGCAAGGCTGCCGGACTGCGGGTCTTCGCCACCAGCCGGGACGAGGCCAAGCGCAAGCGGGCGGTGGAACTGGGTGCCGTGGAGGCGCTGGAGTCCGGTGCGCGGCTGCCGCAGCGGGTGGACGCGGTCATCGAGACGGTGGGTGCGGCGACCTGGTCGCACTCGGTGAAGTCGCTGCGGCCCGGTGGCACCCTGGTGATCTCCGGTGCCACCAGCGGCGACCGGCCCTCCCACGCCGAACTGACGCGGATCTTCTTCCTGGAGCTCAAGGTCGTCGGCTCGACCATGGGCACCAAGGACGAGTTGGAGGACCTGCTCGCGTTCTGCGCCGCCACGGGTGTGCGGCCGGTGATCGACGAGGTCCTGCCCATGGACCGGGCCCGTGAGGGCTTCGAACGCATGGCGTCCGGCGAGCAGTTCGGGAAGATCGTGCTCACCGCCCCCTGATCCCCGCGCGGCGCCGTCCCGGTGCCGCGCTTCCTCTTGTCACGGCCGGTCCGGCTCTCCCGGGCCGGCCGTCGGCGTTCTCCGCGCGGCGGGCACGGTCAGGGTGGCCGGCACTCCTTCTTGTCAACTCCGGTTGACAGGGCCCGGAGTGTCAACGTAGGTTGACAGTATGAGTGAGGCAACCGATCTGGCCGCGCGGGCCGGTGACCGCGATCCGCGCGTGGGGCTGCGGGCCGTCGCCGCGCTGCGTCGTCTGCTGGAGCAGCTGGAGGCCGTCCAGGTGCGCAACGCCCGCAACCAGGGCTGGTCGTGGCAGGAGATCGCCGGCGAGCTCGGCGTCAGCAGGCAGGCCGTGCACAAGAAATACGGGAGGCATTGATGTTCGAGCGGTTCACGAAGGATGCCCGCGCCGTGGTCAAGGAGGCGGTCCGGGAGAGCGAGGAGGCCGGGGCGTCGTCCGTCACCGCCGAGCACCTCCTGCTCGCCCTGCTGGAGCGGGAGGGCAGCCGGGGTTCCTTCGCCCTGAGCGCTCTCGGGCTGGGGGAGAGCAGGGAGTCGGTGCGGGCGGCGCTGGGGGAGGCACGACGCCGGGCGGGGCTCACCCAGGCCGAGACGGAAGCCCTCGCCGGACTGGGGATCGACGTGTCGGAGATCGTGGCCCGGGTGGAGGACGCGCACGGCGTCGGGGCGATGTCCGGTGACCGGCGGGGCCGCGGGCGGCGGTCGGGGCACCGGCCCTTCGCCCGGGACGCCAAGGAGGCCCTCACGGGGGCGCTGCGGGCCGCCACCGCCCACCGCGACCGCGCGATCGGCGACGAGCACCTGCTCCTCGCGCTGACCGCGCGCCCCGGCGTGCCCGCCGAGGTCCTCGCCGACCACGGGGTGACCTACGCGTCCCTGACCCGGGTGCTCTACGGGGGCGGCGAGGCCAAGGCGGGCTGACGCGGCCCGAGGGCGGCCCGAGGCGGCCGGCCCCGTGGGGGCGGGCCGCTGCCGTCCTGTCAGCTCCTGGGGCTGCGCAGCAGGGCCCCGATGTGGGCAGCCGCCGTCGAGAGGTGGCGGCGGGTGTCCCGGAGCTGCTCCTCGGTGATGCCGTGGTCGCGGGCCGCGTCGCGGATGTCGTCCCGGAAGCGGTCCAGCAGGCGGTCCAGGTCCCGGGCGGGGTCGCCGGTGGTGTCCGTGGCCCCTTCGTGGGCCCACGGCGGGGTGTAGGCGGCGGGGAAGTCCTCCGGGGTGTCGGAGTACGCCGGCCGGTCCGCCGCCGGAGCGTCGCTCTCCCGGCCGAACCCGAAGTCCCTGCCCAGATCCTTGCCGAGGTCCATGCCGAGCTCGCCCATCTCCTTGGCCAGCTCGGTCAGGCCCTCACGCAGCCCCGTCGGCCAGTCGCCCCGGGAGAAGTGGCCCTGCACCTGCTCCTGGACGCGGCGCGCGATGCGCTGCACCTCTTCCTGGGCCTGCTCCCTGGCGCGGTCCTGCGCCTCCTTGGCCTGGCGCCGGGCCCGCTGGGCCTCCTCCCGGGCGCGGCGGCTCTCGTCCTTGGCCCGGCGGGCCTGTTCCCGCCACTCCTGCTTGGCGCGGCGCATCTCCTCCTTGGCGGCGCGCCACGCCTCCTTGTCGCCCAGGCCGGGGAAGTCCGCGAACGGGGCGTCCTCCTGGCCGCCCGCGGACGCGCCCTGGCGGGCCTTGTTCGCCGCTGCCCGCACCTCGCGCCGCAGGTCGCCCGCCGCGCCCCGGACGTCCGCCTGGATCTCGGCGGCCAGTTCGGCGACCGACTCGCGGATCTCCAGCTCCAGGTCGGCCAGTTCGCCGCTGCGGTCGGCCAGTTCGGCGCGGCCGGCGTCGGTGATGGAGTAGACCTTGCGGCCGCCCTCGGTGGTGTGGGTGACCAGACCCTCCGCCTCCAGCTTGGCCAGGCGCGGGTAGACGGTGCCCGCCGAGGGCGCGTACAGCCCCTGGAAGCGTTCTTCGAGGAGGCGGATCACCTCGTAGCCGTGACGCGGTGCCTCGTCCAGCAGCTTCAGCAGGTAGAGGCGCAGGCGTCCGTGGGCGAAGACGGGGGGCATGTCAGAGCACCTTCTTCTCGGTGGGGCCGTCGGTCGGACCGTCGCTGGGACCGAGGTCAGGAGCGTCCCCGGCGTCCCCGTGGTCGGGAGGGGCCGCGTCCCCCGGCCTGCCCTCCTTGTCCCCGTCGGGGCGCCGCAGCAGGGCGATGGACCCGGAGACGGTGGTGGCCCGCAGCTTGCCCGTGCCCGCGCCGAGCCGCCCGGTGATCTTGTGGGCGCCCCACTGGCCCTGCACCCGCAGGTTCTCGAAGGCGTTGGAGATGGCGCCGCTCGCCGTGTTCGCCTCCACGTCGGCGTCCGCCGGGTCGGGCAGGCGGATCGCGATCTCGCCCGAGACGCTGGTCAGGCCGATGTCGGTGGGGCCGTGGGGATCGAGGTCCACGATCATCGAGCCGCTGACCGAGTCGGCCCGGACGGAGGGGCCCGAGCCCTCGACGACGGTGAGGTCGCCGGAGACGGAGTTGAAGCGCAGGTCGCCGGTGACGGCCTGGGCCTCCAGATTGCCGGAGACGGTGTCCGCGCGGACCGGGCCGGAGAGCGACACCAGGGTCGTGTCGCCCGTGACGCCCTTCACCGCAGCCGGGCCCCGGATGCCCGAGACGACGGCGGAGGCGCCGACCACACCCACCTCGATCCGGGTCTGCGCCGGGACCGCCAGGGAGACCACCGCGTGGCGCCGCCGGCCCTTGCGGTCCAGCAGCTTCAGGAAGCCCTTCCAGGGCAGGTCTTCGTACGCCACGGTCAGGGTGCCGCCGTGCTGGGTGACGATCAGGGGCGGCCCCTCGATCACCGAGACCTGGAGCCGAGCGGAACCTTCCTCGGTGCCCACGACGTTCACCGTGCCGTTGACGATGCGGACGTGGAGCTCTCTCACGGGCTCGTCGAAGGTGAGTTTCGCGGGCTCCGCGACGGACCACTCGGACATGGTGGGGCCTCCTGTATACGCGCCATATCGCGTCTTACGTGATTCACGATATATCGCGCCCAGGTGAATGCCAAGACACTCGTTCTGGTGATCGCTGATCGCTGATCGCTTGGTTCGCTCCCGGGGAGCGGGGAGCGGGGAGCGGTGAGCGGTGAGCGGGAGAGGGAGAGGGAGGGGAGGGGACGGGAGGGGAGGGAGCCACGGTGCGCCGGCCCACGGCACGGGTCAGGTCAGGCGCGCGTGAGCGCAGGCGCAGGGCGCAGAGGGGAGGGCGCAGAGGGCAGGGCCCAGCCGCGCGCAAGCACGTATCCAGGCAGGCTCGATCAGGGCACCCGCGGCCCTTCGACGGGAGCAGCGCTGGGCAGCGCAGCATTGGATCGGTGCCCGCCGCGCGGTACGCGGGCGGGCACCGTGGTACCGGGCGGGGCCGGAGCCCCGCCGCCTACTCGTCGTCCTCGTCGTCCAGCCGGGCCAGCCAGGTGGCCAGGCGCTCCACCGGGACCTCGAAGTCGGGATTCAGGTCGACGAAGGTCCGCAGCTGCTCCGCGAGCCACTCGAAGGTGACTTCCTCCTCGCCGCGCCGCTTCTCCAGTTCCTCGATGCCACGGTCCGTGAAGTACATGAGGACAAGGATAGGACCGCGCAACGCGGCCGGGCCGCACCCCCCGGAAGGAGGATGCGGCCCGGCCGTGACTGCCGTGAGCGGCCCGTGAGGGCGAGGGACTAGGCCTCGAACACCTCGCGCACCAGCTGCTCCTGCTCGGCCTGGTGGCGCTTGGCGGAGCCCACCGCGGGGGACGAGCTGTGCGGACGCGAGATGCGGCGCAGGCGCTCGTCGTGCGGCACGTCGGCGCCGACGGCCAGGTCGAGGTGGTCGATCAGGTTGAGCGCGATGAACGGCCAGGCACCCTGGTTCGCCGGCTCCTCCTGGGCCCACAGGTACTTCTCGGCGTTCGGGTACTTCTTGATCTCCGCCTGGAGCTCGGCACCCGGCAGCGGGTACAGGCGCTCGATGCGGATGATCGCGGTGTCCGTCGCGCCGCGCTTCTTCCGCTCGGCGTCGAGGTCGTAGTAGACCTTGCCGGAGCAGAAGACGACCTTCTTGACCGTGGCCGGGTCGACGGTGTCGTCGCCGATGACCGGGCGGAACTGGCCCGAGGTGAACTCCTCCGCCTTCGAGGCCGCCGCCTTCAGGCGCAGCATCGACTTCGGCGTGAAGACGACCAGCGGCTTGTGGTGCGGGTTGTGCACCTGCCACCGCAGGAGGTGGAAGTAGTTCGACGGCGACGACGGCATGGCGACCGTCATGTTGTTCTGCGCGCAGAGCTGCAGGAACCGCTCCGGGCGGGCCGAGGAGTGGTCCGGGCCCTGACCCTCGTAGCCGTGCGGCAGGAGCAGGACCACGCCGGAGGTCTGGGCCCACTTCTGCTCGGCCGAGGAGATGAATTCGTCCACGACGGTCTGCGCGCCGTTGACGAAGTCGCCGAACTGCGCCTCCCACATCACCAGCGCGTCGGGGCGGGCGAGCGAGTAGCCGTACTCGAAGCCCATCGCCGCGTACTCGGAGAGCAGGGAGTTGTAGACGTTGAGCCGTGCCTGGTCCTCGGAGAGGTACTGCAGCGGCGTGTACTCCTCGCCGGTGCTGCGGTCGATGATGACCGCGTGGCGCTGGCCGAAGGTGCCCCGCTGGGAGTCCTGGCCCGCCAGGCGGACCGGCACGCCCTCCAGGAGCAGCGAACCGACGGCGAGGGTCTCGCCCATGCCCCAGTCGATCGTGCCGTCCTCGACCATCGACGCCCGGCGCTGCAGCTGCGGCAGCAGGCGCGGGTGCACGGTGATGTGCTCGGGGATGTTGACCTGCGAGGCGGCGATCCGCTTGACGACCTCCGAGGACACCGCGGTGTTCACGGCGACCGGGAACTCGGCCTGCGGGTCGGAGGCCGGCTCGGTGGCGGGCTGCGCGGTGGCCTCGCGGACCTCCGTGAAGACCTTCTCCAGCTGGCCCTGGTAGTCCTGCAGCGCCTGCTCGGCCTCTTCCAGGGTGATGTCGCCGCGACCGATGAGGGACTCGGTGTAGAGCTTGCGCACCGAGCGCTTCTTGTCGATCAGGTCGTACATCAGCGGCTGGGTGAAGGCCGGGTTGTCGGACTCGTTGTGACCGCGGCGGCGGTAGCAGATGAGGTCGATCACCACGTCCTTGTTGAACGCCTGGCGGAACTCGAAGGCGAGCCGCGCCACGCGCACGACGGCCTCGGGGTCGTCGCCGTTGACGTGGAAGATCGGGGCCTCGATCATGCGGGCCACGTCCGTCGCGTACATGGAGGAACGCGAGGACTCGGGGGCCGCGGTGAAGCCGACCTGGTTGTTGATGACGATGTGGACCGTGCCGCCGGTGCGGTAGCCGCGCAGCTGCGACATGTTCAGGGTCTCGGCCACGACGCCCTGGCCCGCGAAGGCCGCGTCACCGTGCAGCGCCACCGGCAGGACCGTGAAGTCCGTGCCGCCCTTGTTGATGATGTCCTGCTTGGCGCGGGCGACGCCCTCCAGGACCGGGTCCACCGCCTCCAGGTGGGAGGGGTTGGCGACCAGGGAGACCTTGATCTGCTCGCCGTCCAGGCCGATGAAGGTGCCCTCGGCGCCCAGGTGGTACTTGACGTCGCCGGAGCCGTGCATCGACTTCGGGTCGAGGTTGCCCTCGAACTCGCGGAAGATCTGCGCGTACGACTTGCCGACCACGTTGGCCAGCACGTTGAGCCGGCCGCGGTGGGCCATGCCGATGACGACCTCGTCCAGCCGGGACTCGGCCGCCGAGTCCAGCACCGCGTCCAGCAGCGGGATGACGGACTCGCCGCCCTCCAGGCTGAAGCGCTTCTGGCCGACGTACTTGGTCTGCAGGAACGTCTCGAACGCCTCGGCCGCGTTCAGGCGGCGCAGGATGCGCAGCTGCTCCTCGCGCTCCGGCTTGGTGTGCGAGCGCTCGATGCGGTCCTGGATCCACTTGCGCTGCTTGGGGTCCTGGATGTGCATGAACTCGACGCCGGTGGTGCGGCAGTACGAGTCGCGCAGCACGCCGAGGATGTCGCGCAGCTTCATCAGGGTCTTGCCGGCGAAACCGCCGACCGCGAACTCGCGCTCCAGGTCCCACAGGGTGAGCCCGTGCTCGGTGATGTCCAGGTCGGGGTGCTTGCGCTGGCGGTACTCCAGCGGGTCGGTGTCGGCCATGACATGGCCGCGGACCCGGTAGGAGTGGATCAGCTCGAAGACCCGGGCCGCCTTGGTGACGTCGTCGTCGTGCGAGGCGTCGATGTCCTTGAGCCAGCGGACCGGCTCGTAGGGGATGCGCAGCGCCTCGAAGATCTCGTCGTAGAAGCCGTTCTCGCCGAGCAGCAGGTTGGCCACGGTGCGCAGGAACTCGCCGGAGGCGGCGCCCTGGATCACCCGGTGGTCGTAGGTCGACGTGAGCGTCATGACCTTCGAGATGCCGAGCTTGTTCAGGGTGTCCTGGCTGGTGCCCTGGAACTCCGCCGGGTAGTCCATCGAGCCGACGCCGAGGATCACCGACTGGCCGGGCATCAGGCGCGGCACGGAGTGGACGGTGCCGAGGCCGCCGGGGTTGGTCAGCGAGACCGTGACGCCGGTGAAGTCGTCCATCGTGAGCTTGTTGTCACGGGCACGTCGGACGATGTCCTCGTAGGCCTGCCAGAACTCGAAGAAGTTCATGGTCTCGGCCTTCTTGATCGCCGCGACGACGAGCTGGCGGTCGCCGTTGGGCTTCACCAGGTCGATGGCGAGACCGAGGTTGATGTGCTCCGGCTTCACCAGGGTCGGCTTGCCGTCCACTCGCGCGAACGAGTAGTTCATCGACGGCATGGCCTTGATCGCCTGCACCATGGCGTAGCCGATGAGGTGCGTGAAGGAGATCTTCCCGCCGCGGGCGCGCTTGAGGTGGTTGTTGATGACGATGCGGTTGTCGAACAGCAGCTTCACCGGCAGCGCGCGCACGGACGTGGCCGTGGGCAGCTCCAGCGAGGCGTCCATGTTCTTGGCCACGGCGGCGGACGGACCGCGCAGGGTGACCTGCTCGGGGCCCTCCTTCTTCGCCTCGGCGTCCTTGCCGTCCTTGGTCCTGCCGGCGGCGGCCGCCGGCTTGGCCGGGGCGGGCGCGGGCTTCGCGGCGGGAGCGGCGGCCTTCGCCGGGGCGGCGGCCTGGGCCGGGGCCTTGGCGGGGGCCGGCTGGGCCGGGGCGGCGGCGGGCTTCGCGGCGGGGGCCTGCGCGGCGGGCCGGGCCGGGGCGGCCGTCCCGGACGCGTTCGTGCCCGAGGTCGGCGCGGCCGTGGAGCTCACCGGGGCCGAGGTCGCGGGCGCGCCCGGCTTGTAGTCCGCGAAGAAGTCCCACCAGGCTCGGTCCACCGAGTTCGGGTCCTGGAGGTACTGCTGATAGATCTCGTCGACGAGCCACTCGTTGGCACCGAAGGCCGCCGCAGGGTTCTTCCCCGCTTGGTCGGTGTCGGTCGAGATGCTCGAGTTACTGGGGGACTGTGGCGACACGGCGTCAACCGCCCTCTTCCGCTTCACAAGATGATGGACAGCGGGAATCAAGGCTACGCCCCTGAACGCGAGAAGGTCAGGTCGGGCCCGGGCAACGTCATGGAAGTCACATCTTGAAGCGTGTTTCGCCGCGGGAAATGGCGGGAAACAAGCGTGGTTCCTCTTCATCGCCCCTGGTCGGGGACAGGTCGACCCCGGCCCGGCGCGCAGCTCGCGCGGGCTTCTGCCTGCTCACACGTGTCCGTCAGCGCGAACACGGGCGGATCTTGAGACTCTCATTCGAACCCTACGTCAACCTTGTACGGCGGGGGCTCCCGGAAGAGTGACAAGAATTCGGCAACCCCGCTCGGATTCGGCCACACCGATGCGGCCACCGTGCAGATCGACCGCCCAGCGCGCGATCGCCAGGCCCAGACCGGTGCCGCCGTCGCTGCCCGGACCGTGCGGCCGGTTGACGCTGCCGCGGTTGAACCGCTCGAAGACGCGGTGCCATTCGGTGCGCGGAATGCCCGGCCCCTCGTCCAGTACCTCCAGCTCCAGGGACTCGGCCCCCCGGCCGCGCCGCGCCTTGACCGTCACCCGGCCGTGCGGCGGGCTGTGCTTGACCGCGTTGTCGATCAGGTTGGCCACCACCTGGTGGATGCGCTCCGGGTCGGCGTGCGCGGTCAGCTCCGGCGGGGACACGTCGAGGTGCAGGTGGACGTCCGTCCTGGTGTGGCTGCCGGAACCGGTGGCCATGCCCGCCCGCGCGGAGGCGACCATGTTGGCCTCCTTCAGCACGCCCGACAGGTACGGCCACACCTCGAAGCGCCGCTTGCGCAGCGGGACGACGCCGTTGTCCAGCCGGGACAGGTCGAGCAGCGTCTCCACCAGCCGGCCCAGGCGCTCGGTCTGCTTCAGCGCGGTGCGCATGGTCTCCGGGTCGGCCTCCGTGAGGCCGTCGACGATGTTCTCCAGCACCGCGCGCAGTCCCGCGATGGGCGTGCGCAGCTCGTGCGAGACGTTGGCCACCAACTCCTTGCGCTGGAGGTCCTGGGCCTCCAGCTCGTCGGCCATGGCGTTGATCGTCTGGGCCAGGTCGCCCAGCTCGTCCCGGCGGTTCTCCCGCACCCTGCGGGTGTAGTCGCCGTGCGAGATGGACCGGGCCACCGCGTTCATGTCGTCCAGCGGCGCGGTGAGCGAATGGGCGACGAACTGCGTGATGAGCAGGGTGGCGATCATCGAGAAGACGGTGATGAAGCGCAGCTCCGTCTTGGTGTGCACCGCGATCACCGACAGACCGGTGGTGATCAGCACGGAGACGACGACCAGCGCGCCCAGCTTCGTCTTGATCGAGAACGGGCGTACACCGCCCCAGGGCTCGGGGTCCCCGGGACCTCTGCGTCCGGCCGGCCCGCCGCTCATGGCGTCGGCGTCTCCAGGGCGTACCCGACGCCGTGCACGGTACGGATGCGCTCGGCGCCGATCTTGCGGCGCAGCGCCTTGATGTGGCTGTCCACGGTCCGGGTGCCGGAGGCGTCCGCCCAGTCCCAGACCTCCGCGAGCAGCTGCTCGCGGGAGAGCACCGCGCGCGGGGTGTTCGCCAGGCACACCAGGAGGTCGAACTCGGTGGGCGTGAGGTGGACGTCCTCGCTGCGCACCCGCACCCTGCGCTGCGCATGGTCGATCTCCAGCTCGCCCAGCCGCAGGATGCCGCTGCGCGGGGTGGTGGCCGCCAGGGCCGCCCGCTCCATGCGGCGCAGCAGGACGTGCACCCGGGCCGCCAGCTCCCGCATGGAGAACGGCTTGGTCATGTAGTCGTCGGCGCCGACGCCGAGCCCGACCAGCATGTCCGTCTCGTCGTCCCGCGCGGTGAGCATCAGCACCGGCACCGGCCGCTGGGCCTGGACGCGCCGGCAGACCTCCAGCCCGTCGAAGCCCGGCAGCATGATGTCGAGGATCAGCAGGTCGGGCTGCCACGCCTCGGCCGTGTCCACGGCGGACGGGCCGTCGCCCGCCGTTTGCACCAGAAATCCCTCGGCGCGCAGGCGGGTCGCGATGGCGTCCACGATCGTCGCGTCGTCCTCGACCACCAGAACCCGGCGCTGCGCGCCGGGGGCCGTCGTCGCCGTGCCGTTGTGGGAGGTGTGTGTCTGCTCCATCGCCCGCCCCTGAAGTGTGCTTTTCCGGAATCCGTGGGGTGATCCGTGCTCTGCCCATGAGTGCGATCGACGCGGAAAGATCCGCGTCAGGGCAGCAGCGTACGGGGAGTCACGGCGCCTTTGCTATCCAGGGCGGACGGCGAGATGCACGACGTCGGGAACGCCCCGGGCAACGGGGATCTCTTCGGTACGCACCTGCCGGAACCCGGCATTCCGCAAGGTTCCCTCGAATTCCGGAGACGGCTTGGCCGACCACACCGCCAGCACCCCGTCCGGCCTCAACACCCGTGCGCACGCCGCGAGTCCGGTGGGCGTGTAGAGGCCCTCGTTGTCCTCGGTGACCGTCCAGTCGGGGCCGTTGTCGATGTCGAGGCAGAGCGCGTCGAACGTGTCCGAAGTCTCATTGACGTACGCCACCAGGTCCGTCTCGACGATCTCCGTGCGCGGGTCGGCGAGGGCCTCGGCGGACAGCGGGGCCAGCGGGCCGTCGCGGTGCCAGTCGATGATGGCCGGTTCGCGCTCCACCACCGTGATCCTTCCCCACCGTTCCTGGGTGGCGGCGTGGGCGAGCGAGAAGCCCACGCCCAGTCCGCCGATCAGGACGCGCGGCCCCGGGCGCGGCTCCCGACCCCCTGCCGCGTCGGCCGCGTCCAGCGCCTCCAGCGCGGCGTCGACGAGGAGCCGCTCCGAGCGCCCGTCGGAGGTGTCCATCAGGAAGCAGCCGTTCGCGATGATCTGGAGCAGGTTTCCGTGGCGGCGCAGCGCGACCTCGCCGTACGGGCCCTGACGGCGGTCCAGGACTTCGGGGATGACGTACGGGGTGGACATGCGTTCATCTTGGCAGGAGCCCCCGCCGCGGTGATCGCTCACAGCGAACGGGTGCCCGGGAACATTCGGCTGAGCCCCTGTATTGAGTCGGTAGAACTCAACTTGACTGCCGAAGGGGAGATCATGGCTACTGAGTCCACACCGCTCGCCCTGCCCGTGCTGCCGCTCGACGACGAGGTCGTGCTGCCCGGGATGGTGGTCCCGCTGGACCTGAGCGACACCGACGTGCGCGCCGCGGTCGAGGCCGCCCAGGCCGCCGCCCGGTCCGCGCCCGGCAAGCCCCGGGTCCTGCTGGTTCCGCGCATCGACGGCACCTACGCCGGCACCGGCGTGCTGGGCACGGTCGAGCAGGTCGGACGACTGGCCGACGGCGACCCCGGCGCCCTGATTCGGGGCCGCGACCGCGTCCGCATCGGCGCCGGCACCACCGGGCCGGGCGCGGCGCTGTGGGTGGAGGGCACCCGCATCGAGGAGAGCGTGCCCGACCCCCTGCCGGGCCAGGTGGCCGAGCTGGTCAAGGAGTACAAGGCGCTGGCCACCGCATGGCTGCGCAAGCGCGGCGCCTGGCAGGTCGTGGACCGGGTCCAGGCCATCGACGACGTCTCCGCGCTCGCCGACAACTCCGGATACTCCCCGTTCCTGTCTACCGAGCAGAAGGTGGCCCTGCTGGAGACCGCCGACCCGGTGGCCCGGCTGAAGCTGGCCACCCAGCAGCTGCGCGACCACCTCGCCGAGCAGGACGTCGCCGAGTCCATCGCCAAGGACGTCCAGGAGGGCGTCGACAAGCAGCAGCGGGAGTTCCTGCTGCGCCGCCAGCTGGAGGCCGTCCGCAAGGAACTGCGCGAGCTGAACGGCGAGCAGGAGGGCGAGGAGTCCGACGACTACCGCGCCCGCGTCGAGGCCGCCGACCTGCCCGAGAAGGTCCGGGAGGCCGCCCTCAAGGAGGTCGACAAGCTGGAGCGCGCCTCCGACCAGTCGCCCGAGGGCTCCTGGATCCGCACCTGGCTCGACACCGTCCTCGAGATGCCGTGGAACGAGCACACCGAGGACGCCTACGACATCCGCGGCGCCCAGGCCGTGCTCGACGCCGAGCACGCGGGCCTGCAGGACGTCAAGGAGCGCATCACCGAGTACCTGGCGGTCCGCAAGCGACGCGCCGAGCGCGGACTCGGCGTGGTCGGCGGGCGCCGCGGCGGCGCCGTGCTCGCCCTGGTGGGCCCGCCCGGCGTCGGCAAGACCAGCCTCGGCGAGTCCGTCGCCCACGCCATGGGCCGCAAGTTCGTCCGGGTCGCCCTCGGCGGTGTCCGCGACGAGGCCGAGATCCGCGGCCACCGGCGCACCTACGTCGGCGCCCTGCCCGGCCGCATCGTGCGGGCCATCAAGGAGGCCGGGTCGATGAACCCGGTCGTCCTGCTCGACGAGATCGACAAGGTCGGCTCCGACTTCCGCGGCGACCCCTCGGCCGCCCTGCTGGAGGTCCTCGACCCGGCCCAGAACCACACCTTCCGGGACCACTACCTGGAGGTCGAACTGGACCTGTCCGACGTCGTCTTCCTCGCCACCGCCAACGTCCTGGAGGCCATCCCGGAGGCCCTGGCGGACCGCATGGAGATCGTCCGGCTGGACGGCTACACCGAGGACGAGAAGGTCGTCATCGCCCGCGACCACCTGCTCCCGCGTCAGCTGGAGCGCGCCGGACTGGCCGCCGACGAGGTGACGCTGGCGGAGGGCGCGCTGCGCAGGCTGGCCGGCGAGTACACCCGCGAGGCGGGCGTGCGGAATCTGGAGCGGTCCGTCGCCCGGCTGCTGCGCAAGGTCGCCGCCCAGCACGAACTGGGCGAGCGCGAGCTGCCCTTCACGGTGACCGAGGACGACCTGCGCGGTCTGATCGGACGGCCGCACCACGTGCCCGAGTCCGCCCAGGACCCGGCCGAGCGCCGCACCTCCGTGCCGGGCGTGGCGACCGGGCTCGCGGTGACCGGCGCGGGCGGCGACGTGCTCTACGTGGAGGCGTCCCTGGCCGACCCCGAGACGGGCGCCGCCGGGCTGACCCTGACCGGCCAGCTGGGTGACGTGATGAAGGAGTCCGCGCAGATCGCCCTGAGCTTCCTGCGCAGCCACGGCGCCGAGCTGGAGCTGCCGGTGGGCGACCTGAAGGACCGGGGAGCGCACATCCACTTCCCGGCGGGCGCGGTGCCCAAGGACGGCCCGAGCGCGGGCGTCACGATGACCACCGCGCTGGCCTCGCTGCTCTCCGGCCGCCTGGTCCGCACCGATGTGGCGATGACCGGCGAGGTCTCGCTGACCGGGCGGGTGCTGCCGATCGGCGGGGTGAAGCAGAAGCTGCTCGCGGCGCACCGGGCGGGGATCACCACGGTGATCATCCCCAAGCGCAACGAGCCCGACCTGGACGACGTGCCCGAGGAGGTGCTGGACAAGCTGGACGTCCACGCCGTCACGGACGTCCGCCAGGTCCTCGAGCTGGCGCTGGCGCCGGCCGCCCGCGGCGCCGCGCCGGAGGTTCCGGTCGCCGTGTGACGGCGGTGGCCGGACGCGGGAGGCCCGGGCTCCGTGAGGGAGGCCCGGGCCTCTCCGTGCGCCCGGACCTCCCCGGGCGGGCGCGGCTCAGCCCAGGGCGAGGGCGCGGACCCGGTCGACGGTGCCGCGGGCGCGGCTCAGCCCAGGGCGAGGGCGCGGACCCGGTCGACGGTGCCGTTGAACCGGTTGTGGTCGCCGACGGTCGGGCCGGTCGAGGTGTACTGCCACATCGTGTAGGCGCCCCAGCCGGCGGGCAGTTCGCCCACGGCGGAGGCGTACCGGGCGATCCACAGCGGGGTCGTGGCGGCGAAGCCCGCGTAGTTGCCGGTGCACTGCTTCCACCAGCTCGTCGCCGTGTAGATCACGGCGTGGCGTCCGGTGCGCGCCCGGTAGCGGTCCAGGAAGTCGCTGATCCAGCTCACCATCCCGCTGGGCGACTTGCCGTAGCAGGCGTCGCCGTACGGGTTCCACTCGATGTCGAGCGCGCCCGGCAGGGTCCGGCCGTCGGGGCTCCAGCCGCCGCCGTTGTCGACGAAGTAGTCGGCCTGGGCGGCGCCGCTGGCGGTGTCGGGGGTGGCGAAGTGGTAGGCGCCGCGGATCATGCCCACGTCGTAGGAGCCGTTGTACTGCTGCCCGAAGTAGGGGTTCCGGTAGTACGTGCCCTCGGTGGCCTTGACGAAGGCCCACTTCACTCCGCTGTTCCACAGCGTCTGCCAGGCGACGTTGCCCTGGTGGCTGGAGACGTCCACGCCCTCCGTCTGGGTGACGCGGTCGGTGGGCGGGGTGCCGTCGCGGCCGTCGTGGGCGACGACGCCCATGCCCATGTACGCGGACCCGCGCGGGGGAGAGACGGGGCCGGGTTCGTCGGCCAGGGCCGTGTGGGGGAGGGAGAGGAGCGCGAGCAGGGTCGCCGCCGCGACGGTCGTGCGGGAGGCGCGGGATATGCGGGGGGAGCCGGACGCGCCGGCGGCGCGCGACGCGCGGGTTCTGCGGAGGGGCATGGACGTGTCTCCGTAGGTCGGTGGGCCGGTGTGGGGTCGGGCCGAATCCGGAATGTGACCCACATCGCATGTTGTGGGCATGCCACCCAGGTGCCTGATAGAGAAGCTGCGCAGGGAGAACGCGGGGGTGGACGAAACGTCCGGAAGCTGCCGTTGGTCTACGCCTGCGAAATACTGGCCAAGCCGCGACGACGTCGCCACTTGGCGCGACACTCACCACCCGAAAGACCTAGGCAGGGGCTGACGTGCACGAAGACGGAATCGGCGGCGGTGACCAGGCCGCCACGCCGGCATCCGGAACCCACCTGGAACAGCCCGCATTCCTCGCCCTGGAACGGGAGTTGACGGTGCTGCTGCGACGCGCCCGGGCCAACCAGGGGGAGATGGCCCGCGAGGTGCACCCGGACCTGGAGTCCTCCGCCTACGGGCTGCTCGTCCGTCTGGATGAATGCGGCAAGCAGCGGGCCACCGAACTCGCCGCCTACATCGGCGTCGGCAAGGCCACGATGTCCCGGCAGCTCCATGCGCTCGAGGACCTCGGCCTCGTCGCCCGCGAACCCGACCCCGCCGACGGCCGGGCCTGGCTGGTCGCGCTGACCGAGGAGGGCCGCGACCGGGTCGGCCGGGTCCGCGAGGCCCGCCGCGCCCGCTACGCCGGCCGCCTCGCCCACTGGGACCCGGCCGAGGTCACGGAACTCGCCCGGCTGCTCGGCCGGCTCAACCAGGGGATGGAGAAGTAACCCGGCCTGCCCCTCGGCGTCCCGGCCTCACAGCTCCACGAGCATCCCGGCCGCGGGCCCGGCCTCACAGCTCCACGAGCATCCCCGCCGCGGGCCCGGCCTCACAGCTCCACGAACACCACGGTCGCGTCGTCGTGGGTCTTGCTCCCCCCCAGCAGCACCCGCTCCGTGTCCGCCCGCTCCCGTGCCCGCACCCGGTCCACCAGGACCTGCGCACCCTCCTTGCGGATCAGGGCCAGGCAGTCCGTCCAGTCGCCCTCGCCGAACCGGTCCACCCAGCGGGTGGCGCCGTCCGTCAGCGCGGCCAGGGAGCGCACCTCCTCGCGCGGCAGGGACCCGGTCACCGCCCGGGCGGACACCGACGGATCGGCCGCCGCCGTGAAGAAGCCGCCCTCCCGGTTGCGCACCGTGGCGTCCACCAGCGCGTCCGTCGCCAGCGCCGAGCGGGGGAGCAGGGCCAGCCGGTCGTCCAGCACGGCCGTGACCGCGCCGCCGGCCGACTCCACCAGCAGCGCCGAGTCGGAGAGCACCAGGTACTCCACCCGGCCCGGCGACCAGCGGGCCAGCACCACGGTTGCCTGCGGGGTGCGGGGGTGAGAAAGGTCACAGGTGTCGGCGTGGGCCGCGGCGGTCCGCGAGATCGCCCGGGCCAGCAGATCGGCCAGCGGCACGTCGGGCAGCGAAACGGTCAGTTCGGACAGGGCCCCGCCGAGGCGCGAGGTGAACCAGGGGACGGAATGGAGACAACCCGTGCCGTCCCGCGGCGGAGTGACCCCGTCCAGCACCACGAGGACACCGCCCTCCCCGGATGCGGGCAGGCCGACACTCGCGAAGTCCTCATTGGGGCGGCCCGCGTCCCCCGGCTCCGAAACCAGCTCAGTACGCATTCGGTCAGTCTGCACGAGCCCTTCACAACGGCCGCGAAAGGGCACCGATCCACCCCGGATCCCCACAGCGGCGCAGGTCAGGTGCCTGGTTTGGGGCGTAATGCAGCGCTGTGGAAAGGCGTGGCGGCGAATATTGCCACCGCCCGCCGCAGACGTCCAACCGGCGTACCGGCAAAGGCTCCTGCGCACGGCCACGGAACTTGCCCACCAACTCCCGTCCGATGTTCACTCCTTCGAGTGGCGGGTCAGGTGATGCTCTTTCCCTGCCCATTCCCGCTGGGAGGGTCGGGGCGTCGGGGGCGCCTAGCCGCCCGGGTGGAGTGGACGGCTCGGGGGAGGCGCGGACACGCCCGTTGACGGAGCGTCACCCGGACCCACGGGTACACGAGTCAGGAATGCGAGCACCGGTGCAGAAGACGCGGCCTCGTCGCCCAGGCAAGCAGCCGACCCCCACGGGGGACGCCGAGCAGACGCCCACCGTCGGCAGGGGCCGCCCCACCCACGTACGCAACCGGCTCATCGTGGCCGTCGCCGTGGTGGCCGCGGCGATCGCCGGCGCCGGGGCCCCGGGCGTGCTCGCGGCCTCCGGTGAACTCAGCGACTCCCAGGATCTGGTGACCCTCGCCGAGCAGACCCAGGACGCCCTCAGCCTCGCCCACTCCCTGGCGGACGAACGCGACGAGGTCACCTCCTACATCGCGGCCGGCCGCCCCCGCTCCAAGGCACCCTCCGAGCAGCACAGCGCCCGCGTCGACCGGCAGGTCGAGGAGATGCGCGCCGACTCGGACACCTCAGAGACCCTGCGCAAGGACCTCGACGCCGTCTCGACCCTGCGCAGAGCGGCGCTCACCGGCAAGAGCACCGCTCTCGAAGCGCACGAGGCCTACTCCGCCGCGATCACCGAACTGCACCGGCTCGCCGAACAGCTTGCCGACAAGACCCCGCCGCGCGCAGGCTCCGGCGCCCACTCCCTCGCCGAACTCGACACCGCCGTCCAGCAGGCCGCCGCCACCCGCGGACTGCTGCTCGCCGCCTTCAGCGTGCCGAGCACCGAACAGACCGTCATCGACCCCCTGACCGGAGCGGCGACCACCACCGCCGTGTCCTCGGAGGCCGACACCAAGCGGCGCGACCAGCTCACCGCCGCCGCCGTCGAGGCCCGCCTGCGCTCCGACGCCGCCCTCGCCGGATTCCGCGAGACCGCCCCCAAGGCGGCCCGCTCCTCCTACGACTCCACCGTCTCCGGCCACGAGGTCAACTCCGCCGAGAAGTACCTCGCGAAGCTCACCGACGCCCCCACCCTCTCCGACAGCGACCTCGCCACCAGCACGAAGAAGCTCGAGGCCGCGCTCACCGCCCGCGTCGAGACCATGCGCGGCGTCGAGTCGTCCCTCTACGAGAAGCGCAGCAAGGAACTCGCCCAGCTGCGCGACGACGACGTCACCGCCCTGGAGATCCGGATCGCCCTCCTCGGCGCCCTGATGCTGGTCGCCGTCGCCATCGCCACCGCGATGGCCCGCACCCTCACCCGCCCCCTGTCCGTGCTGCGCCGCGGCAGCGCGCGGCTCGCCGGGGCCGAGGACCCGGTCGCCGAGGACCCGATCACCTTCACCGGCCGCAACGACGAGTTCGCCCAGGTCGTCCGCTCCGTCAACGCCCTGCACGCGCACGCCGCCGGACTCGCCGAACGGGTCGCCACCCTGGAGGCCGACCGCAAGCACCTGGTCGGCCAGCGCCAGAAGATGGCCGACGCCCGCGAGGAACTGCGCGCCGAACTCGCCGAGTCGGCCGCCCACCTGGAACGCCTGCGCACCAGCATCGGCGGCACCTTCGTCAACCTCGCCCTGCGCACCCTCGGCCTGGTCGAACGCCAACTCGGCGTCATCGAGGGTCTTGAGGAGCGCGAGGACGACCCGGACCGGCTCGCCACCCTGTTCAAGCTGGACCACTTCGCCACCGTCATGCGCCGGCACAGCGAGAACCTCCTCGTCCTCGCCGGTACCGAACACGTCCAGCACACCGCCGGGCCGGTGCCGCTCGTCGACGTCGTCCGGGCCGCGGTCAGCGAGATCGAACGCTACGAACGCGTCCGCATCGCCGCACTGCCTCCCCACGCCCACATCGCCGGGTTCGCCGCCGACGACCTCTCCCACCTGCTCGCCGAACTCATGGAGAACGCCACCTCGTTCTCCCCGCCCGACCTGCCCGTCGAAGTCTCCGGCTGGCTGCTGGAGAACGGCGAGGTCATGCTCTCCGTCCAGGACGAGGGCATCGGCATGGCCGCCGACCGGCTGGAGCGGCTCAACGAGCGCCTGTCCGCGTTCGACCCCGAGGCACCCTACGAGCAGGAGGGCGAGGACGGCCTCGGCCTCGGCCTGTACGTCGTGGCCCGCCTCGCCCAGCGGCACGGGCTGCGGGTGAAGCTGCGGGAGCAGAAGCAGGGCGGGATCGCCGCGGTCGTCGTCGTGCCCCAGCCGCTGCTCGCCGACCCCTCCCCGGCCGCCGTGCCCGCCTCCGGCCCCGTCGCCGGCGGTACGCAGAGCTACTCCCTGGCGGGCGCGGACGCCGAGGCCAACTCCAACGTCCTGCACGGCCGCACGGAGAGCGACGACCCGCTCGTCGACCTCGCGGAGCAGGCCGTACGCCGGCAGCAGCCGGCGGTCGAGGAGCCAGCGGCCGAGGAACCGGGGGCCGAGGAACCGGGGGCGCAGGGCGCGGATGCGCCGGACGCCGAGAAGTCGGCGGCGCAGGGCGCGGACGCGCGTGACGCCGAGGAGCCGGCGGCGCAGGGCGCGGACGAGCAGGACGCCGGCGTGCGTGACGCGGACGTGTACGCGTCCGCGGTCGTCGGTGCGACGGACCGTGCCACCGACCGGACCGACGCGGGAGCGGCGGAGACCGGGGACGACGCGGCGACGCGCTTCGACGCCCACGCAACCGACGCCGACGCAACCGGCGCCCACGGCGCCGAGGTCGACGCAGCAGACGCCGACGGAACCGACGTCCGAACGCCGGAGCCCGCGGAGCGGGACGCGTCGGACCCCGTCGGCCACGGTGCGGCCGAGGACGACACCGACAGGCGGGACGCGGACGCGCAGGCGCCCGCCGAGGAGCGGGCCGCCGGTCACGACGCGCACGCCCGGCCGGACGCCGGTGCGCCGGAGACGGCGGAGCAGCGGCCCGGAACCGACCACGCCACCGGTGTCACCGCCGACACGGGCGACGCAGGCGACACGCGCGCCTCGGGCGCCGTCGACACGGCGGCCGAGTCCGACGACGTGCCGTCCGTCCCCGCGCAGCGGCCGGCCGAGATGACGATGGAGCTCCTGATCCCGGCTCCGTCCCGGCCCGGCGACGACCGCCCCGCCGGCCCGGAGGCCTCGCCGCCGGCCGCCGCGGGCGCCGGCCCCACGGACGCCGCCACCGACGCCACCACCGGCACCGACGCCACCACCGGCACCGCCACCGCCACCGCCCCCGGTCCCGACGCCGAGCACGCCCGTGTGCCCGACGGCCCGGCCGCGGAGGAGCCCGTGGCCGAGGAGCCGGTCACCGCGAAGGGCCTGCCCAAGCGCACACCCAGGATCACCGCACCCGCCGAAGCCCCGCGCCCGCGCACCGGTTCCGTCGACGCGGAGGCCCTGCGCCGCCGCCTCGGCGGCTTCCGCCGGGGGGCGGAGGCCGGATACCGGGACGTCGAGGCGGAGATCTCCGAGCAGACGGGACCCCACCGGGCCCCGTCCGCCACCGCACCGCAGCCGGCCCGCTCCCGGGACGCCGCCGACACCGGCGGCACCGGAGCAGCCGCGACCGAGGAAGCCACGGGGGGCACCGTCGAGGAGGCAAGCAGTTGACCGCGCCCAGTACCTTCGGACTGAGCAGTGAGGCCCGCAACCTGCACTGGCTGCTGACCAACCTCGTCGAGGAGGTGCCCGGCATCCTCTCCGTCGCGGTGGTCTCCTCCGACGGACTGCTGCTGCTCTCCTCCGACGCCGACCGCGTCACCGCCGCCCGCGCCGCGCGCAGCGAGCGGCGCACCGGCCCCCGCGGCTCCGCCGCCGACCTCGCGACCATCGTCTCCGGCATCGGCAGCCTCACCGTCGGCGCCGCCAAGCTGATGGACTCCGGGCCGGTCAAGCACACCATGGTCGCGATGGACGAGGGCAGCCTGTTCATCATGTCGATCAGTGACGGCTCCCTGCTCGGCGTCCACGGCTCCGCGGACTGCGACATGAGCGTCGTCGCCTACCACATGGCTCTTTTCGTGGGCCGGGCCGGCCACGTCCTCACCCCCGAACTCCGCCACGAACTGCGCCAGTCCCTGGAGACCGAGTCCACCGGGAGTCCCCGATGAGCAGTACGTCCAGGAAACAACTCCCGGTGCGCGGCGGTGACCGCAAACCCGCCCGCGTGCGCCCCTACTCCCTCACCGGGGGCCGGACCCGCTTCGGCCACGTCCTGCTCGTCGAGACGTTCGTCGCGAGCACGGCCGCCCTGGAGGCCCCCGAGGAGCGCAGGGAACTGACGAGCGGTGGGCTGTCGGCGGTCATGCCGGAGAGCCGGGCCATCGTCGAACTGTGCCGCCGGATGCGGACGGTGGCCGAGATCGCCGCGCTGCTCAGGATGCCGCTCGGCGTGGTCCGGGTCCTCCTCAGCGACCTCGCGGACCAGGGAAGGATCCGTGTCTACGGAACGGGAACCGGCCACGGCACGGGCCGTCCCGACCGCGCGCTGCTGGAAAGGGTGTTGAGTGGACTCCGTCGTCTCTGACGCCGCCCGAGGTGTCTCCCCGCTCGTCGAGGGCGACGAGCCCCTGCTGCCCTGGCAGGCGGACCCCACCCGGGCGCCGGTCGCCACCAAGATAGTCGTGGCCGGCGGCTTCGGCGTCGGCAAGACCACCCTCGTCACCGCCGTCTCGGAGATCACGCCCCTGCAGACCGAGGCGCTGATGACCGAGGCGAGCGAGGACACCGACGACCTCACCGCCACGCCGGAGAAGCTCACCACCACGGTGGCCATGGACTTCGGCCGCATCACGCTCGACGACGACCTGGTGCTCTACCTCTTCGGCACCCCCGGTCAGCAGCGGTTCTGGTTCATGTGGGACGACCTGGTGCGCGGCGCGATCGGCGCGGTCGTCCTCGCCGACACCCGGCGGCTGAAGGACTGCTGGCCGGCCCTGGACTACTTCGAGAGCTGCGGACTGCCGTACGTGGTCGCCGTCAACCACTTCGACGGCAGCGAGCGGTTCGAACCGGAGGACGTGCGGGAGGCGTTGACGATCCCCGCGCACATCCCCGTCATGATCATGGACGCGCGCCGCCGGATCTCTGCCATCGAGACCCTGTTGTCCCTCGTGGGCCACGCGCTCGACGAAACCCCCGAGTAGACGAAACCCCCGAGTAGGAAGTCACCCCGTATGCGGAAGATACTCGTCGTCGGAGCCGGCCAGTCCGGGCTCCAGCTCGCCCTCGGCCTCCAGTCGCACGGGTACGAGGTCACCCTGATGTCGAACCGGACCGCGGACGAGATACGCACCGGCCGGGTGATGTCGACGCAGTGCATGTTCCACACCGCGCTGCAGCACGAGCGCGACCTCCAGCTGAACTTCTGGGAGTCGCAGGCCCCGAAGATCCGCGGCCTGGGCGTCTCGGTCGCCGCCCCCGGCTCCCACGACCCCGGCCCCACGCAGCGCGCCATCAACTGGCTGGGCCTGCTTGACGGGTACGCGCAGTCCGTGGACCAGCGCGTGAAGATGGCCGGCTGGATGGAGACCTTCGCGCAGCGCGGCGGCCAACTCGTCATCCACGGCGTGGCCGTCGGCGACCTCGACTACTTCTCCCGCACCTACGACCTGGTGCTCGTTTCCGCCGGCAAGGGCGAACTGGTCCAGATGTTCGGCCGCGACGCCGGACGCTCCCCGTACAGCGAGCCGCAGCGCGCCCTCGCCGTCGCCTACGTGCACGGACTCGCGCCCCGCCCGGAGCACCCCGACACCGAGGCCGTCCGCTGCAACGTGGTCCCCGGCGTCGGCGAGATGTTCATCATGCCGACCCTCACCACCACCGGCCGCGCGGACATCCTGTTCTGGGAGGGCCTCCCCGGCGGCCCGCTGGACGCCTTCAAGGACGTCAAGGACCCGGGCGAGCACCTCTCCCTGACCCTGGACCTGATGAAGACGTTCCTCCCCTGGGAGTACGAGCGCACCTCCGGCGTGGAACTGACCGACGCGGGCGGCACGCTCGCCGGACGCTACGCCCCCACCGTCCGCAACCCCGTCGGCCGGCTGCCCGGCGGCGGGAGCGTCCTCGGCGTCGCCGACGTCGTCGTGGCCAACGACCCGATCACCGGGCAGGGCTCCAACTCGGCGTCCAAGTGCGCCGCCTCCTACCTCGCGTCCATCATCGAACACGGCGACAAGCCGTTCGACGAGACCTGGATGCAGCAGACGTTCGACCGGTACTGGGAGACCGCCCGCCACGTCACCAAGTGGACGAACGCAATGCTGGCCCCGCCGCCCGAGCACGTGCTGAACCTGTTCGGCGCGGGCGGCCAGTACCAGGAGGTCGCCGACCGCTTCGTCAACTGCTTCGACGACCCGTCCGACCTGGAGAACTTCTTCTTCGACCCGGCCAAGGCGGACGCCTACCTGGCCGAGGTCGCGGGCAGCGCGGCCGGTCCCGCCGGCGCGCCCGCCCCCGCGTAACCCTCGTCGGACCCCTCCGTCGCCCCCTCGGGGAGCTCGGGCGGCTCGTAGTGCCGCAGGGGCTCCCCGTCCGGGTCGGGGCGCACCGCGCCCAGCACCGGGTTCGCGGCGATGGGGGAGACCTTCACCCGGGCACCGGGACGGGGCGCCTGCACCACCATCCCGTCGCCCAGGTACAGGGCCACGTGCGTGGCCTCGGGGAAGTACACGACGAGATCCCCGGGCCGCAGCCGGTCCAGCGGCACGCGTTCCAGCTCCGCCCACTGCTCCTGGCTGGTCCGCGGGACCGGCGCCCCGGCCGCGGCCCACGCCTCGGACGTCAGCCCCGAGCAGTCGTAGGCCGCCGGGCCCTCCGCACCCCACTCGTAGGGCTTGCCGATCTGCTCGACGGCGTACCGCACGGCCCGCTCGCCCGCCCCGGTCGGGGTGCGGGCGGGCCCGGGCGCGCCCAGAGCGCCGGAGGCCAGGAACTCCTCCTGCCGCTCGGCCGTCCGCGTCCGCTCCAGCTCGGCGAGGGCGGCCAGCTCCCCGGCGCTGAGCGAGGCGAGCAGTTCCTCGACCTCACCGAGCCGCCGGCGCACCTCGTCGCGCTGCTCGCGGTGGCGTGCGGCGAGGACCTGCTGGTCGTCGAGGGCCTTGCGGGCACGGCGGGCGAGCGCGGCGGCCCGCTTCTCGCCGGCGGTCAGCCGGCCCACCGTCTCGGTCCGCTCCCGCGCCACCCGGCCGATCACGTGCCGCTGCTCCAGCGCGCGCTGCGGGTCGCGGGCGAGCAGCAGCCGCAGATACGGGGAGAGGTCCGAGCTGCTCTGGTACTGCTGCCGGGCCAGCCGTCCCGCCGCGCCGCGGCTGTCGTGCAGGGCCAGCCTCGCCCGGGCGAGGGCGCGGTCCAGCCGGGCGGTCTCCACGCGCTGTTTCCTCAGCCGTTCCTCGGTGGCGTTGTAGGTCTCGGTGGCCTTCCCCGCCTCGCGGTACAGCTCCTGAAGATCCGTCAGCAGCGCGGCGACCGACCGCCCGCCGGGATCCTCGCCCTCCGCGGCCCCGGGACCGGTGCCGGTGTCCGCGGGGGCCGGGGGCGGCTCCGGCAGGGCCGTCGCGGGCAGCGGCACGAGGACCGTCCCGGCCGCCAGTGCCGCCGTGCACACCAGACGCAGCAGCCTTCCTGACACGTCATCACCTCCGATCCGGGGCGGCTTCTCCGCTCCGCATCGCGAGCATCAGACGGTCCTGCGCGGCCCGCGCGCCGGGTGTGCGCGGTTCGGCGCAACGGGGTCACCCGTGCGCGTCGTCCGGCTTGCCCGGCGGCGTGGCGTCCGGACCGGCGGCCGGCCGGGACCACGGCCACCGCGGCCGGCCCGCCGACCGGTCCGGATCGGGGTCGTACACGTACTTCCACCCCCGGGTCAGCCCCGTCCGTCCGCTGTGCGCGCGGGGCGTCCGCCGGTAGACCAGGACGGTCTCCGGGCCGCCGTCCGGCGCGGGGACGGGGATGCGGTACGTCTTGGGCGGGTGCCCGGTCATGCCCAGCAGCACGGGCAGGACACGGCCGTCCATGGGCCCGCCCTCGAAGGGGGTGTCTTGGCTCTTCACGGCACCAGTGTCCGTCATCCGCCCGCCCGGCCCGCGTCCGCCGCCCGCCCGGGGACCGCGTGGGGCCTGTGTCCGCCGCCCGCCCGGCGACGGTGCCGGCCTGTGTCCGCCGCCCGCCCGGCGACGGTGGCCTGTGTCCGCCGCCCGCCCGGCGACGGTGCCGGCCCGCGTCCGCCGCCCGCCCGGGGACCGCGTGGGGCCCGTGTGCGCCGCCCGCCCGGGGACGGTGGCCTGTGTCCGCCGCCCGCCCGGGGACCGGCGTCGGGTCCGTGTCCGCCGCTCGCCCGGCGACCGCGGCGGGCCCGTGTCCGCCGTCCGCCAGGGACCGGTGCCGGTCAGCCGTCGGCGGCCAGGGCCCGGACCAGTTCCTCGGTCTGCGGGTCGCGCCGCCCGGTCACCTCCAGGCCCGCCACGAACTGCTCGACCAGCCAGTCCCGCAGCTCCCCGGCCGGGGGCTGCTTGTCCTCGTCGAGCCAGATCAGCGAGGCCGCCTCCACGGCGGTGATCCACATCCGGATCGTCATCCGCAGCCGGGGCCCGGCCTCGGCGACCCCCAGGTGGCTCAGGATGTGCTCGGCGGCGGCCCGGCGCACGCCGTCCACGATCGCGGTCGTACGGGAGGTCTCCACGACGCTGCCGCCCTGGAGCAGCGCGCTGAACCCCGCGCCGTGCTCGTCCACGAAGGTCAGGTACCGGTCCAGGGCCCGGGACAGCCGGGGCAGCCGCGGGCCCTCGTGCGGCTCGTCGAAGCAGTGCCGCAGCTCGTCGGCCGCGGACCCGAGGGCCGCCTCGTACAGCTGCTGCTTGCCGCCGGGGAAGTACCGGTACACCAGGGGCCGCGACACGCCCGCCGCCTCCGCCACGTCGTCCAGGGAGACGTCCTCGGGGGCGCTGTGGGCGAAGAGGGACAGTGCGGCGTCGAGGAGCTGACTGCGGCGCTCCTCGACGCTGAGCCGCCGGTAGGCGGGGGTGGGGGCCTGCGGGGTCATGCCCCGCAGCGTAACCGCCGGGCCGCGGAACCCGCCCGTGGCGTCCCTTCCGGGCCTCCCCCCTACGCCAGCAGCCCGGACGACTTCCACAGGCGCCGTCCCACGCCGCGCAGCACGCCGATGTCGTCCAGGAAGTCCGTGAGCCGCTTCGAGCCCTGCTGCATCACGTCCCGCCGGTGTCCGCTCGCCTTCACCTGGGCGAGGGCCTCGCGCTTGTCGAGGCCGACATTGGTATAGACGTCCGGGTTCACGAAGGCCACCGAGAAGACCCGCGCGAACTCCCCGGAGGTGATCCGGGTGAACTCCTGCGACCACTTCGGCGCGGTCACCATCTGGCGCCGCAGCTCCTCACGCGCGTACCGCACGTGACGGGCCTCCTCGACGACGTGGATGCGCGTGACGCCGCGGATCAGCGGCTGGACGCGCTCGTCGGGGAAGGTCAGCCGCTGCATCCAGTCGAGCACCTCCTCGCCCAGCAGGGTGGCCGTGAAGGAGCCCGGGGTGGTGGAGATCGTCTTGAACAGCCGGCCGAGCTGCTGGTGGACGCGGCTCACCGGGTACCAGGGGGTGCCGCCGTGGGTGATCAGCCGGGCGAACATCTTGGAGTGCCGGCACTCGTCCTCGATCTCGGTGAGCGCGTACCGCACGTGGGCGCTCGTCGCGGCCTTGTCGTAGATGTGCCGCACCAGCAGCTGCATGAGGATGATCTCGAACCAGATGCCGAGCGAGGCGAGGGCCGCGGCCTCGTGCTGGGACAGCAGGATGCGCTGCTCCTCGCTCATCCGCTTCCACAGCGGGGTGTCGTACAGGGACACCAGCTCGGGAGGCCAGAACCACTTGCCCTCCTCGAAGGGCGCCTCCCAGTCCAGCTCCTTGTCCGGGTCGAAGGAGTGCTTGGCGGAAGAGTCGAGCAGCCGCTGGGCGACCTGCTCGCGGTCCTTGAGCAGGCCGAGCGCGTCCCGCAGACCGTCCAGCGCGTCGGCTTCCGTCAGGGTCGTCATGGCGGTTCCACCTCATGGGCGTCTTGGGTTACCGGTGGTTCACCCCACTTATGAGACTGCCTGTCAGCAAGGTCGTCAATCCCTCCGGCACGACTTGTTGACGAACGGTCTATCCGGCGGGCGCCTCCACCCCGCCGGCCGGGCCGGCCATCCGCCCCGGGGTGTCCTGTGCCGCCCGCGACGTCAGTCCCGCGTGCCGTCCCCGTCCTCGCGTCCGGCGAAGACGAGCTGGGTCACTGTCGGACCGGTCTCGGACCGGGCGGTGATGCGGTACAGCCCCTCGCCGGGAAGGGTGACCCCGGCGTGCAGCCGGTCGTCGTCGCCCGCCTCCAGGCGGACGGGCCGGCGCCAGTCCCCCTCGGCCGCGGCGACGACGCACTCGACCTGCGCGGGGTCGTCGGTGCCGGTGACGCAGCAGTCCCACGCCGTGCCCGGCCCGACGAAGTCGGGGACGTTCAGGCCGATGCCGTCCTCCGCCTGATCGGGGCCGAGGTGGTCGTCCTCCAGGAGGAAGTCGGCGACGATCCGGCGGGCTTCACGGCCCTGGGCGATGGCGCCGTGCTGGGCGAACACCGGAACGGTCCGGCGCAGCAGCGACGCCGACCCGCGGTGGACCGTGCCGTCGCCCCACACGCGGTAGCGGAGCGGAGCGCCGTTGGCATCGCGCTTGACCTCCCCGTCCCCGTCGGTACGGAAGCAGTACTCGGAGGCGTGGACGACACCGTCGACGAGCCTCAGGGACTGGACGGTGTCCTGGCGGATGCCGACGACGGGCCGCTGGCGGGGGAGTTCGTGCGCGTACAGGGAGCTGAAGAAGCCCTCCGAGGCCGCTGCGAGGTCCTTGTCCCCGCCGAGGTCGGCGACATCGACGGCGGTGAGGCGGCGGACGTCAAGACCGTCCTCCAGGCAGAGGAACCGGGGGAGGAGTTCGTGCACGGCGGGCATGGTGGCCGCCGCGCGGGCTAGGCGGGTGTGGGGGAGCGGCAGGGGCCCTCCCTGCCGGGCGTTGAGGATGTTCGCGGCCACCACGGATCCCTGGAAGGGGGTGCCGAGGGTCATGACGCCCCGGGTGTCGGCCGGCAGATCCCGGTCGCCGCCCAGGGTCAGGGCCGTGTACGTGACGAGGCCGCCCATGGAGTGGGCGACGAAGACCAGACGGGCCGGCCGTTCGTCGACCGCCTGCCGACGGGCCGCCGCCTGGGCCGGGTGGGCGAGCCAGCGCTGGAGGTGGGCGCGCGCCTCCTCGGCCAGACGGCGCCCGTTGACCTCGATGGACAGCCGCCAGTCGTAGGGGAACGTCATGACCGCGTCGGGGTGTGCCGTGGTGTTCTCCACGGTGCGGACGAGGGCGTGGTAGGGCTCGACACCGCGCAGGAACGGGCTCCAGGCCGGGGTCCGCAGCAGACGTCGTGCCCGGACGCGGCTGTGGTCGCCGGCCCGCTCCTCGTCGGTGAGCCGCAGCGGAGCGAGCCCGTCGCGGGTCAGCCAGGCCCTGCCGAGCCAACTGCCGTTCGCCAGGCCCCAGATCGTCCTGCCGGCGACGGTGTCGTACAGTTCGCTGCCCATGATGCCCGGGACGATGACGACGGCGTCGTGCGTGACGGCCGGTACCAGGCCGGGTTCGGTGTGCGGAAGGGAAGTTGGAAGGGTCCCGCCCCCGGAGTGGTTCATGACTGTCACACTAGTGACATGCTGGACACGGGGGGTGACGTTCGGGACGGTCTCCCGGGCGCGGCTGACGAGGAGCCGGGAGAGCGGGTTCTCCTGACCGTCGCCGTCCGCGACTACGACGACGAGGACAACGCCGAGGAGTTCGCCGAGGGCATCGACCGGCAACTGGACGCGGTGCGCACGTGGTGGGGGACGCCGGGACCGCTCCCCCCTTTCCGTCAGGTCGAACCGCCGGCACTGCGGCACCGGGACGACGTCGAGGACTTCCTGCGCCGGGAGAACGTCCGCGAACTGCGCGGCCTCGCCCTGACCCTGTTCATCACCGGCCACGGCATCGCCGCCTCAGCGGACACCCATTTCCTGCGGCTGCCCGCCACGGAGGAGCGACGCCCCCTGGCCACGGCCGTGCGCACGGCCGACGTCATCGCCGCGGCCCTGGACTCGCACGTCGAGAACGTCCTCGTGATCGTGAACACGTGCTTCGCGGGCAACCTGCAGTCCGATCTGGCCGCCGTGCACAAGGAGATCAGCGCGAGCCGCCTGGCGTCGGCCCGGATCGACGTGCTGGGCACCTGCGGCATCAAGACCAAGATCGAGGTCCTGCGGTTCCCGACCTTGTTGCAGGACGCGCTCCGGTACCTGCGGCGCACGGCCGGCATCACCACGCCGCACCTCAGCGTGCCGGAGTTCATGCACGAGTACGCCCGCCACCTGCCTCCGGCGGAATCGAAGAGGTTCAAACTCCAGCATCTGATCCAGGCGGGCGACCACGAGCCGTCCCCGTGCCTGCCCAATCCCGGCTATGTCCACGTCCCGGGGCGGTCCGCGGCCGTCGAGCAGGGGGCGCTGTCGGCGGAGTACTGGCTGGACCGGGCGACGGGAAGGCCGCAGGAGCACGACTCCAACTGGTACTTCCGCGGACGTGAGGAACTGAACCGCAGAGTCGCCGCGTTCCTCGGTCCCCGGTCACCGCGGGGTGTGCTGCTGATCAGCGGCTGCGCGGGCAGTGGAAAATCGGCCGTGCTGGCACGCGCCGTCACCCTGAGCAACCCGGCGTTCCGGCGGACGCCGCTGTTCATCACGGCCGCGGGCCTCTCGCCCGAGGACACGGTCCCGCCGGAAGGCGCGGTGACGGCCGCCGTGCCGGCCCGGAACCTCAACGCGGCCCGGGTGGCGGGTGACCTGCTGGTGGCCCTGGGGGTGACCAGGAAGGAGGTCGAGGCCACCGACGACCCGGTCGCGGTGTGGTCGCAGCAGCTCCAGGACCATGTACGCACGTGCGGAAGTCCGGTGACCATCGTCCTCGACGGGCTGGACGAGGCCCACGAGCAGGCCCGGATCATCGGCGACGTCCTCGCCCCGCTCGCCCCTTACTGCGGAACGCTGGTCCCCGGCACGCGCCGGCCGTCCGAACCCGGCTTGCCCGCCGTGCGCCTGCTGGTCGGTGTCCGCGCCAGCCGGACGGTCGACGACGCCCCGCACCTGCCCCGGGACGACGGCCCCGGACTGCTGCAGGCGCTGCGGCACGCGTTTCCCGCCGCGCGGGTGGAGCACACCGACGGCGCCGGAAGCAGAACGGACATGGCGCTCTACCTCGAAGCCCTGATCGGCGACGCTCTCGACTCCGACGCCGTCGACGAGGTGGTGCCACGCGTGGTGGACGTGGTGTGGCCCTCGTTCATCGACGCCCGGCTGGCCGGGGACCAGTTGCGCAGGGCGGACGATCCCCTGGCGCTGGCCCGCAGCGAGGACTGGTACAAGAAGACCCTGACGAGCGGCATCCGCGGCCTGCTCCAGCGCGACCTGAAACTGGCCGAGGCCGACGGACTGCCCCCGCAGTACGCCCTGGCCCTCCTGAAGGCCGCCGCCTTCGCCAAGGGACAGGGCGTGCCGCGGGGCGAGGTCTGGCCGGCCATCGCCGGAGTCTTCCTCTCCCCGCACACGCTGGACGCCGGGCAGTGGGACCGGATGATCGAGAAGCTGCTCGGCAGCCGGCTGAACGGCTACCTGGCCCAGGCCGTCGAGGACGACCGGCGCGTGTACCGGCCGGCGCACGAGGAGCTGGCGGACGTGCTGCTCGACCCCGACACCGACCTGCTGGCCGAGGAGGGGCCGGATGCCTGACACACCGGAGGACCGCCAGGCCGAGATCCAGCGGCGGATCGCGGCGGCCCTGCTGGACCTGGTGCCCAGCGACCCCACCATCGCCCCCCACCCCTACCTGCGCCGCCATCTGGCCGCGCATGCGGCGGAGGGCCACGTCCTGGACGACCACCATGTGCCGCCGGCCCTGCTCGCCTGGGAGAGCAGCGCAGGCGTGGCCCGGCTCCTCGCGGCCGGGGGCGAGGGAGCGCCGAGCCGGCCCTGGCTGCAGACCTGGGCCGCACTGGAGCCCGTCGCGCGGGGCACGGGCCCACTGTCCCGGCTGGCCAGCATGGTGCTGTCCGTCCCCTTCTCGCCGGAGCGGCCCGGAACCACCGCACGGCCCACGCTGGACTCGGTCCCGGTGACGCCGCTGTGGAGCGACATCGCCCGGCCCACCCCGGCGTGGACGGCCGGCCGGACCGAGGTGACGTCCCTGGCCACGGTCCTCGACGCCGCCGGCGAACCTGCCGCGGTCGCGGCGGGGGACGCGTCCGGCACCGTGCGCGTCCTGCACCTGGACGGCCGGCCGGCGCACACCCCGATCAAGGTCCACTCCGGTGCCGTCAGCCATCTGGTCGCGCTCAAGGGCGGGCTGGTCGTCACAGCCGGGACCGACGGCTGCGTGGCGGCGGTCGACGCCGTGGGCGGCAGACTCGTCCGCAACGTCGTCGTGTGCCGGGAACGGACCTGGGTGAGTTCCCTGACCTGTCACCGGCAGCAGGGCCGGCTCCCGCGGGTGCTGGCGGCCTTCAGCGACGGCACGGTCACCGCCTTCGACACCGGCCGGTTCCGCCCGCACGAGGTCCCCGTACCACCGTTGCGCGACCGCCGGGCCGTCCTGTGCGCCGTGGGCATGCCGGATGGAAGGGACCGGGTGCTGTTCACCGAGGACGCCACCGTGTCCTGGTCGGACGGGAAGGCCTCGGCCGTGCACTCGCGGCACGCCGGGCGGGTCCGCGCCCTGCTGGCCCTGCCCCGGCCCGGTACCTACGCCGTGGCCGACGAGAGCGGCAGCGTCTCGCTGTGCGATCTGACCGTCCGCGACGCCGTCACCTCGATGGGCCGGCACGCGGCGCCCGTCACCTCCCTGCTGCTCACCTCCCACGAGCGGCGCCCGGCCCTGGTGTCCGGCGCGGGCGACGGAACCCTGCGCCTGTGGCGGCTGCCGGGGCTGACCCCCGTCGAGGGTGTCCTGCCCGCGCACCGCGCACCGGTGACCGCCCTGACCGCGGTGCCCGGCTCCGCCCACGGCAAGGTCCTGTCCGCGGGCGCGGACCGCATCGTCCGGGCCTGGACCGCCGACCGGGAGACCTTCGGGCAGCCACCCCGGACCTGGAACGACGTCACCGCCGGGGCGCTGTCCCCCGCACCGCCGCACCTGCTGGCCGTGGCCCGGGCGTCGCGGGTCGTCGTACGGGACCTCGCGGCCGACCGGCAGCTCACCCTGCTCAAGGGGCACCGGGTCGCCGCCCTCGCCTGGCCGCGGGTCGCCGGGCGGCTCCTGCTGGCCGCCGCCCTGGCCGACCACAGCATCGTGTGCGTCGACCCCGGGACCCGGCAGCCGACCGGCACACCGATGGAGGGCCACCACCTGCCCGTCCGGGCCCTGGTGGCCCTGCCGTCCGCGCACGGCGACCTGCTGGCCAGCGGGAGCGCCGACGGCCGGGTCTGCGTGTGGCAGCCGGCCACCGGCGAACTGGTGAAGGACCTTCCCGACCACCGGTTCACCGTCCGGTGCCTGGCCACCCATCAGGGGCGCGGGGTGAGTCTCCTGGGGTCCGGCGGCAGCGACGGCAACATCAGGATCTGGAACGCCGACACCTTGGAGCAGGACGGACCCACCCTGAAATGTGATCAGGACATCATCAACGACCTGGCGTTCCTCGCCCCGGACGACGGCGGACTGCTCGTCGCCGCGGCCGGACAGGATGGCACCCTGAAGCTCTGGGACGTGCACACGGGACGGGCGGTGCGACAACTGCAGTGCGACGACGGGGCCCTCGGAGCCGTGACGGTGGTGCGCCTGCCGGGGGAACGGACCGCTCTCGCAGCGACGGGAGCGACCGGCATCCACATCTGGGACGCCGACACGGCGCGCCCCCTGCTGCGGATCGCGACCGGTTCACCCGTGCACACCCTCAAGGCGGTGCAGGGCCCGCGCGATGTCGAGTCCTCCGTCCTGCTGGCCGCCGGAGAGGCTGGAACCATGGCATTCCGGTTGCATCACGACCGGCTGTGATCCGTGCGCCGTCCCCGTGCTTCAACGCTCCGCCCGTGCGCCGCAGCAGATGCCCGGGAACGTCGTCCGCCCCGGGCGCGCGGCGAGAGAATCTTTCCTCCACGCCGGTCGAACCGGTCAACTCCTTTTCCGTCACTGCGCACAGCGAGGATCCATGACTGCGCCGTTAGCCGGCCCGCTCGCCGCTCCTTCCCGCCCTCTGCCCGTACCTGGGACGACACGGCCGGAAAGGACCACGACCAGCGGACAGGAGCAGCCGCGATGACCCTGCTGCCCGTCACCGTCAGGGCTGCCCCGGACGACGGAGTGTGGCGTCTGGGGTGGGTGGACGCCCCCATCAGGTACAACCAGGTCGAGCCGGAGACCTTCGAGGGTTCGTCGGCCGGCCGCTACAGCCTCTTCTCGTACGGAACGCTCTACTGCGCCTCCCAGCCGGCCGGCTGCTACGCCGAGGGCCTGGCCAATTTCCGGCTGTCCCCGATGGTCCGCCGGCTGATGGCGGGCACCGCCCCAGGGCCCGGACAGATGGCGTTGCGGGACATCCCCTCCAGTTGGCGCGACGACCGGATCCTCGTGCGTCTCGTCCCGGTCCACCGGGCGCAGTTCCTCGACCTGGAGACGGAGGAGACGAGGGCCGTGCTGGCCCGGGAGCTTTGCACCGAACTGCGGGCCTTCGACATCGAGGGCCCACTGACCGACGAGCACCTGCACGGCAGGGACCGGAACGTCACCCGCCAGATCGCGGCGTGGGCGGTCAGCCGGCGCAATCAGGACCAGCACCAGCTCTTCCAGGGGCTCACCTACCGCTCCAGCTACGGAGGCCGGCGCTGCTGGGCCGTCTGGCGGGACACGGAGCTGAAGGAGGTCGAGCGGCGGCCCATCCAGGTCGAGGACCCGGCGCTGCGGGAAGTCGCCGAGGAGTACGGCCTGACGGTCAGATGAGCGGATCGTCATGCGGTCGTACGGGGCGTAGCCCGTTCAGGTCGTCCAGCGCGACCGGTGGCAGGTTATTGCCACTTGTTGCATCCGGAGGAAACCGCAGCTCACGCCCTTCCTTGGTCGCCAAAGGTGGTAATTGAGGGTGTTTTGAAGGGGCAAAAGCATAGAGTGAGCGCACCGTAAACGGGTAGGCTGACCACACAACGCACCGGAGGAGCACGCATGTTGAGCAGTGCACGACAGATAGGTCGACCCTTACGAGCGGCCCCGCGGCACCGGCCAGGCGCAACGAGCACATCCCTCATCGTGCTTGTCCCCTCATGGTTGACGTGGTGCGCTGCGCGAAGCAGCCGACCGGACACGAGCGAGCACGGCATGCCTCGCAGCGGCCGCAGGATCCGTCCGGTCCTCACAGCACACACAGCCTTAGCGCCTTGAGCGCGATGCGTCCTTCGCTGCTGCCCAACGGCCGGCGGGGAAACGAGGAGACCATGCAGACTCAGCGAGAGTCCACCGCGGAAGCCGAGGCCCGCGCCCTGCGCGACATGGCCGAGCAGACACCGGCCGAGATGGCCCGCTTCCTGCAGGACACCTTCAGCCAGCGAGTTGTCGCTTACATCGCAGGCATCGAAGACCACAAGCAGGTGGGCCGGTGGGCCAGGGGCCTGAACACCCCACGCATCGACTCCGAGAACCGCCTGCGTGCCGCCTGCCAGGTCTTCCACTTCATCGCCAACTGCGAGAACCCCCACATCGCGCGCGCCTGGATGATGGGCATGAACCCCCAGCTGGACGACGCCTCCCCGATCGAGGCCATCAGCGAAGGCCGCCAGAAGGAAGTCATGGCCGCGGCCCGCTCCTTCCAGCGCGGCGACCTGTGACGCACCCCTGATCGCTGTCGCCGCCGCACCCGACCCGACGGGTCCGCCCCGGTTCCGGAGCAAGGCGGCAGGCTTGGAGCGTCGTGCGGCAGACTGCCGAACGGCGGGACGTCCCTAGACCGCCGAGCAGCCCAGCCCTTCCGGTACCTCGCTCGCCACCGGTGCCGGCGCTTCCGCCGGGAAGGGCGTCCGGAGGGTGAAGGCGTACGGGGTGGGGCCGTGGGCGCGCAGGTGGAGGATGCGGTCCTCCGCCTCCTCCACCGTCGGGCGGTGGCCCGCCGGGACCCACCACAGGGCGACCATGGCCTCCTCGATCCGTGCGAAGAACTCGCGCCGGCGGGCGAGCATCTCGCGGTGGCGGCCCCGGTACATGAACGCCGTGAGCGCCTTCAGGTCGCGCCACACCGACATGTTGACGATCAGCCACGTGTCCCCGAACACCGGCACGTCCGTCGCGTCGCCCGCGTCCCCCACCAGGCGCCACACGAAGCCGTCGGCGGCCTCGGCGGCCGCGTTCACCGGGTCGAGGGCGTCGACGAAGTCCTTGAGCTGCGGGGAGTCCAACGGGGCGAGCAGACGGGCGATGTTCACCTGGGCGAGTTCGTGGGCAGCGGTGTCGGTCATGCAGCGGACGGTAAGCCGGGAGCGTGCCGTTCCGGCACCCCCGTCTCGCCCAGTGAGCGCCCAAGTGCGGTGGGAGCTCGATGACTTACTTCAGAACGGCCTCCATCACGGCCCGGGCGACGGGCGCCGCCGTCCCGCCGCCGGAGATCTCCCGCCGGTTCGCCGCCGCGTCCTCCACCACCACGGCCACCGCCACCCGCGCCTGGGCGTCCCGCTCGCCCTGCGCCCAGGCGACGAACCAGGCGTACGGGGTACCGGAGTTGCCCAGGCCGTGCTGCGCGGTGCCGGTCTTGCCGCCCACCACCGCCCCCGGGATCGCGGCGTTGGTGCCGGTGCCGTCCTCCACCACCTCGCGCATCAGCTCCTGCATCCGCCGCGCCGTCGACGGGTGCATGGCGCGCCGCGCCGCGCTGGACCCGGCCGTCGTCACCGTGCTCCCGCCGGCCCGCATGGCGCGCTCCACCAGATAGGGCTCCCGCATCTGCCCGTTGTTGGCGACGGCCGCCGCGACCATCGCCATCTGCAATGGCGTGGCCCGGGTGTTGTACTGGCCGATCGACGACAGCGCCAGCTGCGCCCGGTCCATGGTGGTGTCGAAGGTGCTGCGCGCCACCGAGAACGGGATGCGCAGCCCGGCGTGGTTGAAGCCGAAGCCGTGCGCGGTGGCCGTCATGGCCTCCAGCCCCGTCGTCACCCCCAGTTTCGCGAACACCGTGTTGCACGACCAGACGAACGCCTCCCGCACCGAGGCGTCCGCACAGCCGCGGGAGGAGTTCGTCAGCCCGGTCGTCGTCCCCGGCAGCCGGTACGGCTCGGGGGAGTCCGTCGGCTCGTCGAGGTCCGTGACCACGCCCGCGTCCAGCGCCGCCGCCGCGGTCACCACCTTGAACGTCGAACCGGGCGGATACGTCTGCCGCACCGCCCGGTTCAGCATCGGCCGGTCCGGGTCGGCGTTCAGCCGGGCCCAGGTCTCGCGGGCGGTGGCCCCGTTCCCGGACAGCGGCTGCGGGTCGTAGGACGGGACGGACACCAGCGCCAGGATCCGCCCGGTCGACGGCTCCACCGCCGCCACCGCGCCCTTGCGTGAACGCAGCCCCTCGAACGCGGCCCGCTGCGCGGCCGGGTGGATCGTCGTCTCGACGTGCCCGCCCGCGCTGCGCGAACGCGTGAAGTCGTTCCACAGCGGCAGGGGCGCGAGCGCCGGGTCGGTGCCGGAGAGGATCCCGTCCTCGGTGTGCTCCAGCAGGGTCGTCCCGTACTCCTGCGAGGCGAAGCCGGTCACCGGCGCGTACAACGGCCCTTCCGCGTACGTCCGTTCGTAACGCAGGTGCTCCCCGGTGTCCCGCGAGCCGGTGACCGGCCGGCCGCCGACCAGGATGTCACCGCGCCGCTGCTCGTATCGGGCGATGGTCTCCCGGCGGTTGGCCGGGTTGCCGTCGTAGGCGTCCGCCCGCAGCACCTGCACGCGCGCGGCGTTCACCAGCAGGGCGACCAGCAGCAGCGCGCAGAAGACGGCCGCCCGCCGGATGTACGGCGTCACCGGACGCCACCCCCGTCGTCCTGGCGGCGCGCGGAGTCGCTCAGCCGGAGCAGCAGCGCCACGATCGCCCAGTTGGTGACCACCGACGAGCCGCCCTGGGCGAGGAACGGCATCGCCATGCCGGTCAGCGGGATCAGGCCGGTCACCCCGCCCGCGATCACGAACACCTGGAGCGCCACGAGGGAGGAGAGGCCCACCGCGAGCAGCCGGCCGAAGGGTTCGCGCAGCGCGAGGCCGGTCCGGTAGCCGCGCTCCACCAGCAGCCCGTAGAGCAGGATGATCGCCGACAGACCCGCCAGGCCCAGTTCCTCACCGGCCGTCGCGAGGATGAAGTCGGACTTCACCGCGAAACCGATCAGCACCGAGTGGCCCTGCCCCAGCCCGGTGCCGAGCAGGCCGCCCTCGGCGAATGCGAACAGCGACTGCGCGATCTGGTTGGCCCCCTCGCCCGCCTCGATCGACGCGAACGGGCTCAGCCACGTCTCGATCCTGCGGTGCACGTGCGGCTCCAGCCGGCCCACCGCCACCGCGCCCAGGGACGCCAGCAGCACCCCCACCGCGATCCAGCCGGTGCGGCCGGTGGCCACGTACAGCAGGACGACGAACAGGCCGAAGAACAGCAGCGAGGTGCCGAGGTCCCGCTCCAGCACCAGGACGCCCACGCTCGCCAGCCAGACGGCGACGATCGGCCCCAGCACCCGCCCGGTCGGCAGCCGGAGCCCGCCCACCCGGCGGCCCGCGTAGGTGAGGGCGTCGCGGTTCGCGGCGAGGTACGCGGCGAAGAACACCGCCAGCAGCACCTTCGCGAACTCGCCGGGCTGGATGGAGAATCCGGCGACCCGGATCCAGATGCGGGCGCCGTTCACCGCGGGGAAGAGGATCGGTGCCGTCAGCAGCACGAGCGCGGCGGTCACGCAGAGGCGGGTGCAGCCCTGGAGCACGCGGTGGTCGCGCAGCACGAGCACGACCCCTATGAACAGCGCCACCCCCAGCGTCGACCACACCAGCTGCGTCGGGGCCGCCCGGTCGCCCGGCGTCTCCAGGTCGAGCCGGTAGATCAGCACCAGCCCGAGCCCGTTGAGCAGGACACCGATCGGCAGCAGCAGCGGGTCGGCGAGCGGGGCGCGGAATCGCACCGCCAGATGGGCGACGAGCGCGAGCACGCCGAGCCCGGCGCCGTAACCGGCGGCGCCGGGCGGGACGGTGCCGTTCACCGCGATGCCGACCGCGCAGTACCCGTACACCGACAGCAGGACGGCCAGGACGAGCAGGGCGAGTTCGATGCCGCGGCGTCCCGACGGGCGGACGGTGGGCTGGGGCGGATCGGCGATCGCCAGGGTGATTCCGGCCTTGCTCATGTCCGGAACCTATCCACCTGGGTTGTTCTGGGCGCTGTGCTCATCAGCACCAGCGTGGCGCGGGCCCGATGTTGTCGATGTAGCGGGCGGCGCCCCAGGCCCAGGTGCCGTCCGTGAGGAGGTACCAGAGCGGATTGCCGTTGACGTTGTCGCCGGGCACCTTGCAGAAGATCGAGACGACCTCGCCGCGGTGCGCGTACCGGATGACCTGCGATCCTCGGGTCGGCGCGCTGCGCAGGGCCAGCCGGTCCGCCGTCACGACGCCCCGGTACTCGCCCTGGTCGCCGTGGTTGCCGCCGCTCATCTGGCCCCAGTCGCCGTTCCCGCCGGTACCGTTGCCGCCCTGCTGATTGCCGCCTTGCTGGTTTCCGCCCTGCTGGTTCCCGCCCTGCTGGGTGCCGTTCCCGGTGCCGTTCCCGCCGGTGCCGTTCTGCTGGCCCCAGTCGCCGTTGCCGCCCTGCTGGTTTCCGCCCTGCTGGTTGCTCTGGCTCTGCTGGTTGCCCTGGGCTTGCTGGTTACCGCCCTGCTGGTTGCCCTGGGCTTGCTGGCTGCCGCCCTGCTGGTTGCCCTGGGCCTGCTGGTTACCGCCCTGCTGGTTGGTGCCCTGGCCCTGTTGGGTGGGGCCGCCCCAGTCGCCGTTGCCGCCGGTGTTGCTGCCACCCTGCTGCTGGTTGGCGCTCTGCTGGTTGGCGCTCTGCTGGTTGGTGCCCTGGGCTTGCTGGTTGCCGCCCTGCTGATTGCCCTGGCCTTGCTGGTTACCGCCCTGCTGGGTGCCGTTGCCGCCGGTGCCGTTCTGCTGGCTCCACGGGGTGTCGTCGCCCGGGCCGTCGTCGCTCGCGACGGCCGGCGTGACGGCGGTAGCCAGGGCGAGCGCCCCGGCCGCGAGCGCTATGGGCAGTCGGCGGGTCAAGGGGGAGCGCAGGGACATGGCGATACCTCCATATGAGGTCGAAAGCATGGAAAGCTGACTTCTCGCCACACTAGGAGCGGCTGCCGGAGGCCCGCCCGCCCTGCTGCGCCATCAGAGGAGCCGTCAGATCACTCCATCGGCGGTCGCGGGACCCTCCTGAGGGAGGGTCAGCGTGGCCACCGCACCGCCTTCCGGCGCGTTCGCCAGCTCCAGCCGCGCACCGAGCACCTCGGCCTGGCCCCGCGCGATCGTCAGGCCCAGCCCGTGCCCCTTCGAACCGCTTTCCGTGCGGAACCGCTGCGGCCCGTGCGCCAGCAGGTACTCCGGATAGCCGTCACCGTGGTCCCGCACCGTCACCACCGGCCCGTCGACGGTCAGCGTCACCGGACCCCGGCCGTGCCGGTGCGCGTTGGCGACCAGGTTGCCCAGCACGCGCTCCAGCCGCCGCCGGTCCGTCTCCACCGCCACGTCCCGCACGACGGTGACCCCGGTGTCCGTCCCAGACGCCCGCACCACCCGCCGGGCCAGCTCCCCGAGCCACTCGGTGTCGAGCTCCAGCCGCTCCCGGCCGGAATCCAGCCGGGAGATCTCCAGCAGGTCCTCGGTGAGCGTGCGCAGTGCCGCCACCCTGTCCCGCACCAGCTCCGTGGGGCGGCCCGGAGGCAGCAGCTCCGCGGCCGCGTGCAGACCGGTCAGCGGGGTGCGCAGCTCGTGCGCCACGTCCGCGGTGAACCGCTGCTCGGCGAGCAGCTTGCCCTGCAACGAGGCCGCCATCGTGTCCAGCGCGGCGGCGACCGCGGCCACCTCGTCCTGCGGCCGGGTGCGGTCCCTCGCGCGCGGGTCCCCGACGCGCGCGTCGAGATCGCCCGCGCTGATCCGCCGGGCCACCCGCGCCGTGGTGTGCAGCCGACGGGTCACCCGGGTCACCGCGAAGGCGCCCGACAGCAGCGTGGCCCCGATCGCCAGTCCGGAGGACCACACGATCGCGCGGTCCAGCCCGTCGATCGTGCGCTCGCCCTGGGAGTAGTCCACCCACACGGCCAGGGCCCGCCCGCCGTCCAGCGGCCCGGCCGCCCACATCGCGGGCCGCCCGTCCTGCTCCGCCACCACCGTGCCCCGCTCCCCGGACACGGCGAGCCGGCGCAGCTCGCCCGGCAGCTCCGGCGGGTCGACGCCCGCGTGGCGCCGCAGCGACTCGCCGGCCTCGTACGCCTCGGTAGCCTCCGCCAGCCGCCGCAGCGCCAGCTCCCGGGCCTGGCCGACGGTCTGATCGGTCACCTGTACGTGCACCAGCACGCCGAGCAGCGCGGCCAGCGCGCAGCACATCACGGTGATGAACACAGCAGTCTTCAGGGCCAGCGGACCGGCCCAGCGGGGCAGCACACGTCTCACGGAGCGCCCGCCGGCGGCTCCGGCTCCGAAGGCCCAGGTGATGCCGAAGTCCCCGAGGGCCCCGACGCCCCCGAGTGCTCCGTACTTCCGGACGGCTCCGGTGATTCCGGCGGACCGCCCGGCCGTGCGGACCGCGAGGGCTTCGGCGACCTCGGGTGCGCCGACCCGCCCGTGCGCAGCATCTCGTCGTGCGTCAGCAGCATCGCCCGCTGGTCCGGGTCCCAGGTCCACTGGAGCCGGTACTCGTACCCGGCGACCTCCGACGGCGACCGGATGATCACTGACCGCTCCGCCAGCTCGACCCCGCTCAGGGCGTCGTCGTAGGCCATGATCCGGGTGAGGCGTTCACGGTCGGCGGTGTAGACGCGCACGGCGGTCAGCTTCTCCGGCAGCAGCCGGAAGCCCAGGGTCAGCTCCGGGCGGCCGTCCCCGGTGAGGTCCCGGTAGTACGGTTCGAGCAGCGGGCAGCCGCCCGCGTCCGGATCCTGCCGCTCGCGCTGCTTCTGGTTCTGCTTTGTCGCCCGTTCCCGTTCCCGCTGGTCCTGTCCCTCGGGGCAGTCGGCCAGGCGGCGGGCCGTCTCCCGGAACGGAGCCTCGTCGCCCTCGTAGTCCTCGGGGTGGGCGGCGACCTCGGCGCGTACGGCCGCCACCGGGTCCACGGCGCGGATGTCTCCGCCGGGCAACGCGACGCCCTTCACCACTTCCCGGTCGACCTCGCCGAGGTTGAAGGCCGGGCTGGAGGCGGGTGTCAGCTCCGGCCAGAGCCGGGCCGGACTGATCGCGGTGGGGGTCGCTCCGGCCCCGCGCAGCCCGCCGTCGTCACCGCAGCCCGCGAGGGCCACCGTCACCGACAGGAGAACGGCGGCACGGCGGGCGGCGCGCGTACGGCGGCTGGCGGGCACTGCACTCCTGGGTTCGTGGGCCGGTGCGCACACACCTTATTCGCGAGGAAGTCCCCTTTTGCGTACCGGGTCGCCCTTCGACGCCTGCTCCGATGCCCGCCCCGGCTCCGGGACGCGTCGCGGACCCGCCCGGCGGCGGTCCGGCGCCCCCTTCCACACCACCGGCCGGCCCGGCCCGTCCGTTCGCCTGCCGGCAGCGGTCTCCCCGGCGAGCCCGCTTCAGTCGGTCAGGTCCTCCAGCAGCCGGGCCGTGGTGAGTCCCGCCCGGAGGTAGTCCACGAAGAGGTCGTTGTGCAGCGCCCAGGACGAGCGCCGTGCCCGGATCAGCCGGATCGCCTCGTCCGCGGTGCTGCCCCGGCGGATCAGGGCGTGCGCGACGACCAGGCCCGAGCGGTTGTACCCGTGGTAGCAGCGGACCAGGACGCGGCGTCCGCGGTCCAGCGCCTCGCACGCGGCCTCGGCCATGCGGATGACACCGGCGATCTGCGTGCCGTCGAGCGGGCCGTCCGGGATCGGCCACACCTGGTGCTCGACCTCCGCGTCGGGACCGTGCCCGGGGAGCCGCAGCAGGGTCTGCACGAGATCGAATTCCTGCCCCACCACCGCGAACTCCAGCCGCCCGGTGCGGCCCCGGTACTGGTGTCCGCCCATCCACAGACCCGGCAGGATCTCGTCCCAGGGACGGTCCGGTGCCGGTACGTCGGGTTGCCTCCTGCGGGTACGCAACGGCGCCTCCCACCACCCGCCCGCGGGCCGGCCGCCCGGCGGGCCCAACTGCTCTCCACGGTAGCCGGGTTCTTGCCCCTGGAGCACCCCGCCTGTTCCCATGGTCGTGGGGTGATGGTGCATGGACGGACTGCGCGTCATACCGATCTGGCAGCACGGCCGGGAGCGGCTGTACGTCTGCCGCCCGGACGGCGGGAACCTCGCCTGGTACGACCGGGACGCGGCCCGGGTGAATCTGCTGGGCGCCGACCACGAGGACGCCGTGCTCGCAGCCCTGGCGCCGTACCTCACCGGCCCCGTGTCCGTCGGACCGCCGCCCGTCCCGACGCCCGCGGAACTCGCGCGCCTGTCCCTCCACCCCGACGACGATCTCGCGCCCAACCGCCCGGGCGAGGCGCTGCTCGTCGCCCTCGACCGCGACCCCGGCCGGACAGCCCTTCGCTTCCGGACCGATCCCCGTCGCAGCGCCCTCGGGGCGGAACAGGCGGTGGGGGAGGCCCTGGACCGGATGGAGGGGGCGGGCTGGCACACCCTGCACTCCGTCCCGCTGCCCGGGGGCGACCGCGTCCACCATCTGCTGATCGGTCCCGGCGGCCTCTTCGCCGTGCACACTCTGGACGCGCACCGGCAGCGCGTGACGGTCGCCGATCCCCGGGTGTCCCTGGGCCGCCGTGAGCCCCGGCCCCTGCTGAACCGTGTCCGCGCCGACGCCTCCCGCGCCTCGTACGCCCTGACGGCAGAGGTCCGTGCGGTGCTCGTGGTGGTGGGCGCGTCCCGCCTCACCGTGCCGTCGGCGCCCCGCGGGGTGCGGGTGCTGGCGGACGGGGACGTGGAGAGCCTGGCCCGGCCCGGCGGGGTGCTGAAGCCGGCCGACGTCGAGGCCCTGCACGCCATGGCCCGGGACCGGCACACCTGGTCCCGGGTGTGACGTGGGGCGACCCGCCGCCGTCTGGGCCGGACCGGACCGGCCGGCGGTGGCGCTCCGGGGTGCGGGTGACCGGCCGGTGAGGGCGGTGGCGGCCGAGCCCCTCAGGGCGAGGGCAGGGGACTCGCCTGCGCCGGGTCCAGCAGCGGGGCCAGCAGGTCACCGTGGTCCTGGAGGCGGGGGGCGAGGTCCGGGGCACTGAGCGCCAGCACCTCGGGGGACCGGCACTCCTCGACCTCCTCCCAGGTCACCGGCGCCGACACCAGCGGCTCGGCCCGGGCGCGCAGGGTGTACGGGGTGGCGGTGGTCTTGCGGGCGGCGTTCTGGCTCCAGTCGACGAAGACCTTCCCGGGGCGCAGGCTCCGCGTCATCCGGTGCAGGGCCAGCCGGGGCATGGCCTCCTCCGCCTCCATGGCCAGCCGCTTCGCGTACTCCGACACCTGTTCCGACGAGGCGTCGCGCACCGCGGCGAGCAGGTGCAGGCCCTTGGACCCCGAGGTCTTCGCATACGCCTCGATGCCGTCGGCCGCCAGCCGCTCCCGCAGCCACAGGGCGACCTCGCAGCAGTCCACGATCGTCGCCGGGGCCCCCGGATCCAGGTCGAAGACGATTCGGTCGGCCAGGCCCGGGTCGCTGATGAGCCACTGGTGGGTATGCAGCTCGGCCACCAGGTTCGCCGCCCACATCAGGCTCGGCAGGTCCTGGAGCAGCACCATCCGGGCCGGGCCCTCCGACCGGGGCACCTCGGCCGTCGTGACCCAGTCGGGCGTACCCGGCGGCACGTTCTTGGTGAAGAAGACCTGGCCGTCGGGGCCGTCCGGGTACCGCAGGAACGACACCGGCCGGTCCCGCAGATGGGGCAGCAGTACGTCGGCGACGGTCGCGTAGTAGTGCAGGACCTCCGCCTTGGTGAAGCCGGTGGCGGGATACAGCACCTTCTCCAGATTGCTCAGCGCGAGCCGTCGCCCCTCCACCTCGGTGATGGGCGCCATACGATGAGAATCCCACGCAAACCGGGGCAAGCACCCCAGGAGTGATCGGCCAGACGACCGGAAAGGTGCTCACGTGAGATCCATATGGAATGGCGCGATCTCGTTCGGCCTGGTCAGCATCCCGATCAAGCTGGTGAACGCCACCGAGAGCCACTCGATCTCCTTCCGCCAGATCCACACCGAGGACGGCGGCCGGATCCGCTACCGCAAGTTCTGCGAGCTGGAGGACCGTGAGGTCAGCTCGCAGGAGATCGGCAAGGGCTACGAGGACGCGGACGGCTCGATCATCCCCATCACCGACGAGGACCTGTCCCAGCTCCCGATCCCCACCGCCCGCACGATCGAGATCGTCGCCTTCGTGCCGTCCGACCGGATCGACCCGCTCCAGATGAGCTCCGCGTACTACCTGCAGGCGAGCGGGGCACCGGCGGCCAAGCCCTACACCCTGCTGCGGGAGGCGCTCAAACGGAGCAACAAGGTCGCCATCGCCAAGTTCGCCCTGCGCGGGCGGGAGCGGCTGGGCATGCTCCGGGTGGTCGAGGACGCCATCGCGATGCACGGTCTGCTCTGGCCGGACGAGGTCCGCGCCCCCGAGGGCGTCGCCCCCGACACCGACGTCACCGTCCGCGACAAGGAGCTGGACCTGGCCGACGCCCTGATGGACACGCTCGGGGAGGTCGACCTGGAGGACCTGCACGACGAGTACCGCGAGGCGGTGGAGGAGGTCATCGCCGCCAAGGCCGCCGGGGAGAGCCCGCCGGAGATGCCGCAGCCGGAACGGGAGGGCAAGGTGCTCGACCTGATGGCGGCGCTGGAGAACAGCGTCCGCGCCGCCCGCGAGTCCCGCGGGGAGGAGGACGCCGAGGTCAAGCAGCTCCCGCAGCGCAAGACGTCCCGCTCGGCACCGAAGGAGACCGGAGGGAAGAAGTCCACGTCCACGGCGAAGAAGGCCCCCGCGAAGAAGACCGCCTCGTCGTCGTCCGCCTCGAAGGCGAGCGGGGGCGGCGGCAGCGGTGGCGGGAGCGGTGGCGGGAAGTCCGGGACGCGCAAGTCGGCGGCGAAGAAGACGTCGGCGAAGAAGACGCCCGCGAAGAAGGCCCCGGCCAAGAAGACGGCGTCGCGCAAGCGCTCGGCGTGACGGGCGGCCCGACGCGGGGACGCGGTCCGGACCGACGCAGGGACGCCGGATGGGGCCCGCGCATGCTCCTTGCACTCCAGGACGAGTACGCCGGCCCCGTCCCCGTTCACGAAGCCGTCCCGGTCCTTGGCGAAGGGATGCGACGACAGCGAGGCGACCGAGAGGTCGCCGTCCGCCGGCGCCCGCATCGCGGCGAACGACGCCATGATCGCGGGCGTGACGACGGGCTCGGCACCGCCCGCGAGCGCCACGTCGACCCGCCCGTACCGGATGCGGTCGACGGCCTGCCCGATGGCCTCCGTGCCGGACGCGCCGGCGCTGGTCACGGTCCGCGCCTCCCCGGTGATGTGCAGGTCCACGTCTCCTCCGTCGCGTCGGGGTCGACGGTCCGCAGCCGGGTCACCCGGTCGCCGTCCCGGAACGCGACCCCGTCGAGCGGGGGAGGGGGAGAGGTCACCTGCGGCACCGCCGCCACGTCGATCCGCCGCCCGGCGGCCGTCACGGGCTGGTCACGTCCGCCCGCCCGCACCGAGCTGCCCTCCACCGCCGACCGCCCCGGCCCTCCCGCCCGCCATCAGCGGACACGTCGCCCATCCGAACCGCCCCACCCCGTAGTCGACTTGTCGCCAAAGCGAGCCTCCGGCCGCCCGTCCGCCGGAACGACGGATCCTGGAACCCGAGTTCAGCGTCCTCTCAGGGGGGTGTGCTTCGATGAAGACGATCTGTGCGACTCGCACGCAGGACGGGAACACCCGAGTCGCACGGGAGGGCGAGGGTCCGGTGGAGGGCATGACCGAGGAAGAGTTCGACGCTTTCTACGCGGCCGCGTTTCCCCGTCTGACCGGGCAGCTCTACGCCTTCACCGGGGATCTCGGCGAGGCCCAGGACGTCGTCCAGGAAGCGTTCGTCCGGGCCTGGGACCGGCGCCGCAAGCTGGTGGCCGACGAGGCACCGGAGGCGTGGGTGCGCACCGTCGCCATGCGTCTCGCGGTCAGCCGCTGGCGGCGCGCCAAGCGCTGGCTGGAACTCATGCGCGGCACCCCGCCCCCCGAGCCGGCCCCCGGCCCCGGCCCCGAACGCACGGCTCTGGTCGCCGCCCTGCGCTTACTCCCGGAACCGCAGCGCAGGGCGATCGTCCTCCACCATCTGTGCGACTTCAGTGTCGAGCAGGTAGCCTCCGAAACCGGCGCGCCCGTGGGGACGATCAAGGTCAGGCTGTCCCGCGGGAGGGCGGCGCTGGCGAAGCATCTGACGGTGGACGAGGCCGAGGAACCGGCCTGGAGGGAGGGCGGCCGTGTCGGATGAACTGACCTCGGCGCTGCGGAGGTTGGCCGCCGACCACGAAGTCCCGCCCAGCGTCCCCCCGGCCCGGATCCGGCTGCGTGCCACCCGCCGCGCGCGACGCCGCCGCGCATCCGCCGCCCTCGGCATGACGGCGGCAGCGGGCTGTGCCGTGACCGCGCTCGCCTTCACCCTCCACCCCGGCACCCCCGCCCAGGCCCACCGGACCCCCGCCGCGGGCTCCGATTCCGGGTCCCCCGCCCCCGCCCCGGTCGCCACCGGCTCGGCGAGCCCGGCGACCCCGGCGCCGCTCCCCGACGGCGAGGACGTCCCCGACGGCGAGGACGTCCTCGACCTGAGCCGTCACACCCTCACTGTCGACCACCGCACCATGCGCGTCGACCCTCCGTCGGACGACGCCGCGCTCCCCGCGGGGAGCGAACTGACCGTGGCCGCCAAGCACGCGGTCAAGGAACTCCCGGCCGACGCGGTGATCAAGGGCGGCTACGACGTCAAGGTCCCCTACGTGGTGGAACTGCGGGCCACCGACCGCACCGCCGTCTACGTCGGCGCCCGCGCCTTCGACGCGAAGACCAGCGCCTCCCTCGGCGGGAGGCTGGGCTGGACGGCCCTGAGCCCCACCGACGCGAAGTGGTTCTACGCGCACATCAGGGTCGGCGACCGCATCGACGTGACCTGACGGCACTCGGCGGGACGCCCCGGGCTGCCGGCGCGGCGGGCACCCACGAGGGGGCGGCCCGTCACCCTCGACGGACCGCCCCTGCCCCCGTGCCCGGAGCCGGCCGGCCCCGCCCCCGTCAGACCATGGGATCTCTCAGACCTACCAGACCTGCCAGACCTGTCCGACCTGTTGGATCTGTCGGCCCTGTCAGGGCCGTCATCGCTGTCAGCCCCACACGCTCGTGTAGTTGTACTGACGGTGATAGCGCGGCGTCCACAGGCTGGGGTAGGGCTCCTTGATGTTCCCGCAGGCCCCCAACTGGATCGCGCTGCGCCGCCCGGTGTCCATCAGGCACTTGCCGCTGGAGGCCTCGACGATCTCCCAGTGGTCGTTGCCCCGGTCCACCCAGCGGAAGTACTGGCCCGGACCCTGGCAGTGACCGATCACGATCGGGGTGCCGTCCGCCTGCGAGGCGTTCTGGGCCCCCAGGCAGTACTTGCCGTAGACGCCGATGAAGAACATGCCGGGCGTCGGCGACTGCATGAAGTAGAACCGCTGGTGGAGCCTGCCCTTGCAGTCGTAGCGCTGGACCACCGCCCCCGGATTCTGGGACTCGCCGCGCACATCCATGCACTGCCACGAGTACGAGGCCCGCATCTCGTAGATGGCGGCGTTGTTGATCCAGCTCGTGTAGCGGATCGGCGGGTCGGCGGCCGTGGCCATGCCCGGGAACAGCATGACCAGCAACGATGCCAGAACCGCGAGGATCCCCCCGCGGCGCACACTTCGAGCCACTGCGCTTCCTCCTTTGCCTGAATTCCGAGCGGTGGGGTGCACCGGTGCCGTGATCTGATGGCTTGTCGTGTTCAGCACCGGAACGCCCTGAAAGCTAATGCGTCCGGTCATCCGGCTGTACCGCCTGTTCAGGGGGGTTGTGTGGGCGGGGAGAACGTGCCGTGAGCGCGGGGTCGGGACTCCAGCGATCCCAGTCGTTCATGATCCTGGCGACCGGCCTGTACCGGGCCAGCCACCTGGTGGTCGGCGTCCTCGCGGTGGCCCAGCACCAACGCCACAGCCCGTTGTCGTGGGCGGGCGTCACCGTGGCCCTGTCGGTGAGCGTCCTGCTCTTCGCCACCGCCCGCTCCCACGGCTGGTTCACCACCTGGCCGGCGCTGGCGGACCTCGTACTCGTCGGCTGCGTCCTGCCGTTCGTCGTGCACGCGGGCGGCGCGCACCGGCCCGCCGAGGTCGCCTGGGCGATGCTCCTCGGCGGCTCGGCCAGCGCGGCGTCGGCGGTCGCGCTGCCCCGACTGCCCGCCGTGGCCGGCGCGGTGGCCGCACTCCTCGCGACGCACGCGGCCGGCTACTGGCTGACCGACGCGGACGTCGCCGTCGTCGTCGCCCACCTCAACGCGATCGTCGCCTCCGCCGTCATGGCCCGCGTCTTCTGGTGGTACCTGCGCCGGCAGGGCAGCAGGCTCGACGCCGCCACCGCCCAGGCCGTCGCAGCCGAGGCGGAACGGGCACGCTTCGCCGAACGCATCGCCCACCACCGGGCGTTGCACGACACGGTCCTCGCCACTCTCACCGCCATCGCCTCCGGCCGCGCCGACCCCGCCGCACCCCCGGTACGCGAACGATGCGCCCGGGAGGCCGCCTACCTCCGCCGCCTGATACAGCAGCAGACCGACGAGGAAGCCGTCACCTGCGGCCCGCGGGGAACGACCGCGGACAGGCCCGCGGCCTCGCCCGCGACGGCCGCCGTCGAACGGGCGGTCCACTCGGCGGAATGCCTGGGCCTGCGCGTCACCGCCCAGTACCACGGCCTGGACGCGCTCACGGACCTGCCCGCCGACGTCGCGACCGCCCTCGGCGCCGCCCTCACCGAGGCCCTCAACAACGTCCTGCGCCACGCCGGCACCGGACGTGCCTACGTGACCGTCACCGGCTCCCCGGACGGCACCGCCCGGGTGACGGCGGTCGACCGCGGCGTCGGCTTCGACCCGGCCACCGTCACCAAGGGCCTGGGCCTGCGCTCCTCGGTCGCCGCCCGGATGCGCGAGGCGGGCGGCAGCGCCCACATCGACAGCGCCCCCGGCGAGGGCACCCGCATCGAACTGCGCTGGCCGGCATGACGGGCACCACCATCACCGTGGGCGCGGTGGACGACGACCGGATGCTGCTCGACGGCCTGCGGCTCTGGCTGGCCGACGTCCCCCGCATCCACCTGGCGGCGACGGCCCCCACAGTCGGCGAACTCCTCACCCCCGCACCGGCACCGGCACGGACACCGGCACCGGCCACGCCCGCCGGACCACCGTGCCTGGACGTCGTCCTGCTGGACCTGCTCCTGCGCGACGGCTCCAGCCCCTCCGACAACATCCGCCGCCTGCGGGCCGCCGGACCCCGCGTCCTCGTCATCAGCACGGTGGCCGACCGCGGCAGGATCGTCGCCGCGATGGCGGCCGGAGCGGACGGCTACCTCACCAAGGACCACGACCTCCCCACCCTGGTGACCGCCCTCACCGACATCGCCGCGGGCGGCACCGCCCACTGCCCCGAACTCGCCTTCGCCTGGGCCCACGACGACACCCCGGCCCGGCCGGCGCTCTCCCCGAAGGAACGCCAGGTGCTGGTCGAGTACGCCTCCGGCCTCACCCTCAAGGCCACGGCCCGCCGCCTCGGCATCAGCCCGCACACGGCCAAGTACTACCTGGACCGGGTCAAGGACAAGTATCAGCAGGCGGGCCGCCCCACCTACACCAAGACCGACCTGGCGAGCCGCGTGCGCGAGGACGGCTGGGGCCCCGACTGAACCCGCTCCGGCACGGGACGGCTCCGTCATGGGACGGCTCCGGCACGGGACGCGCACCGCCGGCCGGAGCCGACCGACCCGATATGCGTTCGTACGCCCGCCGCGCGGCCACCGTCACCACTGCCGGGCCGTGAGCGGCCGGGGGCCCGCGCCGGGCTCCCCGGACCACCCACCAACTCGCCGGCCCACCCGGGGATACGGTGCTCTACCGGCTGCCCCACGGCGCCGGCGCCCCGACCTTCACCCGCGCGTGGCCGCGTACCCGCACCGGGTGCGGTGGCGCCCCCGTCGTGACCAGCACCAGTTCGCCCCCGTCGTGGGGCGCCCCGAACAGCACGGCCTCACGCAGCCGGGGCTCGACGGCACGCGGGTCGGCGACCACGGGCTCCCCGGGACCGGCCACCCGCACGGCGAACACCCGGTCGCAGACCAGCACCGGGTCACTGCCCGCCACATCGTCCGCGGCATACACCCGGACGAGGCCGTCCTCCCCGAGCCGTTCCAGCACCCGCAACGCCGGCACCGGCGCCCGCCACAGGGCCGCCGCCCGCCGACGCGCGAGCAGTCCCGAGCCCAGCAGCGAGAGCCCGGGCAGTCCGGCGACCAGGACCAACAGCTGCCAGTCGAAGGCGTCGTAGGGCTCGGCCACCAGACGCCGCCACGTCCCGTCCTCCAGCACCGTCACCGTGCCCCCGACGGGGTAGTGCTCCGGGAAGAGCGCGTCGACGGTGACCGTCCTCGTACCGTCGAGACGCACCCGCAGCGACAGGTCGTGCCGCGCGACCACCTCGGCCTCCACGGCGACGGCCGCGTCGGCGCGCCGCTCGTCCGCCCGGATACCGCCGAGGCCCATCCCCACCGCCCAGGCGGCCAGGCCGCACAGCGTCGCCCCGACCGCGATCAGGACCGTGCCCCGCCGCAACGGCAGCACGGACGCCGGCAGCGGGTGCCGTGCCTCTCCCGCCGCCCGCAGGGCGAGCTCCCGCTGCCGACGCCGGGCCGCCACCCGCTCCCGGGCACCGGCCCAGCACAGCCCGACGGCCGCGATCACCCCGAGGTTCGCCACCGCCGACGCGGCGTCCGCGCCCGGCACTTCCGTCAGCCCCACCGAGACGGCCAGCAGGGGCGCGGCGACCAGCGCCAGATCCGATCCCCGGGCCGTCCAGTACACCAGCCCCACGGCCAGCCCCAGCTGCGCCATGCCGCCCCAGTCCGGCCCGCACGGCACCGCCTCACTGCACACCGGCACCGGCTCCACGGCGAAGGCCCACACCAGAGCCGCCAGCAGCGCCGGCACCGCCCACAACGGCCGCGCCCACCCGGCGGGCCGAGCCCGCACCCACTCCCACGCATCCCCGGACGACCAGCCGACCGCACCCGCGGGAACCGAAGCCGACGGTATCGGCACAGGACTCTCGATCACGCATGGAGTATGGCGCAGGCGGGGGGCGGCAGCCGGGGTTTTCCCTCCCGGGACCTGGCGCCCAGGTGACCGGCGGCAACCGCCGGGCGGGCAACCGCCGTGGAAACCCGTTTCAGGGACGGCCGCGGTGCCCCTACTGTGGCGCGGTGACGACTCAAGTGATCGTGCTCAACGGCGGTTCCAGCTCGGGGAAGTCCGGCATCGCCCGGTGTCTGCAGGCGGTCCTGCCGGGTCCGTGGCTGACCCTCGGGACCGACACGCTGGTCGACGCGATGCCTGCCTCCCTGCAGACGTCGGACGGGGGCATCGAGTTCGCTCCGGACGGCGAGGTCGTCGTCGGTCCGCAGTTCCGGACGCTGGAAGCGGCCTGGATCGAGGGGGTCGCCGCCATGGCCCGCGCCGGCGCCCGGGTCGTCGTCGACGAGGTCTTCCTCGGCGGAACGGCGTCGCAGCAGCGGTGGCAGAACGCCCTGCGCGGTCTGGAGGTGCTGTGGGTCGGCGTCCGGTGCGACAGTGCCGTGGCCGCGGGCCGTGAGGTCGCACGCGGCGACCGCACCCTCGGGATGGCCGCCTCCCAGGCGGACCTGGTGCACCGGGGCGTGGTCTACGACCTGGAGGTGGACACCACCCGCACCGAGGCGATGGAGTGCGCGCGGGCCATCGCCGCACGGGTCGGGTGATCGACGGCCCCGCCGCAGGTCCGACCGTGTGACCCCGCCACGGTGACCGCCGTGCCCCCGGGTGTGCCGCCGGGGATCACCGCGACGCCAGCGTCGTCCGCCCCAACACCTCGAACAACGCCCCCCGGATGTTCCGGTACCGCTGCTCCGTCTCGTCGGCGTCCGCGGGCACGTGGCCGACGCCCGGTTCGGTGACCAGCGTCCAGGGCAGCCCGCGGCGCGTGGCCTCGTCGGTGACGTGCCTGCTGTGCTGCCACTGCGTCACCTCGTCCTCGCTGCCGTGGACGAGGACGACACGTTGCCCCGGGGCCGTGCCGGCCAAGTGCGCGGGGTCGAAGACCCGCTCGGCCGGAGTCGCCGTCGCCGCGAGTTCGAAGCGGGCCGCGAACCAGTCCCGGTAGAAGGGGTCGGCGGCCGCCGCCCGCTCCGCGTGCCCGCGGATGTCGATGAGAGGGGCGGCGGCCACCGCACCGGCGAGGTCGTGCCGCAGCACACAGCCCAGCAGGGCGAGCGCGCCGCCGAAACTCCCCCCGAGCAGGGCGATACGGCCCGGCTCCACACCCCACCCCGCGGCGGCCTCCACACACGCCTCCACGTCCTCCCGGAACGCGGACGTCCACGCCTTCCAGGCGCGCCGGGTGTGCAGGGGCCCGTGGCCCGCGGAACCGCAGTAGTCGACACCCAGCACGGCGATCCCCGTGTCCAGCAGGTCGCGGTACAGGCCGTCCCAGCGGAGTTCGTCGCGTTCCAGGGACTCCGGACCGCCGTGCAACGACACGACGACGGCCGTCGGCGGCTGCCGCTCCGGCAGGTACCGCAGCATCGGCGTCCGGCCGTAGCGGACGGACGACAGCGTGGCCCGCCCGCCGTACCGGGGCACCTCCCCCGGCGAGCGGTGCAGCGTCGCCGCCCCGTCGTGGCCCAGCCACAGCCAGCCGGAGCCGCCCAGCGTCGACACCTGGTACATCCCGATACCGCGCGGCCCGGCCGTCCGGATGCGCAGCCGGCCGGTGCCGTGCGACGCGAGGGGGACGCTCGTGCCGGTGCGCGGGGACCACAGGTGCGGGACGTCCGAGCCGTCGGCGGTGACCACGACGAGGATCCGCCCACTGCCGTCCCGTACGAAGCGTGCGTCGTCGATGTGTCCGGCAGGTCCCGCGAGGGGCACCGAGGACCCGGCCGCCAGGTCCCACAGCACCGGGCGGCCCTCGCTGTCCGGGGGCGTCCCGACCAGCAGCGCGCGCCCCTGCAGGCCGTCCGCCCACCGCGCCACGACCGACTCCGGGGCGGCCCCGGACAGCGGACGCTCCAGGTGCAGCCGGGGGTCCCACGGACCGCGGTCCTCGCGGACGACGACGGCGTCGCTGCGCAGGTCCCAGTGGACCAACTGCCCGGCCACGGACGGCCGGTGGGTCCGCGCCGCCCGACCGGGACCGACCGCGTGGAACGCGACACCGCCGGCCTCGTCCCGCACCGTGAGCACCAGACACGCGGTGCCCGCCTCGTCCACGCCGTGCACGACGTCCGTCAGGGTCCGTCCACCCCGGCCCGCCGGCGGCAACACCGCCCGCCACCGCTCGCTCCCGCCGTCCAGGCCGTGCTCGACCACGACGACCTCCGTGCCGCCCGCAGGCAGGTGCACCGCGACGAACACCTCGCGTTCCTCGACGTACAGGACCGCGTCGCCGTCGAGCCCGACCCGCGCGCCGCCCTGCACCCGCCGTGCCTCCGCAGGCGCGGCGATGTGCAGCATGCCGTCGTCGCCGACCGCGCCCAGAACGGGGCCGCCGTCCCACGACAGCAGGAACCGCTCACGCTCGCGGAAGAAGGTCCGGCACAGGTGGTGCCCGGGAAGCACGGCATCAGCGAGCCGCATGCGCGCTCCGCCTTTCCGAATCGGGGCCCGAACCGGCCTCGGCCAGTCCGCGCAGACGGCGGTAGAAGGCCGGCACGAGCAGGGCGTTGGCCAGGGTGAGGCCGGTGGCGATCAGGACCGTGTGGGAGCTGCCGAGCTGGTGGTACAGCCATCCGCCGATCGCCCCGCCCAGCGAGTCCCCGGCCAGGAAGGCGCTCTGCACGAGTCCGAAGAAGACCCCGGCGAGCGCACCGGGAAAGGCGTTCAGCTGCAGCAGCTCCTGGGACACCGTGGCCCCGAGCAGGAAGGCGCCCCGCACGGCCAGCGCGCAGGCAGCGAGCCACGGGCTCACCGACAGGGCCAGCAGAAGCGTCGCCGCGGCACAGCAGCTCTCGGAGACGAGGAAGACCGCCAGGGGCGACCGCGCGCGCAGGAACTTCCCCGCGACCGCCGCCGCGATCAGCCGCACGACGCTGGCCACGGCGAGCACGACACCCACCAGAGCCACCGGCACCCCGCGTTCGGCCAGCAGCAACGGCAGATACGGGCTGAGGATGCTGACGTAGAAGCCCATCAGCAGACCCAGCCCCACGATGCCCAGCGCCAGCCCCCGGTACTGCCGGAACACGGTGCGGAACCCGGCCTCGCCGCCACCGTCCGCGCCCGCACCGCCGGCGACGTCATGGGGGCGGCTCGGCGGGACGAGGAGCAGCCCCGACAGGACACACCCCGCGGCAAGCAGCAGCACGGTGACGTACCCGGGATCACCGGCACCCACGAACGCGGCGAGCGCCCCGGCCGTGCCCATGCCCAGCGCCGTCCCCGCCTGGGTCATGAACTCCCGGCGCGACACGAGCCCCACCCGCTGGTCCTCGGTCGTGTTGTGCAGGGTCCAGGTGCGCAGGCCGATGAACACCGACGAGGCCCCGACCCCGGCCACCAGCCCGGACGCGACCGCGACGAGCGCACTGTCGTGGACGATCCGCAGCGCCATCCCGGCCGCGTACAGGGCGGTACCCGCGACGAGCACCGCCCTCGGCCCCCACCGGTCCGCGAGCCGGCCGATGAACACCGACGTCGTGCCCGCGAGCGCCATCGCGGTGTACGAGAGACCGAAGTTGACGAGATGGTCGTGCCGGTCGAAGTACAGCGGGTGCACCGTCTTCGACAGCCACATGCCCGCGAAGAACATGAAGGTGTACGCCACGACGCGACGAGCGCCCGGCACGGGCAGACCGCGCCCGGAGGGCGTGGCAGGGGACGGAATCATGGGCTCTTTCTCGGCTCTGGACAAGGACTCCTCGCTCGGGGGCACGCTCACGCCATGGCGGCCGCCACCTGGTCAAGATTGGCGCGGGCCGCCGGATCGTCCGGAGTGAGCGCGAGGACCTCCTCCAACGCCGCGTGGGCGGCGGGCAGATCCCCCAGCTGGGCATGCTGCTCGGCCGCGAGCGTCAGGAACCTGGCCGCCTGCTCAGCCGGCAGCCGGCCCGTGTCCACGCTCCGCGCCAGCCGCAGGGCCTCCGCCGACTCCCCGGACTCCGCCAGGAGATACGCGTAGTCGTACAACGCCTCGACGTCCGACGGGTCGCAGGCATGCGCCGTGCGGTAGGCATCCAGCGCCTCCGCCGTCCTGCCGAGCTGCAGATAAGTGAAGCCCAGCAGGGAATGCACTTCCTGAATACTCGGCCCGAGATCCCGGGCCTCCCGCAGTGCGGCCAGTGCCTCGGCGAACTGCTCCTTGCTCACATAACAATGAGCGAGCTCCATATGATACTCGGGCATCTTCCCGTCAAGACCGAGCAGTTCACGATAGGTGTCGATCGCGGAATCAATCCTGCCGATGCGGCGATAACACTGGGCCAGGTTGTAGATGAGCACTGTCTGATGCATCCGGTGCAACGCCGTCCCGTTCCGCAACTGCGCGATCCCCGAGGTTAGATGCTCGATCGCGGCGTCGACCCGCCCCCGCCTGAATTCCACGAGCGCGTACCCGTTCCGGTTGAACACCCGGTGGAAGGTGAGGTCCCGTTCGTCGTCCTCGCCGACCCGGCCGAGCGTCGCGTACCCGTGCTCCAGGTATTCGGCGGTCCGGTCGAGCGAGCGCAGGTGCGGCGGATGATGGCGGGCGTACAGCATCGACAGCGCGTAGTCCGCGCCGGCCACACCCACCGGGTCGGGGTCAAGGCGCCACCGCAGGTAACAGAACTCCGCCTCCAGCGTCCGGTCCTGCATCGTGTACGCCAGACCGAGCCGCCCCCACACGGCCGGCACGTCGTGGTACGGCTGGATGCCCCGCAGGATCCGCTCGGCCGTCCAGCTGTCACCGACGCTCAGATACTCCACCGCCTGCTCGTACAGGTACTCCAGATCCCGCTCCGCCAACATCGCGACCTGCACGAACAACCGGTCGACGGTCTCCTCACGGACGTTCTTCACCGGCTGCGCGGTCACCTCGGCATCCCCGGCGCCCACCCGGAACCGCACCTCGACGTCCTGCCCCGGCAGGCCCGCCAGCGTCTCCAGGAACAGCCGGCTGCCCTCGTTGAGCCACTCGGCCCGCACCACCTCGACGACACAGGGCCCCACGGCGGACAGCCACGCCCGGCCCACATCACGGAAGTTGCGCGTCAGACGGTCCTTGAGGAAGAACCGGATCCGCTCCTGGGCCTGCGCGGCATCCGTGAGACTCGCCTCGCGGTCGATACCGGAGCACGCGGGATCCTCCGGGGAGATCAGCTTCAGCCCGATCAGGGCCTCCCGCGGCCACGAGGACCGGTCGGTCTCCTCGATGAGCGCCTTCACCGGCGAGAAACTCACGACCCCACGATCCGCTGACACCACGACATGACGCACCCTGAGCCCCGTTCCCGTTCCCGTAGCCGTCCATTTCACCGCGCGCGGTCCGCGCCCACACCGATTACCTGCGTCCGCGCTGATTACCTGTGCTGCGTGCCGCGAGCTCTGTTCTGTGTGCCGCGTGGGGGCGGGGCGCCCCGCCCCCACGCCTGCGCAACGCGTCGGATCAGACCGGCGCGTTGTACATCACCGAAAAGGTCACCTTCTTGGCAGCGGGAGCGGCCTTGATGAGCTTCATCGCATTCTCCTTCCCGTTTCCCCCGGACGGGCTGCCCAGGTGGAACGAGCGTCATCCACCGCCCATTTACCGAACAAGGCCTTTCCGCCCGACAGGAATTGTGGCGTGCATCACGCCCACGCTCGGTTTACCCCTCGCCGACACACTTCGGCCATCCTCCGAACCATCGGAAACCCTTTCCGGCTCCCGGCCGTCCCACCCCGCTGACCGGGAATGCCTCGGACGCCCCCGCATCCGGCCGGGACAGCCACACATCACAACACGTCACATTCCAGCCGCGTAGCCCAACCAAGTCGGCCAACCCGTTTTCCGTTCCCCTGGCTTCGGCGCCGCAGAAAAAAGGGCGCGCTCCCCGATGAGCGGCGTTCACGCAGCGAAACGCTGATCGCCGAAGCCCGACCGCTGATCAAAACGAACCAAAGGGCACGGACCCCGGACGCCGGATCCCGGCCCCTGGCCCCGGCCCCCGGAAAGTCACTAGCCCCCACGCCCCCGACTCGCCACAATCCGACCCCGTGACGACGCCCCAGCAGACCCTGTTCCCGCCCCTGGCCCAGTCCTTGGTCCGAGCCGCCGCCCGCAACAACGCCGAATGGTGCGCGGTGATGAGCGGGGCACACGGCGTGCCGAACAGCTTCGGCCCCCAGAGCTGGGCAGCCCCCACCCGCACACCGCCCTACTACCCCGACGCGGTGACACTGGTACCGGACGCCGACCCGACCGAGCTCCTGAACCGCATCGACCTCACGGCCCCCGGCGCCACCATCAAGGACAGCTTCGCCGACCTGGACCTGACGGGAGCCGGCTTCCGCATCCTGTTCGAGGCCCAGTGGATCCACCGCCCGGCGAGCGCCCCCGCCGTGGCATCGGACGTCCCCTGGAGCGTGGTCGACACCGCGCCCGCCCTGCACACCTGGGCACACGCCTGGGACAACGGCCAGGGAAACGCCGACCTGTTCCGCCCCGAGCTGCTGAACGACCCGGCGACTGCCGTGCTGGCCGGACACGCGCCCGACGGCACGGTGACCGCCGGCGCGGTGGCCAGCCGCAGCGACCACGTCGTCGGCATCTCCAACGTCTTCGCCCGCAACGACGACCTGGACACCGCCTGGCCCATGATCCTGAACGCGGCCCACACCCTCTTCCCCGGCCACCCCCTGGTCGGCTACGAACACACCGCCGACCTGGAAGCCGCCCTCCACCACGGCTTCGAACCGATCGGGGCGCTGCGGATCTGGCTGCACGGGTAAAGCGGACGCCTGTGCCTGCCCGCCCATCCAGTCCGCTGCACGAAGAAGGCGCGGTAAGCAGCAGAGAAGGTGAACGGGCGCACGGGCACAGGTAGCGCAGTGCGAAGTAGCGATCACGGCACAGTAGGGCCGGGTTCATACTCCAGCTGTAGTTCGTGATCTTCATGTCTGGGTTGCGGCTTGCCGCCGGTAATAACTGGTGCGTGATGGTGCCTGGTGGCGGCGGCGCCAGTCGGACCAGGCAAGCCGGTGGGCCGCGCCGTGGACGGGTCGGGCGACGAGCGCGATGAACAGGCCGCAGATCTCGTTGCAGGTCAACGGGATCAGGCCGTCCGGCGTGGGCCGGTGTGCGTGTTGGTCGGCGCGGACGACGGCGAGGAAGGCGTGGGCCAGAATCGCGAGTGACCCAGCGGGCCCAGGAGGGATAGCGGCGGACCTGGTGCTCATCCAGCCCGGCCAGGCCCTTCTCAATAGGGAAGGTTTCCGCCACCCGCCATCTGGAGCCGGCGACCTTGACCAGCGTGGCCAGGGATGCCGGTGAACGCCTCCCGCGAGCGGACGGGATCTATGCTGTGACCTGCGGCCACCCTCATCGTTACTCCACACAAGTCAGCAAGATCACGATCTGCGGCTGAGTGCTAGGAAAGTCCTAAGATCACGCGAACGCGGTTCTCCACCTGCCTCATCTCGGCCGGATCTAACAGTCCGAGACGCCTACGGAGCCTGGACTTGTTGACTGTGTGCAGGTCAGTGCAGTTGACGTAGGACTCGTCGTATTTGGTAACGCCGCATTCAGGACCAATGGGAATGTGAGTAGCTGCAGGTCCAGACGTCCCCGTGACCACAGCAATCGTCACCGCCGATAGGGGCTCAGCAATGCGATTGACCGTGAGGACCACTACCGGATGTGCGCCAATGGGGCTTGGCAGCACACATCCCCAGACCTCACCGCGCAACGCCGTGCCGGGGCTCACCATTCGATTTCGTCCCCTGCCGCCAGCTCCTCTGCCGTGGCGGGTAGTACACCTGCGGGAGCAGGAGCGGGAGCCCCCTGGTAGAAGGACCGAATCTCCTCAGAGGCTGCTACCTCCGCTGCCTCGCGTGAGAGCAAGCGGAGTCCCTCTCGAAGCGCATCGGAGACCGATGGCAGGTTCAGGGACTGCATCACCAGTCGCAGGTCTGCCATTTCGTCAGGCCTCAGTCTGACCTGAGCCACTTCGGTAGATCGAGAGTGGCTGCCTTTTTGGGACCGTCCACGGTACTGATCAGACTTTGCGTGTTGCGTGGTTTTGCTACTCAGAGGGGTCTTGGTCGTCCTGCTGCGTGTAACACTCGCCTCGCCTCGCTTTGTGCGGGTAACAGATGGCTTGGCTTTTTTGCCTCGGGTTTCAGGGGTCATCAGTCCTCCTTCCGGCGCTTCGTAGTACAGATGTCATACGCCAAGTGTCAGGGGCATGGCTCGGCTGGTCAAGGCAGCGCGATGGGGCTGGCAGGCGTCGCTGTAAGCGCAGGCCCGGAGCGTGTCGGAGGTGTGTCGCGTGTATCGCAGATGGTGCGCGAACAGTGAGCGTTTTCCATCTTCATCTTGAGCAGGTCAGATGAAGGGTGAGTACGGCCTGGACAAGGCTGGTGATCCGGGTGGTCGAGCACCGCAGTTTGCAGAGGAGCCGCCACCTTGAGGGTGGCGACGGCCTGCTCGACGAGGGCTCGGATCTTCGCGTGGGACCGGTTCACTGCCTGCTGGCCTGAGGAGAGGGTCTCCCACCGCCCCCAGCACGGGATGCGGACCGTGCCTCCGGCACCTCGGTATCCCTTGTCGGCCCAGCACGAGACACCGGCCTCGGCCAGGGCGTCGATGATGCCGTGTTCGCGGGCCGCGCGGATGTCATGGACGGCACCGGGCAAAGCCGTGATGCCCACAGCAGCCGACCGAAGGGATCGGCGATGACCTGTACGTTCACCCCGTGCTCCTTGTGTTTGCCGGAGTAGAACGGCCGGTCCGCGACGATGCGGTCGATCGGCAGGAGCGTGCCGTCCAGGATCAGATACGCCTTCGCCGACGCGGTCCGTACCACGTCGGCCAGACTGGGGGCGAGAGCGGCCAGGAGCTCGACCGCCTCGGTGGCATAGCGGTAAGCCGTCGTGGTGCCGACGCCGAATCCGGCGGCGAGCTGGGCATAGGTGTGTCCCACCCGGAGATGGGCGAGGGTGAGCAGGGCCTGGCGGCCGGCGGTCAGGCGCCGCCACCGGGAGCCGCTCGCGCGGCGGTGGCGCCGCAACTGCTGCGCGAGGAAGCGGAGGGCGGAGCTGGACACGTCGACGCCCGACGGGTTGACAAGCACGTGAAGCCTCTGGTGGAGACGGTTCTCTTGGTCGAAAACCCATCTACCAGGGGCTTCACTCGTTGTCAGCCCAACTGGCCAGCCTGAGCGCCAGGTTGGAAAACGCTCACTGATGCTTGGCGCTGTCCGGCTTGTTTGTACAGGTGGGAGGCGTAACCCGACAGTCGTGAAACGCCGTCTTAGCTGAGGGACCACACGGCAGCAGTCTTGTCGAGACTGCCGGTCGCGAGGCGGGTGCTGTTTGAATTGAATGCCAAACCCCACGTGGGTTTCTTGTGCTGCACATCGAGCAGTCGTTCGCCTGTGGAAGTGTCCCAAACTGCCACCGTCCCGTGACGGATGGCGGCCAGGCGGGTACTATCCTGACTGAAAGTCCAACTGTCGGCATGCCGAAAAAAATCGGGCTCACCGCGCAGGGGAATCTGGAGCAGTTGTTCACCAGAGATGGTGTCCCAGAACACCACGGTATCGCGGATAGCGGTAAGCAAGCGGGTGCCGTCCTGGCTGAACGTCAAGGCGACCGGACTGACAGTATCGTGATCCAATAGCAGCTGCCGTGCTCCGGTGGCGGCGTCCCACAGTAGCGCGGCGCGGACGCCGCCGGTCGCCAAGCGGGTGCCGTTTGGACTGAATGCGAGGCAATCAACGGCGTCGTCGCCGCGTTTCGGGATCTCGAGGAGGTGTCGGCCGGTGACGGCGTCCCAGAGCACCGGGGTGCCACGCTCGCCTACAGCAGCTACGCGAATGCTGTCCGGACTGAAGACCAAGCTCCTAATCTTTCCTTGACCCTTCGAGAGCTGGATCTTGAGGAGTTGTTGGCCGGTGGCGGCATCCCAGATCACTGCGGCTTCGTCTTCATCTGCGACAGTGGCCAGTCGTGTGCCATCTGGACTGAGAGCCATGGCCTCCAATGGATTCCATAAAGTGCCTATCTTCTTCCGCCACACAATATTCGAAGTATTGGGATCGCGCAGGTCCCATATGCCGAGATGGCGTGTGGTCGCGATGGCCAGGAGTGCGCCGTCTGGGCTGAACGCCAGATGCATCGCCCACTGCCCGACCTCGATTTTGCGCGGGACCACGGGGTACGGGTCCGGTGGGGGCGACGATGGATCAGGCGCGTTTCCGTAGCCGTTGAGTAGGGGGAGGGAGGAAAGCGGTCTGGGAATTCGGGGGTTGGTGCGTGGCGCTGCCGTCTGCGTCGAGGTTTCGTCTGCCTCGTCATCGAGTTTGCTCTGTGGTCTCCTCTCGAGCGCTGAAGTGGGCTGTGGCAGGACCTGCTCAACCCTGTTACCGGCTGCCCCCTTCAGGCGGATTTGATCAGCATAGGAGGTGGCGGCCAGGTCGGGAGTGCGGCCGTCCGAGGTCCCGTCTCTGTTGGGGCGCCGGGCGATCGCCATACTGCCTTCTCCGCCTAGTAGCCAGCGATGAGGCGTTTGCCTGGCGCCGCTCGCCAGAAGGCGGTCGTTCACATGGAAGTACAGGTCTTCGACGGACACCCACCCGTCGCCGTCGCGGTCAGCCTCGCCGGTGCGGAGTCCGCTGACGATCGCCGCGGTAAAGGCAGACATTTGTGACTGTCCGGTCTCGGTGAAGTGGTCACCCTCCCAGGCGTACTGGAGTGCGTTGGTCGCGGTGATGACGGCGGTCCCGGTGCCATGAAAGCGGTCGCGGAGGTTGACCGTCGTATCGCCCTTCGCGCCGGGGTCAAACGCCCCGCTGTAACAGCAGTCAAGGAGGAGCACCATGCTGCGGGCTACGCAGCGACTAAGTTGACTGCTGAGGAAAGCTGCTGAGACTGCGGTGGATTCCAGCAAGGCCGGGTCATGTTCGGTGTCGGTGCCGGCAAAGTACAGATAGCCGTCGTCGTCCTTGATGCCGTGACAGGAGAAATAGAGAAGTAATTGATCGTCGGTCCTACGGCGGACGAGGAACTCCTGCACCTTGCGCCGAATGACGTGTGTGGGTTGGTCCAGAGCTGTGTGGACCGTATAGTTTCCAATGTCTGGTGCCGATAACACGGCGCCCAAAGACTGGGAGTCTCGGCCGGGAGCCATGAGCCGACTGAACTGTGAGTCGGCGTATGTCGACGTCGCGACAATCAGGCTCTCACGGACTCCCATGGGTCATCTCCCCCTGGGGTGTCTCCCCTTCCTGCGGGGATGTGGCCGTCCTCCGACGGAAGTCGTCAATCAGTTCGCGCTGTTCCACTTCGGACAGGCCGGAAGCGGCCAAGGAGCGCTCGCCCTCGACGATCTCCACGCTGCGGCCAGCGGCCCGCTCCGACCACGTCTGGAAAAGGGAGACTACTGAGCTGAAGACGTGCGGTGCGAGAGTAACCAACATTGCGCCTAGAACAATGCCGTTCCCGGCTTTGGTGTTGGGGGGTCGGCCTTCGTCCCGCTGCAGCCGCACCTCCTCCACACCGACTTGGAGTAGTAATTTGCGCAGCTGAGCTGTGCCCTCCGCGCGCTCCCGCTCGTCAGCTTCCGGTCCCGTGTTGACAATGACATGGATCTGCACGTATGCCATGGCACCCCCTCTTGAGAGGATACCAAGGTAAAGACATAGAGAGGGAGGATTCGTCGCAATGAGTAGCGCGCTCGACGAGTCGCGTCGACACCCAGGACGCCGACGGCACCCGTACCGCGGACGACGTGTGGGCCCGGTGGCGCATGGGTGGCCTCCAGGGCCTTTCTGTCGATCCGAGCACTCCACGTGGTGCCGGCCGCCGCTGCGACAGCGCCGACGAGCCCAAGACCTCCGGCGATAGAGGCGTCCAACCCCTGGTCCCTCGCAGCACCCTCATCGTGACTGGCGCGGTATGTAGCTACGCCTGAGGTGACGAGTGTGTCGTAGGTGTGTCGCGAACACCGAGAGACAACGAGAGAGGGCTGGAGTCAGTGAGACTGACTCCAGCCCTCTTCTGTCGGCATCCGCCCTGGTCAGCACTTGATTTCTGCTGATGCTCGGCGAGTGCCCCCGGCAGGATTCGAACCTGCGCACACGGCTCCGGAGGCCGTTGCTCTATCCCCTGAGCTACGGGGGCGTGTCGGGCGCGGTGATCGCGGCGACGGGTAGAACACTACCAGTTCCGGTGGGGTGGTCATGAACCCCTTTTCGTGAGTCGGCCGAGGTCCCGCCGAGGCCCGGGAGGCGTCTCCGGTCAGCTCCGTGAGCGGTGGGTCGCCCGTGCGGGGTGGAAGTGGGGAAAAGCCGGACGCGGTGGTCGGTCCGGACCTACTCTCGAGTTGTGTCAGGGGCGTCTGGCCGGGTTCTTGTTGTCGACGACAACAAGGTCATCCGGCAGCTGATCAGGGTCAATCTCGAGCTGGAGGGCATCGAGGTCGTGACCGCGGCCGATGGTGCCGAGTGTCTCGAAGTCGTTCATCAGGTGCGGCCCGACGCCGTCACCCTTGATGTGGTCATGCCGCGGCTGGACGGGATCCGGACCGCTGCGCGGCTGCGGTCGGATCCACGTACCCGCGATCTGCCGCTCGCCATCGTCAGTGCCTGCAATCCGCACGAGGTCGAGAGCGGGCTCGAAGTCGGGGTCGACGCCTTTCTCGCCAAGCCCTTCGAGCCTGCCGAACTCGTCCACATCGTGAGGCAGTTGGTCGAGCGCGGGCAGCGCGGTGGCCCACGGCCGGGAGGCCCCGGCGTGGATCGGCTAGGGCGGGTCGCCGGCAGCGCCGACGGTTCCCAGTGGGCTGCCGATCACGCGGGAGGTTGACGGCGGACCTCCGGGAGTGGCGGACCTTCGGGAGTGGCGGACCTTCGGGAGTGGCGGGCCTTCGGGAGTGGCGGGCCTTCGGGAGTGGCGGACCTTCGGGAGTGGCGGGCCTTCGGGAGTGGCGGACCTTCGGGAGTGGGGGAGTGGTGCCGGTCCTCCCCCCGCCCCCCTCGCCCGTCCACCCCGTTGTCCACATCGCGGGACCACCGCAAACCGGTTCGCCTACCCACCCCCCTCCTCGCCTACGCTTGTCCCGTGACCCCCGTCGAGCTCTCCCGCACCGTGCTGCGCGCCGTGCGTTGTGCTGTCGAGGAGGGGGAGCTGGACGTGGCCGTGCCCGAGCGGGTCGTGGTCGCGCCGCCGGGTGGCGGGGGGTGTGGGGACTACGCCACCGGTGTCGCCCTCCAGCTCGCCCGGCCCGCCGGTGAGACCCCGCAGCGGGTGGCCGGCATCCTGCGCGCGCAGCTGCTCCGGCAGCGCGGGATCGGCGAGGTCGTCGTCACCGGGCCCGGGTTCCTCAACATCAGCTTGCGCGGCTCGGCTGCCGTCGCCCTCGTCGCCGAGATCCTGGCGGCCGGCGCGCGGTACGGGGAGAGCGACGTCCTCGGCGGACAGGTCGTCCCGCTGGTCGTTCCCCGGGAAGTGCGGGCCGTCGTCCACGCCGACGTGCTCCGTCGCATCCTCCGGTCGCAAGGCGCCGACGCCTACATCCACGCCGACAGCCCCAGCGGCATCCGCGCCCGCGTCCAGACCCGCGTCCACACCCACCCCAGCACGGACATCCCCCTCCCCTCGTCCTGGCACACGGTCCTCGGCGTCCCCGACAGCCTCCCTGCGGCCCCCGCCCCCCACGGTGACGTAGTCGCGCCCCTCACCCCCGTCCCCGTAGCCGCCCCCGACGCTCTGTTGGGCCTCGGGCGGGACGCCGCCCGGTGGGCGTCGGCGTATCCCGCGGCGCATGATCGGGTCGTCGTCTCCGGGGAGCATCTGGTGCAGCGGGAGAGCAATCCCCTCTTCCGGGTGCGGTACGCCCACGCCCGGGTTCGTGCCCTGCTGCGCAACGCCGCCGACCTCGGTTTCCGGGCCGAGCCCGGGGAGACGGCCGTCCAAGGGCCGGCCGGGCGGGCCCTGCTCGCGGTCCTCGGCGACCACCCCCGGGTCCTTGCCGTCGCTGCCGCCCAGCGTGCGCCCGACCGGGTGGCCCGGCAGCTCGTCGGGGTCGCGGATGCCGTGCTGCCGCTGTTGCCGGACGTGCTGCCGCTCGGGGAGGAGAAACCCTCGGCCGCCCACCGTGCCCGGCTCGCGCTTGCCGAAGCCGCCGGGGCGGTGCTGGCCGGCGGCCTGGACCTGCTCGGCATCGACGCACCCGACCACCTCTGAGAGAGCACGCGAAGAATGAGCCGTTCCGCACACCCCGCCGGGCCCCGTTACGCCGATGTCCTTCCCGAGGGGCACTACTCCGCACCGCCCGCCGATCTGAACGCCCTGGACGCGAAGGTGTGGGCCGAGACCGTCGCCCGGGACGAGGACGGGGTCGTCACGGTGGGCGGGATTCCCGTGACCCGGCTGGCCGAGGAGTTCGGCACGCCCGCCTACATCCTCGACGAGACCGACTTCCGGTCCCGGGCGCGGGCCTGGCGCACCGCGTTCGGGAGCGAGGCCGACGTGTTCTACGCCGGCAAGGCGTTCCTGTCCCGGGCCGTGGTGCGGTGGCTGCACGAGGAGGGGCTGAACCTCGACGTGTGCTCGGGCGGGGAGCTGGCGACGGCCCTGTCGGCCGGGATGCCCGCCGAGCGGATCGCCTTCCACGGCAACAACAAGTCGCCCGAGGAGATCCGCCGTGCCGTCGAGGCCGGGGTGGGGCGGATCGTGCTCGACTCGTTCCAGGAGATCGTGCGGGTCGCGCACATCGCGCAGTCGCTGGGCAGGCGGCAGCGGGTGCAGATCCGGATCACGGTCGGCGTCGAGGCGCACACGCACGAGTTCATCGCCACGGCCCACGAGGACCAGAAGTTCGGCATCCCGCTCGCGGGCGGGCAGGCCGCCGAGGCGGTGCGGCGGGCGTTGCAGCTGGACGGGCTGGAGCTGATCGGGATCCACTCGCACATCGGGTCGCAGATCTTCGACATGTCGGGGTTCGAGGTCGCCGCGCACCGGGTCGTCGGGCTGCTCAAGGAGGTCCGTGACGAGCACGGGGTCGAGCTGCCCGAGATCGACCTCGGGGGCGGGCTCGGGATCGCGTACACCAGCGACGACGACCCGCGGGAGCCGCACGAGATCGCCAAGGCGCTGACCGAGATCGTCACCCGGGAGTGCGAGTCCGCCCGGCTGGCCACGCCGCGCATCTCGGTGGAGCCGGGGCGGGCCATCGCCGGGCCGACCGCGTTCACGCTGTACGAGGTGGGCACGACGAAGCCGCTGGAGGGGCTGCGCACGTACGTCTCCGTCGACGGGGGGATGTCGGACAACATCCGGACCGCCCTGTACGACGCCGACTACAGCGTCGCCCTGGTCTCCCGCACCTCCGACGCCGAGCCGATGCTGTGCCGCGTCGTCGGCAAGCACTGCGAGAGCGGTGACATCGTGGTGCGGGACGCGTTCCTGCCGGCGGACCTGGCTCCGGGGGACCTGATCGCCGTGCCGGCGACGGGGGCGTACTGCCGGTCGATGGCCAGCAACTACAACCACGTGCTGCGTCCCCCGGTGGTCGCCGTGAGCGGTGGCGAGGCGCGGGTGATCGTGCGCCGGGAGACGGAGGAGGACCTGCTCCGGCTGGACGTCGGTTAGCCGGCGGGCGGCGCGGCGGAAGATCTCCGGTTTCCCCGGCCGCCAAAATGAAATAGATGTCTCACGATCCGGACATAGGGCAGAAACGTCCGTCCGGTGAGTGAGACTGGTGCAACCGAGACGGTAATCAGGAAACGAGGTCGGATGATGCGTACGCGTCCGCTGAAGGTGGCGCTGCTGGGCTGTGGAGTGGTCGGCTCAGAGGTGGCGCGCATCATGACGACGCACGCCGACGACCTCGCCGCCCGCATCGGCGCCCCGGTGGAACTGGCCGGGGTCGCCGTGCGCCGCCCGGACCGGGTGCGCGAGGGCATCCCGGCCGAGCTCATCACCACCGACGCCACCGCCCTGGTCAAACGCGGCGACCTGGACGTCGTCGTCGAGGTCATCGGCGGGATCGAGCCCGCCCGGTCGCTGATCGCCACCGCCTTCGAGCACGGCGCGTCCGTGGTCTCCGCGAACAAGGCGCTGCTCGCCCAGGACGGCGCGGCCCTGCACGCCGCGGCCGAGGAGCACGGCAAGGACCTCTACTACGAGGCCGCCGTCGCCGGCGCGATCCCGCTGATCCGCCCGCTGCGCGAGTCGCTCGCCGGGGACAAGGTGAACCGGGTGCTGGGCATCGTCAACGGCACCACCAACTTCATCCTCGACAAGATGGACACCACCGGCGCCGGCTACCAGGAGGCCCTCGACGAGGCCACCGCGCTCGGCTACGCCGAGGCCGACCCGACCGCCGACGTGGAGGGCTTCGACGCGGCCGCCAAGGCCGCCATCCTCGCCGGGATCGCCTTCCACACCCGCGTGCGCCTCGACGACGTGTACCGCGAGGGCATGACCGAGGTGACCGCCGCGGACTTCGCCTCCGCCAAGGAGATGGGCTGCACCATCAAGCTGCTCGCCATCTGCGAGCGGGCGGCGGACGGCGCCTCGGTCACGGCCCGCGTGCACCCGGCGATGATCCCGCTGACGCATCCGCTGGCCTCGGTGCGCGGCGCGTACAACGCGGTGTTCGTGGAGTCGGACGCCGCCGGGCAGCTGATGTTCTACGGTCCCGGCGCGGGCGGCGCGCCGACCGCGTCGGCGGTGCTCGGCGACTTGGTCGCGGTGTGCCGCAACCGGCTCAACGGGGCCACCGGACCGGGGGAGTCCGCGTACGCGGCGCTGCCCGTCTCGCCGATGGGCGAGGTGGTCACGCGGTACCACATCAGTCTGGACGTGGCGGACAAACCGGGTGTCCTGGCCCAGGTCGCCACCGTGTTCGCGGAGCACGGTGTCTCGATCGACACGGTTCGCCAGCAGGGCAAGGACGGGGAGGCATCCCTCGTCGTCGTCACCCACCGCGCGTCCGACGCGGCCCTCGTCGGGACGGTCGAGGCGCTCCGCAATCTCGACACCGTGCGCGGTGTCGCCAGCATCATGCGGGTTGAAGGAGAGTAGGCAGCAATGACCCACCAGTGGCGCGGAATCATCGAGGAGTACCGGGACCGGCTGCCGGTATCCGACAGCACGCCGGTCGTGACGCTCCGTGAGGGCGGTACGCCGCTCGTGCCCGCGCAGGTGCTCTCCGAGCGCACCGGCTGCGAGGTCCACCTCAAGGTCGAGGGCGCCAACCCCACCGGGTCCTTCAAGGACCGCGGCATGACGATGGCCATCTCCAAGGCCAAGGAGGAGGGCGCGAAGGCCGTCATCTGCGCCTCCACCGGCAACACCTCCGCCTCGGCTGCCGCGTACGGGGTGCGCGCCGGGATGGTGTCGGCGGTGCTCGTGCCGCAGGGCAAGATCGCGCTCGGCAAGATGGGCCAGGCGCTGGTGCACGGCGCGAAGATCCTCCAGGTCGACGGGAACTTCGACGACTGCCTCACGCTCGCCCGCGGCCTGAGCGACAACTACCCCGTCGCGCTGGTCAATTCGGTCAATCCGGTCCGTATCGAGGGCCAGAAGACCGCCGCGTTCGAGATCGTCGACATGCTGGGCGACGCCCCGGACATCCACGTCCTGCCGGTGGGCAACGCGGGCAACATCACCGCCTACTGGCGGGGGTACCGCGAGTACGCTGCCGACGGCGTCTCGACCCGCACCCCGCGCATGTGGGGCTTCCAGGCGTCCGGCAGCGCGCCGATCGTGCGCGGCGAGGTCGTCAAGGACCCCTCGACCATCGCCACGGCCATCCGCATCGGCAACCCGGCCTCCTGGCAGTTCGCACTCGACGCGCGCGACGAGTCCGGCGGACTGATCGAGGAGGTGACGGACCGTGAGATCCTGCGCGCCTACCGGCTGTTGGCCTCGCAGGAGGGCGTGTTCGTCGAGCCCGCGTCGGCCGCGTCGGTGGCCGGTCTGCTGAAGGCCGCCGAGCAGGGCAAGGTCGACCCGGGACAGCGCATCGTGTGCACGGTCACCGGCAACGGTCTGAAGGACCCTGACTGGGCCGTCGCGGGAGCCCCGCAGCCGGTCACCGTCCCGGTCGACGCCGCGACCGCGGCCGAGCGGCTGGGCCTGGTCTGACCCGCCCGGCCGGTGACCCCGGGTCACCGGCCGGCGTCCGGCCGCCGTCTTCGGCGTCCCGCAGTCGTCGTCCCGCCGTCTCCGGCGGCGTCCGGCCGCCCCCGTCGGCGCCCGCGTCGCCCGCCCCTGCGCGGGGCGGTGGCCGCTCGCGCACCGGGCGGGTTCCCGGCCCGTACACAGGCGTAAAGGGGCGCCCACCTGGGAAAGTTCTGGGCAGGGTGGCACAGGGGGCTTACGACACGCATCGTGCGCCTCCCGTGCGCCCTATGTCGACACAGAACCTTCCTTCGATAGGCTGTACTGAACCCGCCCGCCGCATATGCCGCGGTACAGCGTCGTCCCCATGGTCCGGACCGTGGCCCGGGGCGGCCCGGAAAGCGGCCGGCCAGCCCGGTCGGCGGCGTCCCCCCATCGGTTTTCCGTTCGTCATCGAATGTCATTCGACAGACACGCAGCTCAAGGAGAGTCATCGAGCGATGGCCGGTCCCGCCTTCCGCGCTGCCGCCGTCCGGGTGCGCGTTCCCGCCACCAGCGCCAACCTCGGCCCGGGCTTCGACGCCCTCGGCCTCGCGCTGGGCCTCTACGACGACGTCGTCGTCCGGGTGGCCGACTCGGGACTGCACATCGACATCGCCGGTGAGGGCAGCGAGACCCTCCCGCGCGACGAGAGGCACCTGCTCGTACGCTCCCTGCGCACCGCGTTCGACCTGCTCGGCGGGCAGCCCCGCGGCCTCGAGATCGTGTGCGCCAACCGCATCCCGCACGGCCGCGGACTCGGCTCCTCCTCGGCCGCCATCTGCGCCGGGATCGTCGCCGCCCGCGCCGTGACCATAGGCGCCGACGCCAGACTGGACGACACCGCGCTGCTCGAACTCGCCACCGAGATCGAGGGCCACCCCGACAACGTCGCGGCCTGCCTGCTCGGCGGGTTCACCCTGTCCTGGATGGACTCCGGCGCCGCCCGCGCGATCCGCATGGAACCCGCGGCCTCCATCGTCCCGGTGGTCTTCGTCCCCGGGAAGCCGGTCCTCACCGAAACCGCGCGCGGCCTGCTCCCGCGCACCGTCCCGCACGTCGACGCCGCCGCCAACGCGGGCCGTGCCGCCCTGCTCGTCGAGGCCCTGACCAGGCGCCCCGAGCTGCTGCTGCCCGCCACCGAGGACCGCCTGCACCAGGAGTACCGCGCCCCGGCCATGCCGGAGAGCGCCGCACTGGTGGAACGCCTGCGGACGGACGGCGTACCGGCCGTCATCTCGGGCGCCGGTCCCACCGTCATGGCGCTGGCCGACGCGGAGACCGCCGACAAGGTCGAAGCCCTGGCAGGACCCGACTGGGCCGCCAACCGGCTCCACCTGGACCAGCACGGAGCGAGCGTGCTGCCGCTCGCCACCTGACACGGTTGCCGGATGAAGAGAGGGGGAATGTTTGTTGGATCCGGTAGTGTTAACCTCAAGTCTGCACCCGACCCCACCATGGCGAGGTGCCTCGTGTCCCCGTTCGGGACAGACATTCTTCCGGGAGCTCCCCAAGCCACACTGTGTTCTCTGCTACGTACGCGAGTAGTACGTCGTACGCGGACACCGAGGGCCCACCGGGCTCGATCCGGAACCGGTGCAACCACGCCACGTGTCACTCGGTGCCACGGCTCGAGGTAGCGCCATCACCAGAAATTTCTTCCGCCGCTGAGGCGGACCACCGCCCCGGCACGGTTCTCGAAGAAGAACCGAAGCCGGACAGCACAACCGGTCGCCGAGCCAGACAGGCCGACGTCCGCTCCAGGGAAGGACCCTTCGTGAGCGACACCACCGATCTGATGGGCGCACGTGTCGAGGAGACCGCTGCCGCGCCCGCCACGGACGCTTCCGCGCCTGCCACCGGTGCCGGCTCCCGGCGGCGCCGCGGTACCGGCCTCGAGGGCATGGTGCTGGCCGAGCTGCAGCAGGTCGCATCCGGCCTCGGCATCAGGGGCACCGCGCGCATGCGCAAGAGCCAGCTGATCGAGGTCATCAAGGAGGCGCAGGCCGCCGGAGGCAGCGCCCCGGCCAAGGCCGACGCGCCCGCCGAGACCAAGCCGAAGCGCCGCACCACCTCCCGTGCCCGTACGGACGACGCTGCGGAGAAGGACGCGGCCGCCCCGGCCGAGGCCCCCGCCGACAAGGCCGCGGACGCCGCGCAGCAGCAGATCGACATCCCGGGCCAGCCCTCCCCGAAGGCCGACGCCCCCGCCGAGCAGGCCGCCGACGAGGCGCCCGCCGAGCGCCGCCGGCGTCGCGCCACCGCCGAGGCCGGCGCCCCGGCCGCCGCGACCGGGACGGTCGCCGCCGACGCGAAGACGGACACCCGGTCCGAGCCGCAGAGCGAGCCGAAGGGCGACGCCCCGGCGCAGCAGCAGAACCAGCAGTCGCAACAGCAGAACCAGCAGCAGGGTCAGCCGTCGCAGGGCGACGGCAAGTCGGACCACGACGGCGGCGAGGGCCGCCGCCGGGACCGCCGCGACCGCGGACGCGGCAACGACCGTGGCGACCGCGGCAACGACCGCGGTGACCGTGGCAACGACCGCGGAGGCCGCGGCAAGGGCGACGACCAGCAGCAGAACCAGGGCGGCCAGGGCGGCCGTCAGAACCAGCAGCAGGGCGGCGGCGGCCGGCAGGACCGGCAGCAGCACGACGACGACGACTTCGAGGGCGGCCGCCGTGGCCGTCGCGGCCGCTACCGCGACCGCCGTGGCCGCCGGGGCCGCGACGACGTGCAGGAGCCGCAGATCAACGAGGACGACGTCCTGATCCCCGTCGCGGGCATCCTGGACATCCTCGACAACTACGCCTTCATCCGCACCTCCGGCTACCTGCCGGGCCCGAACGACGTGTACGTCTCCCTCGCCCAGGTCCGCAAGAACGGCCTGCGCAAGGGCGACCACATCACCGGCGCGGTCCGCCAGCCCAAGGAAGGCGAGCGGCGCGAGAAGTTCAACGCGCTGGTCCGTCTCGACTCCGTCAACGGCATGGCGCCCGAACACGGCCGCGGCCGCCCGGAGTTCAACAAGCTGACGCCGCTCTACCCGCAGGACCGCCTGCGCCTGGAGACCGACCCGGGCGTGCTGACCACGCGGATCATCGACCTCGTGTCGCCGATCGGCAAGGGCCAGCGCGGTCTGATCGTGGCCCCGCCGAAGACCGGCAAGACCATGATCATGCAGGCGATCGCCAACGCGATCACCCACAACAACCCCGAGTGCCACCTGATGGTCGTCCTCGTCGACGAGCGTCCGGAAGAGGTCACCGACATGCAGCGGTCGGTGAAGGGCGAGGTCATCTCCTCGACCTTCGACCGCCCGGCCGAGGACCACACCACGGTCGCCGAGCTCGCCATCGAGCGTGCCAAGCGCCTGGTGGAGCTGGGCCACGACGTCGTCGTGCTGCTCGACTCGATCACCCGCCTGGGCCGTGCGTACAACCTCGCCGCCCCGGCCTCCGGGCGCATCCTGTCCGGTGGTGTCGACTCCACGGCCCTGTACCCGCCGAAGCGCTTCTTCGGTGCGGCCCGCAACATCGAGGACGGCGGTTCGCTGACCATCCTCGCCACCGCCCTGGTGGACACCGGGTCCCGCATGGACGAGGTCATCTTCGAGGAGTTCAAGGGCACCGGCAACGCCGAGCTCAAGCTGGACCGCAAGCTCGCCGACAAGCGCATCTTCCCCGCGGTGGACGTCGACGCGTCCGGCACCCGTAAGGAAGAGATCCTGCTGGCCCCTGACGAGCTCGCCATCGTCTGGAAGCTGCGCCGGGTGCTGCACGCGCTCGACCAGCAGCAGGCGGTCGAGCTGCTGCTGGACAAGATGAAGCAGACCAAGTCGAACGCCGAGTTCCTGATGCAGATCCAGAAGACGACGCCGACTCCCGGCAACGGGGACTGACCCCCGCCGGATCAAGCAGCACCCGAAGTGGCCGTCCTGTGCGCAGGGCGGCCACTTCGCGTGTTCCGGGACCCTCCGCGAGGCCGCAGAAGGGCCGCGGGCGCGAAAGCCGCGGCACGGGGCAGACGTACCGGTACAAGGGCACCGGAAAGGCCACCCGCGAGATCTTCGCCACACGGACGTCCGCCGCGGCCGATTTCGATCAGTACGGCATGCATGGCCGAAAACGCAGGTGAGCGGCGCATTCGCCGCTCTTCGGCGGAACGTGTACCCGCCCCGCCGGCCACCGGCCGGGCACAGGGCCCCGTGCAACCCTGTGCCGGGTTTCCCCGTCTGAGGCATGGAGCGACCATGGGTGTTGTACGGGCCGTCACCGGTCATGTCCGACGCCGCGCAGGGGGTACCCGACCGGAGCAGAGCTGAGGAGCGCATGACTGCCGAGAGCACACCCGGACCCGGCATACCGGGGGAGTCCGCCGCGGAGGGACCGCGCCGGCGGGCCAGGGGCAAGCGGCGCAAGCCGCGCGGGAAGCGGTCCGGCGTGAAGATCGCCGCGTGGACCGCGGCGGCCGTCGTGGTGCTCGGCGGCACCGGCCTCGGCTACGTCTACTTCAAGCTCAACGGCAACATCAGCAGCGTCGACATCGACCAGGCGCTCGGCACGGACCGGCCCGACAAGGTGGACAACGGCTCCGAGAACATCCTCGTCCTCGGCTCCGACACCCGCGCCGGAGGCAACAAGGACCTCGGCGGCGGCAGCGACGACGGCAGTGCCCGCTCCGACACCGCCATGATCGTCCACGTCCACGAGGGCCACAAGAAGGCCAGCGTGGTCTCCCTCCCGCGGGACACCCTCATCGACCGGCCCGAGTGCACCGACACCGACGGCGGCACCCACCCCGCCGCCCGGAACGTCATGTTCAACTCGGCCTACTCCACCGGCGGCGCCGCCTGCGCGGTGAAGACCGTCGAAGAGATCACCGACCTGCGCATGGACCACTATCTGGAGGTCGACTTCTCCGGCTTCCAGAAGCTCATCGACGAACTCGGCGGCGTCGAGATCACCACCAGTAAGCCCATCGACGACCCCGACAGCCACCTGAAGCTGGACGCCGGCACCCACCGGCTCGACGGGGAACAGGCCCTCGGCCTGGTCCGCACCCGGCACGGCGTCGGCGACGGCTCCGACCTCGGCCGCATCCAGCTCCAGCAGGCGTTCATCAAGGCCCTGGTCAAGCAGGTCAAGGAGGTCGGCGTCTTCACCAACCCCAAGAAGCTCTACGACCTCGCCGACACCGCCACCCAGGCCGTCACCACCGACTCCGGCCTGGGCTCGGTGAACTCCCTGATGTCCTTCGCGGGCGGCCTGAAGGGCATCAGCCCCGCCAACATGCACATGGTGACCATGCCGGTGCAGTACGACCCCGCCAACCCCAACCGGGTCCTCGTCCAGAAGGACAAGGCCCGCCTCGTCTGGGACGCCCTCAAGAACGACCGGGCGATCCCCGAGGAGGCGACCGAGGACTCGGCCACCGGCGAGGCCAAGGACGTCGTCAGCGCACCGTAGGGCCCGCAGGGTGCCCACGCCGGTGCCCACCCGGCCCGCGCCCCCGGCCGGGGCGGGCCACCGCCGGCCGGCCGCCGGCGGGAAAACACCCGCCCCGAGGGAACAAAAAACGGCCACCCCCGGTTTTGGGTGGAGGGCCCAGTCCTGGCAGACTGGTACGTCGGCTCCGGTTCACGCTTCCGCACCCCGTGGTGGCGACCCGGCGCCCTCCCGGATCTAGGAGACACCTTGAAGCGCGACATCCACCCCGAGTACGTCGAGACGCAGGTCAGCTGCACCTGCGGTGCGTCGTTCACGACCCGCAGCACGATCGAGTCCGGCACCATCCGGGCCGAGGTCTGCTCCGAGTGCCACCCGTTCTACACGGGTAAGCAGAAGATCCTCGACACCGGTGGCCGTGTGGCCCGCTTCGAGGCCCGCTTCGGCAAGGCTTCCGCAGGCTCCAAGAAGTAGCGAGCCTCCATTCGCCGGTCCACGGCAGCGTCCCCGGCCGGGGGCGCTCCGGGACCGGCGTTTTTGGTCGCCCGCCCTTCACCCACGCACCACGCAGGAGCCCAAGATGTTCGAGGCCGTCGAGGAACTCGTCGCCGAGCACGCCACCCTGGAGAAGAAGCTCGCCGACCCGTCGGTCCACGCCGACCAGGCCAACGCGCGCAAGCTGAACAAGCGTTACGCCGAACTCACCCCGATCGTCGCCACGTACCGCTCCTGGAAGCAGACCGGCGACGACATCGAGACCGCGCGCGAACTGGCCGCCGACGACCCCGACTTCGCCGCCGAGGTCAAGGAGATGGAGCAGCAGCGCGAGGAGCTCACCGAGAAGCTCCGCCTGCTCCTCGTCCCGCGCGACCCCAGCGACGACAAGGACGTCATCCTCGAGATCAAGGCGGGCGCGGGCGGCGACGAGTCCGCCCTGTTCGCCGGCGACCTGCTGCGCATGTACCTGCGCTACGCCGAGCGCGTCGGCTGGAAGACCGAGATCATCGACGCCACCGAGTCCGAGCTGGGCGGCTACAAGGACGTCCAGGTCGCCGTGAAGGCCCGCGGCCAGATCGAACCCGGCCAGGGCGTGTGGGCCCGCCTGAAGTACGAGGGCGGGGTGCACCGCGTGCAGCGGGTGCCCGCCACCGAGTCGCAGGGCCGCATCCACACCTCCGCGGCGGGCGTCCTGGTCACGCCCGAGGCGGAGGAGATCGACGTCGAGATCAACCCCAACGACCTGCGCGTCGACGTCTACCGCTCCTCCGGGCCCGGCGGGCAGTCCGTGAACACCACCGACTCCGCCGTGCGGATCACGCACATCCCGACCGGAGTCGTCGCCTCCTGCCAGAACGAGAAGAGCCAGCTGCAGAACAAGGAGCAGGCCCTGCGTATCCTGCGCTCCAGGCTGCTCGCCATGGCCCAGGAGGAAGCCGAGCGGGAGGCTGCCGACGCCCGCCGCAGCCAGGTCCGCACCGTCGACCGCTCCGAGAAGATCCGGACCTACAACTACCCGGAGAACCGCATCTCGGACCACCGCGTCGGCTTCAAGGCGTACAACCTGGACCAGGTTCTGGACGGCGACCTCGCCGCGGTGATCCAGGCCTGCGTCGACGCGGACTCGGCCGCCAAGCTGGCCGCCGCGTAAGCCCCGTACCCACGTCCGGAGGACCAGTGAACCTGCTGCTCGCCGAGGTGGCCCAGGCCACCCAGCGGCTCGCCGACGCCGGCGTGCCCTCGCCGCGTACCGACGCGGAGGAACTCGCCGCGTTCGTGCACGGCGTCAAGCGCGGCGAGCTGCACAACGTGCCCGACTCCGACTTCGACGCCCGGTACTGGGAGGTCATCGCCCGCCGCGAGGCGCGCGAACCGCTCCAGCACATCACCGGCCACGCCTACTTCCGCTACCTGGAACTCCAGGTCGGCCCCGGGGTGTTCGTGCCGCGCCCGGAGACCGAGTCGGTCGTCGGCTGGGCCATAGACGCCGTCCGCGCGATGGACGTCGTCGAGCCGTGCATCGTCGACCTGTGCACCGGCTCGGGCGCCATCGCGCTCGCCCTCGCCCAGGAGGTGCCGCGCTCGCGCGTGCACGCCGTGGAGCTCTCCGAGGACGCGCTGCGCTGGACCCGCCGCAACATGGAGGGCTCCAGGGTCGACCTGCGCCAGGGCGACGCCCTGACCGCGTTCCCCGACCTCGACGGCCAGGTCGACCTGGTCATCTCCAACCCGCCCTACATCCCGCTCACCGAGTGGGAGTACGTCGCCCCCGAGGCCCGCGACTACGACCCCGGGCTGGCCCTCTTCTCCGGCGAGGACGGCCTGGACCTGATCCGCGGCCTGGAACGCACCGCGCACCGGCTGCTGCGCCCCGGCGGCGTGGTCGTCGTCGAGCACGCGGACACCCAGGGCGGCCAGGTGCCGTGGATCTTCGCCGAGGACCGCGGCTGGACGGACGCCGCCGACCACCCCGACCTGAACAACCGCCCCCGGTTCGCCACCGCGCGCAAGGCACTGCCGTGAGCGGCCCGCAGACTCCACTTCCCAGCAGCATGTGTACGAGGAGGCCCGCCCCATGGCCCGGCGATACGACACCAACGACGTGACCGACCGCGCGACCGGTCTGCGCGAGGCCGCATCGGCGGTACGTCGTGGCGAGCTCGTGGTGCTGCCCACGGACACCGTGTACGGCATCGGCGCGGACGCCTTCACCGCCGAGGCGGTCGGCGACCTGCTGGAGGCCAAGGGCCGCGGCCGGAACATGCCCACCCCCGTCCTCATCGGCTCCCCGAACACGCTGCACGGGCTCGTCACCGACTTCTCCGAGCAGGCCTGGGAACTCGTCGACGCCTTCTGGCCGGGCGCGCTGACTCTGGTCGCCCGCCATCAGCCGTCCCTCCAGTGGGACCTCGGCGACACCCGGGGCACGGTCGCCGTGCGCATGCCGCTGCACCCCGTCGCCATCGAACTGCTCACCGAGGTCGGCCCGATGGCCGTGTCGTCGGCGAACCTCACCGGCCACCCGGCCCCCGAGAACTGCGACGCCGCCCAGGAGATGCTCGGCGACGCCGTCTCCGTCTACCTCGACGGCGGGCCCACCCCGGGCATCGTCCCGTCCTCGATCGTCGACGTCACCCGCCCCGTGCCCGTGCTGCTGCGCGAGGGCGCCCTCTCGCCGGACGAGCTGCGCAAGGTCGTACCAGACCTCGAGGTGGCGAATTGACAGCCCCTGAGGCGGGGCGTGGCATAGGCAACGGGGAACGCAGCGCGGAAGTGACGTCGACCTTCGGCTTCCCGCGCGACACCTTCCGCATCCTCCACGTCAGCACCGGCAACGTGTGCCGCTCACCCATCACCGAGCGGCTGACCCGGCATTTCGTGAGCCAGCGGCTGGGCATCCTGGGCGGCGGGCTGATCGTGGAGAGCGCCGGCACCTGGGGCCACGAGGGCGCGCCCATGGAGACCCACGCCGAGACGGTGCTGGGCGACTTCGGCGCGGACGCGTCCGGCTTCGTGGGCCGTGAACTGCTCGACGAGCACGTCATCCGCGCCGATCTGGTGCTGACCGCGACCCGCGACCACCGCGCCCAGGTCATCTCCATGGGCCACTCGGCGGGGCTGCGCACCTTCACCCTGAAAGAGTTCACCCGCCTGGTGAACGCCATCGACCCGGCGACGCTGCCCCCGCTCGACGAGGGCCTGGTCATGCGCGCCCGCGCCCTGGTCCGCGCCGCCGCGGCCCTCCGCGGCTGGCTGCTGGCGCCCACGGCCGAGGCGGACGAGGTCTACGACCCCTACGGGGCCCCGCTGACGTTCTTCCGCTCCATCGGCGACGAGATACACGAGGCCCTGGACCCGGTGGTGACGGCGCTGACGGGGGTGCCGGCGCGGGCCTGACCGCCCCCAGCGGGCGACCGCCCCCAGCGGCCGACTGCCCCCAGCGCCGGCGCCGGCCTGACCGCCCCACCGGCCGGCCGCCCGGGCACCACCGTGCTCACCGGGGCGTACCGCAGTGCCGGTACCCGTTCGCCCCGCGAGGGTGCCGCAGCCGCGCGGTTGCGGAGAGCCCGGCCTACATTGGTGCTACGTCAGCGTCGACGTCCGGGAGTCCACCATGACGGTCAGCCCTGCCCTCGAGGCCGATGTCCTGCGCCGGCAGGACCCCGAGCTCGCCGACATCCTGCGGGGGGAGAGCGAGCGGCAGCAGACCACGCTCCAGCTGATCGCCGCCGAGAACTTCACCTCGCCCGCGGTGCTGGCCGCGCTCGGCTCGCCGCTGGCCAACAAGTACGCCGAGGGCTACCCGGGAGCCCGGCACCACGGCGGCTGCTCGTACGCGGACGCCGCCGAGCGCCTCGCCGTGGAGCGCGCCAAGGCGCTGTTCGGCGCCGAGCACGCCAACGTGCAGGCCCACTCCGGCTCCTCCGCCGTGCTGGCCGCCTACGCCGCCCTGCTGCGCCCAGGCGACACCGTCCTCGCCCTGGGCCTGCCGCACGGCGGCCACCTCACCCACGGCTCGCCCGCGAACTTCTCCGGCCGCTGGTTCCGCTTCGTCGGCTACGGCGTGGACGCGGAGAGCGGCCTCATCGACCACGACCAGGTCCGCGCCCTCGCCCTCGCCCACCGGCCCAAGGCGATCGTGTGCGGCTCCATCGCCTACCCGCGCCACATCGACTACGGCTTCTTCCGCGAGGTCGCCGACGAGGTGGGCGCCCACCTCATCGCCGACGCCGCGCACCCCATCGGCCTGGTCGCCGGGGGAGCGGCCCCGAACCCCGTGCCGTACGCGGACGTCGTGTGCGCCACCACGCACAAGGTGCTGCGCGGTCCGCGCGGCGGGATGCTGCTGTGCGGCGCGGACCTGGCCGAGCGCGTGGACCGTGCGGTGTTCCCCTTCACCCAGGGCGGCGCCCAGATGCACACCGTCGCCGCCAAAGCCGTCGCCTTCGGGGAGGCCGCCACCCCGGCCTACACGGTGTACGCGCACCAGGTCGTCGCCAACGCGCGGGCGCTGGCCGCCGCCCTGGCCGCCGAGGGCCTGGTCGTCACCACCGGCGGCACGGACACCCACCTGATCACCGTCGACCCGGCCCCGCTGGGCGTCGGCGGCCGCGAGGCCCGCGGCCGGCTCGCGGCGGCCGGTCTGGTGCTGGACTGCTGTGCGCTGCCGCACGCCGACGACCGCGGGCTGCGCCTGGGCACGGCCGCGGTCACCACCCAGGGCATGGGCACGCGGGAGATGTCCCTCGTGGCGGGACTGCTGGCGAGCGTGCTGCGCGGTGGCACGGACCCGGCGCGGGCCCGCGAGGACGTACGGGAACTGGCCGCGGCCTTTCCGCCGTACCCGCACTGAGGGCGCGCTGAGGGCCGGGCCGCCGGGCAGGCGCACGGGATGCACAGCCGTACGTGCAACCATCGTCGCTACCCGGAAGTCCCCACCCATATGCGCGCCTCGCTAGGGTGTGGGGCTGTGATGGCCAGCGAGACCTGTGGGGAAGCCCGTGCGTGAATACCTGCTGACGCTCTGTGTCACGGCCGCGGTGACGTACCTGCTGACCGGGCCGGTACGCAAGTTCGCGATCGTGGCCGGGGCGATGCCGGAGATCCGGGCCCGGGACGTGCACCGGGAACCCACTCCGCGGCTCGGCGGGATCGCGATGTTCTTCGGGCTGTGCGCCGGTCTGCTGGTCGCCGACCATCTCACCAACCTCAACCAGCTCTTCGAGAAGTCCAACGAGCCGCGGGCCCTGCTCTCCGGGGCCGCCCTGATCTGGCTGATCGGGGTGCTGGACGACAAGTTCGAGATCGACGCCCTGATCAAGCTGGGCGGCCAGATGATCGCCGCCGGTGTGATGGTCATGCAGGGTCTGACGATCCTGTGGCTGCCCGTCCCCGGCGTCGGCTCGGTCGCGCTCACCCAGTGGCAGGGCACCCTGCTGACGGTGGCGCTGGTCGTCATCACCATCAACGCGGTCAACTTCGTGGACGGGCTCGACGGTCTCGCGGCCGGCATGGTCTGCATCGCGGCGGCGGCGTTCTTCCTGTACGCCTACCGCATCTGGTACTCGTACGGCATCGAGGCCGCGGCCCCGGCGACGCTGTTCTCGGCGATCCTGATGGGCATGTGCCTGGGCTTCCTGCCCCACAACATGCATCCCGCGCGGATCTTCATGGGCGACTCCGGTTCGATGCTCATCGGGCTGGTGCTCGCCGCCGGTGCGATCTCCGTCACGGGACAGGTGGACCCCGACGCCCTCAACCTGTACGTCGGTTCGGAGAAGGAGGCCGTGCACCAGACGGTGCCGGTGTACATCCCGCTGCTGCTGCCGCTGACCATCATCGCGGTGCCCGCGGCCGACCTGATCCTGGCGATCGTGCGGCGCACCTGGCGCGGCCAGTCGCCGTTCGCGGCGGACCGGGGGCACTTGCACCACCGGCTGCTGGAGATCGGCCACTCGCACAGCCGGGCGGTGCTGATCATGTACTTCTGGTCGGCGCTGATCGCCTTCGGCGCGCTGGCCTACTCCGTCAACTCGGCGTCGATGTGGATCGTGCTGAGCGTGGTGTTCCTCAGCGCCATCGGTCTCATCCTGCTCCTGCTGCCGCGCTTCACCCCGCGCACCCCGCGCTGGATGGAGGCCTTCGTCCCGCCGCGCTACCGGCGCCGCCGCGCCGCGTCGGCGGGTGCGCCGGCGGCCGCCACGGGCGCCCTGCGGGCCGCGGAGGCCGGGGACGGGGACCGGGAGCCCGTCGCGGCCGGTGTGGCCGGAGTCAACGGCGCGACCGCCGTGGGCCACCGCGCACGTCTGGGCGAGCGCCGCACCCCGTCCGGCACCGACGCCCGCTCGGCACCCACGGCCCGGTAACGGGCAAGGTAAGAATTCGGCTAGAGCATTGCCAAGTCGTGGGAGACCGATGGGGCTCCGTTGGGTGCCCCTTGGGCGTGTAAACCCGCGCAATACCAGACAGATCGGTGGCAACGTCGCTGGAACACGCGAGGTTGGACCATGTGTGTGACGCCGAGCACGCTCATCGGGTAAAGACTGCATCAAATAGTTTGTGATAGCGTTCACGAGTCCCCGGACAGAGCCGCCGGGCCGCAGTGCGACGGCCCGCTCGGTGCGAGGAATTTCCATCCCGTCCGGGGGACTACGCTCGTCCATGACGACACCCCTTGCCCCCTGAAAGCGGAGCTGCCGCCATGCCGTCCAACGACGTCCGGATCCTGATCCAGGCTGCCGTGCCCACCGCTGCGGTCGGCGCTGTCGCCGTCGCGGTCGGCGCCGCCGTCCAGGGTGGCCAGGGTGCCATCGGCGGCGTCGTCGGCACCCTGCTCGTGCTCCTCCTCATGGGGGTGGGGCTCTACGTCATGCAGTGGACCGCCAAGTCGCTGCCTCATCTGTTCCAGGCCATGGGACTGATGATGTACATGGCGCAGATCCTGCTGATGTTCATCTTCATCGCGCTCTTCAAGAACACGACGCTGTTCCACCCGAAGGTCTTCGCTCTCACTCTGCTCGTCTGCACCCTCACCTGGGTCGCCGCGCAGGCCCGGGCGCACATGAAGGCCAAGTTCCTCTACGTGGAACCGGATTCGACGGTGAGTGAGCAGAAGAAGGAAGCGCAGGGGCGTCCGTCGTGAGGCGTAGGGCCGCGATAAAGGCGCATGCGGGACCCTGCTATCGTCCGGTGCCAACTGCGGCATCGCGGGCGCGGGCATCCGAGATGACGCCTGCCGCAACGCGAGGCGTGATGCCCCCCGGCCGCCCCCACATCCGTTACACCAGTCCCGTGCCGATCCGCGGCCTCGTGCCGCGCAGACACCACGAGGTTGCCCAATCCATGCGTCACGCCGAAGGAGCCCGCGGTGAGTGCTGACCCGACGCAGGTGCTCGCCTTCGAGACCGACTGCCACATCTTCGACGGCTGTGGCTTCCCGTCTCCCGGGCTGCACTCGTTCGTCTTCGAGCCCCTCTGGGGCGACGGCGACAGCAACCTGTACTTCAACAAGGTGATGTTGCTGGCGCTGATCGGCTCGCTCGTCGTGATCCTCTTCTTCTGGGCGGCCTTCCGCCGGCCCAGGGTCGTTCCCGGCAAGCTGCAGATGGTCGCCGAGGCGGGGTACGACTTCGTCCGCCGGGGCGTCGTCTACGAGACCATGGGCAAGCGTCAGGGCGAGAAGTACGTCCCGTTCATCGTCGCCCTGTTCTTCTTCGTGTGGATGATGAACCTCTGGTCGATCATCCCGCTCGCCCAGTTCCCGGTGACCTCGATCATCGCCTACCCGGCGGCACTCGCCCTGGTCGTCTACGGGGTCTGGGTCTCGCTGACCTTCAAGAAGCACGGCTTCGTCGGCGCCCTGAAGAACTTCACCGGTTACGACAAGTCTCTCGGCGCCGCCCTCCCGGTCGTCATGCTGATCGAGGCCTTCTCGAACCTGCTCGTGCGCCCCTTCACGCACGCCGTGCGACTCTTCGCGAACATGTTCGCGGGTCACATCCTGATCGTGCTGTTCACCATCGCCAGCTGGTACCTGCTGAACGGCATCGGGATCGCCTACGCCAGCGTGTCGTTCCTGATGGTGCTCGTGATGACCGCTTTCGAGCTCTTCATCCAGGCCCTGCAGGCCTACGTGTTCGTCCTGCTGGCCGTGACCTACATCCAGGGCGCGCTCGCCGAGCAGCACTGAGCGTCCCACTCCACACCCCCAGTCGTCCGGTGGCGCACCCCCACCGGCCCGCGAAGAAAAGGAAGAACTGGCATGTCCCAGACCCTCGCTGCCGTTACCGGCTCGATCGCTTCCGTCGGTTACGGCATCGCCGCCTTCGGCCCCGGCATCGGCGTCGGCATCATCTTCGGCAAGGGCACCGAAGCCATCGCCCGTCAGCCCGAGGCCGCCGGCCTGATCCGCGCCAACCAGATCCTCGGCTTCGCCTTCTGCGAGGCGCTCGCCCTCATCGGCCTGGTCATGCCGTTCGTCTACGGCCGGTAAGCACCTGATCCACGACCAGGTCACCAGACGAAAGGCACTTTGATATGAACGCACTGCTTCATATCGCGGCCGAGGAGCCTCAGAACCCCCTCGTCCCGCCGATTCCCGAGCTCGTCATCGGCCTGCTCGCCTTCGTCATCGTCTTCGGCTTCCTCGCCAAGAAGCTCCTCCCGAACATCAACAAGGTTCTGGAGGAGCGCCGCGAGGCGATCGAGGGCGGGATCGAGAAGGCCGAGGCCGCTCAGACCGAGGCCCAGAGCGTGCTGGAGCAGTACAAGGCCCAGCTCGCCGAGGCCCGGCACGAGGCCGCGCGCCTGCGCCAGGAGGCGCAGGAGCAGGGCGCCGCGCTCATCGCCGAGATGCGCGCGGAAGGCCAGCGGCAGCGTGAGGAGATCGTGGCCGCCGGTCACACCCAGGTCGAGGCCGACCGCAAGGCCGCGTCCGCGGCCCTGCGCCAGGACATCGGCCGGCTCGCCACCGAACTGGCGGGCAAGCTGGTCGGCGAGTCCCTCGAGGACCACGCCCGGCAGAGCCGTGTGATCGACCGCTTCCTCGACCAGCTCGAGGAGAAGGCCGAGGCAGCACGATGAACGGAGCGAGCCGCGAGGCACTGGCCGCCGCACGTGAGCGGCTCGACGCGCTGACGGACTCCACGTCCGTGGACGCGGCGCAGCTCGCCGACGAGCTGGCCGCCGTCACCGCGCTGCTCGACCGCGAGGTCAGCTTGCGCCGGGTCCTCACCGACCCGGCGCAGGCCGCTGACGCGAAGGCCGAACTGGTGGGGCGCGTCCTCGGCGGTCAGATCGGCGGCCCCGCCGCCGACCTGGTGGCCGGCACGGTGCGCTCCCGCTGGTCGCAGTCGCGTGACCTGGTGGACGCGCTGGAGGAGCTGGCCAACACGGCCGACTTCACCGCCGCCCAGCAGGACGGCACGCTCGACGACGTCGAGGACGAGCTGTTCCGCTTCGGCCGGATCATCTCCTCCGACACCGAGCTGCGGGCGGCGCTGACCAACCGCGCCGCGGGCGCCTCGGCCAAGAGCGAGCTGGTGCGCAGCCTGCTCGGCGGCCGGGCCCGGCCCACGACCGAGCGTCTGGTGACGCGCCTTGTCACCGCGCCGCGTGGACGTAGCCTGGAGGCGGGACTCGAGTCCCTGACCAAGCTCGCGGCCGAGCGTCGCAACCGCATGGTTGCCGTCGTCACCTCCGCGGTCCCGCTGAGCGACACCCAGAAGCGGCGCCTCGGTGCCGCCCTGGCGAAGCTCTACGGGCGGCAGATGCACCTCAACCTCGACGTGGACCCCGAGGTCCTGGGCGGGATCCGGGTGCGGGTCGGCGACGAGATCATCAACGGCTCGCTCGCGGACCGGCTCGAGGACGCCGCCCGCCGCATGGCGAGCTAGCAGCAACTCCATAAGCATGACTACGGCCCGGGTTGGGCCGTGCAGAGGATTCACCTCTTATTGGGGGGAGTCCCCGACTCGTGGAATACCCCCCAAGTGAAACTTCGGGCCCAACAAGGAGAGCAGGGAACTCAGATGGCGGAGCTCACGATCCGGCCGGAGGAGATCCGGGACGCGCTGGAGAATTTCGTCCAGTCGTACAAGCCGGACGCGGCCTCGCGCGAGGAGGTCGGTACGGTCACCCTTGCCGGCGACGGCATCGCCAAGGTCGAGGGTCTTCCCTCGGCCATGGCCAACGAGCTGCTGAAGTTCGAGGACGGCACCCTCGGTCTCGCCCTCAACCTCGAGGAGCGCGAGATCGGTGCCATCGTCCTCGGTGAGTTCAGCGGCATCGAGGAGGGTCAGCCGGTCACCCGCACCGGCGAGGTCCTGTCCGTCGCCGTGGGCGAGGGCTACCTCGGCCGTGTGGTCGACCCGCTCGGCAACCCGATCGACGGCCTCGGCGAGATCGAGACCGAGGGCCGCCGCGCCCTCGAACTGCAGGCCCCCACGGTCATGCAGCGCAAGTCGGTGCACGAGCCGATGGAGACCGGCTACAAGGCCGTCGACGCCATGACCCCGATCGGCCGTGGCCAGCGTCAGCTCGTCATCGGCGACCGCGGCACGGGCAAGACCGCCCTCGCCGTGGACACGATCATCAACCAGCGGGACAACTGGCGTTCCGGCGACCCGAAGAAGCAGGTCCGCTGCATCTACGTCGCCGTCGGCCAGAAGGGCTCCACCATCGCGTCGGTGCGCCGCGCGCTGGAGGAGAACGGCGCCCTGGAGTACACGACCATCGTCGCCGCCCCGGCGTCCGACCCGGCCGGCTTCAAGTACCTCGCGCCGTACACCGGCTCGGCCATCGGCCAGCAGTGGATGTACGAGGGCAAGCACGTCCTGATCATCTTCGACGACCTGTCGAAGCAGGCGGACGCCTACCGCGCCGTGTCGCTGCTGCTGCGCCGCCCGCCGGGCCGCGAGGCCTACCCGGGTGACGTCTTCTACCTGCACTCCCGCCTGCTGGAGCGCTGCGCGAAGCTCTCCGACGAGATGGGTGCCGGCTCGATGACCGGTCTGCCGATCGTCGAGACCAAGGCCAACGACGTGTCGGCGTTCATTCCGACCAACGTCATCTCCATCACCGACGGCCAGTGCTTCCTGGAGTCGGACTTGTTCAACGCCGGTCAGCGCCCCGCGCTGAACGTCGGTATCTCCGTCTCCCGGGTCGGTGGTTCCGCACAGCACAAGGCGATGCGCCAGGTCTCCGGCCGTCTGCGCGTGGACCTCGCCCAGTTCCGTGAGCTGGAGGCGTTCGCCGCCTTCGGTTCCGACCTGGACGCCGCGTCCAAGGCGCAGCTGGAGCGCGGTCAGCGTCTGGTCGAGCTGCTGAAGCAGAACCAGTACGAGCCGATGGCGACCGAGGACCAGGTCGTGTCCGTCTGGGCCGGTACCACGGGCCGCATGGACGACGTGCCGGTCGGCGACGTCCGCCGCTTCGAGAAGGAGCTGCTGGAGTACCTGCACCGCAAGGAGCAGGGCCTCATGACCTCCATCCGGGAGGGCGCCAAGATGTCCGACGACACGATCCAGGCGATCGCGGACGCCGTGGCGGAGTTCAAGAAGCAGTTCGAGACGAGCGACGGCAAGCTGCTCGGCGAGGACGCCCCGGCCGCTGCCGCCAAGTGACGTAAGGAAGGGACCTGACTCATGGGAGCTCAGCTCCGGGTCTACAAGCGTCGCATCCGATCCGTCACCGCGACCAAGAAGATCACCAAGGCGATGGAGATGATCGCCGCCTCGCGTGTCGTCAAGGCGCAGCGCAAGGTGCGTGCTTCCTCGCCGTACGCGGAGGAACTCACCCGCGCGGTCACGGCGGTCGGTACCGGTTCGGACACCAAGCACCCGCTGACCACGGAGGCGGAGAACCCGACCCGTGCCGCGGTCCTGCTCCTCACGAGCGACCGCGGCCTGGCCGGCGCCTTCAACGCCAACGCCATCAAGGCGGCGGAGCAGCTGACCGCGCGCCTGGAGCGCGAGGGCAAGGAGGTCGACACGTACATCGTCGGCCGCCGTGGTCTCGCGCACTACAACTTCCGTGAGCGCAAGGTCACGGAGTCGTTCAGCGGCTTCACCGACGACCCCTCGTACGCGGACGCCAAGAAGGTCGCGGCGCCCCTGATCGAGGCCATCGAGACGGACACGGCGGAGGGCGGTGTGGACGAACTCCACATCGTCTACACCGAGTTCGTGTCGATGATGACGCAGACCGCGGTCGGTGCCCGGCTGCTCCCGCTGCGTCTCGACGAGGTCGCGGAGGAGTCGTCCGCCAAGGACGAGATCCTCCCGCTGTACGACTTCGAGCCCTCGGCCGAGGACGTCCTCGACGCCCTGCTGCCGCGCTACGTGGAGAGCCGGATCTACAACGCGCTGCTCCAGTCGGCCGCCTCCAAGCACGCCGCCACGCGGCGCGCGATGAAGTCGGCCACCGACAACGCGGGCGAGCTGATCAACACGCTCTCCCGTCTTGCCAACGCGGCCCGCCAGGCCGAAATCACCCAGGAAATCAGCGAGATCGTCGGTGGCGCCAGTGCACTGGCCGACGCGACCGCGGGGAGTGACAAGTAATGACCACCACTGTTGAGACCGCGACGGCTACGGGCCGCGTCGCCCGGGTCATCGGCCCGGTCGTCGACGTGGAGTTCCCCGTCGACTCGATGCCGGAGATCTACAACGCCCTGCACGTCGAGGTCGCCGACCCGGCGAACGCGGGCGAGCTGAAGACGCTGACCCTGGAGGTCGCCCAGCACCTGGGTGACGGTCTGGTCCGCACCATCTCCATGCAGCCCACCGACGGTCTGGTCCGCCAGGCCCCGGTGACGGACACCGGTTCCGCCATCTCCGTCCCGGTCGGCGACTTCACCAAGGGCAAGGTGTTCAACACCCTCGGTGAGGTGCTGAACGTCGACGAGCAGTACGACGGCGAGCGCTGGCCGATCCACCGCAAGGCGCCCAACTTCGACGAGCTCGAGTCGAAGACCGAGATGTTCGAGACCGGCGTCAAGGTCATCGACCTCCTCACCCCGTACGTCAAGGGTGGAAAGATCGGTCTGTTCGGCGGTGCCGGCGTCGGCAAGACGGTGCTCATCCAGGAGATGATCTACCGCGTCGCCAACAACCACGACGGTGTGTCGGTGTTCGCCGGTGTCGGTGAGCGCACCCGTGAGGGCAACGACCTCATCGACGAGATGAGCGAGTCGGGCGTCATCGACAAGACCGCGCTGGTCTTCGGCCAGATGGACGAGCCGCCGGGGACGCGTCTGCGCGTCGCGCTGGCCGGCCTGACCATGGCCGAGTACTTCCGCGACGTCCAGAAGCAGGACGTGCTGTTCTTCATCGACAACATCTTCCGCTTCACCCAGGCGGGTTCCGAGGTGTCGACCCTGCTCGGCCGCATGCCCTCCGCGGTGGGCTACCAGCCGAACCTGGCCGACGAGATGGGTCTCCTCCAGGAGCGCATCACCTCGACCCGTGGTCACTCGATCACCTCGATGCAGGCGATCTACGTCCCCGCGGACGACCTGACCGACCCGGCCCCGGCCACCACCTTCGCCCACCTCGACGCGACGACGGTGCTCTCCCGTCCGATCTCGGAGAAGGGCATCTACCCGGCCGTGGACCCGCTGGACTCGACGTCCCGGATCCTGGACCCGCGCTACATCGCGCAGGACCACTACGACGCGGCCATGCGCGTGAAGAACATCCTGCAGAAGTACAAGGACCTGCAGGACATCATCGCGATCCTCGGTATCGACGAGCTGGGCGAGGAGGACAAGCTGGTCGTCCACCGTGCCCGTCGCGTGGAGCGCTTCCTGTCGCAGAACACCCACGTCGCCAAGCAGTTCACCGGCGTGGACGGCTCGGACGTGCCGCTGGACGAGTCGATCGCCGCGTTCAACGCGATCTGCGACGGTGAGTACGACCACTTCCCCGAGCAGGCGTTCTTCATGTGCGGTGGCATCGAGGACCTGAAGGCGAACGCGAAGGAGCTGGGCGTCTCCTGAGCCCCGTGCTCCGGATGAGCCCCCGGGCTCACCCTGAGGGGGCGGGCGTGTCCCGCCCCCTCGTACACGCCCTTTAGACTTGTAACCAACACCCGGCATGACCGCCGGGTGGTGACCCGAGGAGCCACCTTGGCTGCTGAGCTGCACGTCGCGCTGGTCGCGGCCGACCGAGAGGTCTGGTCCGGCGAGGCCACCCTGGTCGTCGCGCGCACCACGTCCGGCGACATCGGCGTCATGCCCGGTCACCAGCCGCTGCTCGGTGTGCTGGAATCGGGCCCCGTGACCATCCGCACCAACGAGGGGGAGACGGTCGTCGCCGCGGTGCACGGCGGTTTCATCTCGTTCGCGGACAACAAGCTGTCGCTGCTGGCGGAGGTCGCCGAGCTGGCGGACGAGATCGACGTCCGGAGCGTGGAGCAGGAGCTGGCCCGCGCGAAGGCGGAGAACGACCCCGACGCAGAGCGCCGCGCAAACGCACGTCTGCGGGCGACGGCGGCGCGCTGACCCCAGCGCAGTGCGATGATGTCACTCAGCCGCGGCAGGCACCGGAGCGATCCGGAGCCGGTCGCGGCTGAGTCAGATCTGGATGATTTTTCCGTTCCGTTACCTAGGAGACGAGGAGGTCGGTGTCGATGGTCCTCGCTCTGACTGTGTGCGGAATCGTGGTGGTGCTCGTGGTGGCGGGCCTGTTCGTCTTCGGGCTGCGCCGCCGCATCATCCAGCGCTCCGGCGGGACGTTCGACTGCAGCCTGCGCTGGGAGGCGCCGGAGCCCGGTGACCCGGGCGGCAAGGGCTGGGCGTACGGCGTGGCCCGCTACAACGGCGACCGGGTCGAGTGGTTCCGTGTCTTCTCCTACGCGCCCCGCCCGCGCCGCGTCCTGGAACGCTCCGCGATCGAGGTGGCCGGCCGCCGGGTCCCGGAGGGCGAGGAGGAGCTCGCGCTGCTGTCGGACGCGGTCGTCCTGGCCTGCCGGCACCGCGGCACGCGCCTCGAACTCGCGATGAGCGAGGATGCGTTGACCGGTTTCCTGGCCTGGCTGGAGGCAGCCCCGCCGGGACAGAGGGTGAACGTCGCGTAGCGGCGTTCAGGGCCCCGCTGGGTGGGGGAGGGTGGACGTCGCGTAGCGCGGCCCCTAGCTCGCACAGCGCGGCACCCGGGGCGCACAGCGCCCCCCCGGTCGGGTAGTTCGGCCCCCGGGCCCCGGCAACAGAGGACTCGGGCTGCCGCAGAGGCAGGCATCTCCCGTGCGGACGGTGAGCCGTCCGCGCCCGTGGCAACGGAACCGCCCCCGGACTCGGTCGTCCGGGGGCGGTGGTGTCGCCGTGGCCGTGGGGGGCCGGTGGTGCTACTTCAGTCCGCTGTCGATCGCGCTCACGAGTTCGCCGTTCGCGGTGTCACCGCTGAACTCCCAGAAGAACGCGCCGCCCAGACCCTGGTTCTTGGCCCAGGCCATCTTGCCGTTGATGGTGGCGGGGGTGTCGTAGGACCACCAGTTGCTGCCGCAGTGGGCGTACGCGGTGCCGGCGAAGGTGCCGGTCACGGGGCAGGCGGTCTTCAGGACCTTGTAGTCCTCGATGCCCGCCTCGTACGTGCCGGGCGCCGCGCCCGTCGCCGTGCCGCCGGGGGCGGACTGGGTGACGCCGGTCCAGCCGCGGCCGTAGAAGCCGATGCCGAGCAGCAGCTTCTTCGCCGGGACGCCCTTCGCCTTCAGCTTGGCGATGGCGGCGGCCGAGTTGAAGCCCTCCTTCGGGATGCCGTTGAACGAGGTCAGCGGCGAGTGGGGGTTGGTCGGGCCGGTCTTGTCCCAGGCGCCGAAGTAGTCGTAGGTCATCACGTTGTACCAGTCGAGGTACTGCGCGGCGCCCCCGTAGTCGGCGGCGTCGATCTTGCCGCCGTCGGAGCCGTCCGCGGTGATGGCGGCGGTGACCAGGTAGTCCTTGCCGAACTCGGCGCGCAGGGCCTGGGAGAGGTTCTTGAAGGCCGCCGGGCCGCTGGTGTCACAGGTCAGACCGCAGGCGTTGGGGTACTCCCAGTCGATGTCGATGCCGTCGAAGACATCGGCCCAGCGCGGGTCCTCCACCACGGCCTTGCAGGACTTGGCGAACGCGGCCGGGTTCTGCGCGGCCTGGCCGAAGCCGCCGGAGTAGGTCCAGCCGCCGAAGGAGTACAGCACCTTGATGTGCGGGTACTTGGCCTTCAGCTGGCGCAGCTGGTTGAAGTTGCCGCGCAGCGGCTGGTCCCAGGTGTCGGCCTGGCCGCTGACGGACTGGTCGGCGGTGTAGGCCTTGTCGGTGGCGGCGTAGGCGTCGTCCAGCTTGCACTGGCCGTTCACCACGTTGCCGAAGGCGTAGTTGATGTGGGTGATCTTGGCGGCCGAGCCGGACGTCACCAGGTTCTTGACGTGGTAGTTGCGGCCGTAGACGCCCCACTCGGTGAAGTAGCCGAGGTTGATCTTGTCGCCGGTGGGCGGCGGTTCCTCGGTCTGGCCGGTGGTGCGGACCTTCACCGCGCCGCTGACCGGGCCGGTCTGGTCGGCGGTGTCCCGGGCCTGCACGGTGTAGGAGTAGTCGGTGCCCTTGCTGAGCCCGGTGTCCGTGTAGGTGGTGCCGGTCACGGTGGCGACCTTGGCGCCGTCGCGGAGCACGTCGTAGTTCTTGATGCCCTTGTCGTCGGTCGCCGCGGACCAGGACAGCTTCACCGAGGTGTCGGTGACGTTCGAGGCGGTGGGGGTGCCGGGCGCGGAGGGTGCATCGTCGCCGGGGACGCTGCCGCCGTCGCAGCTGCCGCCGTTGAGCTTGCAGCCGGAGGGGGAGCCGGTGCCGCTGCCGTTGAAGCCGAAGGAGACGGACGCCCCGGGGGCGAGGGTGCCGTTCCAGCCGAGGTTCTTGGCGGTCCAGTGGTCACCGGAGTTGGTGACCGTGGCGTCCCAGGCCGACGTCACCTTGGTGCCGGCGGGGAAGTCCCACTCGATCGTCCAGGCGTTGATGGTCGTGGTGCCGGTGTTCTTCACCGTCCACTTGCCCTCGAAGCCGGAGCCCCAGTCCTGGGTCTTGGCGTAGGTGGCGGTGGCGGAGGTGGCGGCCTGGGCGGGGGGTGCGAGGGCGACCATGCCCGACAGGGGGAGCAGCAGGGTCGCGAATCCTGCCGCGGCTCTGTGTCTGAAGCGCATGCTGCGCCTCCTTGTGAGGTCGTGGAGGGGACGTGACTGAGCCATCACGCCCACGGTGCCGCGAGAATAGAAAGGTCTGGACCACGGGTCAATAGGTCTGGACCACCTGGACGGTTTGTCCGCTCCCTGATCCGGCATGATCCGAACCAGAGGCGCTAGATCCCCAACTCCTGCGCGAGCACTGCCGCTTGGACCCGGCTGCGCAGCCCCAGCTTGCCCAGCAGGCGGCTGACGTGCGTCTTCACCGTCGCCTCCGCCATGTCCAGGCGTTCGGCGACGGCCGCGTTGGACAGCCCCTCGCCCAGGCACGACAGCACCTCCCGCTCGCGCCGGGTGAGCGCGTCCAGAGCCGCCGGGTCCACGGCCGGAGTGCGCCGGACGGGCTTCGCGGCGAACTCGGCGATCAGCCGCCGGGTGACGGCCGGGGCCACGATGCCCTCGCCCTGCGCCACCGTGCGCACCGCCGCGAGCAGGTCCTTGGCGTCGGTGTTCTTCAGCAGGAACCCGGCCGCCCCCGCCCGCAGCGCCCCGAACACGTACGCGTCGAGGTCGAAGGTGGTCAGCACGAGCACGTCCGCCAGCCCCTCCGCGACCACCTGCCGGGTCGCCGACACCCCGTCCAGGCGCGGCATCTGGATGTCCATCAGCACCAGGTCCGGGCGCAGTTCACGGGCGAGCTCCACCGCCCGCTCGCCGTCCGCCGCCTCGCCGACCACCTCGATGTCGGGCGCGCTGCGCAGGATGAGGACCAGCCCGGCGCGGACGGCGGACTGGTCCTCGGCGACGAGGACACGGATCATCAGGCATCTCCCGGGGCGGAATCGGTGTCGGTGACGGGCAGCGAGGCACGGACGGCCCAGACCTTGCCGCCCGTGCCGTCCGGGTCCTTCTCGGGACCCGCGTCGAAGGTGCCGCCGAGCAGGGCGGCCCGCTCCCGCATGCCCACCAGTCCGGCCCCCGAACCAGGGGCGCGCGGGGCGTCACGGCCGCCGTACGGACTGGTCACCCGGACGTCCAGGGTGCCGTCGGTGCGGCGCAGCCACACGGACACGCGGCCCTTCTCGGCATGCTTGAGCGCATTGGTCAGCGACTCCTGGACGATCCGGTACGCGGCCAGCTCGACCGGTGCGGGGACGGAGCAGGGCTCGGTGTCGAGGCGGGCGTCCAGGCCGTTGGCGCGGGCGCCCTTCACCAGCGCGGCGAGGCCGTCCAGGGTCGGGGTGGCCGCGGGTTCGCCGTCGTCGGCGCCCTCCCGCAGGATGCCGATCAGGCGGCGCATCTCGGACAGCCCCTGGACACTGTTCTCCCGGATCACGGTCAGCGCCTCGCGGGAGGTGCCGGGCTCGTCCAGGGAGAGCGCGGCCGTGGAGTGAATGGCGATCGCCGACAGGTGGTTGGCGACCACGTCGTGCAACTCCCGGGCCATGCGGGCGCGTTCCTGGTTCACCGCCTGGGTGCGGTCCATCTCGGCCAGCAGCGCGGTCTGTTCGGCGCGCAGCCGGGCGGCGTCGGCGGCGTCGCGGTGGTTGCGCACGATCAGACCGGTCGACGCGGGCGCGAACGTCACGGCGCCGACCACCAGCCCGATCAGCAGCGCCTCCGGCACCCGCCACCCGGCGTACGGGACCAGGGTGGCCGCGACCGTGAGCACACCGGTGATCTTGGGCAGGCGGCGGGCGGTGGCGGGCGTGCCGTACACCACCGCCGCGTACATCAGGTCGGTGTACATCACGATCGTGGCGATGCTGCCCTGGGTCATGGTGTCCGCGGCCAGCGCGGCCGTGCCGATCAGCAGGGCGGTGCGGGGGGCGGTGCGGCGCAGCAGCTCGCAGCAGGCCATCACGGCCAGCGGCACGAGCAGCGGCCAGCGGCCCCCGAAGAGCACCATCGGGTCCTGGGGCGAGCGGACGCCCAGCCCGAAGCCCCACAGCAGCAGGCCGCCGGCGAGACCCGCGAGCGCGATCCACGCGTCGAACCGGGAAGGTCGGGACAGTCGTACGGCCATGGCACCATCCAACACGCTGCGCGGCGCCGGTGCCCGGTCCCGGGGGAGGGTCCTGGACTGCATCTTTCGATGTACCGCGAGTTCGTCGTCGGCGACGACGCCCCGGGCCGCCCGGGGCGGGAGCCTGGAAGGGTGACCGAGAGGAGCGAGACGTGATCGTCGCCTTGATCGCCGCCTGCGAGATCGGCTTCTGGGTGCTGCTGGCGGCCGGCCTGGCCTTCTGCTACCTGTTGAAGATGCCGCGCACCGGCCTGGCGCTGCTGCTGTGCGAGCCGCTGCTGGAGGTCGTGCTGCTGGTCGTGACCGCCCTGGACCTGAAGAACGGCGCGGAGCCGAACTGGACGCACGGGCTGGCCGCGCTCTACATCGGCTACACCGTCGGCCACGGTCACCGCACGGTGAAGTGGCTCGACGGCCACGCCGCCCACCGTCTGGGCGGCGGGCCGAGGCCGCCCGGCGCGCCGAAGTACGGACGGGCCCGCGCCCGGCACGAGACCCGGGTGTGGCTCGGCACGCTGGCCGGCGCCGCGGTGGCGACCGTGCTGCTCCAGCTGGCCATCTGGTATGTCGGCGATCCGGGCCGCGTCACGTCCCTGGAGGCCTGGCGCTTCACGGCCTGGCGGGTGGCCGGCATCCACGGCCTGGTGACGCTGGCGTACTGGGTGTGGCCGAAGAAGGCCCCGGCGGGCGACGCCGGCGCGGGCGTCGCGGACCGCGAGCGGGTGGGCCGGTGAGACGGGCCGCCGAGCACTGCGCCACCGGCGCGGGCACGGTGCTCGGGGGCCTGGCCCTGTGGCGCTGCACCCAGGGGGTGGAGCTGCCGGTGGTCTCGCTCCCCAAGGTGGGCGTCCTGTTCATGTGCCTCGGCGCCGCCGAGGTCCTGCTCGGCCTGTACCGGGTCGTGCGCGGTAGGGCTCAGCGCTCCCCGCCCGGCACCCACAGCACGTCGCCGGTCTCCTTGTTGGCGATCCGGGCCAGGATGAACAGCAGGTCCGAGAGGCGGTTGAGGTAGGTGGCGGTGAGCGGGTTCATGCTCTCACCGTGCGCCTGAAGGGCGGCCCAGGTGGAGCGCTCGGCCCGCCGTACGACCGTGCACGCCTGGTGCAGCAGCGCGGCGCCCGCGGTGCCTCCGGGCAGGATGAACGAGCGCAGCTTCTCCAGCTGCTCGTTGAAGCGGTCGCAGTCCGCCTCCAGCCGGTCGATGTAGAACTGCTCCACCCGCAGCGGCGGGTACTCGGGGTTCTCCACCACCGGGGTCGACAGGTCGGCGCCCACGTCGAACAGGTCGTTCTGCACGCGGGTGAGGACGGCGACGAGGTCCTCGTCGAGACCGCCCAGGGCGAGCGCCGTGCCGATCACCGCGTTCGCCTCGTTGGCGTCGGCGTAGGCGGAGATCCGCAGGTCGGTCTTGGGGACCCGGCTCATGTCCCCCAGGTTGGTGGTGCCCCGGTCGCCGGTCCGGGTGTAGATGCGCGTCAGATTGACCATGGGGCCAGCCTAGTTCCGCCGACGCTCCCGGGGGCGGCTGTGTGCGGGGGGTCACGGAGCGCCGGGGGAGGCGTCCCGGCCGCGCCGGGACGGCGCGGCCGGAATTCCCCGGGCGTGCGGTGGGGCGCACGCCCCGTTCCGGTCAGATGCCGCAGGTGGGCGCCGACCAGTACGCGGAGGGGTCGAAGGCGACGTGGGTGTGGTCGTTGTGGCCGGGGTAGCCCGGGCCGAGGATCTCGGAGAAGCCGTGGACCCGTGCCTGGCGGGCCAGCGTGCACAGGCTGGGCGTGCCGACCAGGTCGGCCGCGTCGCCGTAGAGGTGACGGCTGTTGGACGCGCCGCCGACCGCGCTGTTGCAGGCGTAGGAGCGGAAGCCGCTGGAGATGGTGATCGGCACGTCACCCAGCTTGCGCCGCATCGCCTCCAGCTTCCACATGGTCTTCAGCGCGTTCGCCTTGGCGGTGGCCGCCGGAACCGCGCCGCCGGACCACGTGGAGTTGCACTTGTTGAGTTCGGCGTAGCTGAAGTGGACGGGGGTGCAGTCGGCGTCCTGGAGCGCGTAGATCTTGCTGAAGGTGGCGGGCCCGGCGACGCCGTCGGCGGACAGCCCGTAGGCGGCCTGGAACCGCTTCACGGCCGCCGCGGTGCGGGCGCCGTACTGGCCGTCGTAGGAGAGCCGTTCGCCCGAGGTGACCCAGCCGGCCACGCGGATCTGCAGCTGCGTCACATCGCTGCCGGAGGAGCCCTGGGACAGCGTGCGGTTCCAGGTGTAGCACGAGTCGGCGTGCGCGGTGCCCGCCGTGGCTCCCACCCCGAGCACCGTACCCGCCATGACCATGACAATTGCGAGAAGTGTCCGTGTCGCACGTCTGAGCATTCCGGCCTCCCGACCGTCTCGCTGGGGCGAAGGGGGCGCCGCCGCCGGACGGCCGCCGGCGACCAGCGTGCGACAGAGTGCTACGCGCGTCAACAACCCCTCGGTGAACACCCTGTGCTGACGACCCGTGGGAAGGCCGCCCGGACCTGCCCCGTACCTCCCTCGAAAAGCCTCCGGGCACCGGGGCCGGCGGACGTGACGGGTGTCTCACCCCATGAGACGTGACACGCATTACTAACCCCCTCCCACGCCCCCTCACGACCGCTAGTGTCCGCCAGTGACATACAGGAACAGTGTGTGAGCGTTTCGAAGGGGAGTCGCACAGTGGCAGGCAAGCTCGCCGTCATCGGGGCCGGTCTCATGGGGTCCGGCATCGCCCAGGTCTCCGCTCAGGCGGGCTGGGAGGTCGTCCTGCGCGACGTCACCGACGAAGCGCTCACCCGGGGCACCGACGGCATCAAGGCGTCGTACGACAAGTTCGTCGGCAAGGGCAGGATGGAGGCGCACGACGCCGACGCCGCCCTCGCCCGCATCACCTCGACCACCGACCTGGACGCCTGCGCGGACGCCGACGTCGTCGTCGAGGCCGTCTTCGAGAAGCTGGAAGTCAAGCACGACATCTTCCGGGCGCTCGACAAGATCGTGCGGGACGACACCGTCCTCGCCTCCAACACCTCCGCCATCCCGATCACCAAGATCGCGGCCGTGACGGAGCGCCCGGAGCGGGTCGTGGGCACCCACTTCTTCTCGCCGGTGCCGATGATGCAGCTGTGCGAACTGGTCCGCGGCTACAAGACCAGCGACGAAACCCTCGCCAGGGCACGGGAGTTCGCCGAGTCGGTCGGCAAGACCTGCATCGTCGTCAACCGCGACGTGGCCGGCTTCGTGACCACCCGCCTCATCTGCGCCCTCGTCGTCGAGGCCGCCAAGCTGCACGAGTCGGGCGTGGCCAGCGCCGAGGACATCGACCTCGCCTGCAAGCTGGGCTTCGGCCACGCGATGGGACCGCTGGCCACCGCCGACCTCACCGGCGTCGACATCCTGCTGCACGCCACCGACAACATCTACACCGAGTCCCAGGACGAGAAGTTCGCGGCTCCCGAGCTGATGCGCCGGATGGTTGACGCCGGTGACATCGGCCGCAAGAGCGGGCAGGGCTTCTACGAGCACTGATCCCGCCCCCTCACCCCGGCGCCATCACCCGCCGGGGTGAATTCGGTATCGGTTCGCTTACAGGTAGCAACCTCTGCCCCCTCCACGCAGTCAGAGGTTGCATCACCGGAATCAAAAGACGCGGAGCACCAGACGCACGCACGGGGAGCGCATATGCACATCAGGGGCGACCACGTCGAGCTGGTCGTCGGGGGCCGCCTCGACGTCCGCAGCGCGGCGGACGCCCGTACGGTCCTGCACTCGGCCGTCGACGACGGAGTCGGCGACCTGGTCCTGGACCTGTCCGAACTGGACTCCTGGGACGCCACCGGACTCGGCGTGATCATGGGAGCCCACCGGCGGGCCGGCCGCTGCGGCCGGCGCCTGGTGCTGCGCGGCGTCCCGCCGCAGATGCAGCGCCTGCTGGTGGCCACCCGGCTGCACCGCATCCTGGCGATCGAGGGGGGCATCGGGGTGGACACGCTCCCGCGTGTGTGAGCCGGCACCGGCGCCCTCCGGGTGACCGGCGGAGACCGGGCCGGCCTCGGCGAACCGTGCGACGCGCGCACAATCCTCACGAGACCGTGACGTCATGGACGGCGCGGTACCCCGGACTGTCGTACATACTGAGCGAAGGTTTAGGGTTCGGCTGCCCGCTGCCAAGCAACCCTCGAGCGGGCCCGGACCAGAAGCGACAGCGGGTGTGCGACGAGGCCGGGGAGGGCTTCCAGCACACGACGCTTTTGGGGGGCTAGGACCTATGGACCCGAACAACACGGGACCCGAGGAGTACGGCCACGACGGCACCGGCCACCCGCCGCGCCAGCGCCCTCCCAGGGAATCCCTCACATCGGACTTCGGCCAGCCCGCGCTCGCGCGCACGGTGCAGCTGGTCTCCGGCGACTTCCTGCTCACCGTCAACCCGGTCGACGGCAGCGAGATCGAGCCGTGCCCGCCCGCCGAACGGCCCGGCCGCCCGGTCAAGCTGGACGCCGCGGGCCGCGCCGAGATCGAACGCGCCGCCCGGCCGCCCGTCCCGCCCGGCCCAACGCGGCCCGCCCCGCCGCTGCTGGCCCGCCAGGACGAGCGCGAACAGCTGGTCCGGCTGCTCGCCCGCGGCCGCTCCGTGCGCCTCACCGGCCCCGGCGGCTCCGGCCGCACCCGGCTGCTCGACATCGTCGCCGACGACTGCGCCGACCTCGCCCCCGACGGCGTCGTCCGGCTCAACGGCCTCGGCCGCAGCGTCGACGACCTCCTCCACGACCTCTTCCACGCCGTCTACAGCGCCCCGCTGCACCGGCCGGAACGGGACGAACTGCTCGCCTGCGTGCGGGAGATCGGCGCCGTCGTCGTCGTGGACGACCTGGAGGCCGGCGGTACGGCCCTCGACGCGCTGCTGGACGCCTGCCCCGAGTGCGCCTTCCTGTTCGGCGCGACCCCCGCCGTGCCCGCCCCGTCCGCCGAGTCGGGCGTCGAAGAGGTCGCGCTGTCCGGACTCGACCGCGCGGCCGGACTCGACCTGCTCGGTCACGTCGTCGGACGCCGCCTCACCGAGGACGAGTCGAACTGGGCCGGGGACCTGTGGTTCGAGTCCGAGGGCCTGCCCCTGCGCTTCGTCCAGGCCGGTGCCCTGCTGCGCCAGCGGGACCGGCTGCGGGCCGGCGCCGGTGCCGTCGACGAGTTCGGCGTCTTCGAGGACGCCCGCCCCGACGACGTCCCCCCGGAGGCCGCCGCCGACGCCGACGAGGTGCCGCTGCCCGCGCTCGGCGAGGCCGCCGCGCCCGCCCCGCTGCTCGCCTCCCGGCTCAGCGCCTCCGCCCGCGCCACCCTGCGCTTCGCGGTGGCCCTCGGCGGCGAACTGCCGCACCAGGCCCACCTGCCCGCCCTGGTGGGCGACACCCACGCCGACGCCGCGCTGGGCGAGCTGGCCGCCTGCGGGCTGGTCTCTCCGGTCGGCGCCCGCTACCGGCTCGCCGCCGGAGTGATGGCCCAGCTGGAGGCCGCCGGGTACGCCGACGGCCTCCAGGTCCAGGCCCGCACCGCCGGCCAGCACTACGCCTGGTGGGCCGGACACCCCTCGGTGACCCCGGAGCGGGTCTGCGCCGAATCCGACGCGCTGCTCGCCGCGCTCGGCGTCCTGGCCCCGCAGACCACCGCCGTCACCGAGGGCGAGCCGAGCGCCGCCGTGCAGCTGGCCCGCACCGCGGCGCCCGCCTTCGCCGCCGGACTGCACTGGAGCGCCTGGGAGCGGGCGCTGCGCTCCGGCGCCGAGGCCGCCCGGCTCGCCGGGGACGTGGCGGAGGAGGCCTACTTCCACCACGAGCTGGGCGTGCACGCCCTGTGCGCCGGACAGCTCGACCGGGCCCGCACCGAACTGGAGGCGTCCATCGGCCTGCGCGGCGCGCTCGCCGACAAGCGCGGCACCGTCGCCGGCCGCCGCGCCCTGGCCCTGGTCGCCGACCGCTCCGGCATCCCGATGGCCCTCCCGCCGCTCGCCGAGGTGCCGGACGTCCGGTCCGAGGAGCCCGCCGCACCCCCGCGCGGGGCGCCCGCGGCCTTCCCGGAACTGAGGCCGCCCGCGGACACCGCCCTGGTGATCAGCCGCACCGGGACGACGCCCACGGTCGCCTCGCCGTCCCCGGCGAAGGCCGGTGGCGGTCTGAAGGGCCTGGCCCGGCGCAACCTGGTGGCGACCGGCGCGGGCGCGCTGCTCGTCGCCGTGCTCGGGACGGTGGTCACCCTCGGCGCCACGTCCGGCAACGACGCCGGGACCCCGTCGGAGAACGTCGGCGTGAACCCCTCGGCCAGCCAGGGCGTCGACGACGACAGCCTGGGCGCCGACCGTGCGGGCCAGGAGGGCGACACCGGCACGGCCACCAGCCGGCCGACCGACCCCGGCCCCGACGGCACCTTCGGCACCTCGGACGACCCGACGCCCACCGAGAGCGGGTCGGCGCGGCCGTCGGACGGTGCGAGCGGCACCGGCAAGCCCGTTGACCCGACGTCGACGTCGACGAAGCCGCCGTCGTCCACCCGGCCGCCGTCCTCCACGAAGCCGCCGACGAGCAACAAGCCGACGGACCCCACCACCCCGACCACGCCGACCGACCCGTCGACCGAGCCGGAGCCGACGCCACCGACGCCCACGGACACCGAGGAGCCCCCGCCGCCGTCGACGAGCGACAGCGCCAGCGGCCCCGCCCCGTCCTCACCGGTGCAGAGCAGCAGTTCGGCGAGCGCCCCGGAGACCGGTGACACGGGCACGCCCGGCGATCCGGACACGGTGATCTGACACCCCGCCCGCGGGTGCGGAATGTACGAAGGGCCGGATCCCCCGCGGGGATCCGGCCCTTCGCGCACGGCGCGGGCGCCGTCGCTCAGAACAGGCGCAGCTTGTCGTCGTCGATGCCGCGCAGCGCGTCGTAGTCCAGGACCTGGCAGCCGATGCCCCGGTCCGTGGCGAGCACCCGGGCCTGCGGCTTGATCTCCTGGGCGGCGAAGATGCCGCGCACCGGCGCGAGATGGGGATCGCGGTTCAACAGCTCCAGGTACCGGGTGAGTTGTTCCACCCCGTCGATCTCGCCGCGGCGCTTGATCTCCACCGCGACGGTCTGCCCGTCGGCGTCCCGGCACAGGATGTCGACAGGACCGATGGCGGTCATGTACTCGCGCCGGATGAGGGTGTAGCCCTCGCCGAGGGTCTCGATACGGTCGGCGAGCAGCTCCTGAAGGTGTGCTTCCACGCCGTCCTTGATCAGACCGGGGTCCACCCCCAGTTCGTGCGAGGAGTCGTGCAGGATCTCCTCCATCGTGATGATGAGCTTCTCGCCCGCCTTGTTGACGACGGTCCAGACCCCCTCCTCCGCTCCGGTCCCCTCCTTCAACGTGCAGGGGGGCGACATCCAGTTCAGGGGCTTGTAGGCCCGGTCGTCGGCGTGGATGGAGACGCTGCCGTCCGCCTTGACCAGGATCAGGCGGGGCGCCGGGGGGAGGTGGGCGGTGAGCCGCCCGGCGTAGTCCACGGAGCAACGGGCAATGACGAGACGCATGGTCGGCAACGCTACTCGACCGGCCCGCCCCGATGCGATTCGCCCGGGAACAGGTCCCGGATTCAAGGACCGCACAGGGCCCGTGGGACCCACCTGGCACGTCCTGAATCTCCTGGAAACCACGGTTTCGTCGATGGCCGATTACCGGCCCACAGGTTGTTCCGCATCCGGCTGTTCGCCTGGTGCGGGCCCGATCGGTTGCTTACGGTAGTGAACGGGAGGTCGCGAGACGTGTACGCAGCGTGTCCGATATCGCGAACTCCCTTATCTGTCAGGCAACCCCTGCTCGACGGGGGTGCGAGAGGAGAACCCATGTCGCTCGACGTCTCACCGGCCCTACTCGAACAGGCCGAGCGAGGCGAGGTCGACGAAGCCGCCTTCGTCGACTGCGTCCGGACCTCCCTGCCGTATGCGTGGGAGATGATCAGCTCCCTGGTGGCCCAGCTGAAGGTCGACGGCGGAGTGTTCGCCGACAACCAGACGCCTCCGCCGGACGAGCAGGCACGCGGTCAGCTGCTGCGTGCACTCGCGAGTGACGCGATACGTGGCGCGCTGCAGCGGCACTTCGGTGTCCGGCTGGCCTTCCAGAACTGCCACCGGGTGGCGGTGTTCCCGCTCGACTCCTCGGTCGACGAGACGCTCGCGCGCTTCACCTCCATCCGCGGTCAGTTGCTGAACCAGTCACCGGAGCTGCGCGACTGCTGATGCGCCCCCGTCCTTCGCTTGCCGCTCCGTACGCGGGAGGTGCGGTCTGTACCGGGGCGGCAAGCCCATGGGTCCCCGGCTCGCTCAGGCGAGCTGGGGGAGCACGTCGCTGCCGAGCCGCCGTACGTTCTCCTCGGTCGCGGCGAGGTCGCCGGAACCCTCGACGAGCAGTGCGAAGCGGGAGATGCCGGTGCGCTCGCCGGTCGCGGCGAGCCGGTCGGCGCACAGCCGCGGCGTGCCCACCGGGTGCAGCCCGCAGAGCAGTTCGGTGTACGCGAGCGGGTCGCGCATCTGCCGCTGCCGCCCGTCCACGGTCACATGGGCCTCGAGCCCCTGGCGGAGCCAGCCCGGCATCGCCTTGGTCAGGGTCTCCACCGCGTCCGAGCGCCGGTCGGCGATCTGGCAGACCCCGGCGGAGACGTGGGCGGCCTCGTGGATCTCCTCGGCCGGACGGCCCGAGGCGCGCGCGTGCCGCCGCCACAGGGCGACCATCTCGGCCTTCTCCTCGTCCCCGACGTGCATGCCCAGCAGCATCGGCAGACCCCGCTCGGCGGCCAGCCGCACACTCGCGGGCGAGGTGCACGCGACGACGACCTCGGGGCCGCCGCCCGGAGTGAGGGACTCCGACGGGCGCGGCACGACGGGCACTTCACGGAACCGGAAGCGCTCGCCGTCCGCGTCGACCCGCGGTTCGCGCAGCCAGCGCATCAGCAGATCGAGTGATTCGGGGAAGCCCTGCTCGTACGCCTCCAGGCCGGACCCGAACACCTCCAGGTCGACCCAGGGGCCGCCGCGCCCCACGCCCAGCGAGAAGCGGCCGCCGCTGGTGAGATGCAGCAGCGCCGCCTGCTCGCCGAGGGCCACGGGGTGGGCGGTGGGCAGCACGCTGACCGCCGTGCCGACCCGCAGCCGGCGGGTGCGGCCGAGCAGGAGGGCGGCCAGGGTCACGGCCGACGGGCAGGTGCCGTAGGGGACGAAGTGGTGCTCGGCCAGCCAGACCGAGTCGAGCCCCGCCTCCTCGGACACCTCCGCCGAGCGGACCGCACGGTGCAGTGCCTCCCCTTCGCCCTGCCCAGGGAACTGGGCGGCCAGTACGAAACTTCCAACGCGCATTGCTTTCCTGCTTCCTTGGCTCCGACACGGAGCTCCCCCACACGGCATAACCGTCTGACACGTGCCGAGGACACGGCCGGGCGGGGGATTTTCCGGATTGTCTGCAGAATGGACCGTCGGGAAGGGGTTCGGAGCCGCCCCGGAGGCGACGTGGGGGGACCGGTCGCGTCCGTGTACCCGGGGTCCCGCCGCGTACGCTGGACGGGTCGCTGCACCCTGTATAGCCCCGTGAGGTGTCCCTTGTCCCCGCGTCGCAACCGACCCAAGGGAGCCGGTTCCGCCGGCCGCAGTGCCGAGGGCGACCGCTCCGGCCGCTACGGCGGCTGGCAGTCCACGGAGAGCTGGCAGGGCGAGGAGTGGAGCGTACGGCACGTGGCCGGAGCCAGCGTCCACGGCAAGGCCTACCGCTGCCCCGGCTGCGACCAGTTGATCCCGGACGGCGTGCCGCACCTGGTGGCGTGGCCGGAGCACTCCGGCGTCGACGAGCGCCGGCACTGGCACAAGGCGTGCTGGAACGCGCGCGACCGCCGGACCACACGCGTGCAGCGGTCCCGCAACGCGCCGAGGTTCTGACGCCCTCCGGCCCGCCCGGCCGGCGGCCGGGCGCGCGTGCGCCGCTCCCCGGCTTGATAGGCAAGTGAAGACTTGCCTATGGTGGGGGTGTGGCCGACGACGAACTGTTCAAAGCCCTGGCCGACCCCACGCGCCGCACGATCCTCGACGAGCTCGCGGAGCAGTCCGGCCAGACCCTGTTCGAGATCTGCTCGCGCCTGGCCATGAAGCACGGGCTCGGCATCTCCCGCCAGGGCGTCTCCCAGCACCTCGCCGTGCTGGAGGCGGCGGGACTCGTCAGGACCAGGCGGGAGGGACGCTACAAGTTCCACGACCTGGACACGGCCCCGCTGCGGCGGATCACCGAACGCTGGCCCCCCACCGACCCGACCGGACCGGAGAACACCCCATGAAGATCCATCTCACCAGTGTCTTCGTCGACGACCAGGCCGCGGCCCTGCGCTTCTACACGGAGGTGCTCGGCTTCGTGAAGAAGCACGACGTCCCCGTGGGCGAGCAGGACCGCTGGCTGACCGTCGTCTCGCCCGAGGCCCCCGAGGGCCCCGAACTCCTGCTGGAGCCCCTCGGCCACCCGGCCGCCCGGACCTACCGCGACGCGCTCGTCGCCGACGGCATCCCGCTCGCCCAGTTCGCGGTCGACGACGTCCGCGCGGAGTACGAGCGGCTGCGCGGCCTCGGCGTCCGCTTCACCCAGGACCCGCTGGAGATGGGCCCCGTCACCACCGCCGTCCTCGACGACACCTGCGGCAACCTGATCCAGCTCGCCTCGCAGCAGCAGTAGCCCGAGCGGTCCCTCAGACGTCCCGGCTGTCGAGCAGCGCGAAGGCGCCGCCCAGGGTCACACCCGTCAGACCGATCATGATCCACAGCGGGTCCCAGCCGGACGGGCCGGAGTCGCTGAGGGAGTTGGAGTAGAAGATGCTCAGCTGATTCGGGATGGAGTACTGGAACAGCGCCTGCTGCACGTCCTGGAGCGAGGACGAGAACATGAACAGGGCGATCACCAGCGGGGCCAGCAGCAGACCGATCATGATCGTGATGGCGCCCGCCGAGTGCCGGATGAGCGAGCCGACCGCCAGCGAGAGGGTGCCCAGCAGCGCCAGGTAGAGCGAGATGCCCACCGTGCCCTTCAGCCACTCCTCGCCGGAGGGCGCCCGGGCGCCGCTGCCCTCCAGCATCGCCACGTGCAGCAGCGCGACGAGCGAGACGGAGACCAGCGTCACCACGAAGGCCACCAGGAAGAACACCACGGCCTTCGCCGCCAGGACCCGCGCCCGCGCGGGACAGGCGACCATCGTGGTGCGGATCATGCCGGTGCCGTACTCGGACGCCGTGGTCAGCACGCCCAGCGTGATGATGCACATGCTGCCCAGCAGCAGCCCGAAGAGGCCGAGACCCATCGGGCTCTCCCCGTTCAGGTCCGCGTCCGCGGTCAGCACGAGGAGTCCGGCCAGCGTGCCGATGCCGACGACCAGCAGCACGAACACGCCCAGCGTCCACATCGTGGAGCGCACCGACCTGATCTTCGTCCACTCGGAGGCCAGCGCGTGCCCGAGGTGGGTGCGCACGACCGGGATCGGCGAGGTGTAACGGGGGTACTCCCCGTCGGCACCGGGGGCCACGGGAGCGGACGTCGGGCCGTGGCCGGGGTCCTGCTCGGTCGGGGTCTGCGGCGTGCTCATCGGGCGTCCTCGGGCTTGGTCAGGTCGGGAGCGGCGGGGGCTGCGGGAGCCTCGGCGGACGGGCCCGCCGGAGCCGGGGCCCCGGGGTGCTGTGCCGCGCCCTGTGACGCACCCGCGAAGGGCTCCTCGCCCGGCCGGGGCGGCGGCGGGGCGTACCAGCCGGGCTGACCCTGGCCGGGCACCGGCATCGGCGGTTGCGCGCCCGGCGGCAGCGGCTCCCGGAAGCCCTCCTTCTGGTCCGTGGTGGAGCGGTAGTCGACGGCGCTCTGCGTCATCCGCATGTACGCCTCCTCCAGCGACGCCTGGTGCGGCGACAGCTCCCACAGGCGCACGTCCGAGGCGTGGGCGAGGTCGCTGATGCGGGGGAGCGGCAGCCCGGTCACCCGCAGCGCGCCGTCCGGCTCGGGCAGCACCTGGCCGCCGGCCTCGGTGAGCGCGGCCCACAGCTTCTCGCGCGCCTGCGGCTCGGTGTCGGGCGTGCGGACCCGCGCGAAGTCCGCCGAGTTCGCGGAGATGAAGTCCGTCACGCTCATGTCGGCGAGCAGCTGACCGCGGCCGATGACGATGAGGTGGTCGGCGGTCAGCGCCATCTCGCTCATCAGGTGCGAGGAGACGAAGACCGTGCGGCCCTCCGCCGCCAGCGCCTTCATCAGGTTGCGCACCCACAGGATGCCCTCGGGGTCGAGGCCGTTGACCGGTTCGTCGAACAGCAGCACCTCGGGGTCGCCGAGCAGGGCAGCGGCGATGCCCAGCCGCTGCCCCATGCCCAGGGAGAAGCCCTGGGACCGCTTCCGGGCCACCTCGTGCAGGCCGACCACGCCCAGCACCTCGTCGACCCGGCGGGCCGGGATGCCGGAGAGCTGGGCGAGGCTCAGCAGGTGGTTGCGGGCGGTGCGCCCGCCGTGCACGGCCTTGGCGTCCAGCAGCGCGCCCACCTGCCGGGCCGCGTTGGGCAGCCTGCGGTACGGGTAGCCCCCGATGGTGACGTGGCCGGCGGTGGGGTTGTCCAGGCCGAGGATCATGCGCATGGTCGTCGACTTGCCCGAGCCGTTGGGACCCAGGAAGCCGGTGACGGCCCCCGGCCGCACCTGGAACGAGAGGTCGTACACAGCGGTCTTCGCGCCGTACTGCTTGGTCAGGCCGACAGCCTCGATCATGCTCCGCACCCATCGAAGGTTCTGGACAGCGGGGCACACGCCCCCGTAAGGGTTAGGAGGATATCCAGGCGCTCACGGTTCCGCTAAAAGCGAGGTAAAACCGGCGCCCGGCTCCCCGCCCCCTAGGCGTCGCGCTTCTTCAGCACCGCGTAGCCGCCCAGGACCGCCGCCAGCACCCACAGCGCCATGATCCCCAGACCGCCCCACGGCCCGTACGGGGTGTCGTCGTCGAGCGGCGGCACCACCTGCAGGATCTTGCTGCCGGCCTGGTCGGGCAGGTACTGGCCGACCTTCTTCGTCGCGTCGACGTTGCCCAGGATGTTGGAGATCAGGAAGAAGAACGGCATCAGGATGCCCAGCGACAGCATCGGCGAGCGCAGCATCGCGGCCACGCCCATCGAGAACAGGGCGATCAGCGTCATGTAGAGGCCGCCGCCGATCACCGCCCGCAGCACCCCTTCGTCCCCGAGGGACGCCTTGTGCTCGCCGAGCATGGCCTGCCCGAGGAAGAAGGTGGCGAAGCTGGTCGCCATGCCGACCACCAGGGCCAGCGCGGTGGCCACCCCGAGCTTGCTGAACAGGAACGTGGCGCGTTGCGGCACCGCCGCCAGCGAGGTGCGGATCATGCCGGTGCTGTACTCGTTCGACACCACCAGGACCCCGAACACGATCATCGCGAGCTGGCCGAGACCCATCCCGGCGAAGCTGATGAACGTGGGGTCGAAGGCGAGCCGGTCCCGTTCGCTGAGGTTGTCGAACTCGCTCTTCGACAGCGCCGAGATCAGCATGCCCAGGGCGATGGTGACGACCACCGCCAGGGAGAGCGTCCACACCGTGGACGCCACCGACCGGATCTTCGTCCACTCGGAGCGGACGACCTGTCCTGCCGCCATGATCAGCCCTTCTTCTTCCAGTCGTCGCCCCACTGCTGCTGTTGCTGCGGTGCGGGGGCGGGCGGGCCGGAGTGCGCGTGGTACTCCACCGATTCCGCGGTCAGTTGCATGAAGGCCTCCTCCAGGGACGCCTGTTGCGGGCTCAGCTCGTGCAGCACGATCTGGTGCCGGGCGGCCAGCTCACCGATCTGCTCGGCCTTGCTGCCGTCCACCTCCAGGACCCCGCTGCCGCTCTCCACGGCGGTGATCCCGGCCTCGTGGAAGGCGTCCAGGAGCTGCTCCCGCTGCGGGCTGCGCACCCGGACGTAGGAGCGGGAGTTGCGCTGGATGAAGTCGGCCATGGACGTGTCGGCGAGCAGCCGGCCCTGTCCGATGACGACGAGGTGGTCGGCGGTCAGCGCCATCTCGCTCATCAGGTGCGAGGAGACGAAGACCGTGCGGCCCTGCTGCGCGAGGGACTTCATCAGCATGCGGATCCAGTGGATGCCCTCGGGGTCGAGGCCGTTGACCGGCTCGTCGAACATCAGGATCCGCGGGTCGCCCAGGAGCGCGCCGGCGATGCCGAGCCGCTGGCCCATGCCGAGCGAGAAGCCCTTGGCCTTCTTCTTCGCCACCGCCGTCAGACCGACCGTGTCCAGCACCTCGTGCACCCGCTGCCGCGGGATGCCGTTGCTCTGCGCCAGGCACAGCAGGTGGTTGAAGGCGGTGCGGCCGCCGTGCAGCGCCTTCGCGTCCAGCAGCGCCCCCACCGACTTCAGCGGGTCCTTCAGCTGGTCGTACCGCTTGCCTTCGATGCGCACATCCCCGGCCGTGGGCCGGTCCAGGCCCAGCACCATGCGCATCGTGGTGGTCTTCCCGGCCCCGTTGGGTCCCAGGAAGCCCGTGACGATGCCGGGTTGCACCGTGAAGGTCAGATTGTTGACCGCCACCTTCTCGCCGTACCGCTTGGTCAGCCCCTCGAGCTCGATCATGACGCCACGCTAGAGGGCGACGAAGCCCTCTGCCACCTCGGGGGCAGAGGGCTTCGAAGGTTTCAGCCGTTGTGTACCGGTCTGTTACCGGGACTGCTGGGCCGGCACCCCGCGGGAGATCGGCTCGTCCTCCGTGGCGGGCGCGCCCGTCGCGGCCACCGCGGCACCCGTGAGCGTCGCCAGCATCTCGCGGACGTTGGTCAGCTGGGCGTTGATGGAGTCGCGACGGTTGGTCAGAGCGGCGAGCTCGCGCTCGGATTCCGAACGGATCCGGTCGGCCTTGGCGTTGGCGTCCGCCACGATGTCCTCGGCCTGGCGCTGCGCGGTCTCCACCGTCTGGCGGGCCCGGCGCTCGGCGTCGGTGCGCAGCTTCTCGGCCTCCAGCCGCAGCTGCTCCGCGCGGTGCTCGATCTCGGCGAGACGCTTCTCGGCCTTGGCCTGACGGGACGCCAGGTCCCGCTCGGACTGCTCGCGGCGCTTGGCGAGATTCGTCTCGAAGTCGGCGGCGGCCTGCGCGGCCTTGGCGCGGGTCTCCTCGAAGAGGGCGTCGGCCTCCTCGCGCTTGGACTGCGCGTCCTTCTGCGCCTCGGTACGCAGCTGGGACGCCTCGCCCTGGGCCTTCTCGACGATCCGGACGCCCTCGTCCTCGGCCTTGGCCTTGCGCTCGGCCGCGTACGACTCGGCGTCGTTGCGGACCTGCTGGGCGGCCGACTCGGCGAGCTCGCGGTGCTGCTCGGCGGCGCGGCGGGCCTCCTCGCGCAGGTCCTTCGCCTCTTCCTCGGCGAGGCGCAGGATCTTCTCGACCCGGGCGCCGAGACCGGCGTACGACGGCTCGGCGTCGTTGACCTGGGCCTGGGCGTTCTGGGTCTCGAGGTGGAGCTCCTCGATGCGCTTTTCCAGAGCGGTGATGCGGGCGAGAGCGCTGTCACGGTCGGAGACGAGCTTGGAGATACGTTCGTCCACCTGAGCGCGGTCGTATCCACGCCGCACAAGCTCGAAGCCGTAGGGGGAAGTGTCGCTCATGGGGTTCCTGTCGAATGAGACCGGTGAGGTGATAGGGGGAATCCTAGGCGCCGAAGCGGTGTGTCATCGAGCGGATGCACGTTTGATACGGAGAATGACACCCCTTTTGAGTGGCTGACGGTCGGAAGGCTTGCCAAAGCCATGGGCAGAACCCCTCCGGCGGGAGGGGTTTGCCCGGTTTGACGGTGGTCCGGCGGCGGTCCGACTGTCCGGTGGCTAGGAGTCGGACGACTTGGCGCCGGACCGGGCGCCCGCGGCGGCCGCCGCCTTCACACCGTTGTCCTTGCCGCCGCCCGGCGCCTCGAAGGACTCCAGGGCCTCCAGGACGTCCTGCACGCGGGAGATCTCGGCGTTGATGTCCTCGCGGCGCCGCACCAGGACCTCCAGCTCCCGCTTGCCCTCCTCGACGGTGCGCCGCGCCTCGCGGATCGCCTCGGCCTTCAGTTCCTCGGCCTCCTTGACCAGCGCGGCCTTCTTCTGCTCGGCCTCCTTCAGCAGGCCCTCGGCCTTCTTCACGGCGGCGATGCGCACCTTGCCGGCCTCCGAGTTCGCCTCCGAGACGATCTCCTTGGCCTTCGCCTCGGCCTTGGCCAGCTGCTCCTCGGCGGCCTTGATGAGCGCGTCGCACCGGTCACCGGTCGACTTCATCGTCTCGGCCGCCTCCCGCCGGGCCCGCTCGTGCAGCTCCTCGATCTCGCCGGTGATGCGGTCGCGGAGCTCCTCGGCCCGCTCCCTTATCTGCGTCGCGTCCCGCCGTGTCCCGGCGAGCAGCTCGTCGGCGTCCGTACGGGCCTTCTCCACCAGCGAGTTGCCCTCGACGGTGGCCTCGGAGACCAGCCGCTCGGCCTCGCTGCGGGCCGCGCCGACCATCGTGTCGGCCTGGGCCTCCGCCTCGGCCGTCGTCTTCTGCGCCTGCTGCTGAGCCTCCGTCAGCAGCTTGTCCGCCTCCGCGGTGGTCTCCGTGATGAGCGTGTCGACCTGCTCGGCGGCCTCCGAGCGCTTCCGGTTGGCCTCCTTGCGCGCCTCGTCCAGCGCCCGCTCGGCCTCCTGGCGCGCGGACGCCACCAGCCGCTCGGCCGCCGCCTCGGCGTCGGCCCGGGTCTGCTCCGCCTCCGCCCGCAGCCGCTCCGCGTGCTGCTGCGCCGAACCGACCGTCTCGGCAGCCTCCGCCCGCAGCCGCTCCGCGTCGCCCGTCGCATCCGCGATGAGCTTCTCCGCCTTGGCGACCGACTCGGCCCGCACCCGCTCCGCCTCGGCGACCGTCTCCGTGCGCAGCCGGTCGGTCTCCGTGATGGTGTCGGCGGTGAGCTTCTCCGCCTCGTTGCGCGCCTCGGTGATGAGGGTGTCCGCCTGCGTCGCCGCCTCCGAACGGATGCGGTTGGCGTCCTCCCGGGCCTCCGCCCGGGTGCGCGAGGCGCTCTGCTCCGCCTCGGCGATGGCGTCCGACGCCTCGGTGCGCACCCGCTGGGCGTGGTCGGCGACCTCGGCCCGGATGCGGTCCGCCTCGGTGATGGCCTCGGACACCGTCCGCTCGGCGAGCGACTTGGCGGCCTCGGTCTCCTCCCGGGCCTCCTGGCGCAGCCGTCCGGCGTCCTCGCTCGCCCGCTCCCGCTCCGCGTAGGCGTCGGAGCGGACCCGGTCGGCCTCCTCCCCGGCCTCCCGCCGGGTGCGCTCCGCCGCGTGCTCGGCGGCGCTGCGCAGCCCGGTGATCTCCTCCTGCGCCTGCTCGTGCAGCCCGGCCACGGAGTCCCGCACCTGCTGGGCGTGCTGCTCGGCGGCCGACACCATCTCCGTGGCGCGCCGGTCCGCCTCCTCGACCAGGCGCACGGCCTCGGCCTGCGCCTCCTCCACGCGCGTGCGCGCCGAGGCGAGCAGCTCCTCGCTCTGCTCGCGCGCCCGCTCCCGCTCCCGGCCGGCCTCCTCGCGGGCGGCGCCCAGGAGTTCCTCGGCCTCCCGGCGGCGGCGGGCCGCCTCCTCCTGCGCGGCGGCCAGCGTCTCCGACGCCTCGGTGGCCAGCCGCTCGGCCGCGGCCTGCGCCTCGGCCCGCATCCGGTCGGCGCTCTCCTGCGCCTCGGTCTTCAGCCGCTCCGCCTCCGCCGCGGCCTCCGACCGCAGCCGCAGGGCGACCGCCTCGCCCTCCGCGCGGGACGCCGACGCGTCCGAGGCGGCCTCGTCGCGCAGCCGCTCGGCCTCCGTCTCCGCCTGCTGCTGGAGCGCGCGGATCCGTTCGGCGGCCTCCGACCGCAGCCGCTCGCCCTCCTCGGCCGCCTCCCGGCGGATCCGGGCCGCCTCCTCGCGGGCGTCGCTCAGTGCCTCCTCGGCGGCGGCGAGCCGCTCCTCGGCCTCCGTGCGCAGCCGCTTCAGGTCCTCGGCGGCCTCCGCGTGCCGGGCCGCGACGGCCCGGTCGGCCTCCTCGCGCAGCTCGCGCGCGGCACGCTCGGCGTCCGCCGTGAGCGCCTCGGCCTGCTCGACCGCCTCCGCGCGGTGCCGCTCGGCCTCCTTGCGGGTGCGCTCCAGCGTCTCCTCGGCCTGCCGGCGCAGCGTGGTGGCGCGCTCGATGGCCTCGGTGCGGACCTTCTCGCTGTCCGTCTGCGCGGTGGAGCGCAGCTCGTCGGCGTCCGCCTTCGCCTTGGCCAGGAGCTCCTCGGCGGACTTCGCCGCCTCCTCGATCTGCGCCACGGCCTCCTTGCGGGCCTCCGCGCGGATCTTCTCGCCCTCGGCGACCGCGTCGGCGCGCAGCTGCTCGGCCTCGCCGCGCAGCCGGCGGGCCTCCTCCTGCAGCTCGACCGTCTTGGCGCGGTACTCCTTGGTGTCGTCCTTGGCCGCACCCTTGAGCTGCTCGGAGATGTCCTGCGCCTCGGCGCGCAGCCGGTCCGCCTCGGCCTCGGCCTCCTTGCGGATCCGCTCGGCCTCCTCGGCGGCGGCCCGGGTGGTCTTCTTGGCCTCCTCGGACGCCTTGTTCAGCACGTCCTCGGCGGTCCGGGCGGCCTTGGACAGCTGGGTCGCGGACTCCTCCGCGGTCAGCGTCCTGGCCTTCTCGGCCGCCTCGGCGACGATCTTCTCGGCCTCGGCGCGGGCGTCCGCACGGAGCTGCTCGGCCTCCGCCTTGGTGGCCTCCGCCTCCTTGGTCGCCTCGCTGACCAGCCGGGCGACCTGCTCCTTGGCGGTGCGGGTACGGGTCTCGTTGGCGGCCTCGGCGGAGCTGAGCGCCTTGGCGGCCGATTCCTTGGCCTCGGCGAGCACCTTCTCGGCCTCGCTCCGCGCCTCGCGCAGCGCGGCCTCGGCCTCGGTCATCCGCTCCTCGGCGGCCTTGGCCAGCTCCTGCGCCTCACGGCGCGCCGACTCCGACTCGGAGGCGGTCGACGTCCGCAGCTGCTCGGCGTGGTCGGTGGCCTCCTGCGCCTGGGTGGACGCGGCGTTCAGCAGCCGTTCGGCGTCCGCGCGGGCGCGGCGCAGCAGCTGTTCGGCCTCCGCGCGGGCCGCCTCGGCCTCGCTCTGCAGCCGCTGGCGGGCCTCGGTGGTCAGCCGCTCCGCCTCGGCGCGGGCGGCCGCCATCGCCTGGTCGGCCTCGGCGCGGGATTCCTCCAGCAGCCGGCGGGCCTGCTGCTCGGTGCGGGCGCGCAGCTGCTCGGCCCACGCCACGTTCTCGTTGACGTGGGACTCGACGGTCTGGCGGCGCTCCGCCAGCTCCTGGTCGAGCTGCTGGCGCCGGGTCACCGCCTCCTGGTGCAGCTCCGCCTGGAGCCGGGCCGCCTGCTCCGCGTGCTCCTGGAGGATGCGCTGGGTCTGCGCGCGGGCCTGGCTCAGCTCCCGCTCGGCGTCGGCGCGCAGCTGGTCGGCCTGGACCTGCGCATTGCGCAGCAGCTGCTCCGCCTGATAGCCGATGTCACCGCCGTCGTAGGCGGGGCGGGACATGATGGTGCGCCGCGCCTCGTGCAGCTTGGCGCGCAGCACCTCGACCTGGTAGCCGAGGTCATCGGCGTGCTGGATCGCCTTTTCCCGCTCGGTCTTGAGCCGTTTCATCTCGGCTTCGAACCGAGAGAGGTGGTCGACGTCAGCCGCCGGCTCTCGCTCCTGGCTCTCGTAGCCCCGCACTGCGCGGTCCCATCCGTCCCCTGGTCGCAAGTCTGGCCGAGCCCCGTCCATCCGCCGGACGGGGCCCCCGGGGAATGGTGTCAGATCATTGGGGGAGCATGGGCTGCTGCCCCGGCGCTCTCCCCCCGAAACCCGGACCCCGGTGGTCCTGACGTGCTCGACGGCAGGACCTGGTCACCCTGGATCGAGCGGCGACCGCACCCAACCCTACCGGCCCTTATGTACGTGGGTCAGTGCTCAGGTGACTCAACTGGTGCCGAAGTGACCAGTTCTGTCAGTACGCCATGGCAGTCCTTGGGGTGCAGGAAGGTGATGCGTGACCCCATGGAGCCGCGCCGGGGCTCTTCGTACAGAACGCGTACGCCCTTGTCCTTGATGTCGGCCGCGTCCGCGTCCACATCCGCCGTACCGAAAGCGATGTGGTGGACGCCCTCGCCGTTCTTCGCGAGCCACTTGGCGACGGTGGAGTCCTCCCGGGTCGGCTCCAGCAGCTGGAGGTAGGAGGCACCGCCGTCCGAGGTGTCGTTGATCTTGAGCATGGCCTCGCGCACGCCCTGCTCCTCGTTGACCTCCGAGTGGAACACCTCGAAGCCGTAGGTGGCCCGGTAGAACTCGACGGTCCGGTCCAGGTCGAAGCAGGCGATCCCGATGTGGTCGATTCGCGTCAGCATGGATTCAGTGGAGCGCCCCGCGCGTGGTTACGCAACGTGCGCGCGATCACACCGTAAGCCCGATGACGCGGTCGGCCGCGCCTCAGTACATTCGAAGTAAACCCTCGTTCACTCCTCGGCTGTGCAGGCCGGTAAGGGGATCGCCGCTCATGTCTTCTGCATCTTCCGCACCGAACGGCACGACGTCCGTCATCGTCGCGGGCGCCCGCACCCCCATGGGGCGGCTGCTCGGCTCGCTGAAGTCCTTCTCCGGAGCCGACCTCGGAGGCTTCGCGATCAAGGCCGCCCTCGACCGTGCGGGGATCGGCGGCGACCAGGTCCAGTACGTGATCATGGGCCAGGTGCTCCAGGCCGGGGCGGGGCAGATCCCGGCACGCCAGGCGGCCGTCAAGGCCGGCATCCCGATGAACGTGCCCGCGCTCACCATCAACAAGGTGTGCCTCTCCGGCCTCGACGCCATCGCGCTGGCCGACCAGCTGATCCGCGCCGGTGAGTTCGACGTGGTCGTCGCGGGCGGCCAGGAGTCCATGACCAACGCCCCCCACCTGCTGCCGAAGTCCCGCGAGGGCTTCAAGTACGGTGCGGTCCAGATGATCGACGCGATGGCCCACGACGGCCTGACCGACTCCTTCGAGAACATCGCCATGGGCGAGTCCACGGAGAAGCACAACACCCGCCTCGGCATCGCCCGCCCCGAGCAGGACGAGATCGCCGCTCTGTCCCACCAGCGCGCCGCCGCCGCCCAGAAGAACGGCGTCTTCGACGCCGAGATCACCCCGGTGGAGATCCCGCAGCGCAAGGGCGACCCGGTGCTGTTCAGCAAGGACGAGGGCATCCGCGGCGACACCACCGCCGAGTCCCTCGGCAAGCTGCGCCCGGCCTTCGCCAAGGACGGCACCATCACCGCCGGCTCCTCCTCGCAGATCTCGGACGGTGCCGCGGCCGTCGTCGTGATGAGCAAGGCCAAGGCGCAGGAGCTCGGCCTGGAGTGGATCGCCGAGATCGGCGCCCACGGCAATGTGGCCGGCCCCGACAACTCGCTGCAGTCGCAGCCGTCCAACGCGATCCGCCACGCCCTCAAGAAGGAGGGCCTGGAGGTGTCCGACCTCGACCTCATCGAGATCAACGAGGCGTTCGCCGCCGTCGCCGTGCAGTCAATGAAGGACCTCGGCGTGTCCACGGAAAAGGTGAACGTCAACGGTGGTGCCATCGCGCTGGGTCACCCGATCGGGATGTCCGGGGCGCGGCTGGTGCTGCACCTGGCGCTGGAGCTGAAGCGGCGCGGCGGCGGGGTCGGCGCGGCGGCGCTGTGCGGCGGCGGCGGCCAGGGTGACGCGCTGATCGTGCGGGTACCCGGGGCCTGAGCCGGGGAAAGTGGTTGCAGGTCGTCTTTCGCGAACGGAGCTGTGATGCAGGACGTCTCCACTCTGGTGGCCCAGGCCAGGGAGGGCAGGCCCCGGGCCGTGGCCCGGCTGATCTCCCTGGTGGAGGGGGCGTCCCCGCAGCTCAGGGAGGTCATGGCGGCGCTGGCCCCGCTGACCGGCAACGCCTACGTGGTCGGCCTCACCGGCTCGCCCGGCGTCGGCAAGTCGACCTCCACCTCGGCGCTGGTCACCGCGTACCGCAAACAGGGCCGGCGGGTCGGTGTCCTGGCCGTCGACCCCTCCTCGCCGTTCTCCGGGGGCGCCCTGCTCGGTGACCGCGTCCGGATGTCGGAGCACGCCTCCGACCCGGGCGTCTACATCCGCTCCATGGCCACCCGAGGCCACCTGGGCGGCCTCGCCTGGGCCGCGCCGCAGGCCATCCGCGTGCTGGACGCGGCGGGCTGCGACGTCGTCCTGGTGGAGACGGTCGGGGTCGGCCAGTCGGAGGTGGAGATCGCCTCCCAGGCCGACACCTCGGTGGTGCTGCTGGCCCCCGGCATGGGCGACGGCATCCAGGCGGCGAAGGCCGGGATCCTGGAGATCGGCGACGTCTACGTGGTCAACAAGGCCGACCGGGACGGCGCGGACGCCACCGCCCGGGAGCTGAACCACATGCTGGGCCTGGGCGAGGCCCGCAAGCCCGGCGACTGGCGTCCGCCGATCGTCAAGACCGTCGCCTCGCGGGCCGAAGGCGTCGACGAGGTGGTCGAGGCGCTGGAGAAGCACCGCGCGTGGATGGAGGAGCGGGGCGTTCTGGCCGAGCGCCGGCTGGCCCGGGCCGCCCGCGAGGTCGAGACCATCGCGGTCACGGCCCTGCGGGAGCGCATCGGCGATCTGCACGGCGACCGCCGTCTGGGCTCCCTGGCGGAGCGCGTCGGCGCCGGCGAGCTGGACCCGTACCGCGCGGCGGACGAACTGGTGGCGAGCCTCACCGAGGGCTGAGCGGCCGGTCGCGGCACACGTGAGGGGCGGGGGGGGGGGGTGCCCCCCCCCCCCCCCCACCCCAACAAACAAAAAACAAAAGGTCCGAAGATAACGCCAGCCCACCACGACCATCGAGGACGACGCGTGTGAGGCCC
>NZ_JBIWOK010000006.1:353045-487349 GCF_044767675.1 Streptomyces sp. NPDC101219
GGGGGGCGGGGCGGCGCGGGCGCGCGGCCCCGCACCCGCGCGGCGCCCCCGGGGGGGGCGCCCCCCCCCCCGGGGGGGGGGGGGGGGGGCCCCCCCGGGGGGGGGGGGGGGGGGGGTCCCCCCCCCCCGCCCCTCACAGCTGCTCACATGATCCGTGGGGAGAGCGTGTCCGGCCCGGTTCAGTCGTCGTCGGAGTCGTCGGAGTCGTCGGCGTCGTCGTCCCGGTCCGCGGTGACCTTTCCGCTCTTCAGGTCCACGTGCCAGTCCTTCCCGGCGCCGCGGGCGTTCGTGGTCTCGACCTCCCAGCCCCGCTCGTCGTCGTCCTCCAGCTCCACCGACGTCACGGTGCCCTTGGCGGCGGCGGCCCGCGCGGCGTCCTGGGCGGAGACGGACGCGCCCTGCAGCGCGGCCCGCACCTCGCCGGCGTCGTCCTCGTCGTCCTTCTGCGAGCCGAGGACCTTGCCGGTGGCCGGGTCGATCCGCACGCTGTACCAGTTGTCGCCGCCGGCGAGCACGTCGACCTCCCAGACGGCCCGGCGGTCGTCGTCCCGGTCGTCCAGCTCGGCGGAGACCGCGGTGCCCGGGCGGTGCTCCAGCGCGGCGGCGATGGCGTCGGCCGCGGTCACCTTCGCGGAGGCCGCCCGCGCGCCGTCGCGGTCGTCCCGGTCGTCGTCCCGGTCGTCGTCGCGGTCGTCGTCCCGCCCGTCGTCGTCGCGGTCGTCCGTGCGGTCGTCGAACCGGGTGTCCGCCTGCCTCGTCGTCGGCGCATCGTCCCCCGAGACCGCCAGGGCCGTCGCGGTGGCTCCCCCGACCAGGGCCGTGGCCGTGACGACAGCGATCACGATGTTGCGCTTCATGATGATTCCTCCCGAGTCGGTGTGCTTCGCGTCGAGTCGCTTGGTTCGCGCTGTTCGACGACCTCAATGTCGCCCACCGAGGCTGAGAGGAAGCTGAAGCCCCCTGAAGAACTCTTCAGGTTCGCTCTGCGACCCTCGTAGGCATGCGCCCACCCGTCACCCACCACCACCCTGCCGGAGGCGCTGCGCGCCGCCCCTCCCTCTCACCCGTCACCCACCACCACCCTGCAGGAGGCGCTGCGCGCCCTCCCGCCCGACTGCTGATCGTGGAGGACGAGAAACGCCTCGCCCTGTCCCTCGCCGGCGGTCTGACGGCCGAGGGCTACTCCGTGGACGTCGTCCACGACGGCACCGAGGGCCTGCACCGGGCCTCCGAGGGCGGCTACGACCTGCTGATCCTCGACATCATGCTGCCCGGCCTGAACGGCTACCGGGTCTGCGCCGCCCTGCGCGCCGCCGGACACGAGGTGCCGATCCTCATGCTCACCGCCAAGGACGGCGAGTACGACGAGGCCGAGGGGCTGGACACGGGCGCCGACGACTACCTCACCAAGCCGTTCTCGTACGTCGTCCTCGTCGCCCGGGTCAAGGCGCTGCTGCGCCGCCGCGGGCAGAGTGCCGGGGCCTCCCCGGTGCATGTCCACGGGGACCTGAAGGTGGACACCGCCGCCCGCCGGGTCTTCCTGGACGAGGACGAGGTGACGCTCACCGCCAAGGAGTTCTCCGTGCTGGAGCAGTTGGTGCTGCGGGCCGGTGAGGTGGTGTCGAAGGCGGACATCCTGGAGCACGTCTGGGACTTCGCCTACGAGGGCGACCCGAACATCGTCGAGGTCTACGTCAGCGCCCTGCGCCGCAAACTGCGCCCCGGGCTGATCAGGACCGTCCGCGGGGCCGGCTACCGGCTGGAGACCGCGCCGTGAGCGGAGTCTTCGGTTCCGTCCGGGCTCGGGCCACCCTCGGCGCGACCCTGGTGGTGGCGGTCGCCCTTGCCGCCGCCGGGGCCGCCCTGGTGCTGTCGCTGCGGTCCAACCTGATCGGTGAGGCGGGCACCCAGGCGGAGCGCTCCGCGCGCGCGGTGGCCGCCGAGCTGGCCGCCGGCACGTCCTACGACGCCCTGTCCGGGCTGGACGGCGACGACCGCCCGGTGCAGATCGTGGACGAGGACGGACGGCTGGTGGCCGCGACCCAGGACCTGGAGCGCATCAGCGGCACGACCACCTCCGACGTACGCCCGCGGCCCGCCGACCCGCAGCGCGACGACGACTCCGACGACGACGATGACGACGACGATGACGACCCGGACGGCGGGCGGAACCCCGGGGAGTCCCTGGAGCCGGGCGAGATCGGCCAGGAGGTCACCTTCACCAACGGCGCCGCGACCATCGACGGGGACACCGAGGACTACCGGTACGCGGCCGTCGACGTGGAGACCCCGCGGGGGGAGCGCCTCACCGTCCACGCCGGCGGGCCGCTGGCCGCCGAGCACAGCGCCGTGCGGACCGCGCGCACCGCGTTGCTGATCGGCGTCCCCCTGCTGTCCGGCCTGGTCGCCGGGGTGACCTGGCTGGTCACCGGGCGGGCGCTGCGCCCGGTCGCCGGGATCCGCCGGGAGATGGCCGCGATCACCGCGTCCGAGGACCTGACCCGCCGGGTGCCGGAGCCGGACACGCACGACGAGATCGCGCGGCTCGCCCGCACCACCAACGAGACGCTCTCCGCGCTGGAGGCGGCGGTGGAGCGGCAGCGCCGCTTCGTCGCGGACGCCTCGCACGAGCTGCGCAGTCCCATCGCCTCCCTGCGCACGCAGCTGGAGGTGGCCGCGGCCCACCCCGGCCTGCTCGACCTGGACGGCGCGGTGGAGGACACCGTACGGCTTCAGCACCTGGCAGCCGACCTGCTGCTGCTTGCTCGGCTGGACGCGGGGGAGCGGCCCTCGGACAACCGGGTCGACCTGGCCGCCCTGGCCCGCGAGGAGGCGGGAGCACGAACCGGTGTCGTGGTGTCGGAGACGGAGCCGGCGGAGGTGACCGGGTCGCGGGGACAGCTCGCCCGGGTGCTCACCAACCTGCTGGACAACGGCCGGCGGCACGCCCGCGAGACGGTCACGGTGACCGTGCGGCGGGACGGTGCCTGGGCGGTGCTGGGGGTCGCCGACGACGGGGAGGGCGTGCCCGAGGGCGACCGGGAGCGGATCTTCGAGCGGTTCGTCCGCCTGGACGCAGCCCGCAGCCGCGACGACGGGGGCGCCGGTCTGGGCCTCGCCATCGCTCGGGACGTCGCCGCACGTCACGGCGGGACGCTCACGGTCGGCGAGGCACCGGCGGGCGGAGCCCTGTTCGAGCTCCGCCTGCCGCTCGCCGCAGATGCGTAGCCGGGCGACTCGCCGGAGATGCGTAGCCGGGCCGCGCGTCAGTGCGCCGCCCGGCGGCCGCGGGGGGCCCGGGTCAGGGCCGTCCCCGCTGCCCGCGGAGGTGCTCCGCGATGGGCTTCAGGGCCTTGTCGAGGTCGGTCAGGGATTCGGGGGCCAGCAGGTCGATGAAGTGCCGCCGCACGGACGCCACATGGTGGGGCGCGACCTTCTGCATGGTCTCCATGCCGTGCTCGGTCAGCACCGCGTAGAGCCCCCGGCGGTCCGACTCGCAGTTCTCGCGGCGGACCAGGGCCGCGTTCTCCATGCGGGTGATCTGGTGCGAGAGCCGGCTCTTGGACTGCAGGGTGGCGGAGGCGAGATCGCTCATCCGCATCCGGCGGTCCTCCGACTCGGAGAGGTTCACCAGGATTTCGTAGTCGTTCATCGTCAGGCCGAACGGCTGCAGATCCTTCTCCAGCTGGTAGGTCAACAGCTTGTTGACCTCCAGGTGAGTGCGCCAGGCACACTGCTCCGCATCGCTCAGCCAGCGCGTGGCCGTCTCGGTCTCCATGTATGCAGTCTACCTAAGAAGTTGAAAGGCGAACTAGTAAGGCATTCCGTGTGACTGCGTGCACGCGTTCGATGTCACACTCCGCAGACTACCGCTCACAGCCCGAAGCGACGCTGGAGGTCTCCCAGCTGTCCGGGAAGGCGCGGTCCCCCCGGCGGCTGCCCGGGTCCGCCGGAACTGCTGCCTCCGGGCACTCCCGGCTGCGCCGGAGGCGCCCCCGTGGCCTGCTCGGTCATCAGTGTCTCGGACGACTGGAGCAGCACCGTCCCGGCCCCCACGAACTCGAACTGGTGCTCCTCGCCGGAGGCCCCGCCGAGGCCCGTCATCGCACGTAGACCGCCCATGACGCCGGTCAGGTAGCCGTGGTCGTAGTGGTGGCACGGAGAGGGGCAGTCGGCCCATCCGACCAGCGCCTGCGGGTCCACCCGGACCGGGGGTTCCATGAACACCACCGGACCGTTGGACGCGGCCACGAACTTTCCGGTTCCGATCAGGGTCAGGAAACCCGGCACGATCGACTGCTTCAACGACAGACTTGGCTGAAAAGCGAGCAAGTTGCCGGAGCGAATGGTCAGGTTGCCGTCCTCGAGGTCGTACGAATTCACGTCGAAGGCCCGGTCGGCGAGCAGCATCTTGCCCGCGCCCTCCGCCACGACCCAGTCGCTCGCGTGCAGTGGCGAATGGAACGAGGTGCGGACAAGTCGGTCGAGCCGGCCGTGCCCGATGCCGTTGAACTCGATCGAGCCGTAATAGGCGATCATCTTCCCCTTCTGCAGGAACCACTGGCTCCCCTTGAGCTCCACGCAGAAGGTGTAGTGATCGACGTTGTCGTCGGACGGCAGGGTCGTCGGGTCGAAGACGGCGGGGCCGCCGGGGCCGCCCTGATAGATGCTCACAGCTTCTCCTCCGAGGCCTGGACGTAGACCGCGCCGCTGCCGCTCAGTTCCAGCTGGAACGCCTCGCCCGAGCCGCGGCCCACCATGTCCCGCCAGCCGAGCGCGGTCGACAGCCGGTTGCGGACGTCGCCGTGGTGGGCCACGTACGCCTGCGGGTCGACGTGCACCGCCCGCTGCGGGGTGATCGGCAGCTCGATCACCCCGCCGTGGGCCATCACGGCGACGGCGCCGTGTCCGCGCAGGGTGGTGGTGAACAGCCCCTGCCCGGAGACCTGGCCCCGGACCATCCCCATCACGCCGCCCTGCGAGCCGAGGAAGACGGTGCCCTGCTCCAGCGTGCCCTCGAAGGCCAGCAGACGGTCCGCCTCCACGTACAGGGTGTCGCCGGAGAGGTTGATCACCTGGATGTGGTGGCCGCCGTGCCCGAACAGCACGGTGCCGCTGCCCTCCACCGTCATCAGGGGCGTGGCCTCGCCCGCGACCCGCCGCCCGATCATCGACCGCAGCCCGCCCTGCCCGCCGGTCAGATTCGGGGTGAAGCTGACGTCCCCCTGGTAGGCGAGCATCGCGCCGCGCTGGCTGAACAGGCGCCGGCCCGGTGTCACGACCGCCCGGATCATCTTCGAGTTGATCTCCTCGAACCCCATGTCACATGTCCCCCGCGATCGTGTTCCGCTCACTCGGCTGCACGTAGACCAGCCCGTCGCCCTCGAAGCGGATCTGGAACGCCTCGCCGCCGCCCTCGCCGAGCATCGTGCGGAACGTCACACCGGACTGCAGCGACTGCCGCAGGTTCCCCCGGTGGGCCACGTAGGCGCCCGGGTCGACGGTGAGGGGGTACTGCGGACCGACCCGCAGCACCACCGCCGGCCCGTCCGACATGATCGCCACCTGGCCGTGCCCCTCGACGGTGGTGGTGAACAGCCCGTTGCCCTGCGAGGCGCCGCGCAGCCCGGTGAAGGTGGTCCCGGTGCGCAGCGCGCCGTCGGCCGCCAGCAGGTTGCTGGACTCGACGTAGAGCGTGTCGCCCTGCAGTCCGACGAGGTTGATCTCGGTGGCCCGGTCGGCGAACCAGCAGGTCCCGTTGCCCTTCACCTCCATCACCGTCATCTGCTCACCGGTCAGCCTCCGGGTCACCATCCCCCGGATGCCCTCGCCGCCCCCGCTGAGCTTCTTGAACGTCATGTCACCGTCGTACGCGACCATCGAGCCGTTCTTCGCCTTCACGGCATCCCCGGTCATGTCGACGGCGAGCACCTTGCTGCTCTGAAGTCGGAACATCGCCACGTGGGTGACCGTAGCCGGATATGTGCCCGTCCGGACAGGTGTGTGGACCGGCGGGCGGACCCCCTCCGGTGATCGCGGAGGGCGTTTGCCAGAATGGTGGGACGCTTGTGCGTGCGTTCACAAACCGTCAGACCGTCGACGCCGACGTCTCTCCCATCGAAGGTGACCCGTGGACCTCAAGACCGCCGCCGCCCTCCGCCGACTCCGCCTGGTCTCGGGCCCCGAGGCGATCTCCTTCCTCGTCCTGCTCGTCTGCTCCGTCCTGAAGCGGACCACGGACTTCAACGCCGTCCCGGTGATGGGCGCGATCCACGGCATCCTCGTGGTGCTCTACCTGGTCTTCTGGGCCGACGCCTGGAACCGTGCCAAGTGGTCGCTCAAGACCGCCGCCTTCTACCTGCTGATGTCGGTCCTGCCCGCCGGCGGCTTCGTCGCCGAGCGGCGCCTCAAGCGGGAGGCCGAGGACGCGGTGATCGCCTCCCGCGCCCGCAACGAGGGAGTGGTGAGCGCGTGATCGTCGCGTTCTCCGTGACACCGCTCGGGGTCGGCGAGGACGTGGGGGAGTACGTCGCCGACGCCGTGCGGGTGGTCCGCGAGTCCGGGCTGCCGAACCGCACCGACGCCATGTTCACCTCCGTCGAGGGCGAGTGGGACGAGGTCATGGACGTGGTCCGGCGGGCCGTGGCCGCCGTCGAGGCGCGGGCGCCCCGCGTCTCCCTGGTCCTCAAGGCGGACATCCGGCCCGGGGTGAGCGACGGACTGACGTCGAAGGTCGAGACCGTGGAACGGCACCTGGCCGCCCCCGGCGGAGACGGTCCGGCCTGACCCCGGCGGAGGCCGCCGGGCTCGACCCGGCCCGGCGCCGGCGCCGGTGCCGGCCGAGCGGGCCCGGCCCGGCACCGCTCCCGGCGGGAGCGGGGGCCCGGCCTGGTGCCGATCCAGGCGGAGACGGTCCGGCCTGACCCCGGCGGAGACCGCCCGGCTCGACCCGGCCCGGTGCCGGTGCCGGCCGAGCGGGCCCGGCCCGGCACCGCTCCCGGCGGGAGCGGGGGCCCGGCCCGGTGCCGATCCAGGCGGAGCGGGCCCGGCCCTGCCCGGCCTGACATGGCCCGGTCGTGGTCGGCCGCCGACCGCGGCCGGGGGCCGAGGAGCCCCCTCGTCCCGCCCCCGGGACGCTCAGCGGCGTCCCGCCCTCCGCAGGTGGTGCCGCACCGCCCGCTGGGCGACCGGGCCGAGGTCCTCGAGCGCGGCGACGAGCGCGCCCAGCTGCTCCAGGGCGTCCAGCGCCGCCCCCGCCCCGGCCGGATCGACCCCGTCGTACAGCTCGATGCCCACGAAGGACGCCGCCACCGCCCGCGCGAGCCCGCGCACGTCGGTGAACTCGCCGAACGGGGTGGCCGGGAGCACCCGCGCCAGGACCCTCTCGATCTCCGCGATCCACAGGTCCAGGCCCGCCGCGGTCGCCGCGGCGAGCGTGTCCTGCGTCTGCGCCCCGGCGAGCAGCTGCCCGAGTACGGCCACATGACCGGCCGCCCGCTCCTCCTCGTGCATCGCGCGCCCGAAGGCCAGCAGCTCCGAGAGGGAGCCGATGCCCGCGAGCCGGGGGCCGTAGCGGGCGATCCGCTGCTCGGTGGCGTGCCGGCAGGCCGCGGACAGCAGCTCGTCCACCGACCCGAAGTGGTAGAAGACCAGCGCCTGGTTGACTCCCGCCGCCGCCGCGACGGTACGGGCCGACACCTTCGTGATGCCCTGATCGGCCAGCGTGCGCAGGGCGCCGTCCAGCAGCTTCGCCTTGGTGTCCCGGGCCGCACTCATGCGCGCCGCTCCTCCCGGACCGGGCGCAGACCGGGCCGCACCCCGCAGGCGCAGACGTCGGTGTACGCGGCGGTGAACGAGCCCTCGTAGCCGAACAGGGGCCCGAACCAGCGGTGGGTGACGTCCACGCGGATCCGGAAGCGGCCGGCGCGCTCGTCGAAGGACTCCCGCACCTCGGCCGTCGCACCGATCAGTTCGGGGACGCGCACGTCGACCGGCCCCTCGCGGAAGCGGTGCTCACCGGAGCGGATCAGCAGCGAGCCGTCCGGCTCGGCGCTGGGGCGCAGCTCGGTGGCGAGGTGCTGGTGGGTGCCGAGGTAGTCGAGGATCCGGTCGCCGCCGGGGGCGAGCACCATCTGGGCGTCGAAGCGGCGGGGACGGCCGGGCAGCCGGAAGGTGCGCACGAAGGTCACCGTCTCCCGCCCGAAGCCGTCGGTGTAGGGGACGTTCTCGATGGTGAAGGGGACGTCCCGGCCTTCCCGGGGCACCAGGATGTTCCGGGTCCCGCCGAGCGCCAGGAACGGCTTGACGAAGGCCCGCCCGTGCCAGATCCGGTCCATCACGCCGTGGCCGGTGCACGCCTCGCCGCTCGACAGGCCGACGGAGAAGCGGCGGCGCAGCTCCGGGTGGAGCCGGTCGAAGGAGGCACCCATCGCGGTGCGGAAGATCGAGGTCATCGCGGCAGCTCCAGGGTGTGCAGGACCCGCGGTGCACGGGAGCGGACCGGCGGGGTGCGCAGGCAGCGGCGGGCCGCCGGGGTGCGGGGCGAGGGCGGGGCGAAGAGGGCCGCGCAGACCGTCAGGGTCAGCAGCAGGACGAGGTAGGCCAGGGCGGGGGAGAGTTGCGCCGGCTGCAGCGCGAGGACGGTGCCCGCGGCCAGGACGGCCAGGACGGCCAGGGCGCGCAGCGCCAGCTCCGCCAGCCAGTTCAGGCGGGCGCGCTCCGGTGCGACGCCGTCCTCCAGCCAGAGCCGCAGCCGGTCGAAGGACCAGGCCGTCGCCCAGCCCATCAGGGGGCGCAGCACCAGACGGTCGGCGAGGGCGCCGAAGCGTCCCCAGCGGGGCCGGTAGTCGTAGCCGGTGAGGAAGCGCACGCCGTCGCCGTCGGGGACGTAGCGCCAGTAGCCGCTGCCCTCCGCGAGCAGCGAGAGCGGGTGGGCGGAGGAGAACCGCAGGGCGGAGGTGCGGGTGCCGTCCGGGCGCTCCCGCTCGCCCGCCGCGACGCCGGTCCCGGAGACGGTGAGGAACGGCAGCACGCGCGTGGCGTACCGGAACCGCTGCGGCTCGCCGTCGGCGCGCGGCAGGTAGGTGATCTCGGTGAACCGCAGGTCCCACCGCTGGTGCCGGTCCGGTTCCTGCGTCCGCTCCCAGAGCGTCTCCAGTCCGGCTCTCACGCGTGTCTCGACGTACAGCCCCATGCTGCCCCCAGGTCGGCCGGTCCTTTTGAGCGACTGCTCAAATGCGGTGCGACGGAAGGTACCGGGTTTTGAGCGATCGCTCAAGCATCAGAAGTCAGGACGGGGGTGACCGAACGGCGAGACGGAGCTGACCAGCATATGACCGGCCGGTAGGGTCTGGACCGTGCCGAAGCCGCTCAGTCTCTCGTTCGATCCCATCGCGCGCGCCGACGAACTCTGGAAGCAGCGCTGGGGAAACGTGCCGTCCATGGCCGCGATCACGTCGATCATGCGCGCGCACCAGATCCTGCTGGCCGAGGTCGACGCGGTGGTCAAGCCCTACGGGCTCACCTTCGCGCGCTACGAGGCGCTGGTGCTGCTCACCTTCTCCAAGTCGGGCGAGCTGCCGATGTCCAAGATCGGCGAGCGGCTGATGGTGCACCCCACGTCCGTCACGAACACCGTGGACCGCCTGGTCCGCTCGGGCCTGGTGGCCAAGCGCCCCAACCCCAACGACGGCCGCGGCACCCTGGCGGCCATCACCGACAAGGGCCGCGAGGTCGTCGAGTCCGCCACCCGCGACCTGATGGCCATGGACTTCGGCCTCAGCGCCTACGACGCCGAGGAGTGCACCGAACTCTTCGCCATCCTCCGGCCCCTGCGGCTGGCGGCGGGGGACTTCGAGGGCGACTGAGGTCGCGTCAACCGGGGACGCCGCCTACTCCCTGACGGTGGGTTCTGGCGCTCGCGGGCTGCAGAAACGCTCGGGCACTCGTCCCGCGCTGGGATCCTGGCGACCGGCCTTCGAGCGGAAGGCCGGCCTCCACGCCGATCGTCAGGGAGCCCCCGCATGCGTGTGCGCCGTACCGTCCGTCGCCTGTCCCCCTCCGTCACCGTGCTCGCGCTCTGCGCCCTGGCGACCATGGGGACGGCGGGTGCGGCTCATGCCGGCGCAACCGGGTCCAGCGCGATCGGCACGTTCTCGTACCAGGTGCGGGGAGCCACGGTGACGGTGCCCGTCGGCTGCTTCCTGACCCATGCGATCTCCGGCTCCGGGAAACGGATCAACAGCCAGCTCGCGGGCGTCGACTGCATCGGTGTCGCGGCGATCTTCTCCCGGTTCTGCAACTGGCGGATCGACTTCGCCTACGCCGACACCCACGGCAGGACGTACCGCACCTCACGCGGAGCCACGCACGCCGAGTGCGACGGTGCCCCGCTGCGGCGGGCCGGGGCGCGGACCCTGCCCTCGTACGGAAAGGCGTGCGCGAAGCTCCACATCAACGGCACCCTGCGGACCACGCAGTGCCACTACATCACCAAGTGACGCGGTGCCGCCGAGGCGGACGTCAGGCCGTCGCGGGAGTGGCGTCGGCGTCCTTGGCGATCAGCGGCTCCGCCTCGCGGGTCACGCGCCGCTCGACGAAGAAGGCCGCCGTGGGGACGGTGCCGGCGAGCAGCACCCACAGCTGGCGCCCCACCGGCATCTTCATCTTGTTGCCGAGGTCGAAGGCGAAGATCAGGTACAGCACGTACAGCCAGCCGTGAGCGATCCCGACCACGGTGACGAAGCCGTCGAAGCCGCTCATGCCCAGCAGACGCTTGCCGATCACGCCCACGGTCAGCAGGACCAGAAGGACGGCGGTGATGTAAGCCATCACCCGGTAGCGGGTCAGGACGCTCTTCTTCATGGCCCCGAGGGTAGCCGGTGCGGTGCCGGCCTCCGTACACCCGTCCTGGCGTGCACTGCTGTCCTTTGCTAGGACGTCCAAGTAACTTCGATGGTATGGACGCTCACGCCATCGAAGAGGGCCGCCGGCGCTGGCAGGCCCGGTACGACAGTGCGCGGAAGCGGGAGGCGGACTTCACCACGCTCTCCGGGGATCCGGTGGAGCCGGTGTACGGGCCGCGGCCGGGCGACACCTACGAGGGGTTCGAGCGGATCGGGTGGCCGGGGGAGTACCCGTTCACCCGGGGGCTGTATCCGACCGGGTACCGGGGGCGGACCTGGACGATCCGGCAGTTCGCCGGGTTCGGGAACGCGGAGCAGACCAACGAGCGGTACCGGACGATCCTCCGCAACGGCGGGGGAGGGCTGTCCGTCGCCTTCGACATGCCGACCCTCATGGGGCGGGACTCCGACGACCCGCGCTCCCTGGGCGAGGTCGGGCACTGCGGGGTGGCGGTCGACTCCGCCGCCGACATGGAGGTGCTGTTCCGGGACATCCCGCTCGGTGACGTGACGACGTCCATGACCATCAGCGGGCCCGCCGTGCCCGTCTTCTGCATGTACCTCGTGGCCGCCGAACGGCAGGGCGTGGACCCCGCGGTGCTCAACGGCACGCTCCAGACGGACATCTTCAAGGAGTACATCGCGCAGAAGGAGTGGCTGTTCCAGCCGGAGCCGCATCTGCGGCTGATCGGCGACCTGATGGAGCACTGCGCGGCCGGCATCCCCGCCTACAAGCCGCTCTCCGTCTCCGGCTACCACATCCGCGAGGCCGGTGCGACGGCCGCGCAGGAGCTCGCCTACACGCTCGCGGACGGCTTCGGCTACGTGGAGCTGGGGCTCAGCCGCGGGCTGGACGTCGACGTCTTCGCGCCGGGGCTGTCGTTCTTCTTCGACGCGCACGTCGACTTCTTCGAGGAGATCGCCAAGTTCCGCGCCGCCCGGCGCATCTGGGCGCGCTGGATGCGGGACGTGTACGGCGCGCGGAGCGAGAAGGCGCAGTGGCTGCGGTTCCACACCCAGACGGCCGGTGTCTCGCTCACCGCCCAGCAGCCGTACAACAACGTCGTGCGCACCGCCGTGGAGGCGCTGGCCGCCGTGCTGGGCGGCACCAACTCGCTGCACACCAACGCCCTGGACGAGACCCTCGCCCTGCCCAGCGAGCAGGCCGCCGAGATCGCCCTGCGCACCCAGCAGGTGCTGATGGAGGAGACCGGCGTCGCCAACGTCGCCGACCCGCTGGGGGGCTCCTGGTACGTCGAGCAGCTCACCGACCGCATCGAGGCCGACGCGGAGCGGATCTTCGAGCAGATCAAGGAGCGCGGCCTGCGGGCCCACCCGGACGGGCAGCACCCGATCGGGCCGGTCACCTCGGGCATCCTGCGCGGCATCGAGGACGGCTGGTTCACCGGCGAGATCGCCGAGTCCGCGTTCCGCTACCAGCAGGCCCTGGAGAAGGGCGAGAAGCGGGTCGTCGGGGTCAACGTGCACACCGGGTCCGTCACCGGCGACCTGGAGATCCTGCGGGTCAGCCACGAGGTGGAGCGCGAGCAGGTGCGCCTCCTCGGCGAGCGCAGGGCGGCGCGCGACGACGCGGCGGTGCGTTCGGCGCTGGACGCGATGGTGGCGGCGGCGCGCTCCGGCGCCAACATGGTCGAGCCGATGCTGGACGCCGTACGGGCGGAGGCCACCCTGGGCGAGATCTGCGGGGTGCTGCGGGACGAATGGGGCGTCTACACCGAGCCCCCCGGCTTCTAGGACCGGCAGCCCCGGCTTCCAGGACCGGCAGCCTCCCGGCTTCCAGGGCCGGCAGCCCCCCGGCTTCCAGGACCGGCCCACAAGGGCGGGCGGCTACGCGGCCGGGGCGGCGGCCAGGCCCGACAGCAGGACGCGGGTGAAGGAGCGCACCCACTCCCCGTCGGCGGGCTGGGCGCTCACCAGCGTCCGGTGCACCACGGCACCGGCCACCATGTCGAAGATCAGGTCCACCGTGCGTGCGGCCTGCGCCGCGTCCGGCTCCGGCGGCAGCTCGCCCCGCGCCTGGGCGCGCGTCCGCCCGGTGTGGACCAGGCGCTTCTGCCGCTCCACGATGGAGGTGCGGATGCGCTCGCGCAGCGCCTCGTCGCGGGTCGCCTCGGCGACCACCGCCATGAGCCCGCTGCGGGCCTCCGGCCGGGCCAGGATCGCGGCGAACTGGAGCACCACGCCCTCTATGTCGGCGGCCAGCGAACCGCGGTCGGGCAGGCACAGCTCGTCGAAGAGTTCCGCGACCGCGTCCACGACCAGTTCGTTCTTGCCCGCCCAGCGGCGGTAGAGGGTGGTCTTGGCGACCCCGGCGCGGGCCGCGACGTCCCCCAGGGTGAGCCGGGACCAGCCGAGCTCCACCAGAGCCTCGCGCGTGGCGGCCAGGATCGCGGCATCCGCGTCGGCGCTGCGCGGACGCCCGGTGCGGCTGGCGGGGGTGCGGCTCTGCATGGCACGACCTTAGCCACCGGCCGGTTCCGTGCGCCCCGTGAGAGAGATCACCGCGCGGGGGTACTCCCGACGGCCCTCCTACCGTTACGCTACGACCCGTAGCGAAAGCGCGCTCCGACCGGCGCGCCCGAGCGACGACCACCCGGGGCCCTCGCGGGCCCGACCGGGCGCGGGGTGGGGACCCGGTGCCCAACAGCACACGTACGCCTGGCTTTCCCGGCGTTTTTCACACGCACGCGTGGTACGGGGGAGGATAGACGCATGCAGCCACGGAACATGTCCATGAGCGGGGTCGTCGACCTCGCCGCGGTGAAGGCGGCCCAGGAGGCCAAGACGAAGGCGGAGCAGGCGCGCGCCGAAGCGGCCCGGCAGGGCGGCGGGGGTGCCGTCTCCCCGGCCGATCTCGTCATCGACGTCGACGAGGCCGGGTTCGAACGCGACGTCCTGCAGCGGTCCACCGAGGTCCCGGTCGTCATCGACTTCTGGGCCGAGTGGTGCGAGCCCTGCAAGCAGCTCAGCCCCGTCCTGGAGCGGCTCGCCGTCGAGTACGACGGCCGTTTCCTCCTCGCCAAGATCGACGTCGACGCCAACCAGATGCTGATGCAGCAGTTCGGCATCCAGGGCATCCCCGCGGTCTTCGCGGTGGTGGCGGGCCAGGCCCTGCCGCTCTTCCAGGGGGCCGCCGGCGAGGCGCAGATCCGCCAGACCCTGGACCAGCTGGTGCAGGTCGCCGAGCAGCGCTTCGGCCTGACCGGCCTCACCGTCGACCCCGAGGCCGAGCCGGGCGGTGCCGCCCCGGCGGCCGCGTCGGAGGTGCCCGTGGGGCCGTACGACGCCCTGCTGGAGGCCGCCGTGCAGGCGCTGGACTCCGGTGACCTGGGCGGTGCCGTCCAGGCGTACAAGAACGTGCTCGCCGAGGACCCGGGCAACCCCGAGGCCAAGCTGGGTCTCGCGCAGGCCGAGTTGCTCCAGCGCGTGCAGGGGCTGGACCCGCAGCGGGTGCGCGCCGAGGCGGCCGAGAAGCCGGGGGACGCGCAGGCGCAGATCACCGCGGCCGACCTGGACCTCGTGGGCGGCCACGTCGAGGACGCCTTCGGCCGCCTGATCGAGACGGTGGGCCGTACGGCGGGCGACGAGCGTGAGGCGGCGCGGGTGCGTCTGCTGGAGCTGTTCGAGGTCGTCGGCGCGGACGACCCGCGGGTGGTCGCCGCCCGCAGGGCACTCGCGCGCGCTCTGTTCTGAGCGGTCCGGGCAAGCCCGGGCCGGGTGGCTGAAATGCCCGGTTCCGGGCCCGTGGTGCCCGAGTGAAGGATTGGCCGACGGAGGTCCGTGCGACCGTGCTTTGCCAAAACTTGGCAATCGCGGCAGCTGTTACTGCGAGTAAGTCGCGGGCGTTGGTCTGTCGGTTTCTGTCCATTGATCAATAGTTTTGTACGCCCCCTTCAGGACACCCAGCGTCGCCGGACGAGGCCGCTGGGTCGTCCCACGGTTATCCGGCCGTTACTAGCGAGTAACGAACCCCCTTGTGCGGGCGGCGAGAATGCACCACGATCGGCGACGCTCGGTCCCTTGACCGCACCCCGACATCCGGTTGGGCCGCGGGACATCCTGGGTCCCCACCGAGCAGGGCCGGCGGCCGTCGTCACCGGCTCTTGGACAGGGGGGTCTTCGCCCTCGGCGAAGCCTGTCCAGCAGGTTGTGCGTGATGCGTGTCAGGCGCGACCAGTGGTTGTCGCTCGGGGGTGATCGCCGGTGATTCGGGCGCCAAGTGCGCCGCCGAGTGCGGGCGCTCTCCTTCCCGAGGACGTAGCACTTCTCCCATCCCTGTCCGGCCGGCCCGCCGACTGGCGGCGCGTCAGGACAGGAGATGTACGTCCGAGAAGGAGGAAATATGGAGTCCCAGGTGCGTGGCGGGACCAGATGGAAGCGGTTCGCTGTGGTCATGGTGCCCAGCGTCGCCGCCACGGCAGCGATAGGTGTCGCCCTCGCGCAGGGCGCTCTCGCCGCGTCGTTCAGCGTGTCCGGTCAGTCGTTCAAGGTCACCACGAAGGAGCTCGTCGGCACGGGCTTCTCGCAGTACGGCGCCCTTGACGAGGGATACACCCTCACCGGCAAGAAGACGGTTCACCCCGTCGCGGTCTCGGCGTTCAAGTCCGCGACCATCAAGAGCCTGTGCCAGTCGGTCGTCACCCCGAACATTCCGGTGCTCGGGAACGTCAGCCTGATCCTGCGTGCCGGTGACGGTGCTCAGCCGGTCGAGGCGGAGAACCTGTACATCGACGTCGCCGACCTGAACGCCGATGCCACGTTCACGAACATCGACATCGGTGTGGCCGCCAAGGACGCCAGCAAGGGTCCGGGCATGAAGGGCGGCAACGAGCAGGCCAACCCCTACGGGTTCGCCCAGCAGGCCGAGAAGGCCGTCCTGAAGGACGTGAAGCAGACGGCGTGGGCGACCACCGCCGGAACCTTCAAGCTCAGCGGCCTGAAGATGTCGCTCTCGACGGGTGTCAAGGAGTGCTACTAAGCACTCTCTGACGGGCGGGGGAGCCGGTGGCGCCCCCGCCCGTCCACCTTCCCGCCGCGCCGTCACGCGCGGCGCACATCACCACCACAGCAAAGCCGTACCAGGGAGCTGTTTTCCATGAGCGCCGAGACTCCTGCCGCCACCGGCCAGTTCACCCGCCGAAGGCTGCAGTTCCGCGCCTGGCGGGGCGAGCGGCCGTTCTGGGCCGGGCTGTTCGTCATGCTCGGCGGACTCCCCATCGCCTACTTCCCGTACGCGAACCTCCAGATCGGGCACCTGACGCTGGCCATGGCGACCACGGCGGGCGCCGGGTCCCTGATCATCGGCGTCCTGCTCGTCGTTCTCGGCGTCAGCCTCTGGTTCCAGAAGCACGTCCGGGTCTTCGCGGGTGTCGCGGCGATCCTCCTGGGGCTCGTGTCGATCCCCGTGTCCAACTTCGGCGGCTTCCTGATCGGCTTCCTGCTCGCCCTCGTCGGCGGAGCGATGGCCGTGGCCTGGGCGCCGGGTGTCCCGCCCGCGGAGCAGCCGCCGGCGGACACCGGGAGCGCGGGCGGTACCCCGGAGGGCGCGGAGTCCGAGACCACGGCGCTGCCGCCGGTCGAGGGCCCCGTCGCGGTGGACGAGCCGAATGATCTGTCAGGAACGAGCCCGGGGAACGGGGCGAACGGGAGGCACAGTGCCGGCTGACGAGGTGACCCGCGGGACTGAGGCGGAGACGTCCCGTGCGAGAACCGGGCCGCGGCACGCGGCACCCAAGAAGCCGCTGTTCACCCGGTTCCACATGCCGGCGGGCAAGGCGATAGCCATCGCGGCGATGCCGACCGCCGTCCTCATGGGGATGGGCTTCACGCCGACGCTCGCACAGGCCGACGACCAGCCGACGTCCAGGAGCCTGACCGCCGACGAGTTCAAGGACTGTCTGGCGGCCCTGGAGGAGGCCGAGAAGGACGACAAGGACAAGGACGACAAGGACAAGGACGAGAAGGACGACTCCTCCGCCTCGCCCACGCCGTCCCCGTCGGCGAGCGAGACCGCCTCGCCCGACAAGGACTCCGCGGAGCCCGGCACGTCGGCTCCCGGTGGGAACGACAAGGGTGCCGCCACGGACGCGCAGAAGGGCCGGGCCTCTTCGCCGGATTCAGGTTCCGACGACAAGGCCGAGCCCGCACCCGCGCCGTCCAGGAGTGCCGAGGACACCGCGAAGCCGGCCGAACCCGCGCCGTCCCCCTCGGAGACCGACCGCAACGTCCTGGAGCAGATCGGGGACGCCATCAAGGACGTCCTCACCCCGAAGGACAAGGCGGCCGAGGCGAGCCCGGCCCCGTCGGCGTCCGCCGACGGCAAGGCGGCCGACGACCCGGCCGCCGCCGCGGAGACGGCCGAGAAGGCCACCGAGAAGCCGACGGCCCCCGAGAAGGCGGCGGAGAAGGCCGCCGGGGCGGCCGAGGACGCGGGCAAGGCTGCCGAGGAGGCTGCCGAGGAGGCGGCCGAGCCGGAGGCGGAGGAGACCCCGACGCCGGAGGCCAGCGCCACTCCGTCGCCCAGCGCGTCCGAGACGTCCACGACCGACCTCGAGGACTGCCCGGTCGCCACCGACGCCGAGGGCGGCGTCGACAACAAGGTCCCGCTGCCCGACGACCCCTGGTTCCTGAACGCCAGCTCGCTGCTGCTCAAGGGCGCCGACTACAAGGGGATCGTCCAGGTGCGGACCGCCAACGGCACCACCAAGAAGGTCCTGAAGTACGTCGTGTCCAACGGCACGGACATCGGTGACCTCCACCAGACGGTCAAGGACAAGCAGTCCGGCAAGACCTACCACGTGCAGGCGGCGAAGGGGTCGACGTCGACCATCCGCGACGGCGACACGGTGATGTACACGGAGAGCATCTCCGGCAAGCTGCTGGGGCTGATACCGATCACCTTCGACCCCGAGAACCCGCCGCCGCTGAACATCCCGCTGATCTACTTCACCGACGTGACGGTGCAGCAGGCCGGCCAGTTCGGCGGGACCCTGCACGTGCCCGGGCTGCACCAGTTCGTGGACTAGGTTCTTACCGGGACCCGCCGCGGACCCCGCACACGCGCCGAGGGCGCCCCCTGTCCGCAGGGGGCGCCCTCGCCGTCGTCGTACGGCCGGGTCAGGCGTTCGTGCCGCCCAGGTGGTGCACGCGCACCATGTTGGTGGTGCCGGGGACACCGGGGGGCGAGCCCGCCGTGATGATCACGACGTCGCCCTCGCCGAAGCGGTTCAGCTTCACCAGTTCCTGGTCCACCAGGTCGACCATCTCGTCGGTGCTGTTCACGAACGGCACGACGTGCGGCTCCACGCCCCAGCTGAGCGTCAGCTGGTTGCGGGTGGACTCGTCCGTGGTGAACGCCAGGATCGGCTGGACGACCCGGTAGCGGCACAGGCGGCGGGCCGTGTCGCCGGACTGGGTGAAGGCCACCAGGCCCTTGCCGCCGAGGAAGTCAGCGATCTCGCAGGCCGCACGGGCCACCGACCCGCCCTGGGTGCGCGGCTTCTTGCCCGGCACCAGCGGCTGCAGGCCCTTGGAGAGCAGCTCCTGCTCGGCCGCCTGGACGATCTTCGACATCGTCCGCACGGTCTCGACCGGGTAGGCGCCGACACTCGACTCGGCCGACAGCATGACAGCGTCGGCGCCGTCCAGGATCGCGTTGGCCACGTCGGAGGCCTCGGCGCGGGTCGGGCGGGAGTTGGTGATCATCGACTCCATCATCTGGGTCGCGACGATCACCGGCTTGGCGTTGCGCCGGCACAGCTCGATCAGGCGCTTCTGCACCATGGGGACCTTCTCGAGCGGGTACTCGACGGCCAGGTCGCCGCGGGCGACCATGACACCGTCGAACGCCATCACGACGTCCTCCATGTTCTCCACCGCCTGCGGCTTCTCCACCTTGGCGATGACGGGGACCCGGCGGCCCTCCTCGTCCATCACGCGGTGCACGTCGGCGACGTCCTTGGCGTCCCGGACGAAGGACAGCGCGACCAGGTCGCAGCCCATCCGCAGCGCGAACCGCAGGTCCTCGACGTCCTTGTCGCTCAGCGCGGGCACGTTCACGGCGGCGCCGGGCAGGTTGATGCCCTTGTGGTCGGAGATGACGCCGCCCTCGACGACGGTCGTCCGCACCCGGGGGCCCTCGACGTCCAGCACCTTCAGCTCGACGTTGCCGTCGTTGATCAGCACCTGGTCGCCGCGGCTGACGTCGCCCGGCAGGCCCTTGTAGGTGGTTCCGCAGATCGTCCGGTCGCCCGGGACGTCCTCCGTGGTGATGGTGAACTCGTCACCGCGCACCAGTTCCACGGGGCCCTCGGCGAAGGTCTCCAGACGGATCTTGGGGCCCTGGAGGTCGGCGAGCACACCGATGGCCCGGCCGGTCTCCTTGGCGGCGGCACGGACCCGGTCGTACCGGCCCTGGTGCTCGGCGTGGGTGCCGTGGCTGAAGTTGAAGCGGGCCACGTTCATGCCGGCTTCGATCAGAGCGACGAGCTGCTCGTGGGAGTCGACCGCGGGGCCGAGGGTACAGACGATTTTCGAACGGCGCATGGGGCGATCCTATCGGTTTGTTTCGCTCCGGAATATTCCGTCTGGCGGAAAATACAAATGAGAAAGGCGTCGCTCAATTGTTCTTTCCGACCAGCGTGTAGGTCTGCGTGGCGATCTCCATTTCCTCGTCCGTCGGTACCACGGCGACCGCGACCCGCGCACCCTCGGGCGAGATCAGCCGCGGCGCGTCGCCGCGCTCTGCGTTGCGCTCGCCGTCGACCGCCAGGCCCATCCCTTCCAGGCCCGCCACGGCCGCCTCCCGCACCGGGGCCGAGTTCTCGCCGACCCCGGCGGTGAAGGCCACCGCGTCCACCCGGCCGAGAACGGCGTAATAGGCACCGATGTACTTCTTCAACCGGTGAATGTAGAGGTCGAACGCCAGCTTCGCCTGTTCGTCGCCCTCGTCGATCCGGCGCCGGATCTCCCGCATGTCGTTGTCCCCGCACAGACCGACCAGCCCGCTCCGCTTGTTGAGGAGGGTGTCGATCTCGTCCGCGGACATTCCGCCGACCCGCATCAGATGGAAGATGACAGCCGGGTCCATGTCCCCGGACCGCGTACCCATCACCAGCCCCTCCAAGGGCGTCAGCCCCATGGAGGTGTCGACGCACCTGCCGCCCCGCACCGCCGAGGCGGACGCCCCGTTGCCCAGGTGCAGCACGATGACGTTCACCTCTTCGGGTGCCTTCCCCAGCAGGTGCGCCGTCTCCCGGGACACGTACGCGTGCGAGGTGCCGTGGAAGCCGTAGCGGCGCACCCGGTGCTCGTCGGCGGTCTTCACGTCGATCGCGTAGCGGGCCGCCGACTCCGGCATCGTGGTGTGGAAGGCGGTGTCGAAGACGGCCACCTGCGGCAGGTCGGGGCGCAGCGTGCGGGCGGTGCGGATGCCGGTGAGGTTGGCCGGGTTGTGCAGCGGGGCCACCGGTATGAGCCGCTCGATCTCGGCGCACACGGCGTCATCGATGAGCGTCGGCTCGGTGAAGCGCAGCCCGCCGTGCACCACCCGGTGCCCGATCGCGGCCAGTTCGGGGGAGTCCAGGCCGAGCCCGTCCTCGGCCAGTTCCCCGGCCATCGCCTTCAGCGCGGCCTCGTGGTCGCGCACCGGCCCGGTCCGCTCCCGGGCGGCGCCGCCCGCGGCGAGCGGCACGTGCCGGACCAGGGAGGTGCGTTCGCCGATGCGCTCGATCAGACCGGTGGCCAGCCGGGTGCTGTCGCTCATGTCGAGGAGCTGGTACTTCACCGACGACGAGCCGGAGTTGAGAACGAGCACCCGGGCCGAGGGGGCCGGGTGCGGCGCGCCGGACGGGGCGGCGGAGGACGACGGGCGGGACGGGCTCACGGGTGGGACGCCTTTGCGGTCTCGGAGGGGGACTGGGCCTGGATCGCCGTGATGGCGACGGTGTTGACGATGTCCTGGACGAGCGCGCCCCGGGACAGGTCGTTGACGGGCTTGCGGAGCCCCTGGAGCACCGGGCCGACGGCGATCGCCCCGGCCGAGCGCTGCACCGCCTTGTAGGTGTTGTTGCCGGTGTTCAGGTCGGGGAAGATCAGCACGCTCGCCCGGCCGGCGACCTCGGAGTCCGGCAGCTTGGTCGCCGCCACCGACGGCTCCACGGCCGCGTCGTACTGGATGGGGCCCTCGATCATGAGGTCGGGCCGGCGGGCGCGGACCAGCTCGGTCGCCCGGCGCACCTTGTCCACGTCGGCGCCGGAGCCGGAGGTGCCCGTGGAGTACGACAGCATCGCGATCCGCGGCTCCACCCCGAACCGGGCCGCCGTGGCCGCCGACTGCACGGCGATGTCGGCGAGCTGCTCCGCGTCGGGGTCCGGGTTGACCGCGCAGTCGCCGTAGACCAGCACCTTGTCGGCCAGGCACATGAAGAAGACCGAGGAGACGATCGACGCGTCCGCGGTGGTCTTGATGATCTCGAAGGCGGGCCGGATGGTCGCCGCGGTGGAGTGCACGGACCCGGACACCATGCCGTCGGCCAGGCCCTCCTGCACCATCAGGGTGCCGAAGTAGTTGACGTCGGCGACGACGTCGTGGGCCAGCTCCTCGGTGACGCCGCGGTGCGCGCGCAGGGCCGCGTACCGGGCGGCGAACGCCTCGCGCAGCTCGGAGACGGCCGGGTCGATCAGCTGGGCGTCGCCGAGGTCGATGCCGAGGTCGGCGGCCTTCTTGCGGATGGGGTCCACCGGCCCGAGCAGCGTCAGGTCGCACACCCCGCGGCGCATCAGCACCTCGGCCGCGTGCAGCACCCGCTCCTCGGTGCCCTCGGGCAGCACCACCCGCCGCCGGTCGGAGCGGGCCCGCTGGAGCAGCGTGTGCTCGAACATCATCGGCGTGACCCGGTCGCTGCTGGGCGCGGAGACCCGCTTGCTCAGCTCCGCGGTGTCGGCGTACCGCTCGAACAGGCCGAGCGCGGTCTCCGCCTTGCGGGGGGTGGCCGCGTTCAGCTTGCCCTCCATGGAGAACAGCTGCTCGGCGGTGGGGAAGCTGTTGCCGGGCACCGACAGCACCGGGGTGCCGGGCGCGAGGCGGCCGGCGAGGGTGAGGATGGCGTCGTCCGGCACCTCGTCGAGGGTGAGCAGGACGCCCGCTATCGGCGGGGTCCCGGCGCTGTGCGCGGCCAGGGCCCCCACCACCAGGTCGGCCCGGTCGCCGGGGGTGATGACCAGGCTGCCCGGCAGCAGGGCGGCGAGCAGGTTCGGCAGCATGGCGCCGCCGAAGACGAAGTGCAGGGCGTCCCGGGACAGCCCGGAGTCGTCGCCGAGGACCACCTCGGCGCCCAGGGCCTGGGCGATCTGGGAGACGGTGGGCGCGGCCAGCGCGGGGTCGTCCGGGACGACGTAGCAGGGCACCGGCAGCCGGGTCGCGAGCCGCTCGGCGATCTCGTCCCGGTCCTCGGGGGCCACCCGGTTGACCACCATGGCGAGCACGTCGCAGCCGTGGGTGTCGTAGGCGCGGTAGGCGTTGCGGGCCTCGGCGCGCACCGACTCCGCGGTCTGCCGCCGTCCGCCGACGACCGGGATGACCGAGGCGCCGAACTCGTTGGCGAGCCGGGCGTTCAGGGCCAGTTCGTCCGGGAACTGGGTGTCGGCGTAGTCGGTGCCGAGGACCAGCACCACGTCGTAGTCGCGGGCGACCCGGTGGAACCGGTCGACGAGCGTCGACACCAGCTCGTCGGTGCCGCGTTCGGCCTGGAGCGTCGACGCCTCGTGGTAGTCCATGCCGTAGACGGTCGCCGGGTCCTGGGTCAGCCGGTAGCGGGCCCGCAGCAGCTCGAACAGGCGGTCCGGCCCGTCGTGCACGAGGGGACGGAAGACGCCGACCCGGTCGACCTGCCGGGTCAGGAGTTCCATCACTCCCAGTTCGACGACCTGGCGGCCGTCGCCGCGGTCGATGCCGGTCACGTACACGCTGCGGGTCACGCGCGCTCTCCGTTCCGTCGGGTTTCGGCGGTGGGTCCGGGGGCCGCCCGGCGGGGCACCCGCTCGGCGTGAGCGGCGACGGAGCAGCCTCCTCGACCGTACCCTCGCCGCCGGACCGGACGCCCGCCCGAGCCGTCCGGGCCCGGGGCGGGACCGTACGGGGGGACGGGTCCGGCGGAAGGCATGAAACAATCGAAGCCGGCTCACCGGTATCCACAGCGAGCAGGAGACACAGCACGATGCGTATCGGAGTTCTCACCGCAGGCGGCGACTGCCCGGGCCTGAACGCAGTGATCCGGTCCGTCGTGCACCGGGCCGTCGACAACTACGGTGACGAGGTCATCGGTTTCGAGGACGGCTACGCCGGCCTGCTCGACGGCCGCTACCGCACCCTGGACCTCAATGCGGTCAGCGGCATCCTGGCCCGCGGCGGCACCATCCTCGGCTCGTCCCGCCTGCAGCGGGACCGGCTCCGCGAGGCCTGCGAGAACGCCTCGGACATGATCCGCGACTTCGGCATCGACGCGCTGATCCCGATCGGCGGCGAGGGCACGCTCACCGCGGCGCGCATGCTGTCGGACGCGGGCCTGCCGGTGGTCGGCGTGCCGAAGACCATCGACAACGACATCTCCTCCACCGACCGCACCTTCGGCTTCGACACCGCCGTGGGCGTCGCCACCGAGGCGATGGACCGCCTGAAGACCACCGCCGAGTCCCACCAGCGCGTCATGGTCGTCGAGGTGATGGGCCGGCACGCGGGATGGATCGCCCTGGAGTCCGGCATGGCCGCCGGCGCCCACGGCATCTGCCTGCCCGAGCGGGCCTTCGACCCCGGGCAGATCGTGAAGATGGTCGAGGAGCGCTTCGCCCGCGGCAAGAAGTTCGCCGTGATCTGCGTCGCCGAGGGTGCGCACCCCGCCGACGGCACCATGGACTACGGCAAGGGCGAGATCGACCAGTTCGGCCACGAGCGTTTCCAGGGCATCGGTACGGCCCTGGCGCGCGAGCTGGAGCGGCGCCTCGGCAAGGAGGCCAAGCCGGTCATCCTCGGCCACGTCCAGCGCGGCGGTGTGCCGACGGCGTACGACCGGGTGCTCGCGACCCGCTTCGGCTGGCACGCGGTGGAGGCCGCGCACCGGGGCGACTTCGGGCGGATGACGGCGCTGCGCGGCACGGACATCGTGATGGTGCCGCTGGCCGAGGCGGTCACCGAGCTGAAGCGGGTCCCGACGGACCGCATGGACGAGGCCGAGTCGGTCTTCTAGTCCGGCTCCGGCGCGCGCCGGGGGGCGAGGGTCCCTCGTCCCCGCCCGTTGTGTCCCGGCGTGACTCAGCGGTCGTCGACGGCCGCCCAGAAGTGCTCGACGACCCGGTCCAGGAAGTCGCGGCCCGCGTCGCCGGCGTCGCCGCTGCCGCCGCCCCAGCTGAGGGTGGCGGCCATGTGGCCCTGGTAGTCCCGGTGCAGCCGCTGGAGCACGCCCTCCAGCAGCCGCCGGTCCAGCGGGGCGATCTTCGACACCGGCCGCACGTACGCCTGCCAGCGGGTCGTCGCCGCGCTGCGCAGCAGTTCCGCGAGCCTCGCCTCCCGCCCGGTGACGGTGATGAAGTCGGCCAGGGACAGGGAGAGCACACCGGCGAGCGCGGTGGCCTGCCGCTCGCTGCCGCGCCACTGGCCCGTCTCCTCCATCCGCAGGTAGGCGTGGATCTCGTGCCCGACGGCGCGTGCCACGTCCTCGGGTGCGAGCCCGCGGGCGATGCGGTGCTCGCGCAAGGTGCGCGGACGCCCGATGAGTTCACCCGGTGAGCACCACAGCACCCCGGCCAGGGCGGTGAGTTCGGTGCCGGTCGGAGCGGCGAGGCCGCGCTCCCAGCCGAGCACGAGGTCCGGGGTGACGTGGGGGAGTCCGTAGGAGACGCGCAGGGTGTGGGCGATGTGGTCGGCACCCATGCCGAGCGCGGACCGCAGCCGGCGGGCGGCGGCGGCGTTGAACGGCGGGGTCCGGCGGGGATCGGGGGACGGGGGGCGGTTCGGTCGGGCGGCAGATCGGGGCACGGCCCACAAGCTAGGCCCGCCGGACCGCGGTGACTACGGTCGGTCCGGCCAGGATCACGCTTCGTGCGAAGCTACGGCTACCGGGCGGTCACCCCTTCGGTGCGGCGCCCGCGCCGGGCCGCCCTCCCGTCCCTGCACCGGGCAAACGGAAAGCTCACCGGGCATATGCGCTGCCGACGGCGCGTCCGGCGCCCCCGCGGGCGTACCGGGCGGATGTGCGACCGTCCTCCGCCACTCGTACTTCCGTCCGTATCACCGCCCCGCCTGCCCCGGCGGAGCAACCTGTTCCGGCGGCGCAAACCGCACCCCGCGTGCGCGGGCCGGGACGCGCCCCCTGCCGGAAACCGCGCGCCCCGGGGGGGGCCGGCGGGGACGACCGGGGCGGTGACGCGCGCCGGGATCCCACCGGGCCTCGCGGCGACCGGCGTCCGCCGGACTCAGGGCCGGCCCGCCACCCACCGGTACTGCAGTTCCGGGCGGCCCACCGTGCCGTACTGGGGGCGGCGCGCCGCGTGGCCCGCCTCCACCAGGTGCTCCAGATAGCGGCGGGCGGTGATGCGGGAGATGCCGACCGTCTCCGCGACGCCCGTCGCGGTCATGCCCTCACCCGCGTCGCGCAGGGTTACCGTGACCCGCTCCAGGGTGGGGGCGCTCAGGCCCTTGGGCAGCGCCGCGGGGCCGGGCGCCCGCAGCACCGCCAGGGCGCGGTCCACCTCGTCCTGGCCGCTGGCCTCGCCCGCCGCCGCGTGGAACTCGGCGTAGCGCACCAGGCGGTCCCTCAGGGTCGCGAAGGTGAACGGTTTCAGCACGTACTGCACCACGCCGAGCGACACGCCCTCGCGCACCACGGCCAGGTCCCGCGCCGAGGTCACCGCGATCACGTCCGCCTGGTGTCCCGCCGCCCGCAGCGAGCGGGCCAGCTTCAGTCCGTGCACGTCCGGCAGATGCAGGTCGAGCAGCAGCAGGTCGACGGCCGTGCGTTCCAGCGCCCGGCGGGCCTCGACCCCCGAGGACACCTTGCCGACCGCCTCGAAGCCGGGCACCCGGCCGACGTACATCACATGGGCGTCGGCGGCGACCGGATCGTCCTCCACCACCAGCACTCTGATGGGCCCGCCCGTCATGCGCCCCCTCCCGAGCCGCTCACCGTCACACCCTCCGCCACCGGTTCCCGCGCCGTCCTGCCGCCCTCGGCGGTCCGCAGCGGGATGCGCGCCTCGAACTCCGCGCCGCCCTCCTCCGGCGACGTCACCGACAGCGAGCCCCCGTGGCGGCCCACCGCCTGCCGGACCAGGGCGAGGCCCAGCCCGCGCCCGCCGGGACCCGCGGGCTTCGTGGTGAACCCGCGCCGGAACAGCGCCTCGGCACGCTCGGGGTCCACGCCCGGACCGGTGTCCCGCACCCGAAGGATCAGCTCGGTGTCCTCGCAGGTCAGCGCGGTGACCGTCACCCGGGGGCGGATTCCGCCCTGCGCCGCGTCCACGGCGTTGTCGATCAGGTTGCCGAGGATGGTGACCAGGTCCCGGGCGGGCAGCGAGTCCGGCAGCAGCCCGTCGTCCAGACGGCTGTCGCCGGACACCACCAGCTCCACACCCCGCTCGTTGGCCTGGGCCGTCTTGCCCAGCAGCAGCGCCGCCAGCACCGGCTCCCCGACCGCCGCCACCACCTGGTCGGTGAGCGCCTGCGCCAGCTCCAGCTCGGCCGTCGCGAAGTCCACCGCCTCCTCGGCCCGGCCCAGCTCGATCAGCGACACGACGGTGTGCAGCCGGTTCGCCGCCTCGTGCGCCTGGGAGCGCAGCGCCTCGCTGAAGCCCCGCTCCGAGTCCAGCTCGCCCATCAGCGACTGCAACTCGGTGACGTCCCGCAGGGTCACCACGAACCCGCGCCGCTCACCGCCGGAGACCGGTGAGGTGTTCACCACCAGCACCCGGTCCGCCGTCAGATGCACCTCGTCCACCCGCGGCTCACAGGCGAGCAGCGCCCCCGTCAGCGCGGTGGGAAGCCCCAGCTCGGCGACCGACCTGCCCACCACGTCCTCCCCGGGAGCCACGCCCAGCAGGTCCCGGCCGCCGTCGTTGATCAACGCCACCCGGTACTGCCCGTCCAGCATCAGCAGCCCCTCGCGCACGGCGTGGAGCGCGGCCTGATGGTAGTCGTGCATGTGGCTGAGCTCGGTCGCGTTCATGCCGTGGGTGTGCCGGCGCAGCCGCGCGTTGATGACGTACGTGCCGATCGCGCCGAGCCCGAGGGCACCGGACGCCACCACCAGCAGCGCCGTGAGCTGCCCCTGGGCGCGCTGGCTGATCTCCTCGACCCGTATGCCCGCGCTGACCAGGCCGACGATCCGGTCCCCGTCCCGGACCGGGGTGACCGCGCGCACGGACGGGCCGAGGGTGCCGGTGTAGGTCTCGGTGAAGGTGCGGCCCTCCAGGGCGGGCCCGGTGTGGCCGCGGAAGGACAGGCCGATCTCGTCGGGGTCCGGGTGGGTCCAGCGGATGCCCCGCGGGTTCATGATCGTGACGAAGTCGATGTCGGTGTCGCGCACCACCGCCAGCGCGTAGGGCTGGAGGGCGGCCGAGGGGTCGGCGGAGCGGATCGCCTCCCGCACGGACGGCGAGTCGGCGACCGACAGGGCCACGGCCGTGGCCTGGTCGCCCGCCGCGTCCTCGGCCTGGCCGCGGTCGCTGACGTAGCTGAACACCGCGTACCCCACCACCAGCACCGCGATCAGCACGGCCTGCATGGCGAACAGCTGGCCCGCCAGGCTGCGGGGTCGGGGGAGGGGCAGACGCATCCCGTCAGTGTGCCTTCCGGTCCCGCGATGAACTAAATGAACGGAAGGGTGACCGCGCTCACAGGGCGAGACATAGTCACGGCGTTCCCCCGAACTTCATCCCCCGGACGTGAGCCGCACGCCGGTGATGCCGACGACGACGTCAAGGAGGGCCGCCGTGACCAGCACAGCCGATACGGCACCTGCCGCACCCAAGGCCAAGCGGGACCGCACGCACTATCTCTACATCGCGGTCATCATCGCGGTCGCCCTCGGCATCGGCGTGGGTCTGATCGCCCCCGGCTTCGCGGTCGGGCTGAAGCCGATCGGCACCGGCTTCGTGAACCTGATCAAGATGATGATCTCGCCGATCATCTTCTGCACGATCGTGCTGGGCATCGGCTCCGTGCGGAAGGCCGCCAAGGTCGGTGCGGTCGGCGGTATCGCCCTCGGCTACTTCATGGTCATGTCGGTCGTCGCGCTCGCCATCGGCCTGATCGTCGGCAACATCCTCGACCCGGGCACCGGCCTCGCGATCACCGACGCGGTCAAGGAGACCGGCCACGCGCAGATCGACGCGGAGGCCAAGGGCACCACCGAGTTCCTGCTCGGCGTCATCCCGTCCACCATCGTGTCCGCCTTCACCTCCGGCGAGGTCCTGCAGACCCTGCTGATCGCCCTGCTGTGCGGCTTCGCGCTGCAGGCCATGGGCAACGCGGGCCGGCCGATCCTGCGCGGCATCGAGCACATCCAGCGCCTGGTCTTCCGCGTGCTGGCCATGATCATGTGGGCCGCCCCGATCGGTGCCTTCGGCGCCATGGCCGCCGTCACGGGTTCTGCCGGTCTCGACGCCCTCAAGAGCCTCGCGGTGCTGATGCTCGGCTTCTACGTCACCTGTGTGCTGTTCATCTTCCTGGTGCTGGGCGCCATGCTGCGGCTCGTCGCGGGCCTGAACATCTGGACCCTGTTCCGGTACCTGGGCCGCGAGTTCCTGCTGATCCTGTCCACCTCGTCCTCCGAGTCGGCGCTGCCGCGCCTCATCGCGAAGATGGAGCACCTGGGCGTCAGCAAGCCGGTGGTCGGCATCACCGTCCCGACCGGCTACTCGTTCAACCTCGACGGCACCATGATCTACATGACCATGGCCTCGCTGTTCATCGCCGACGCCATGGGCACGCCGATGTCGATCGGTGAGCAGATCCCGCTGCTGCTGTTCCTGCTGGTCGCCTCCAAGGGCGCGGCCGGGGTGACCGGCGCGGGCCTGGCGACGCTGGCCGGCGGCCTGCAGTCGCACAAGCCGGCCCTGGTGGACGGCATCGGTCTGATCGTCGGCATCGACCGCTTCATGAGCGAGGCCCGCGCCCTGACGAACTTCGCGGGCAACGCGGTGGCCACGGTGCTGATCGGCACCTGGACCAAGGAGATCGACAAGGAGCGGGTGCACGAGGTGCTGGCCGGCCGGGAGCCGTTCGACGAGCAGAGCCTGCTGGACGACCACGCCGGCGACCCGGCCGAGGACGACGTCCCGGCCGCGGCGCCCGCGGCCGGCGGCGAGAAGGAACTCGCCAAGGCCTGACCCCCCGGCCCGCACGGCCCCGGCCGTGCCGCAGATCCTCCCGGGCGGCCGGGTGGCTTCCCCCCACCTCCCGCCGCTCAGCCGCCCGGGTTCCCGGAGGCCCCCGCCCGTACGGGCCTCCACCCGCCGGGCGGCCGGGCCCCGCCCCGTGGACCCGGCCGCCCGGTTCGCGTCCGGACACGAGAAAACCCCCGGGGCAATTGCGCCCGGGGGTTTTCTCGGCGTATATTCATTGATTCGCGACTTCAATGAAAAGAATCGCATTCAAGTTCAGTGAGCTCAGTATATCCGGGCGGGAGTGGCATTGTCAAACACCGAATTTCCGGACGATGAATTCCGGGAAGAACAGGAATTCATCGACGGACTGTACGCACGCGTGGACGCCCTGCGCGGCGACGCCGAGGACTCCGTGACGGACGCCCTCCGCCAGGGGAACACCCCCATGCAGGCGCGGCTGGAGCGGGACATCCTCGTCGCCGAGCGCTCCGGGCTGCTCGCCGCGCTCAACGCGGTGGACGGCTCCCTCTGCTTCGGCCGCATCGACCTGTCCTCGGGCGACAGCCACCACATCGGCCGCATCGGGCTGCGCGACGACGACGCCGACCGCACCCCCGTCCTCATCGACTGGCGCGCCGACGTGGCCCGCCCCTTCTACCTCGCCACCGGCCACACCCCGATGGGGCTCCGGCGCCGCCGGCACATCTCCACCGAGGGCCGCGAGGTCACTGCCCTGCACGACGAGATCCTCGACCTGGGCGACGAGACCCGCACCGGCCACGAGGACCCCACCGGTGACGCCGTGCTGCTCGCCGCGCTCGACTCCGCGCGCACCGGCCGCATGGGCGACATCGTGCGCACCATCCAGGCCGACCAGGACCGGATCATCCGCGCCCCGCACCGCGGGGTCATGGTGGTGGAGGGCGGCCCGGGCACCGGCAAGACCGCCGTCGCCCTGCACCGCGCCGCCTACCTCCTCTACGAGCACCGCGACCTGCTGGCCCGGCGCGCCGTGCTGATCGTGGGCCCCAACCCGGCGTTCCTCGGCTACATCGGCGAGGTGCTGCCCAGCCTCGGCGAGACCGGCGTGCTGCTGGCGACCGTCGGCGAACTCTTCCCCGGCGTCCGCACCACCCGCACCGACAGCCCGCGGGCCGCCGAGGTCAAGGGCCGGGCGGAGATGGCCGAGGTCCTCGCCGAGGCGGTCCGCAGCCGGCAGGCGCTGCCCGACCCGGTGATCACCATCGAGCACGACCGCGACGTCCTCATGCTGGACGACGGACTGGTCCGCGTCGCCCGGGAACGCACCCGGGCCGCCAAGCTGCCGCACAACGCGGCCCGGGAGCACTTCGAGGGCCACATCCTCAACACGCTCACCGAGATGGTCGCCGAACGCATCGGCACCGACCCCTACGACGGCACCAACCTGCTCGACCCCAGCGACATCACCCAGATCCGCGACGAACTCGCCGAGAACACCGAGGTGTGGTCAGCCATCGACCGGCTGTGGCCCCGGCTCACCCCGCAGCGCCTGGTCGCCGACCTGCTCGCGGCCCCGGAGGACTTCCTGCCCGCCGAGGACGCCGACGCGGTGCGCCGCCCGGTGACCCGGCACTGGACCGTCTCCGACGTGCCGCTGCTCGACGAGGCCGCCGAACTCCTCGGCGAGGACGACCGCCTGGCCCGCGAGCGGGCCGACCGCGAACGGCAGGCGCAGGTCGCCTACGCCCAGGGCGTCCTGGACGTGTCGTACGCCTCGCGGACCTACGAGTTCGAGGACAAGGAGGAGGACGACCCCGACTCCGTCGAGGTGCTGTCCGCGCACGACATCATCGACGCCGAGCGTTTCGCCGAACGGCACGAGGAGGAGGACCACCGCAGCGCCGCCGAACGCGCCGCCGCCGACCGCACCTGGGCCTTCGGGCACATCATCGTCGACGAGGCGCAGGAGCTGTCGCCGATGGCCTGGCGGCTGCTGATGCGGCGCAGCCCCACCCGCTCGATGACCCTGGTCGGCGACCCCGCGCAGACCTCGGAGGCGGGCGGCGTCGGCTCCTGGTCGGACATCCTCGCCCCCTACGTGGAGGACCGCTGGGAGCACACCCGGCTCGGCGTCAACTACCGCACCCCGGCCGAGATCATGGACGTCGCGGCGGCCGTGGTCCGGGCCGGGCACCCCGGTTTCGAGCCGCCCGGCTCGGTCCGCTCCACCGGCGTACGGCCCTGGGCCCGGGCGAGCGACGACCTGCCCGGCGCCGTCGCCAAGGCGGTGGGGGAGCTCACCCCCGCCGAGGGCCGGCTCGCCGTGATCGCGCCCCGGGACCTGCACCGCGCGCTGGCGGCGCGCCTCGACGGGGTCACCGCGGGCGCCGAGCCGGACCTGACGCACGACGTGGTCCTGCTCGACCCGCGCCAGGCCAAGGGGCTGGAGTTCGACTCGGTGCTCGTGGTCGAGCCCGGCCGGTACGGCACCAGCGACCTGTACGTGGCGCTCACCCGGGCCACCCAGCGGCTCGGCGTCCTGCACTCCGAGCCGCTGCCCCAGCCGCTGGCCGAGGCCCTGGCCTGAGACACGGGCGTGAGGCCCTGGCCTGAGACACGGCTGAGGCCCTGGCCTGGGACACGGTCCCCGGGTCAGGCCGGGCGCAGCCACACCGTCGCCAGGGGCGGCAGGACCAGCCGGACGCTCGCCGGGTGTCCGTGCCGGCCCTGCGGCTCCGGCTTGACCGGATCCGGGTTGCCGACGTCGCTGCCGCCGTACCGGGCGGCGTCGGTGTTCAGGGCCTCGTGCCAGGCGGGCACGTCGTCGGGGACGCCGAGCCGGTACTCGGAGCGGACCACCGGGGCGAAGTTGCTGACCGCGAGGAGCGGGCCGCCGTCGGCATCGAGGCGGAGGAAGGCGAACACGTTGTCCTCGGCGGCGTCGCCGGTCACCCACCGGAAGCCCTCCGGACGGGTGTCGAGCCGCCACAGCGCCGGGGTGCGGCGGTAGACGGTGTTGAGGTCCCGCACCAGGTCGCGCACCCCGCGGTGGTCGGCCTCGGCACCGTAGTTCGGGTCGAGCAGCCACCAGTCCGGGCCGTGCGTCTCGGACCACTCGGCGCCCTGGGCGAACTCCTGCCCCATGAAAAGGAGTTGCTTGCCCGGATGGGCCCACATGAAGCCCAGGTAGGCGCGCAGGTTGGCGCGCTGCTGCCACCAGTCGCCGGGCATCTTCGACACCAGGGACCGTTTGCCGTGCACCACCTCGTCGTGGGAGATCGGCAGCACGTAGTTCTCGCTGTAGGCGTACACCATCGAGAACGTCATCTCGTGGTGGTGGTGCCGGCGGTGCACCGGGTCGTGGCTCATGTAGGCCAGCGAGTCGTGCATCCAGCCCATGTTCCACTTCAGCCCGAAGCCCAGGCCGCCGAAACCGCTCGGTCCCTTGTGGTGGGTGGCCCGGGTGACGCCGTCCCAGGCGGTCGACTCCTCGGCGATCGTCACCACGCCCGGCACCCTGCGGTAGAGGGTCGCGTTCATCTCCTGCAGGAAGGCCACCGCGTCCAGGTTCTCCCGGCCGCCGTGCTCGTTCGGCGTCCACTGGCCCGGCTCGCGCGAGTAGTCGAGGTAGAGCATGGAGGCGACCGCGTCGACGCGCAGCCCGTCGATGTGGAACTCCTCGCACCAGTACAGGGCGTTGGCCACCAGGAAGTTGCGCACCTCGCGCCGCCCGAAGTCGAACTCCAGGGTGCCCCAGTCGGGATGGGCGGCCCGCAGCGGATCCGCGTGCTCGTACAGGGGCCGCCCGTCGAACTCGGCCAGCGCCCACTCGTCGCGCGGGAAGTGCGCCGGCACCCAGTCCATCAGGACCCCGATGCCCTCCCGGTGCAGCGCGTCCACCAGGTACCTGAAGTCGTCGGGGCCGCCCATCCGGGCGGTCGGCGCGTAGAAACCGGTGACCTGGTAGCCCCAGGAGCCGCCGAAGGGGTGCTCGGCGACCGGCATCAGCTCCACGTGCGTGAACCCGAGGTCCCGGACGTAGGCGGGGAGCTGCTCGGCCAGCTGCCGGTAGGTCTGTCCCGGCCGCCAGGACGGCAGGTGCACCTCGTACACAGAGAAGGGGCCCTCGTGGGCGGGCACCTCCGCCCGGCGCTCCAGCCACTCGGCGTCCCCCCACACGTACTCCGACGACGTGATCACCGACCCGGTGGCCGGGGGGACCTCGGTGCGGCGGGCCATCGGGTCGGCGCGCAGGGTGCGCGAGCCGTCGGGCCGGGTGATGTCGAACTTGTACAGCTCGCCCTCGCCGATCCCCGGCACGAACAGCTCCCACACCCCGGTCGAGCCCAGCGAACGCATCGGGAAGGCGGTGCTGTCCCAGAAGTTGAACGTCCCCGCCACGCGCACCGCGCGCGCGTTCGGCGCCCACACCGAGAACCGGGTGCCGCGCACGCCCTCGTGGGTCATCGGGTGCGCGCCCAGGACCGTCCACAGCTCCTCGTGCCGGCCCTCGCCGATCAGGTGCAGGTCCAGTTCGCCGAGGGTGGGCAGGAAGCGGTAGGCGTCCTCGGTCTCGTGGACCGTCCCCTCGTAGGCCACCAGCAGGTGGTACGCCGGCACCTCGCGCAGCGGCAGCAGCCCGGAGAAGAACCCCGCTCCGTCGTCGTGCAGGTCGGCCCGCAGCCCGCCGGAGACGACGGTCACGGCCAGGGCGTACGGCTTGAACACCCGGAAGACGACCCCGCCGGGCACCGGGTGGGCGCCGAGGACGTCGTGCGGGGCATGGTGGGTGCCGCTCAGCAGCCGCTCCCGGTCCTCGGCGCCGACGGCCGGGGACACGGCGATCTCCATGTCGGGGGGCACGGGCTGCCCCGCCCCGCGCGCCCCGGCGGCCGTGGATTCCGGGGCCGCCGCCTCCGCCGTCCCCCTCGCCGGCGTCGTCTTCACCCCCGGCTTCTTCTCCGCCGCCTTCACCGTCGCCGCGGCCCGGGCGGCACCGGCCTTCTTCGCCGTGGCCTTGGCCGTGGACTTGGCCGTGGTCTTCGCGGCCGCCGTCTTCCCGGCCGCGGGCTTCTTCCCGGCCGCGCCGGTCGCGGCGGACTTCTTCGCGGCGGGCTTCCTCTTCGGCACCGCGGGCTGCGGCGCGGCCTGCGGTTCGGCCGGCCGGCCGGCCTGCGGTTCCGGCTGCGAGGCGCTGGACTCGGGGCGGGGGGTCACGGGCGGAGCCTCCTGGGCGAAGGGGTGGGTCAGGTCGGGTCGGCCGCGCCGGAGCCGGCGAGCCTGCGCACGGCGGCCAGCGGTACGGGCAGCCACTCGGGGCGGTGCCGGGCCTCGTAGAGCACCTCGTAGACCGCCTTGTCCGTCTCGTAGGCGCGCAGCAGCACAGGGTCGGTGCGCGGGTCGCGGCCGGCGGCGCGCGCGTAGCCGGAGCAGTAGGCCGCCCGGCAGTGGGCCGCCCAGTCGGGCTGCGGCGGGTCCAGGGAGCGGGCCGCGTAGTCGAAGGACCGCAGCATGCCCGCCACGTCCCGGACGGCGGGCTGCGGCATGCGGCGCTCGGCCAGCGGGCGGGCCGGTTCCCCCTCGAAGTCGATCAGCGACCAGTCACCGGCCGGGGACCGCAGGCACTGCCCGAGGTGCAGGTCGCCGTGCACCCGCTGCGCGGTCCACACCTGCCCCTCGGAGGCCAGGTCGTCCAGCGCCGTGAACGCCGAGCGCAGGCCCTCCTCGTACGGGCGCAGCGCCGCCACCGCCTGCACCGCGGCCTCCAGCCGCTCCGTCATGCCGGCGACCGTCGTCCGCAGCTGGGTGGGGCCCAGGGTGACCGTCGGCAGGGCCCTGGCCAGCGCGGTGTGCACCTCGGCCGTGGCGCGCCCGAGGGCGCGGGCGTCGGCGAGGAAGTCCTCCCCCTTGGCCAGCGCCCGCAGGGCCAGCTCCCAGCCGTCGGTGGCGCCCTGCACGTACGGCTGGAGCACCCCCAGCACGTACGGCTCGTCGGTGGCCGGCCCGCCGGCCGCGGCGCCGGGGTCCGCGACCAGCCACGCGGTGGGCGGCGGCACCCGCGTGCTGCCCTCCCGGGCCAGCGCGAGCGGCAGCTCCAGGTCGGGGTTGACCCCGGGCACGACCCGGCGCAGCAGTTTCAGGATGAACGTATCGCCGTAGACGACGGACGAGTTCGACTGCTCGGCCGTCATCAGGCGCGGCACCAGACCGGGCCGGATGTCCTGGCGCGGATCCCGCTCGAAACGGAGCCCGCCGATCCGGGCCTGGGTGCGCAGTGCCTCCAGGAGCAGTTCGGCGGGCCGCGTGTCGTGCAGGGCCTCGTAGACCGTCCGTCCGGCCAGCGGGCCCCGGGTGACATGACCGATCAGCGCGGGCGCGAGCCGGGGCGGCAGCGCCTCGCGCACGCCTATGAACAGCTGATAGCAGTCGCCGGGCTGCTCCTGCCCGCCGTGGCCCGCCGCGAGCGGCTGCTGTGCGCGGACCAGCAGGTGGTACAGGCCCAGCTTGGCGGTGGGCGGCAGCAGCTCGGTGGCCGCGACCAGGGCGAACCCGGTGACCGGGCGTCCCTTGCCCGCGAACCAGCGCTGCCTGGGCAGCCATTCCCTCAGCAGTGGATCGAGTGACGCAAGGAGGCCGGGCGGTGCGGTGACGGTGCGGGTGACGGCTTCCGACATGGCGTCGCGTCCTTTCCCCATCGTCGGCAGGGCCCGGGGGCGCCACCGGTGGGCGGGGTGTTACTGATGCGTGCCCCGGGCGGGACGGAGGAAACCGCCCCGCCGGGTTCTACGCGGCGTCCTTGCGGAGCCGGAACCAGTAGAAGCCGTGTCCCCCGAGGGTCAGCAGATACGGCAGCTCCCCGACGGCGGGGAAGCGCACCCCGCCGAACAGCTCGACCGGGTGGCGCCCCTCGAAGGCACTGAGATCCAGCTCGGTCGGCTGGGAGAAGCGGGAGAAGTTGTGGACGCACAGGACGAGGTCGTCCTCGTACTCGCGCAGGAAGGCGAGGACGGCGGGGTTGGAGGAGGGCAGCTCGGTGTAGGTGCCCAGGCCGAAGGCCGGGTTCTGCTTGCGGATCTCGATCATCCGGCGGGTCCAGTGCAGCAGGCTGGAGGGGGAGGCCATGGAGGCCTCGACGTTGGTGACCTGGTAGCCGTAGACCGGGTCCATGATGGTGGGCAGGAAGAGGCGGCCGGGGTCGGAGGAGGAGAAGCCGGCGTTGCGGTCCGGGGTCCACTGCATGGGGGTGCGCACGGCGTCGCGGTCGCCGAGCCAGATGTTGTCGCCCATGCCGATCTCGTCGCCGTAGTACATGACGGGGGAGCCGGGCAGGGACAGCAGCAGGGCGGTGAACAGTTCGATCTGGTTGCGGTCGTTGTCCAGCAGCGGGGCGAGGCGGCGGCGGATGCCGATGTTGGCGCGCATGCGGGGGTCCTTGGCGTACTCCGCCCACATGTAGTCGCGTTCCTCGTCGGTGACCATCTCCAGGGTGAGTTCGTCGTGGTTGCGCAGGAAGATGCCCCACTGGCAGCCGGAGGGGATGGCGGGGGTCTTGGCGAGGATCTCGGAGACCGGGTAGCGGGACTCGCGGCGGACGGCCATGAAGATGCGGGGCATGACGGGGAAGTGGAAGGCCATGTGGCATTCGTCGCCGCCGACGGCGTAGTCGCCGAAGTAGTCGACCACGTCCTCGGGCCACTGGTTCGCCTCGGCCAGCAGCACGGTGTCCGGGTACTGCGTGTCGATCTCCTTGCGCACCCGCTTCAGGAAGGCATGGGTCTCCGGGAGGTTCTCGCAGTTGGTGCCCTCCCGCTGGTACAGGTACGGCACGGCGTCCAGCCGGAACCCGTCGATGCCCAGGTCCAGCCAGAACTTCAGCGCGGAGATCATCTCCTCCTGCACTGCCGGGTTCTCGTAGTTGAGGTCCGGCTGGTGGGAGAAGAAACGGTGCCAGTAGTACTGCTTGCGCACCGGGTCGTAGGTCCAGTTCGACGCCTCGGTGTCGACGAAGATGATCCGTGCGTCCTGGTACTGCTTGTCGTCGTCCGCCCACACGTAGTAGTCGCCGTAGGGACCCTCCGGGTCTTTGCGGGACTCCTGGAACCAGGGGTGCTGGTCGCTGGTGTGGTTCATGACGAAGTCGATGATCACGCGCATGCCCCGCTGGTGGGCCGCGTCCACGAACTCCACGAAGTCCGCCAGGTCGCCGAACTCGGGGAGCACGGCGGTGTAGTCGGAGACGTCGTAGCCGCCGTCGCGCAGGGGTGACTTGAAGAACGGGGGCAGCCACAGGCAGTCGACGCCGAGCCACTGGAGGTAGTCGAGTTTGGCGGTCAGCCCCTTCAGGTCGCCGACGCCGTCACCGTTGCTGTCCTGGAAGGAGCGGACCAGCACCTCGTAGAAGACGGCGCGTTTGAACCACTCGGGGTCCCGGTCCCTGGCGGGAGTGTCCTCGAAGGTGTCCGGCACGGGTTCGTTGACGATCATGTTGTGGGTGACCCTCCCATCTGCGGGGTGGACGGTCGCAGAGCCGATGTGTGCTCACCCGGAGAGGAGTCCCCGGGCCCCCGGCCGACGACGAGTACATGCGCTCCCCCCGGCCCCAGGCGCACGTAGTTGGCGCTGCCCCAGTGATAGGTCTCTCCGGTGAGCTCGTCGCGCACCGGCACCGACTCGTGCCCTTCCAGGCCGAGTTGCGGCATGTCCAACGAGACCGTGGCCTCCTGGGTGTGGTGCGGGTCGAGGTTGGCGACCACCAGAACCGTGTTCGAGCCCTTCCGTTTCGAGTATGCGATGACCGCCTCCTGGTCCGCATGGTGGAAGTGGAGGTCCCGCAGCTGGCGCAGGGCCGGGTTCTCCCGGCGGAGGGTGTTGAGCTTGGTGATGAGCGGGGCGATGGTGCGGCCCTCGCGTTCGGCCGCCTCCCAGTCGCGGGGCCTGAGCTGGTACTTCTCCGAGTCGAGGTACTCCTCGCTGCCCTCGCGCAGCGGGGTGTTCTCGCACAGTTCGTAGCCGCTGTAGATGCCCCAGGTCGGCGAGAGGGTGGCGGCCAGGACCGCGCGGACCTCGAAGGCGGGCCGGCCGCCGTGCTGCAGACAGGCGTGCAGGATGTCGGGGGTGTTGGCGAAGAAGTTGGGCCGCATGTAGGAGGCGGCCTCCCCCGACAGTTCGGTCAGGTACTCGGTCAGCTCCTGCTTGCTGTTGCGCCAGGTGAAGTAGGTGTAGGACTGCTGGAACCCGATCTGCGCCAGCGTGTGCATCATCGCCGGCCGGGTGAACGCCTCCGCCAGGAAGATCACGTCCGGATCGGTGCGGTTGATCTCACCGATCACCCGCTCCCAGAACACCACCGGCTTGGTGTGCGGATTGTCCACCCGGAAGATCCGCACCCCCACCCCCATCCAGTGCCGCAGCACCCGGCAGGTCTCCGCCACCAGCCCGTCCAGGTCCGCGTCGAAGGCGATCGGGTAGATGTCCTGGTACTTCTTCGGCGGGTTCTCCGCATACGCGATCGACCCGTCGGGGCGGTGGTGGAACCACTCCGGATGCTTGTGCACCCACGGATGGTCCGGCGAGCACTGCAACGCGAAGTCCAGCGCCACCTCCATGCCCAGCTCCCCGGCCCGCGCCACGAACCGGGCGAAGTCCTCCAGGGTGCCCAGCCGCGGATGCACCGCGTCGTGCCCGCCCTCGGCCGACCCGATCGCCCACGGCACCCCCACATCGTCCGGACCGGCGTCCAGGGTGTTGTTCGGGCCCTTGCGGAACGTGGTCCCGATGGGGTGGATCGGCGGCAGGTACACCACGTCGAACCCCATCGCGGCGATCGCGTCCAGCCGCCGCGCGGCGGTCTCGAACGTGCCGTGCGGCTCCTGCGCGGTGCCCTCCGAGCGGGGGAAGAACTCGTACCACGACCCGAACAGCGCGCGTTCCCGCTCCACCAGCAGCGGCAGCGGCTCACTGCTGGTCACCAGCTCCCGCAGCGGATACCGGGCCAGCACCGCCGCCACCTGTGGCGTCAACGCCGCCGCCAGCCGGGAGGCCGTCGGCCGGCGGGCGTCGCGCAGCGCGTCCACGGCCGCCAGCAGGACCTCCCGCGCCTCGGAGTCCGGCACGTCCGCCGCCGCCCGCTCGTACAGGCGGGCCCCCTCCTCCAGTACGAGTTCCGTGTCGATGCCCGCCGGGATCTTGATCTCCGCGTGGTGCCGCCAGGTGCTCACCGGGTCGCCCCACGCCTCCACGGTGTACGTCCACAGGCCCGGCTCCCCGGGGGTGACCTCGGCGCCCCACCGGTCGGTGCCGGGGGCCAGCTCCCGCATCGGGGTGAACGGGCCCGGACGGCCGCCCGGGTCCGTCAGCACCACGTTGGCGGCCACCGCGTCGTGTCCCTCGCGGAACACGGTCGCCGAGACCTGGAACGTCTCACCGGTGACGGCCTTGGCCGGCCGCAGCCCGCAGCGGACCTGCGGCCGCACGTCGAGGACCGGGATGCGGCCCACGGAGGTCGCGGGCCCCAGGGCCGCCGCGTGACCGGCGGGGGTGTCCGGACCGGCGGTGCTCGGGGACGCCGGGCCGGGCGGCTGCTGGGCCGAGGGCGGGCCGGGATCCGCCGAGTGGGCGGAAGGAGATGCGGGGGCCCGCCGCGCGCGGGCGCCGGGGCCGGGCGTCGGGGGCGATGACGAGTGGTGCTTGGCGGGCATGACCGCTCCTGTCCGCGTCAACGTGGGTGGGCGGATGACTGGGGGGAAGGCGGGTCCTGCGTGGTGCTCCTGAGGGAGTACCCGCAGGAGCCTTCCCACCCTATTCGGGTGGGCAATCCGGCACTTTGTTAACTACTCGCGCGTATGTCGACCTGGCGGAGTCGATGGTGTCGGTACGCCGCCGCCCGGTGGCCGGAACGCCTCGTCCGGCAGCCGGAGGGCGGGCCCGCACGGGCTGCCCCGACGGCGAGCGGGGGAGCACCCTTCACGGGCCGGGCGCCCGGAGCGGACTGCGCCGCGGACCGGCCCCCCGCCCCGGTCGGACGCCCCTCTGACCAGGTCTTTCTGCACCTCGGCAGCAGCGGCCGACGGGCGCACGGAGGGGCACGGGACTGCCGTGCCGCCCCTGCGCGGGGACGCCGTCCACGTCCTCCCGGTGGGTGCCGGGCGGTGACGCTCACCGGGGCGGAGGAGGTGACAGCGGCGCCCCGGGGCGTGCGGGACGCTCCCCGAGCCGTGCGGCGACAAGGCCGGTTTCTTGTCCTTGCGCCCGGCCCGCTCCGGCCCGGCCCGCACGAGGCGGCCGCCCGGCACCGGCCGCAGGTGCCGCCGTCGGGCGTCCGCACGGCCGCCGGGCCGCCGCACCGGTGGAACGAACCCTCGCAAGCACTCCCACACGTGCGAAATAAGCCATGTCCACCATGCGACGAATCGTTTGCCCGGGAGCACGGCACCATCCGGGTCGCCCGGCCTCCGGCGCGGCGGCCTCCCGCGCCGGTACTGTCGGCAGGGATGCCGAGACGCACACCGCGTCTTTCACGACCGCGCCGAGGTGGAATGTGAAGGCGATCCGTCGATTCACCGTCCGACCCGTTCTCCCCGACCCCCTCCGGCCCCTGAGCGATCTGGCCCGCAATCTGCGCTGGTCCTGGCACGACGGGACCCGCGACCTGTTCCGGTCCGTCGACCCCGAGCGCTGGGCCGCCGCCGGCAGCGACCCGGTGCGGCTGCTGGGCAGCGTGCCGCCCACCCGGCTCGCCGAGCTGGCCGGGGACCAGCTCTTCCTGGACCGTCTGACGGCGGTCACCGACGATCTGCGCGACTACCTCACCGGCGACCGCTGGTACCAGTCGCGCACCGACGACCTGCCCGCCGCCATCGCCTACTTCTCCCCGGAATTCGGCATCACCGCGGCCCTGCCGCAGTACTCGGGCGGCCTGGGCATCCTCGCCGGCGACCACCTCAAGGCCGCCAGCGACCTGGGCGTGCCGCTCATCGGAGTCGGCCTGCTCTACCGGCACGGCTACTTCCGCCAGTCCCTGTCCCGGGACGGCTGGCAGCAGGAGCACTACCCCGTCCTCGACCCCAACGAACTGCCCCTGGTCCCGCTGAAGGAACCCGACGGCACCACGGCCCACGTCACCCTCGCCCTGCCCGGCGGGCGCTCGCTGCACGCGCGGATCTGGCTGGCCCAGGTCGGCAGGATCCCGCTGCTGCTGCTGGACTCCGACGTGGAGGAGAACGACCTCGGTGAGCGCGGCGTCACCGACCGGCTCTACGGCGGCGGCAGCGAGCACCGGCTGCTGCAGGAGATGCTGCTCGGCATAGGGGGGGTCAGGGCCGTGCGCACGTACTGCAGGCTCACCGGGCACCCCGCCCCCGAGGTCTTCCACACCAACGAGGGCCACGCCGGCTTCCTCGGCCTGGAACGCATTGCTGAACTGCGGGCCGACGGGCTGGACTTCGCCGCCGCCCTGGAGGCGGTCCGGGCCGGGACGGTGTTCACCACCCACACGCCCGTGCCGGCCGGCATCGACCGCTTCGACCGCGAACTGGTCGCCCGGCACTTCGGGACCGGTGCCGAACTGCCCGGCATCGAGGTCGAGCGGATCCTGCGGCTCGGCATGGAGACCTACCCGGGCGGCGAACCCAACCTCTTCAACATGGCCGTGATGGGCCTGCGCCTGGCCCAGCGCGCCAACGGCGTCTCCCTGCTGCACGGCCGGGTCAGCCGCGAGATGTTCGCCGGGCTGTGGCCCGGCTTCGACCCGGCGGAGGTGCCCATCACCTCCGTGACGAACGGGGTGCATGCCCCCACCTGGGTCGCCCCGGAGGTGTTCCGGCTCGGCGCCCGGAAGATCGGAGTGGAGCGCGCCGAGGAGGCGCTGACCGTCGGCGACTCCGACCGCTGGGACTCGGTGGCGGACATCGCCGACCGGGAGATCTGGGAGCTGCGCCGCTCCCTGCGCGAGCTGCTGGTGATGGAGGTGCGCGAGCGGCTGCGTGCCTCCTGGCGGCAGCGCGGCGCCGGGACCGCAGAGCTGGGCTGGATCGACCGCGTGCTCGACCCGGACGTGCTGACCATCGGCTTCGCGCGGCGCGTGCCGTCGTACAAGCGGCTGACGCTGATGCTGCGCGACAAGGACCGGCTGATGGAGCTGCTGCTGCACCCGGAACGGCCGGTGCAGATCGTCGTCGCGGGCAAGGCGCACCCGGCGGACGAGGGCGGCAAGCGGCTCATCCAGGAGCTCGTCCGGTTCGCCGACGACCCGCGGGTGCGCCACCGGATCGTGTTCCTGCCCGACTACGGCATGGCGATGGCGCAGAAGCTGTACCCCGGCTGCGACATCTGGCTCAACAACCCGCTGCGGCCGCTGGAGGCGTGCGGGACCAGCGGGATGAAGGCCGCCCTGAACGGCTGCCTGAACCTCTCGGTGCTGGACGGCTGGTGGGACGAGTGGTTCCAGCCCGACTTCGGCTGGGCCATCCCCACGGCGGACGGCTCCGGCACGGACCCCGACCGGCGGGACGCCATAGAGGCCGCCGCCCTCTACGACCTGCTGGAGCAGCGGGTGACGCCCCGCTTCTACGAGCGGGGCGAGAGCGGGCTGCCCGACCGGTGGCTGGAGATGGTCCGCCACACCCTCAGCTCCCTCGGCCCGAAGGTGCTGGCCGGGCGGATGGTCCGGGAGTACGTCGAGCGCCTCTACGCGCCCGCCGCGTCCGCGCACCGTGCGATGGACCCGCGGGCGGCGCGCGAGCTCGCCGAGTGGAAGGCCAGGGTGCGGGCCGCCTGGTCCGGGGTGAGCGTCGACCACGTCGAGACGTCCGACGCGCAGGCCACCGTGGAACTGGGCACCACGCTGGGCCTGCGGGTCCGGGTGAACCTGGGCGACCTGGGTCCGGACGACGTGGAGGTCCAGGCGGTGTCCGGGCGGGTGGACGAGGAGGACCGCATCACCGACGCGAGCGCGGTGCCGCTGAAGCCGTCGGGCGCCCCCGACCAGGAGGGCCGCTGGGTGTACGAGGGGCCGCTGTCCCTGGACCGCACCGGGCCCTTCGGTTACACGGTCCGCATCCTGCCCGCCCACCGGCTGCTGGCGTCCGGGGCCGAGATGGGCCTGCTGGCCGTGCCCTCCGACGACCTGGTCGCGGCGGCGGGCCTGCTGATGCGGTGAGACGGTCCCGTCCGGTGCGGCGGGGGCGGCGGGGGCCCGGGGTCTTTCGGCCGGGTCGGGCTGCCCCCGCGTGCCCGGTGTGGTGCGGGCGCGAGGCCCTGTCGGGCTGCCCCCGCGTGCCCGGTGTGGTGCGGGCGCCCGGCCCTACTGGTCCTCGACGCCCTCGGTGGCCAGGCGGCGCAGGACGGTTCCGCAGCGGCGCGCGTAGGCGTGCTGGAGTCCGCGCGTCGCCGGGCCGCCCGCCCGGGCGTACCAGCTGGCCGGGCGGCTGAACGCCGACACCGTCAGCCACACCGTCCCGTCGCCGGTGCGGTCCACGACGAAGGCCTCCTCACCGCGCTCCGGGTGACCGGCCAGGGTGCCGTAGGCCCAGCCCGCCCTGCGGTGCTCCTCGACCGTCCACACCACCCGGCACGGAGCCTTGACGACCCCGGCGAGGGTGACGGTGACGTCCACCCCGGGTGCGGCGCGGTCGGCGGCGGCGTCCATCCCGACCCCCATCGCCCGGTGCATCTCCCAGGTGAACAGCGCCTCCACGGCCTGCCGGTGGACCACCTCGCCCTCGCCCAGCCGGGTACGGACGTGCAGGGGGTGGAAGCCCGGTGGGCAGAAGCCCTGTTCACGGGTCTTGCCGACGTGGTCGTAGGTGAAGTCCGCCGAAGACATGGGACCCAAGCGTAGGGCGGCGCCCCCGCCGTGGAGCACGGCGGGGGCGCCGCTCGCGGGACGTACCCCCGGTCTACGGGAAGGTGAGCTTCCACCCGTTGACGTAGCCGGTGTCGTAGCGTGCCCGGTCCTGCACCCGCAGCTTCCAGGTGCCGTTGGCCGCCTCGGAGGAGGCGTTGACCGTGAAGGTCTCCTTGATGTCGTCCGCGGAACCGCCGGTGCGGTTGCGCAGGTTGTAGACGCTGCCGTCCGTGGCGACCAGGTCGACGACCAGGTCACCGCTCCAGGTGTGCACGATGTCGACCGTGACCCGGAGGTTCGACGGGGCGTTGCCCGACCGTCCGGTGACGGTGATCGGGGACGTCACGGCGGCGCCGTTGTCCGGGATCGACACGTCGGCGGTGTTCTCGAAGGACGTGCCGTCGCCGCCACCGCCGTCACCGGGACGCGAGCCCACGTTCACGCCGGCCCACGCGTCCTGCACCGCCTTGTACTCGGCGCTGTCGGTGCCGTACAGCTCGCCGGCCGCCGCCAGGGTGCCGGTGCGGGCTGCCGCGTAGTTGGTGGTGGAGGTGAACTTCGTGGTGAGCGCGCGGAACCAGATCTTCTCCGCCTTGCCGCGGCCGATGCCGGTGACCGGCAGGCCGTCGGAGGTGGGCGAGTCGTAGGTGATCCCGTTGATGGTCTTGGTGCCGCTGCCCTCGGCGAGCAGGTAGAAGAAGTGGTTCGCCACGCCCGACGAGTAGTGGACGTCGATCGAGCCGATGCCGGAGTACCACGAGTCCTTGGATTTGCCGTCCTTGCTCGGCTTGTCCATGTAGCGCAGCGGGGTGCCGTCGCCGTTGATGTCGATCTCCTCGCCGATGAGGTAGTCACCGACGTCGGAGGAGTTGCCGGCGTAGAACTCGACGGTCGAGCCGAAGATGTCGCTGGTGGCCTCGTTGAGGCCGCCGGACTCGCCGCTGTAGATCAGGCCCGCGGTGTTCGAGGTGAGGCCGTGGGTCATCTCGTGCGCGGCCACGTCGATGGAGGTGAGCGGGTTGGCGTTGCCGGAGCCGTCGCCGTAGGTCATGCAGAAGCAGCTGTCCGACCAGAAGGCGTTGACGTAGTTGTTGCCGTAGTGGACCCGGGAGTAGGCGCCGACGCCGTCCCCGCGGATGCCGTTGCGGCCGTGCACGTTCTTGTAGTAGTCCCAGGTCAGTGCCGCCCCGTAGTGGGCGTCGGCGGCGGCCGACTCCAGGTTCGAGGGGTTGCCGTTGCCCCAGACGTCGTCGGAGCCGGAGAACAGCGTGCCGGTGCCGGACGTGCCGCGGTTGAGGTTGTACGTCCGGTGGTTGCCGCGCGCGCCGTCGGTGAGGTTGTACGAGGACCCGGACTGGGTGGTCGTCAGGTCGACGGTGCCGCTGTAGACGGTGTGGCCGGTGCCGTTGTGCACGGCCTGCCACTCGTACAGCTTCTCGCCGGTGGTGGCGTCGGTGACGACGTGCAGTTCCTGCGGGGTGCCGTCGTGCTGGAGGCCGCCGACGACGGTCTCGTACGCCACGACCGGCTTGCCGTCGGCCGCCCAGATCACCTTGCGGGGGGCCCGGTCGACGTCGGGGCTCTTGGCCTTCTCGGCCTTCGCGGCGGACAGCGCCTGCTGCTCCGCCTTCGCGGCGGGCACCGCGGCGGCGGTGGTCGCGGGCTTCACCGCGGCCCGGGTCGCCTTGACGACGGTGTCGGCCTCGCCGGCTTTGTCGCCCTGGACGACCAGGTCGCCGCCGAGGACGGGCAGGCCGTCGTAGGTGCGTTCGTAGCGGACGTGCACGGTGCCGTCGCGGTCCTTCAGGACGTCACGGACGACCAGCTTCTCCTTGGCGCCCAGGCCGATCTGCTGGGCGGTCTCCGCCTTGGTGGCGTCGGCCTGGCGGATCAGTTCGGCGCGCTGGGCCGGGGTGAGCCGGACCGATTCGGAGCCCGGCTTCGCCGCGCTCTCGGCGGCGGGGACCTGCTCGGGCGCGGCGGTGGCCGTGCCGGCCTGGACGGCCGTCGCGACCAGGGCGGCGACCCCGGCGAGAGCGACGGCGGCGGTGCTGCGGGGGGTGCGTCTGTGGGAAGACCTGCTTCTCAACACTGACTCCTTCTGCGCGGCCGCGGGTCGCGCGGCCAGGGGAGACCGGCCGGCGGGTGGGCCGGCCGGGCAGAACGGGGCGGTACGCGGAACCAGTTGCGCTGCGGAGCTGTGGCCGGGCACGGCGGTGACGCGGTGCGGTGGGGTTGCCGTGGAGGGGCCGTGGGAAGAGTGGCAGGTGATCGCGGTTTCTGTCAGGAGCGCGTCAAGATTTTGGCGGAAAATCGTTCGTTGTACGGGAGCTTGTGTCCGCTATGCGAAATCGGCGCGGGGCGGGCGGCCGGTGCCGCACCGCCCCGCGTTCCGGCCGCCCCGCGTCCCTACGCCAGGCTGTCCCGCCAGGCCCGGTGCAGGTCCGCGAAACGGCCCGTGCCCGCGATGAGGTCGGCCGGGGGGCCGTCCTCCACGATGCGGCCGTGCTCCATCACCAGGACCCGGTCGGCGATCTCCACCGTGGACAGCCGGTGGGCGATGACCACCGCCGTCCGGCCGGTCAGCACCGTCGCCATCGCCCGCTGCACCGCACGCTCACCGGGCACGTCCAGGGAGCTGGTCGCCTCGTCGAGGATCAGCACGGCGGGGTCCGCGAGCAGGGCCCGGGCGAACGCCACCAGCTGACGCTGCCCGGCGGAGATGCGACCGCCCCGCTTGCGGACGTCCGTGTCGTAGCCGTCGGGCAGGGCGGTGATGAAGTCGTGCGCGCCGATCTGCTTCGCGGCCCGCTCGATCTCCTCACGGGTGGCGTCCGGCCGCCCGATCGCGATGTTGTCGGCGACCGTGCCGGAGAACAGGAACGCCTCCTGCGTCACCATCACCACTCCGCGCCGCAGTTCCGGCCCCGCCAGGTCGCGCAGGTCCACGCCGTCCAGCAGGACCCGGCCGTCGGTGGGGTCGTAGAACCGGGCGAGCAGCTTGGCCAGTGTCGACTTTCCCGCGCCGGTCGAGCCGACGACCGCGACGGTCTGCCCGGCCGGCAGGGTGAGGTCGAAGCGGGGGAGGACCTCCCCGCCGGTGCGGTACGCGAACCGGACGCCGTCGAAGACCACGTCGCGGCCGGGATGCCCCGACCGCCGGGCCGGAAGCTCGCGGGGCGCGGCCGGTTCGGGCACGGACGGGGTCTGCGCCAGCAGCCCGGCGATCTTCTCCAGCGACGCCGCGGCCGACTGGTAGGCGTTGAGGAACATGCCCAGCCGGTCGATCGGGTCGTACAGCCGCCGCAGGTAGAGTACCGCCGCCGCCAGGACGCCCAGCGCGAGCGTGCCCTCCGCGACCCGGTAGGCGCCCCACAGCACCACCAGCGCGACCGTCGTGTTGGCGATCACCCGGGAGCCGACCACGTAACGGGCCATCTCCAGCAGGGCGTCGCCGTTGGTGCGCTCGTGGCGCCGGTTCAGTACCCGGAAGCCGGCGTCGTTGGCGGCCTCCCGGCGGAAGGCGCGCACCGGCCGGATGCCGTTCATCGTCTCGACGAACTTCACGATGACCGCCGCGATGGCCGTCGACCGCTTGCGGTACACCCGCGCCGCCCGCCGCCGGTAGGACCGCACCAGCCCGTACAGCGGCACGAAGGACGCCACCGCCACCGCGCCGAGCCCCAGGTCCAGCCAGAGCAGCAGCACCGAGATGTACACGCAGGACAGGACGACCGTCACCAGCTCCTGCAGCCCCTCCTCCAGCAGCTCCCGCAGCGCCTCCACATCGGTGGTGGAGCGGGAGATGAGCCGGCCGGAGGTGTACCGCTCGTGGAAGTCGACGCTCAGCGCCTGCGCGTGCCGGAAGATCCGCCCGCGCAGGTCCAGCAGCACCGCCTGACTGACCCGAGCGGACGCGGTGATGAACCCGTACTGCAGCGCGCCCGCCGACACCGCGCACACCAGGTAGCCCACCGCCACCGCGATCAGCGGCCCGTGGCCGCCGTCCCGGAACGCCGGCACCGCCCGGTCGATCCCGTACGCCACCAGCAACGGGCCGGCCTGCACCGCCGCCTGCTGGAGCAGCAGCAGGAACGCGGTGAGCGCGACCCCGCCCCGCAGCGGGGACAGCAGGGAGCGCAGGAGGGCCCCGGTGGCGCCCGGGGGCGTGGGCAGGACGTCCCGGTCGAAGGGGTCGCCGGTCTCCCGCGGCGGGCGGTCGTCGCCGTCCCGGTCCGGGGCGGGTGCGGTGGTGGCCGCCGTCATCGCGGGTCCTCCTGTCCGTCCGCCGGGTCACCGGCCATGAGATGGGCGTACTCCGGGTGGGTGTGCAGCAGTTCGTGGTGGGTGCCGACGGCGGTGATCCGGCCGCCGGAGAGCAGCGCGACGCGGTCGGCCAGCAGGACCGTGGACGGGCGGTGCGCCACGATGAGGGCCGTGGTGTCGGCCAGCACCCGGCGCAGGGCCGTCTCCACCGCGGCCTCCGTGTGCACGTCGAGGGCGGACAGCGGGTCGTCCAGCACCAGGAAGCCGGGCCGGCCCACCACCGCGCGGGCCAGCGCGAGCCGCTGCCGCTGGCCGCCGGACAGGCTCAGGCCCTGCTCGCCGACCTGGGTGTCCACACCCTCGGGCAGTGCGTGCACGAAGTCCGCCTGCGCCACCTGGAGCGCCCGCTCCAGGTCGCCGTCTCCGGCACCGGAGGCACCGGCGCCCATCAGCACGTTCTCCCCGACACTGGCCGAGAACAGGGTGGGCTCCTCGAAGGCGACGGCGACCCGGTCGCGCAGTTCCTCGCGGGACATCGCCGTGACGTCCACGCCGTCCAGGGTGATCCGGCCCGAGGTGACCTCGTGGAGCCGGGGGACCAGGGCGGTGAGCGTGGTCTTGCCGCTGCCGGTCGCGCCGACCAGCGCCATCGACTCGCCGGGACGGATGTGCAGGTCCACGCGGTCCAGCACGGGCGGGGAGCCCGGCGGGGCGTCCGGGTAGCGGAAGGTGACCTCGTGGAAGCGCAGCCCGTCGGCGCGGCGGGGTGCCGAAGCCCCCTCCGGCAGAGCGGTCCCGGGCCCCGGGTCCTCCTCCGGCGCGTCCATCACCTCGAAGTAGCGGGTGGTCGCCGTCGCCGCCTCCTGGCTCATCGCCAGCAGGAACCCGATCGAGTCCACCGGCCAGCGCAGCGCGAGCGCCGTCGACAGGAAGGCGACCAGCGTCCCCGCGGACAGGGTGCCGTCGGCCACCCGCATGCACCCGAGGACCAGGGCGGCCCCGATGGCCAGCTCGGGCAGGGTGACGATGATGCCCAGGATGGTGGCCAGCAGCCGCGCCTTGTGCAGCTCCGTCCCGCGCAGCCGGCCGGCCAGTTCGTGGAACGCGCGCGCCTGACTGCGGTGCCGTCCGAAGCCCTTGACGATGCGGATGCCGAGGACGCTCTCCTCGACGACGGTCGTCAGGTCGCCGACCTGGTCCTGCGCGCGCCGGGACGCCGCCGAGTAGCGCTTCTCGAACACCAGGCACGTCACCATCACCGGCACCGCGGGCACCAGGACGACCAGGCCCAGCGTCCAGTCCTGCACCAGCATGATGATCACGCCGACGAGGATGGTCACGCTGTTGACCAGCAGGAAGGTCAGCGGGAACGCCAGGAACATGCGCAGCAGCATCAGGTCGGTGGTGCCCCGGGACAGCAACTGCCCCGAGGGCCACCGGTCGTGGAAGGCCACCGGCAGCCGCTGGAGGTGCCGGTACAGGTCCGCCCGCATGCCCGCCTCGACCCCGGACAGCGGCCGCGCCACCAGCCAGCGCCGGAGCCCGAACAACAGGGCCTCCGCGAGGCCGAGCAGCAGCAGGTACAGCGCTCCGAGCCACACGCCCCCCGGGTCCCGGTCGGCGATCGGGCCGTCCACCATCCACTTCAGGACGAGCGGGATCACCAGGCCGATGCAGGACGCCAGGACCGCGATGAACGCGGCCGTGAACAGCCGCGCCCTTACCGGCCGCACGTACGGCCACAATCGCAGGAGGCTGCGCACGGTGGACCGGGGTTCGGGGTCCGGCCCGGAGCCGTCCTCCGGGCGGGTGTCGGGGGTGGGGAGTGTGGTGGCCATCAGCAGCGAGCCTACGGATCGATACTGACACTGCCCACCGAGTTTCGGCCCGACCCGGCTCCGTCCGGAGACCTACGACCTGCGGGTCCCGGCCCGTCGGACGGGCAGGGGCGGGCCGGGGCGCGGGAGGTCGTACCACTCCATCAGCCGATCGGCCGATGGCGGTCGAGCGGGACGGCCGATGTGCGCGGGGCGGGCCGCCGGAAGACTGACCGCCATGTCCGTCATCGAAGTCACCGATCTGCGCAAGACGTACGGCGGCCGGCCCGTGGTCGACGGGGTGTCCTTCACCGTCGAGGAGGGGGAGATCTTCGGCATCCTCGGCCCGAACGGCGCCGGCAAGACCACCACCGTCGAATGCGTGGAGGGCCTGCGGGTGCCCGACGGGGGGCGGGTCCGGGTGACCGGACTCGACCCCGTCACCGAGCACGAACAGGTCGCCCGGGTCCTCGGCGCCCAGCTCCAGAAGAGCGCGCTGCAGGCAAAGCTGACGGTCCGGGAGGCCCTGGAACTCTACGCGTCCTTCCACCCCGCCCCCGCCGACTGGCGGCCGCTGACCGAACGCCTCGGGCTCACGGCACAGTTGGGGACCCGCTACGGCAAGCTGTCGGGCGGTCAGCAGCAGCGCCTGTCCATTGCGCTCGCCCTGGTCGGCGACCCCCGGGTGGTGGTCCTCGACGAACTGACCACCGGACTCGACCCGCGGGCCCGGCGCGACACCTGGCAGCTCATCGAGGACGTCCGCGCCGGCGGCGTCACCGTCCTGCTGGTCACCCACTTCATGGAGGAGGCCCAGCGGCTCTGCGACCGGATCGCGGTGATCGACCGGGGACGGGTGGTCGCCCTGGACACCCCGGCCGGGCTCATCCGCCGCTCGGCCGGCGCCACCGTCATCGGCTTCACCCCGTCCGCGCCGCTGGACGAGGCCGACCTTGCCGCACTGCCCGGCCTGGCCTCGGTCGAACACCGCGACGGCCGCGTCACGCTGGCGGGCACCGACGCGACCGTCAACGCCGTCATCACCCTGCTGGCCCGCGCCCGCGTCACCGCCCACCAGCTGCGGGTCACCGACGCCACGCTGGACGACGCCTTCCTGGACCTGACCGGCACGCCCGGCACGCCCGGCACGCCCGGCGCCGCCGCCCCGTCCGGCGCCGCCGTCCCGTCCGGCCCGACCGAGGAGCTCCCGGCATGACCGCCCCCCTCTTCAACACCGCCGTCCTGCGCACCGAGATCCGCCTGTTCCGCCGCGAGCCCGGCAACCTCTTCTGGATCATGCTCTTCCCCGCCCTGCTGCTCGGCATCCTCGGCGCCATCCCCTCCTTCCGCGACCCCGACCCGGACCTCGGCGGGCTGCGCGCGGTCGACCTGTACGTCCCCGTCGCCGTCCTGCTCGGCGTGCTCATCGCCGGCCTCCAGGGCATGCCGCAGACCCTCACCGGCTACCGCGAACAGGGCATCCTGCGGCGCATGGCCACCACCCCGGTCCGGGCCACCGCCCTGCTGTCCGCGCAGATGCTGGTGTTCGGCGGCAGCGCCCTGGTCTCCGCGCTGCTCGCCCTCGCCCTCGGCCGGCTCGTCTTCGGCGTGCCCCTGCCCGAGCAGCCCGCCGGCTACCTCCTCGCCCTGCTGCTCGCGGCCCTCGCCTGCCTCGCCCTCGGCGCGCTGATCTGCGCGCTGTCCCGGACGACGAAGATCGCCGCGGCGGTCGGGTCGGCGGCCCTGTTCCCCGCGATGTTCTGCGCGGGCGTGTGGCTGCCGGTGCAGGCCATGCCGGACCTGCTGGCGAGCATCGTCGGCTGGACCCCGTTCGGCGCCGCCTCCGAGGCCCTGGGCGACGCCGCCGGCGGGGCCTGGCCCGGCTGGGACCACCTCGGCGTCACGGCCGGCTGGGCGGTCCTGCTGACCGTGGCCGCCGCCCGCTTCTTCCGCTGGGAATGAGCGCGCCGCCATGCCCGACACTGGTGCGATGACGCACACGGAGGACAGCGCACGGGCCGCCTCCCGGCTCGAGCAGCGGTGGGCGCTGTTCCACCGCTGGGGACCGTACGTCCTGCTCGGCACCGGCACCGTGCTGGCCGCGGTCACCGCCCCGCTCCTCGGCATGACCCGGGGGGAGCGGTACGCCTCGGGCGCGCTCGTCGTCGCGGCCGTCGTGCTCCAGCTGTGGTGGGGGCGGGCCTCGCGCGGCCGTCCTCAGCCGTCGCGGACCAGCTCGCTCTACTTCACGCTGCGCATGGTCATCAGCTTCGCCCTGACCTGGATGAACCCGCTGTTCGCCTTCCAGGCGGCGATCAACTACTTCGACATCGGACGGCTCCTGCCGAAGAGGTTCGTCGTCCCCGGGCTGCTGGCCGCCGCCGTCACCGTCGCCGGTTCGCAGAGCGGCGGACTCCCGCCGCGCGACGGGACCGGCTGGATGATCTTCGGTGGTGTGCTGGCCGTCAACATCGCGCTGCTGCTGGTCTTCTCCCACATCGCGGGACTGGAGGAGGCCCGCGCCCACACCCAGGCCGAGACCATCGCCGAACTCGAACGCACCAACACGGCCCTGCAGCAGGCCCTCGACGAGAACGCGGCCCTGCACGCCCAACTGCTCGTTCAGGCGCGGGAGGCCGGGGTCGCCGACGAGCGGCGCCGGCTGGCCGCCGAGATCCACGACACCCTCGCCCAGGGGCTGACCGGCATCATCGCCCAGCTCCAGGTGGTCGCGGGCACGGCGGACCCCGCGCGGGCGCGCGAGCACCTGGACCGCGCCACCGCCCTGGCCCGCCACAGCCTGGGCGAGGCCCGCCGCTCCGTGCACAACCTGTCGCCCGCCGCCCTGGCCGACGACGACCTGCCGCAGGCGCTGGAGAAGACGGTGACGGAGTGGGAGGAACGCACCGGCGTCCCGGCGCGGTACACCACCACCGGGACCGTCGAACCGCTCCACGACGAGGTGGCCGCCACCCTGCTGCGCATCGCGCAGGAGGCCCTCGCCAACACCGCACGGCACGCGGGCGCCACCCGGGTCGGCGTCACCCTCTCCTACATGGGCGACACGGTCGCCCTCGACGTCCGTGACGACGGACGCGGCTTCGACCCGCGCGTCCGCCCCGCCCGCACCGGCACCGGCGGATTCGGCCTCGACGGCATGCGGGCCCGCGCCGAACGCATCGCCGGGACCCTCGGCGTCGAGTCCGAGCCCGGGCTGGGGACGGCGGTGTCGGCTCGCGTACCGTTGGTCCGCCATGACTGACGCTCCCGAACAGCCGACCGTCTCCCTGCTCGTCGTCGACGACCACCCCGTCGTCCGGGACGGCCTGCGCGGCATGTTCGCGTCCGCCGCCGGATTCCGGGTGCTCGGCGAGGCGGCCGACGGCGTCGAGGCGCTGGAGCGGGCCGCCGCCCTGGACCCGGACGTGATCCTCATGGACCTGCGCATGCCGGGCGGCGGGGGAGTGGACGCCATCCGCGAGCTGACCCGCCGCGGCGCCCGCGCCCGGGTGCTCGTGCTCACCACCTACGACACCGACTCCGACACCCTCCCCGCCATCGAGGCGGGCGCCACCGGCTACCTGCTCAAGGACGCGCCCCGGGAGGAGCTGTTCGCGGCGGTACGGGCCGCGGCCGAGGGCCGAACGGTGCTGTCCCCGGCGGTCGCCTCCCGGCTGGTGTCCGCGGTCCGCGCGCCCCGCCCGGCCGACGGCGGGACGCTGTCCGCGCGGGAGCGGGAGGTGCTCGGCCTGGTCGCCCGGGGCACCTCCAACCGCGAGATCGCCCGCGAACTCTTCATCAGCGAGGCGACCGTGAAGACCCACCTCACCCACCTGTACGCCAAGCTGGGCGTCCGGGACCGGGCGGCGGCCGTGGCCGCGGCCTACGACCGGGGCATCCTCGGCTGACGGCCGCACCACGCCCGCCGGGGCACCGCTCCCCGCCGGTCCCTCAGCGCACCCGCAGCAGCAGCACCGTCCGGCCCGGCACCGTCAGGACCGACCCCGCCCGGTGCTCCGCGCCCGGTTCCGACGCCTGCTCCTCGCGTCCGGTGTCGACGACCACCTCGTACCGCTCGGCCCACGGCGGCCCCGGCAGCACGAAGCCGACCGGTTCGTCCCCGGCGTGCAGCACGGCCAGGAAGCTGTCGTCGACGACCGGCGCACCGTCCTCGTCCCGGCCGGGGATGTCCCGGCCGGAGAGGTACATGCCGAGCGTGGCGGCCGGCGCGTACCAGTCGCCCTCGGTCATCTCCGCGCCCCGCGCCGTGAACCAGGCCAGGTCCCGCAGCCCGTCCGCGGAGTGCGCCCGCCCGGAGAAGAAGGCGCGGCGGCGCAGCACCGGGTGCCGGTGCCGCAACCCGATCAGCCGGGAGGTGAGGTCGTACAGCGCCTTCCAGGCCGGGTCGTCCAGCAGCGACCAGTCCACCCAGCCCGTCTCGTTGTCCTGGCAGTAGGCGTTGTTGTTGCCGCCCTGGGTGCGGCCCATCTCGTCCCCGGCGACCAGCATGGGCACGCCCGTGGACAGCAGCAGCGTGGTGAGCAGGTTGCGCAGCTGGCGCCGGCGCAGCGCCAGGATCCGCTCGTCGTCGGTCTCGCCCTCGGTGCCGCAGTTGAAGGACCGGTTGTCGTCCGTGCCGTCCCGGTTGCCCTCGCCGTTGGCCTCGTTGTGCTTGCGCTCGTACGACACCAGGTCGCGCAGCGTGAAACCGTCGTGCGCGGTCACGTAGTTAACCGAGGCGTACGGGCGGCGCCCGCCCCAGGCGTACAGGTCGCTGGAGCCGGACAGCCGGTAGCCCATCTCCCGCACGTCCGGCAGGGCGTGGCGCCAGAAGTCCCGCACGGTGTTGCGGTACCGGTCGTTCCACTCCGTCCACAGCGGCGGGAAGGCGCCCACCTGGTAGCCGCCCGAGCCCACGTCCCAGGGTTCGGCGATCAGCTTGACCCGGCGCAGCACCGGGTCCTGGGCGATCACCGCGAGGAACGGGGAGAGCATGTCGACGTCGTGCATGGAGCGGGCGAGGGCCGCCGCGAGGTCGAAGCGGAAGCCGTCGACGCCCATCTCGGTCACCCAGTACCGCAGCGAGTCCGTGATCAGACGCAGCACGTGCGGCTGCACCACGTGCAGGGTGTTGCCGCAGCCGGTGTAGTCGGCGTAGCGGCGGGCGTCCGGCTGGAGCCGGTAGTAGCCGCGGTTGTCGACGCCCTTCAGGGACAGCGTCGGACCCAGCTCCCCGGCCTCCGCGGTGTGGTTGTAGACCACGTCGAGGATGACCTCCAGCCCGGCCGCGTGCAGGGCGCGCACCATCCGTTTGAACTCGCCGACCTGCTGCCCGGTGGTGCCGGAGGCCGCGTAGCCGGCGTGCGGGGCGAAGTAGCCGATGGAGTTGTAGCCCCAGTAGTTGCGCAGGCCCCGGCTCAGCAGGTGGTCCTCGTGCGCGAACTGGTGCACCGGCAGCAGCTCCACCGCCGTCACCCCGAGACCCACCAGGTGCTCGATCGCCGCCGGGTGGGCGAGCCCCGCGTAGGTGCCGCGCAGTTCCTCCGGGATGCCCGGGTGGCGCCGGGTGAAGCCCTTGACGTGCAGCTCGTAGATCACCGAGTCCGCCCACGGGGTCTTCGGGCGGCGGTCGTCGGCCCAGTCGTCGTCGTCATGCACCACGACACCCTTGGGCAGGTACGGGGCGGAGTCCCGGTCGTCGCGCACCGTGTCGGCGACATGCTGGTCCGGCCAGTCACGGACGTGCCCGTACACCTCCGGCGGCAGCGCGAAGTCGCCGTCCACCGCACGGGCGTAGGGGTCCAGCAGCAGCTTCGCCGGGTTCCAGCGGGCCCCCGTCCACGGGTCCCAGCGGCCGTGCACCCGGAAGCCGTAGCGCCGGCCCGGCAGCACGCCCGGGACGAAGCCGTGCCAGATGCCGTGCGTCTGCTCGGTCAGCCGGGTCCTGCTCTCCCGGCCCCGCTCGTCGAAGAGGCACAGCTCCACGCCCTCCGCCCCGCCCGCCCACAGGGCGAAGTTGGTCCCCGCCACCCCGTCCGGACCCACCCGGAACCGGGCGCCCAGAGGGGTCGGCCGGCCCGGCCGGACGGGCACCGGGGGCGCGGACGTCGCCGGCCGCGCGCCGTTCACGACGACGGCCGGGCGCCCGTCCCCGGTGGCCCGCGCTGCGGCCACCGCCTCCTGCTCGGCTGCGCTGGACACCTGTCAGCCTCCCGCGGCTCGTGGAACGACGGTGGTCATCAGCGCGCGGCCCTCCGGTCGGCTCCGGCCGCGGCTGTCCGGCGCGTCGTTCTCCCCACAGTTCTGCCCAGAGCGTGCCTCGCACTCACGTTTCCCCGCCCGGCGGCATGGTCGTTTCCCGACCGCCGGCCCCGTCGTTGGGCAGCGCGTGAGGCACGTACAAGGGCGCGCACGGCGCGCGAGGGCCGCACTGGCCGCCGTACTGACATGGGCAGGACTGCTGACCGGGACCGTCGGGTGTACCGCGGACGGCCCACTGAGCGGGGCGTTCGGACCGCCGGCCGCCGAGGACGTCATCCGGGTGACGCCCGACGACGGCAGCAAGAACGTCCGCCCGGACCGGAAACTGCGCGTCCGGGTGACGGACGGACGGCTGGAATCGGTGAAGGTGGTGAAGTCCCAGGACGCCGAGGAGTCCCCGGTCCCGGGCCGCGTCTCCGCCGACGGACACACCTGGCGGCCCGACGACGAACGGCTGGCGCTCGCCGCCGAATACACCGTCGACGCGGTCGCCGTGGACGGCTCCGGACGCCGCTCGGCCCGCCACACCACCTTCACCACCCACGTCCCCGAGGAACGCTTCATCGGCTACGTGGCCCCCGAGAACCGCTCCACCGTCGGCACCGGCATGATCGTCTCCCTGGAGTTCAACCGGGAGATCGCCCACCGCGCCGCCGTGGAACGCGCCGTCCGCGTCACCTCCAGCCCCGCCGTCGACATCCGCCCGCACTGGTTCGGCCGCTCCCGGCTCGACTTCCGCCCCGAGCGCTACTGGAAGCCCGGCACCCGCGTCACCGTCGAGCTCGGCCTGCGCGACGTCGAGGGCGCCCCCGGCGTCTACGGCCTCCAGCAGCGGACGTTCACCTTCACCGTCGGGCGCAGCCAGGTCTCCCGGGTCGACGCCTCCCGGCACACCATGCAGGTGCGGCGGGACGGCGACCTGCTCGCCACGGTCCCGGTGACCGCCGGGGCGCCGAAGACCACCACCTACAACGGCACGATGGTCATCACCGAGATGCTCGAGGTCACCCGCATGGACAGCCGCACCGTCGGCTTCGGCGGCGAGTACGACATCCCCGACGTGCCGCACGCCATCCGCCTCACCGAGTCGGGCACCTTCCTGCACGGCAACTACTGGGCCGACCCGGACGTCTTCGGCACCACCAACGTCAGCCACGGCTGCATCGGGCTGCGCGACGTCAAGGGCGGCGGCGCGGACACCCCGGCGGGCTGGTTCTTCGACCGCAGCCTCATCGGTGACGTCGTCGAGGTGGTCAACAGCAAGGACAAGAAGGTCGCCGCCGACAACGGCCTCGGCGGCTGGAACATGGACTGGGAGGAGTGGCGCGCGGGCAGCGCGGTGAAGTGATCCCCGGCCCGCTCCCGGCCCACCCCCGCCCCGGCCCGTCCCCGGCCGCCCGGTCCCGACTGTCCCCCCGACAGTTGAAGTTGGGACTGAACGGTGACATTCGCACCCCGCCCAACGCCCCTGGCCTGGGGTTACTATGCGCCGGAGCGCGCGAGGGGCGCGCGGGGGCGCGGGTCCGGCCAGGCCCGCCGAGGGGAGAACAACGTGAACGTGGGGCCGATATCGGGGGCGTCGGTGGGCGCGGGGCGACGGGCCGGCAGAAAACTGGCCGCACTGGCACTCGGAGTGGTGCTGGCGGTCACGGCCTGCGGCGGCGGAGGCTCCGACCAGGCGGCCGGCGCGGGCGACGCGAAGGGCAAGGACTCCACCGCGGCCCGCAGCAAGCAGTCCGAGGCCGTGGTGAGCATCGCCCCCGAGGACGGTGCCGAGGACGTGAAGACCAGCGGCGCGCTGAAGGTCGGGGCCACCAAGGGCAAGCTGACGGAGGTCGTCGTCCGGGACGCCGACGGCGGCAAGATCGAGGGCGAGATATCCGCCGACGGCAGCACCTGGACGCCGTCCACCCACCTGGCCGGCTCCACCAAGTACACCGTGCACGCCGTGGCGAAGGACTCCGAGGGCCGCACCGCCGCCGAGGACGCCGACTTCACCACCCTCACGCCGAAGAACACCTTCATCGGCAACTTCACTCCCGAGGACGGCGCCAAGGTCGGCGTCGGCATGCCGTTCTCGCTGCGCTTCACCCGGGGCATCACCAACCCCGAGGACGTCGAGAAGGCCATCCGCATCACCACCGAGCCGGCCGTCGAGGTCGCGGGCCACTGGTTCGGCAACGACCGCCTCGACTTCCGTCCGGAGCACTACTGGAAGGCCGGCACCAAGGTCACCGTCGACCTCAACCTCGACGGCGTCGAAGGCCGTCCGGGGGTGTACGGCAAGCAGTCCAAGAAGGTCTCCTTCACCATCGGCCGCAGCCAGGTGTCCGTCGTCGACGCCAAGAAGCACACCATGAAGGTGAAGCGGGACGGCAAGGTCATCAAGACCATCCCCGTCACCACCGGCGCCCCCGGCACCGAGACCTGGAACGGCCAGATGGTCATCACCGAGCGGCTCAAGGTCACCCGGATGAACGGCGATACGGTCGGCTTCGGCGGCGAGTACGACATCAAGGACGTCCCGCACGCCATGCGCCTGAGCACCTCCGGCACGTTCATCCACGGCAACTACTGGGGCGGCAGCGCCTTCGGCAACTACAACGCCAGCCACGGCTGCATCGGGCTGCGCGACACCCGCGGCGGCTGGGACAAGAAGGCCCCGGGCGCCTGGTTCTACGAGAACTCGATGATCGGTGACGTGGTCGTCGTCAAGAACTCCAACGACGCCACCATCGCCCCGGACAACGGCCTCAACGGCTGGAACATGTCCTGGGAGAAGTGGAAGGCGTAGCCCGTAGCCTTCCCTCGTTCCGCGCGGCCCCGGTGCGAGCCACGGCACCGGGGCCGCGCCGTGCCGTGCGGGACACGGGCCCGGCGGGGTGTGCCCCCGGGCCAGCGGTGCCCCGGGCCCGGTGTGGCCGACCGCACCCGCCCCGGTCGCCGTTGGTCCCCGTGCTGTGCTGTCCCGGGGGCCGACCCCCGGACCCCCGGCCCGGTGTGGCCGACCGCACCCGCCCCGGTCGCCGTTGGTCCCCGTGCTGTGCTGTCCCGGGGGCCGACCCCCGGACCCCCGGCCCGGTGTGACCGACCGCACCCACCCCAGTCGCCGTTAGTCCCCGTTAACCTGCTGGCATGACCGTACATCTCGAAGTCGCGGACGGCGTCGGCACCCTGCGTCTGGACCGCCCGCCGATGAACGCGCTGGACGTGGCCACGCAGGACCGTCTGAAGGAACTCGCCGAGGAGGCCACGCGCCGCGACGACGTGCGCGCCGTGGTGATCTACGGCGGGGAGAAGGTGTTCGCGGCCGGCGCGGACATCAAGGAGATGCAGGCCATGGACCACACCGCGATGATCCTGCGCGCCCGCGGCCTGCAGGACTCCTTCACGGCCGTGGCCCGCATCCCCAAGCCGGTGGTCGCCGCGGTCACCGGCTACGCGCTGGGCGGCGGCTGCGAGCTCGCGCTCTGCGCGGACTACCGCATCGCCGGGGACAACGCCAAGCTGGGCCAGCCCGAGATCCTGCTCGGCCTCATCCCGGGCGCGGGCGGCACCCAGCGCCTCTCCCGCCTCATCGGGCCGTCCCGTGCGAAGGACCTCATCTTCACGGGCCGTCAGGTGAGGGCCGACGAGGCGCTGACGCTCGGCCTGGTGGACCGGGTGGTGCCCGCCGCCGAGGTCTACGAGCAGGCGCACGCGTGGGCTGCGAAGCTGGCCAAGGGCCCGGCGCTGGCGCTGCGTGCGGCCAAGGAGTCCGTCGACACCGGCCTGGAGACGGACATCGACACCGGCCTCGCCGTCGAACGGAACTGGTTCGCGGGCCTGTTCGCCACAGAGGACCGCGAGCGCGGCATGCGCAGCTTCGTGGAGGAGGGTCCCGGCAAGGCGAAGTTCCTGTGAAACCTCGCCCCGGGCCTTGCAATTGACACGATGTCTGATCCGGCCCCCCCGGCGGGACGGTTTGTGGGAGCCTTGGTGCACCCTAAGCCTGTCGCGTCGAGGGGGCCCGTCGATTGCCACACAGCGAGCCGTTTCCGCAGGTAGAAGCCGGTGGGAACGATCCCGAACTGCCGGTGGCATATGACGGCGGACGATTGCACTCAGGGGGCGTACGGGGGGCGTATTCCCCCGTACCGGCCCCTGGGGTGCCGGCAGGCGGCCATGATGGGGGCATGGCGGGGCTGGAGGGTCTGGGACAGCCGCGGGGAGACGGACACGCGACCGCGTCGCGCTGGTCGCCGACGGTCGAGGACGAACGAGCCCTGCGCGCACTGGAGTTGTACGGCGATCCGACGGAGTCCGAGGTGTCGCTGCCGTCGCTCCCCGAGTCCGCCGCCATCGCCCGCAGGATCACCCAGGTGGTGATCCTGCGTCACTGGGGCCTGACCGCACGCACCACCGAGGACGCCGTGTTATTGGTGTCCGAACTCGTCGGCAACGCCGTCCGCCACACCGGCGCCCGCGTGTTCGGACTGCGGATGCACCGCCGCCGAGGCCGGATCCGCGTCGAGGTGCGCGACCCCTCCCGCGGCCTGCCCTGCCTGATGCCGGTGCAGGAGCTGGACACCAGCGGGCGCGGCCTGTTCCTGGTCGACAAACTGGCCGACCGCTGGGGCGTCGACCTGCTGCCCCGCGGCAAGACCACCTGGTTCGAGATGCGGGTCGCGGAGCGCTGAGTACCGCCGTCCGCCGCCGGTACGGCACCGGTCCCCGCGGGCGCTAATCTGACCTGCGTCATCAGGACTCCGGGGGAGCCCGCGGAGCACCGAGAGAACACGACGAAGAGGGGCGGTCCGGTGGCGGACATCGAGGAAGCACGCAAGCAGTTCGAGCGGATCGACACGAACGGCGACGGGTTCATCACCGCCGCCGAGTTCAAGACGGCGCTCGCCCAGGGCGGAGACTGGAACGTCACCGAGGAGGTCGCCGAGGCGATCATCGCCTCCCGCGACCTGAACGGGGACAAGCTCCTGTCGTTCGACGAGTTCTGGATCCACCTCAGCAAGTGAGGCCCGCCGGGGCCCGGTCCACGCGCGCACCACGGCGGACCGGGCCCCGACGCGTGCCCGGACCGTGGCCCCGAACTCCGGGGCCGACGCCGGGCACCGGCCCGGCCTCCGCGGCGCCCCGCGAAGCTCAGGCCCCCTCGGCCCACTCCCTGAGGGCCGCCTCGTCGGCGAAGTCGGCGACGTTCCGGTCGAGCGGGTCGTCGGTGTACTGGTGGAAGCGCCACGCCGCCTCGACACGGGGCTCGCCCGCCGTGACGTAGTCGGCGATCCACAGGCCGTCGCCCGCCTCGGAGGTGGTGTCGACGTTGAGCCAGAAGTCCCGGTTGCAGTACAGGACGACCCGGTGGTCCGGCCCGAGCTCCTTCAGCTCGCGCAGGAAGCAGTCCTTCTCGGCGCCGCTCGCCCGGCTGCCCGCTCCCGTCGTCTCCCAGTCGACGGCCAGCACGTCACCGGGCCGCAGCGGTGCCTCGCCCAGAAAGTGCTCCGCCTGCGCGGTGAGGTCGCCGGGCCACAGGAAGTGGTAGAAGCCGACGACCAGACCGGCGTCGCGCGCCCGCTTGCTCTGGTCCGTCAGCTTCGGGCTGGTGTACGTACGGCCCTCCGTCGCCTTGACGAAGACGAAGGACAGGCCGTCGGTGTCGTAGGAGGCGGGCTGGTACGAGCTCACGTCGATGCCGTGCAGCATGCGGGCTCCCTGAGGCGTTCGTGGGGGAGGGGGAGTCCAAGGACTCCTTCCCCGCCCGGCGCCGCCGACCCGCCCCGGACGCGAAGTGACCGACTGTGACCGGGTGCGTCCGGGGATGGCCCCTCAGCATTCGATGATGTTCACCGCCAGCCCGCCCCGGGCCGTCTCCTTGTACTTGACCGACATGTCCGCGCCGGTCTCCTTCATCGTCTTGATGACCTTGTCCAGGGACACCTTGTGCGAGCCGTCGCCGCGCAGCGCCATCCGGGCCGCCGTGACCGCCTTGACCGCGGCCATGCCGTTGCGCTCGATGCACGGGATCTGCACCAGGCCGCCCACCGGGTCGCAGGTCAGGCCCAGGTTGTGCTCCATGCCGATCTCCGCCGCGTTCTCCACCTGCCACGGCGAGCCGCCCATCACCTCGGCGAGGGCGCCCGCGGCCATGGAGCAGGCGGAGCCCACCTCGCCCTGGCAGCCGACCTCGGCGCCGGAGATGGAGGCGTTCTCCTTGAAGAGCATGCCGATCGCGCCGGCCGCCAGCAGGAAGCGGACCACGCCCTCCTCGTCGGCGCCGGGCACGAAGTTGACGTAGTAGTGCAGCACGGCGGGGATGATGCCTGCCGCGCCGTTCGTCGGAGCGGTGACGACCCGGCCGCCGGCCGCGTTCTCCTCGTTCACGGCCATCGCGTAGAGGGTGATCCACTCCATGGAGAGCGCCTGCGGGTCGCCCTCCGAGCGCAGCTTGCGGGCGGTGTTCGCGGCCCGGCGGCTCACCTTCAGGCCGCCCGGCAGGATGCCCTCGCGGGACATGCCGCGCGCCACGCACGCCTGCATCACGCGCCAGATCTCCAGCAGGCCCTCGCGGATCTCCTCCTCGGTCCGCCAGGCCCGCTCGTTCTCCAGCATCAGCGCGGAGATCGACAGGCCGGTCTCCCGGGTCAGGCGCAGCAGCTCGTCACCCGTGCGGAACGGGTACTTCAGGACGGTGTCGTCCAGCTTGATGCGGTCCGCGCCGACCGCCTCCTCGTCGACGACGAAGCCGCCGCCCACCGAGTAGTACGTCTTCTCCAGCAGCGTCGCGCCCGAGGCGTCGTACGCCCACAGGGTCATGCCGTTGGCGTGGTACGGGAGCGCCTTGCGGCGGTGCAGCACCAGGTCGTCGTCGAAGGAGAAGGCGATCTCGTGCTCGCCGAGGAGGCGCAGCCGGCCGCCGTCCTTGATCTTCTCCACCCGCTCGTCGGCCGTCTCCACGTCCACCGTGCGCGGCGAGTCGCCCTCCAGGCCGAGCAGCACCGCCTTGGGCGTGCCGTGGCCGTGGCCGGTGGCGCCGAGCGAGCCGTACAGCTCGGCGCGGACGGAGGCCACCGAGCCCAGCAGGCCCTCGTTGCGCAGCCGCCGGGAGAACAGGCCGGCCGCGCGCATCGGACCGACCGTGTGCGAGCTGGACGGGCCGATGCCGATCGAGAACAGGTCGAAGACCGAGATGGCCACGGGAGGACTCCTAGGGGTTCGGCGGACGACGCTGTCCGCCGGCGGTACAGGGGGTGCGTGAGGGGCGCGTACGACGCGGGGCATCGCGCCCACCGTTTCCAGTGTGCGCGATGCCCCGGACGTTCGTACGAATCAAAGGGTACGAAACTACTTCAGACCGGGGTACAGCGGATGCTTCGCCGCGAGCGCCGTCACCCGGGCCCGCAGCGTCTCGGCGTCGTACTCGGGCTTCAGCGTCTCGGCGATCACGTCCGCGACCTCGGCGAAGTCCTCGGCGGTGAAGCCGCGGGTGGCGAGGGCGGGCGTGCCGATGCGCAGGCCGGAGGTGACCATCGGCGGACGCGGGTCGTTCGGGATCGCGTTGCGGTTGACGGTGATCCCGACCTCGTGCAGCCGGTCCTCAGCCTGCTGTCCGTCGAGCTCCGAGGCGCGCAGGTCGACCAGGACCAGGTGCACGTCCGTGCCGCCGGACAGCACGTCCACGCCGACGGCCCGGACGTCGTCCTTCACCAGGCGCTCGGCCAGGATCCGGGCGCCCTCCAGGGTGCGGCGCTGGCGGTCCTTGAACTCCTCGGAGGCGGCGACCTTGAACGCGACCGCCTTCGCGGCGACCACGTGCTCCAGCGGGCCGCCCTGCTGGCCGGGGAAGACCGCGGAGTTGATCTTCTTGGCCAGCTCGGACGTGCTGAGGATCACACCGCCGCGGGGGCCGCCGAGGGTCTTGTGGGTCGTGGTGGTGACGACGTGGGCGTGCGGCACCGGGTTGGGGTGCAGGCCCGCCGCGACCAGACCGGCGAAGTGCGCCATGTCGACCATGAGGTAGGCGCCGACCTCGTCCGCGATCCGGCGGAACGCGGCGAAGTCCAGCTGCCTCGGGTAGGCCGACCAGCCGGCCACGATCAGCTTCGGCTTCTTCTCCTTGGCGAGCCGCTCGACCTCGGCCATGTCGACGACCCCGGTGTCGTCCACGTGGTAGGCGACCACGTCGTACAGCTTGCCGGAGAAGTTGATCTTCATGCCGTGGGTCAGGTGCCCGCCGTGCGCCAGGTTCAGGCCCATGATCGTGTCACCGGGCTTGAGCAGCGCGAACATCGCGGCGGCGTTGGCCTGCGCGCCCGAGTGCGGCTGCACGTTGGCGTGCTCGGCGCCGAAGAGCTCCTTGACCCGGTCGATCGCGATCTGCTCGATCACGTCGACGTGCTCGCAGCCGCCGTAGTAGCGGCGGCCGGGGTAGCCCTCGGCGTACTTGTTGGTCAGGACGGTGCCCTGGGCCTCCATGACCGCGACCGGGGCGAAGTTCTCCGAGGCGATCATCTCGAGGGTGGACTGCTGCCGGTGCAGCTCCGCGTCGACGGCGGCGGCGACGGCCGGGTCGAGCTCGTGCAGGGGCGTGTTCAGAAGCGACATTGCGGCGACGACTCCTCAGCCCGCGATGTGGGCGTCGTACTCGGCGGCGGTCAGCAGGTCGGACGGCTCGTCGGTGATGCGCACCTTGAACAGCCAACCGCCCTCGAAGGGAGCCGAGTTGACCAGCGACGGGTCGTTCACCACGTCCTCGTTGACCGCGGTGACCTCGCCGGTGACCGGGCAGTAGAGGTCGCTGACCGACTTGGTCGACTCCAGCTCGCCGCAGGTCTCGCCCGCGGTCACCGTGTCACCGACCTCGGGGAGCTGGACGAAGACGACGTCGCCGAGCGCGTTCGCCGCGTGCTCCGTGATGCCGATCGTCGACACGCCGTCCTCGGCGTCCGACAGCCACTCGTGTTCCTTGCTGTACCGCAGGTTCTGGGGGTTGCTCATGGCCTGGATTCTCCTGTACGCGGGGGACTGCTGACGGGGGAGGGACAGCGGCGGACGCCCGTGGACGGCTGCGCGACGGCACCGGTGCGCACGCGCGGACGGCTGTCCGGAAACGCTACGACGGTGTCACTTCTGACGCTTGTAGAACGGCAGCGCCACGACCTCGTACGGCTCCTGACGGCCGCGGATGTCGACGGCGACCCCCGCGGTGCCCGGAGCGGCGTGGGCCGGGTCGACGTAGGCCATCGCGATGGGCTTGCCCAGCGTGGGCGACGGCGCACCGGAGGTGACCTCGCCGATCACCTCGTCGCCCTTGACGACCGGGTACCCGGCGCGCGGGACCCGGCGGCCCTCGGCGACCAGCCCGACCAGCACGCGGGGCGGGTTCTGCTCGGCGCGCGCGGCGGCCTCGGTCAGGGCGGCGCGGCCCACGAAGTCGCCCTCCTTCTCGAACTTCACCACCCGGCCGAACCCGGCGTCGAACGGCGTCAGCGAGCTGCTCAGCTCGTTGCCGTACAGCGGCATGCCCGCCTCCAGGCGCAGCGTGTCCCGGCAGGACAGCCCGCACGGGACCAGGCCGACGCCCTCGCCGGCCTTGGTCAGCGCCTGCCACAGTTCGACCGCGTGCTCCGGCTTCACGAACAGCTCGAAGCCGTCCTCGCCGGTGTAGCCGGTACGGGCGATCAGCGCGGGCAGACCCGCCACCGTGCCGGGCAGCCCGGAGTAGTACTTCAGGCCGTCCAGGTCGGCGTCGGTGAGGGAGGCGAGGACGGTGACGGACTCGGGGCCCTGCACGGCGAGCAGCGCGTAGGCGTCGCGGTCGTCGCGCACCTCGGCGTCGAAACCGGCCGACCGCTCCACCAGCGCGTCGAGCACCGTCTGCGCGTTGGAGGCGTTGGCGACGACCAGGTACTCCGACTCGCCGAGCCGGTAGACGATCAGGTCGTCGAGGATGCCGCCGTTCTCGTCGCAGATCATCGTGTAGCGGGCCCGGCCCTGCTTGACCGTGCCGATGTTGCCGACCAGGGCGTGGTCGAGGAGCGCGCGCGCCTGCGGACCGCTGACCGTGATCTCACCCATGTGGGAGAGGTCGAAGAGCCCGGCCCGGTTGCGGACGGCGAGGTGCTCGTCGCGTTCGGAGCCGTAGCGCAGCGGCATGTCCCAGCCGGCGAAGTCGGTCATCGTCGCGCCGAGCGCGCGATGCACGGCATCGAGCGCGGTCCGGCGGAGTTCGGTACTGCTCATCGGTAGGTCTCCCAGTGGCGATGGGGTCCCCCCGCGCCGGGGCAGCTGCTGGCGGGCCGAGGTCCTGGGGCAGCAGGACGGCGTGGGAAGGGCGAGGACGATCCTCCCCATCTGTCATCGGAACCTGAGAGGTTCGCCATGACCGCCCGCGCAGGGGACGGCGTACGGCTTGCACCTTGGGTGGAGCCACCGGAGCAGTGTCGCGGCGGCCCGCTTTTCAGATGTGCCTCGCCCGCGCGGTAACGGGGCCTGAGAGATTCAAGGGAGGGACTTGCTCCTTCGGCGCCCCGGCGTGCCACAAGTGCCGGAGACTCTCCCGCGCGGATTCAAACGGCCGGTATGCAGTTGGCGGGCTCATCATTGCACGCATTCCGGGGTCGCGGCAGGGGGACCCTTCTCAGGGGACGCGCAGGGTGCGCGCTCGGTCACAGCGAGCTGTGACCGGCCTGTTGCGGGAAACGGACGGAAACCAGTGACACCCCGCATTACCTTCTCTTCACAGCCGGCTGGGCGCGGGACTCCGGTACCCGGCCCCAGGGGAGGACACACGGTGAACAGGACCACGGCGTACGCCGGCGCGACGGGCGCCCCACCGCCCGACCGGCCGGACGTCCCGGCCCCGTCGGCCGCGGCGGGCACCACGGCCGCGGCGGGCACGACGGCCGCGGCGGTCCCGGCCCGGGTGCCCGCCCCCGCCGCCCCGCCGGCCGGGCCCGGCGGATCGCTCCCCGCGCCCGCCGTCCACGACCTGCGCGGACGCACCGGCGGCGGCCCGCACGCCCTGCTCTTCGCCCCGCGGGACGTCGTCGTGGTCACCGGACTGCCCGGCAGCGGCAAGTCCACTCTGATGCGGCGCACCGTGCGCGGGCCCCGCGTCGACTCCCAGGACACCCGCGACCGCTGGGACGCCCGGATGCCCCGCTTCCTGCCGTACGCGCTCTACCGGCCGCTGGTCCGCCTGGACCACTACGCGGGCCTGCGCCGCGCGCTGCGCACCGGCGAGGGCGTCGTCGTGCACGACTGCGGCACCCAGGCATGGGTACGCCGCTGGCTGGCCCGCGAGGCCCGCCGCCGGGGAGCACACCTGCGGCTGCTGCTCCTCGACGTCACCCCGCAACAGGCCCTGGACGGCCAGCGTGCCCGCGGCCGCGGCGTCTCGCGGTACGCCTTCCTGCGGCACCGCGCGGCGGTGGACCGGCTGCTGCGCGCGGTGCGGCGGGGCGAACCGCCCGCCGGCTGCGGCTCGGTGGTCCTGCTCGACCGGGACGCGACGGACACTCTGAGCCGGATCGGCTTCACCCGTTGACGGCGGACACCCGGCTCGACGGCGGACATCCGGCCGGACACCGGCCCGGAGTGCCGCACGGCCGGACGGCGACCGTGCGGCAGCGGTTAGCCTTTCCAGCCACAGCAGTGGTTCCAGGCAGGCGGTAGGCAGATGGACTTCCCGGCGGGCTTCTCCGCGGACTTCCCGGCACAGGCACACCCCCATCCGCACGGCGGATGGCCCGGCAACGAGCTGGAGGAGGTGCTCTCCGCCTCCCTCGGCGTCCCCTCGGCCGGCGGCCGGATCGTCGAGGTCCTGGGCCGCAGCTTCGTGTGGATACCCCTGCCGAACGGCGGCGGACCCGACAGCGGCTCCCTGGACCTGCCCACGATGGAACTCGACGGCCAGGCCTACGTGCCGGTCTTCAGCTCCGAGGAGCAGTTCCGCCAGGTGGTCGGCTCGCACATGTCGTACACCATCGCGCCCGCCGTGGAGTTCGCCCGCGGGCTGCCCCCGCAGGCCGGGATCGCCGTGAACCCGGGCGGCGTCATCGGCATCCCGCTGCCGCCCGAGGCGGTGGCCGACCTGTGCCGGAGCGGGAACACCCCGCCCGACGGCACGCCGGGCGGCGGCGGCCGGGTCCGGCTGTTCGAGCCCGACTGGCAGGACGACCCGGTGGACTTCCTCGCGGCGGCCGGCGCCGAGTTCGAGGCGCTAGGCGTGGTGCGCACCGCCCGCCGCTGCCTGGCCGCGGTCGAGACGGCCGACCCGGTGCTCTTCATCGGCGTCGAACTGACCCGGTGGGACGAGGACCCGCACACCCTGCCGACGGACGCGCTCGGCCGCGCCCTGGGTCGCACGCCGGTGAAGTGGCCGGTCAACGTGGTCCTCCTGGACGTCGCCCAGGACCCCGTCGGCGACTGGATGCGCGAGCGCGTGCGGCCCTTCTACCAGCAGCAGTAGGCCGGACCGGCCGGGACGCGCGGGTTCCGCGCCGCCCGGGCCGCGGCCCGGGCGGCCGCACGGCTGCCGGACCGCCACCGGTCCGGCCGGCACGGGGCGGCTTAAGCTAGGTTCATTGGCTGGGGCGAGGGCGTTGTACGGAGGGGCGATACAAAGTGAGCGCTGGCACCGCGGCGGCCGGACAGGTCGAGCACATGCTGCGCCAGGTGACGCCCGGGCGCTACGACGCCTACGAGGCGTTGCTGCGCGCGCTCGCCACGCCCTCCTCCGGCCAGGTCTGGATGCTGCTGTGGCACGGCCAGGCGGGCTCCCCTGACGCCCAGTACGGGAACATGGAGGTCGACGGCCACGGCTACGCGCCGTGTGTCACCTCCGCGCAGGAGCTGTCCGCCAGCGGCTGGAACCGGTCCTACGAGGTCGTCGACGGCCTCGACGTGGCCCGCGCCCTCTACCCCGACCGCTTCGGTCTCTGGCTCAACCCGCACGCGCCCGGCGGCGGCGTCGGCGTCCCGTGGCTGGACCTGCGCCGCATCGCCACGGGCCTCGACCGCCAGCCCGCGGGACCGCTCAGACTGTCCGAACCCGGCATCGAGATCCCGCAGTTCTACGCCCTGCTCGCGCAGAACGCCCACCGCACCCCGGCCGTCCGCGCCCTGCGCCGCGCCTGGGTGCAGCCCGCGCTGGGGGCGCCGTACCTCGCCATCGGCCTCGACGTGTACGACACCTCGCCGCCGTCGGTGGACGCGGTGCGCGGCATGATGCAGCAGTCGCTCGGCGCCGTCCCGGACGGATTGCCCGTCTCCACCGTCGCGATGTCCGACGAACACGACCCGGTCGCCATGTGGCTGCGCGTCAACGCCCGTCCGTTCTACGACCGCGAGGCCCACGCCCCCGCCGCCGCCCCGGCCCCCGCGGCCGGCTACGGCTACCCGCCCGCACAGCGGCACTGACCGGCACTGACCGGCTCTGACCGGCACCAACCGGACCGGATCCGCCGCCCCGGGCCCCGCACCGGGGCCCGCACCGGGGCCCGGAATCCCACCATGCGGACGCCCGGCCGCCGGCCTGCATTCGCCGACGCCGCCCGCATCCCCGCCCGCTGAATTCACGTCAGCTTGTCTCGACCACGCGACCCGTGCGCGGTGAGCTATCAGTGATCACCCGCCTGTCACCTGCGGTTTCGCGCGGCTTTCGGCCCCGGGGCGCTGTCCTGAGAGGGCTTCGGGACGACGGTGGGCGCCTCTCGCGCCCGGATTTCCCGCCCCGGGCGCCTGATGCGTCCCTTATGTCGAGCGTTCAGATCTCAGGTAGGTATCACCGCTATCCGGACTGTTCCTGACTCCCTGCGAACGTGAGTAGTGTTCGGGCGGTCATCTTGCATCCACATAGCGGACCCGGAGTGGCCCCATATGCGCATATCCAAGTCCCGAGCCGCTCGGGTGATCACGGCCGCGGTCGCGGTCGGTCTGATCGCCACGGGCTGCTCCAGCGACCGGGACAGTGACAACGAAGGCAGTGGCGACAAGGACACCTTCGTCTTCGCCGGCGCCGGTGATCCGGGTTCCCTGGACCCTGCCCTGGCCAGTGACGGTGAAACCTTCCGCGTGACCCGGCAGGCCTTCGAGGCCCTGCTCGAGCACGAGTCGGGCGGCAGCGAGCTGGTCGGCGGCCTCGCCGAGAAGTGGTCCAGCAACGACGAGGGCACCGTCTGGACCTTCAACCTCCGCAAGGGCGTGAAGTTCCACGACGGTGAGGCGTTCAACGCCGACGCGGTGTGCGCCAACTACGACCACTGGTTCAACTGGAAGGGCACCTACCAGTCGAGCGCGGTCTCCTACTACTGGCAGACCATCATGGGCGGGTTCGCGAAGAACGAGGACCCGGAGACCCCCGAGGCGAACTACAAGTCCTGCACCGCCAAGGACGAGAACACCGCCGTCATCGAGGTCAAGAACCCCTCCGCCAACCTCCCCGGCGGCTTCTCCCTCAACGCCCTCGCGATCCACTCGCCGAAGGCCATCGAGGAGTACAAGAAGCAGGACGCCTCCGCCAAGGGCGACGCCATCACGTACCCCAAGTACAGCCAGGAGGCCGGCACGGTCGCCGGTACCGGCCCGTACAAGATCACGAAGTGGAACAAGGGCAACAAGGAAGTCACCCTTGAGCGCTTCGACGACTACTGGGGCGAGAAGGCGAAGATCAAGAACCTGGTCTTCCGCACCATCGACACCGAAGAGGGCCGCCGCCAGGCGCTCCAGGCCGGTGACATCGACGGCTACGACCTGGTCGCCCCGGCCGACGTCAAGACCCTCAAGGACCAGGGCTACGGCGTCCCGACCCGTGGTGTCTTCAACCTCTTCTACGTGGGCATGAGCCAGACGGCGAACCCGGCCCTGAAGAAGAAGGACGTCCGCCAGGCGATCGCGCAGGCGATCGACAAGGAGAACCTGGTCAAGACCCAGCTGCCCGAGGGCGGCAAGGTGGCCGACCAGTTCATGCCGGACACCATCGAGGGCTACTCCAAGAACGTCACGCAGTACCCGCACGACGTGAACAAGGCGAAGGACCTGCTGAAGAAGGCCGGTGAGGAGAAGCTCGAGATCGAGTTCTGCTACCCGACCGAGGTCACCCGCCCGTACATGCCTGCCCCGCAGGACCTGTTCGAGCTGATGAAGGCCGACCTGGAGAAGGCCGGCATCACCGTCAAGCCGAAGGCCATGAAGTGGGCCCCGGAGTACCTGGACGCCACCGAGGCGGGCTCCTGCGCCCTGCACATGCTCGGCTGGACCGGTGACTTCAACGACGGCTACAACTTCATCGGCACCTGGTTCGCCGGGTTCGACAAGCAGTGGGGCTTCAAGGACAAGAAGGTCTTCGACGCGGTGAACGCCGGTTCGAAGCTGGGTGACCACGCCGAGCGTGTGGCCGCCTACACGAAGGCCAACGAGGTCATCATGGACTACCTGCCGGGTGTCCCGATCTCGTCCTCCCCGCCGGCCATCGCCTTCGCCAAGAACGTGAACCCGCCGAACGTCTCCCCGCTGACGCAGGAAGTGTTCGCCGAGGCCTCCTTCAAGTAGGCGCACGCGGCAGAAAGCACCAACGGGGGGTGTCCGCCCGGCCGTCGCAACTCGGCGGCCGGGCGGTTCCGTTCAGTAAGACATCACGCTAGAAAGGGGCATGCGGGGTGCTGCGTCTCGTCGTACGAAGACTGCTTCAGCTCATACCCACGCTGCTCGGCCTGTCGGTACTGCTCTTCCTGTGGCTCGACCGGCTGCCCGGTGGACCCGCCTCAGCGATCCTGGGGGAGAAGGCCACCGAGGCCGAAGTGGCGCGCATCAACCGTGCGCTCGGGCTGGACCAGCCCGTCTACGTTCAGTACTGGCGCTTCCTCAAGCGCATCTTCGAGCTCGACCTGGGCACCTCGGTCCAGACCGGACAGCCGGTGTGGGACGAATTCGTCCTGCGCTTCCCCGCGACGGCGGAGCTGTCCCTTTCCGCGATCCTCATCGCGGTCCTCGTCGGCGTCCCGCTCGGCTACTTCGCGGCCCGCAACCGCGGCGGCTGGCTCGACGTGACAGCGGTCTCCAGCTCTCTCGTCGGCATCTGCATCCCGGTCTTCTTCCTGGCCCTCATCCTCAAGGGCATCTTCGCCGTCCAGCTCGGGATCTTCCCCAGCTACGGGCGTCTGGACACCGGCATCAACGCCACCGAAGTGACCGGTTTCGCGGTCCTGGACGGCGTCCTCACCGGGGAGTTCGACGCCTCCTGGAACGCGATCATGCACCTGGTCCTGCCGGCCGTCGCGCTGTCCTCGATCCCGCTCGCCGTCATCGTCCGCATGACCCGCGCCAGTGTCCTGGAGGTGCAGGACGAGGACTACGTCCGCACCGCCGAGGCCAAGGGCCTCAAGCGCAGTGTCATCCGCGGCCGGCACGTGATGCGCAACGCGATGCTCCCCGTGATCACCGCGGTCGGCCTGCTCACGGGCTCCCTGCTGTCCGGCGCGGTCCTGACCGAGTCGGTGTTCGCCTTCGGCGGCATCGGCTCCTTCATCTGGACCGCGATCAACGGCCACGACTACCCCGTGCTCGTCGGCTTCATCATGTTCATCGCGCTGGTGTACGTCCTGATCAACCTGTTGGTGGACCTGGCGTACAGCCTCATCGACCCGAGAGTGCGGGTGCACTGACATGAGTGTCGCCACCAAGACAGACAAGATCCAGCGCCTCGCCGAACTGAGCGCCGTCAAGGAGAGCAGTAGCGGCGCCAGCCTGTGGCGCGAGGCGTTCCGCCGTCTCAAGCGCAGCAAGATGGCGATCATCGGCGCGCTCATCATCGCCCTGTTCCTGATCCTCGCGATCGTCGGGCCGTACATCGCGCCGTACTCCCCGACCGCCCAGACCTGGCGCAACGAGGTCTTCTCCAACCGCGGCGAGTTCGTCAACATGCGCGGCGAGAACTGGTTCGGGCTCGACCACCTCGGGCGGGACCTGTTCTCCCGGTTCCTGGTCGGTGCCCGTCAGACACTGCTCGTCGGTGTCGTCGCCACGGTGATCGGCCTGGTCATCGGCTTCCTCATCGGCGGCCTCGCGGGCGCCTTCGCCACCCTCGGCGGGGAGGCCGGCAAGCGCATCGACTCCGTGATCATGCGCTTCATCGACATCATGCTGGCGATGCCCTCGCTGCTGCTGGCCGTGTCGATCGCCGCCGTCATGGGCCAGTCCCTGACCACGGTGATGATCGCGGTGGGTGTGGTGCAGATCCCGATCTTCGCCCGGCTGCTGCGCGGCTCCATGCTGGCCCAGGGCAACTCGGACTACGTCCTCGCCGCCCAGTCCCTCGGGCTGCGCAAGCGGCGGATCGTCCTGTCGCAGATCGTGCCCAACTCGCTCAGCCCGGTGATCGTGCAGGCCACGCTCTCCCTGGCCACGGCGATCATCGAGGCGGCCGCCCTGTCCTACCTGGGCCTCGGCAACCCCGACCCGGCGATCCCCGAATGGGGCGTCATGCTGACCCAGGCGCAGCGCTTCTTCGACAACGCGCCGATGATGGCGGTCTATCCCGCCCTCGGCATCATCATCACCGCCCTCGGCTTCACCCTTCTCGGCGAGGCCATGCGGGAAGCCCTCGACCCGAAGCTGAGGGGCTGAACCACCATGTCTCTGCTCACTGTCGACGAATTGACCGTCACCTTCGGCGGCCGCGGCCGCAAGGAGACCCGGGCGGTCGACGGCGTCTCCTTCGAGGTCGACCAGGGCCAGGTCGTGGGCCTCGTCGGGGAGTCCGGCTGCGGCAAGTCGGTGACCTCCCTGGCCGTGATGGGCCTGTTGCCGCACAAGGGCGTCACGCTGGGCGGGCGTGCCGTGTTCGACGGCACGGACCTGTTCACGATGAACCCGTCCGCCCGGCGCGACCTGCGCGGCAGCGAAATGGCGATGATCTTCCAGGATCCGCTGTCCTCGCTGAACCCGGTCGTGCCGGTCGGCGTGCAGGTCACCGAGATCCTGGAGCGTCACCGCGGGATGAAGGGGGAGGCCGCCCGCAAGGAGGCCGCCCACCTGCTGGACCGGGTCGGCATCCCCGACCCGGCCCGGCGGCTCAGGGAGTACCCGCACCAGCTCTCCGGCGGCATGCGCCAGCGCGCGCTGATCGCCATGGCGGTGGCCTGCGCCCCGCGCATGCTGATCGCCGACGAGCCCACCACCGCCCTCGACGTGACCATCCAGGCGCAGATCCTGGAGCTCCTCAAGGAACTCGTGGACCAGGAGGGCACCGCCCTGCTGATGATCACCCACGACCTCGGTGTGGTGGCCGGCCTCTGCGACGAGGTCAACGTGCTCTACGCGGGCAAGGTGGTGGAGTCCGCCGGGCGCCGCGAGCTGTTCGCCCACCCCACCCACCCGTACGCGCACGGACTGCTGGGCTCCATTCCACGGCTCGACGCGCCGCGGGGCGAGGCGCTCAGCCCGATCCGCGGCTCCATCAACGACCGCATCGCCTGGGCCGACGGCTGTGCCTTCGCCCCCCGCTGCGACCGGTACGAGATGGACTGCCTGACCGGCACCCCGCAGCTCACCGAGCCCCGCGCGACCGGTCACCAGGTGCGGTGCGTCAACCCCGTACCCGACGACGCGAAGGCCGAGGAGGTCACCGCATGAGCCTGCTCGAACTGGACGGCGTCAAGGTCCACTTCCCCATCAAGAAGGGCATCTTCTTCGACCGCACGGTCGGTCACGTCTACGCCGTGGACGGGGTGTCCCTGAAGGTCGAGGCCGGCCAGACCTACGGCCTGGTCGGCGAGTCCGGCTGCGGCAAGACCACCCTCGGGCGGTCGGTGCTGCGGCTGGTCGACATCACCGAGGGGTCGGTCGTCCTCGACGGCACCGACCTGGCGAAGCTGCCGGGCGAGGAGATGCGCCGCTTCCGGCGCCGGCTCCAGATGGTCTTCCAGGACCCGCTGGGCTCCCTCAACCCGCGGCAGAACATCGAGTCGATCCTGTCCGACGGCATGGTCGCCCACGGCATCGGCAAGGACCAGGAGGAGCGCCGGGAGAAGATCAAGGCCATCCTCGACAAGGTCGGCCTGCCCTCCAACGCGCTCTCGCGCTACCCGCACGAGTTCTCCGGCGGCCAGCGCCAGCGCATCGGGATCGCGCGGGCGCTCGTCCTGGAACCCGACGTGATCATCTGCGACGAGCCGGTCTCCGCACTCGACGTCTCGGTCCAGGCCCAGGTCATCAACCTGCTGGAGGAGCTCCAGGAGGAACTCGGTCTGACCTACGTGGTGATCGCCCACGACCTCGCCGTGGTCCGGCACATCTCCGACGTGATCGGCGTGATGTACCTCGGGGCGCTGGTCGAGGAAGCGCCGAGCGACGCGCTCTACGCGGATCCGAAGCACCCGTACACCAAGGCCCTGATGTCGGCCGTGCCGGTGCCGGACCCCGAGGTGGAGGACCAGCGTGAGCGCATCCTCCTCGTCGGTGACCTGCCCTCCCCGGCGAACCCGCCGAGCGGCTGCCGCTTCCACACCCGCTGCCCGTGGGCGCAGGCCGCGCGGTGCGCGACCGAGCGGCCGGAACTGCGGGACGTCGGCGGCGGCCACCGCGTGGCATGTCACTTCGCCGAGGAGATCGCGGCCGGAACGCTGGGGCTCACCGCGGGCGAGGTCGTCTCGGCGACCCGTGAGGGTGTCGAGGACGTGCCCGAGGACGTCGAGAAGTCCCTGGTGCCCGAGGAGACGGTCAAGGCGTTGCTGCCGGAGCAGTCCGGCCCGTCGGACCAGGCCACGCCGGGCGCGGACGCGTCCGAGGCCGCCAAGGAGGGGGCCGCCCACGACGGGGCCACGGACGGCGAAGGCGAGAAGGCCGGGGAAACCGGGAGGAACGACGAGGGCGACAAGGCCATCCGGACCGGCGGCGAGGCGCCCGCCGACACCGCCGACAAGGCCATATAGCGGCTGCCCGGCTCACCCTCGCGCCCCGCACCTCAGTCCCCCGCCTTGCTTTGTAAGGCGGGGGACAGTTTTCGGGAGAGAATGCGAAGGTGCTCCAGCAACTGTTCAGCCCGTCCGTCCTGCACGCGCTCGATCTGATCGGCATCTTCGCCTTCGCGATCTCGGGTGCGCTGCTGGCCGTCCGCAAGAACTTCGACGTGTTCGGCCTCGCCGTGCTCGCCGAGGTCACCGGCCTGGGCGGCGGCCTCTTCCGGGACCTGGTGATCGGTGCCGTGCCGCCGGCCGCCTTCACCGACCTCGGCTACTTCGTCACCCCGCTGATCGCCACCGTCCTGGTGTTCTTCTTCCACCCCCACGTGGAGCGCCTGCAGAGCGGCGTCAACGTCTTCGACGCGGCGGGGCTCGGCCTGTTCTGCGTGGTCGGTACGGTCAAGGCGCACGACTACGGGCTGAACCTGGCCGCCTCCGCGGCCCTGGGCCTGGTGACCGCCGTGGGCGGCGGTGTGCTGCGCGACGTCCTCGCCAACGAGGTGCCCTCGCTGCTGCGCTGGGACCGTGACCTCTACGCGGTGCCGGCCATCGTCGGCGCCACCATGACCGTGGTGTGCCTGCGCCTCGACGTGCTGAACCCGGCCACCAGTGCCCTCTCCGCGGTCACCGCGTTCCTGATCCGGCTGCTGGCCCTGCGCTACCACTGGCGGGCGCCCCGGGCGTGGCAGCGGCGCTCCTCGGTCCGGGAGGAGTAGCGGCGGACGGCGTGGGCTCTGCCCCGAGTTCCTCGGTCAGCCAGCGGAACGCCGGGACCACCTGGGGCCGCCACAGCGCCATGGTGTGGCCGCCGGCGCTGCGGGGCAGGCGCACCACCTGCACGCTCGTCGGCGAGGTCGCCGCGCGGGCGAGGGCGGTGGCGTCCTCGTAACCGTCCTTGCGCTGACCGGAGAGGTAGAGCGAGATTTCGGGCGGGGCGACCGCTTCGCGCAGCAGCGTCAGCGGGTTGTTCGCCTCCCGCAGCACCGGGTCGCGGCCGGTGAGGGCGGTGCGCTCGGCGGCCGGGTCGTTGTAGCCGGACAGGCTCACCGCGGCCCGGTAGCGGTCCGGGTGGGCCAGGGCCAGTTTCGTGGCGCAGTGCCCGCCCGCCGAGTACCCGGCGACGGCCCAGCCCTCCGGTGCGGCCTGGGCCCGGAAGTTGTCCCGGACCATCCTCGGGACGTCGACGCTCAGCCAGCTCTCGGCGTTGACCCGGCCGGGCAGGTTGGCGCAGCCGGTGTCCGCGCCGGGCAGCAGGGAGGTGCGCGGGGCGACCAGGATGAAGGGGGCGATGCGGCCGCTGCGCATCAGCGGCAGCAGTTGCTCGTGCGCGTCGAGGGTGCCGAACCAGGCCTTGGCCGAGCCGGGGTAGCCCGGGAGCAGTTCGACGACCGGGAACGTGTGGTCGCGCCAGGCCGGGTCGTCGTACTGCGGCGGCAGCCACACGTACACCTCGGCGCGGACGCCCGAGACCCGGCCGTCGAGCCGGGTGACGCGGACCCCGCCCGCCTCCCGCATGCCGGGCCCGCCGGCCGGCCGGAAGCGCTGGCCGACCTTGGGCAGCCGCTCCACCACGATGCCGCCGGTGCCGTCGCTGCCCAGGTCGGCGGCCTCGCGCACGTGGTCGCCGGTGCCGAGCAGGTCGGCCCAGCTGTCATAGAGCTGGTTGCTGTTGTTGACCAGGGTGAAGACCAGGGCCACCGCGGTGACCTGGGCGAACAGCAGCATCAGGACCCGGGCGCCGGCGCGCACGGCGCGGGGTCCGCCGACCCGTGTCCACAGCACGAGCGGCAGCACGAGGGCGACAGCGGTGAGCACGGCCAGCGTGCACAGAAACGGGATCCCGGTGAGGCTCATGCCCTCGAAGAGGGAAGGAACGGCGCCCGGGTTCAGCACCGAACCGGGCGGCTTGGGGACATCGCCCCTCATGTCGCCCGCGCCACCCGCCCAAAGCTACCGCTTAGTAGGTGACTCTTGTACTGTTCAGCCATGCCAGATGCAGCCTCCGCCCCGGCCACCGTCCGGGCCCCGATCGGCGCCGCCGAGTTCGACCGCGACACCGCGGTCGTCCGTCGCGAGCCCGGCGTCTACGACATCGACCTCTCCGCCGGCTGGACGATCATCAACGCCGTCAACGGCGGCTATCTGCTGGCCGTCCTGGGCCGTGCGCTCGGTGACACCCTGCCGCACGCCGACCCGTTCACCATCTCCGCCCATTACCTGACCGCCTCCCAGCCGGGTCCGGCGGTCGTCCGCACGGAGACGGTGCGCACCGGGCGCAGCCTGTCGACCGGCCAGGCGTCCCTCCTCCAGTACGACGAGCAGGGCCGCGAGGTCGAGCGCATCCGCGTCCTCGCCTCCTACGGCGATCTCGGCACCCTCCCCGACGACGTGCGCACCACCGCCGAACCGCCCGCGATCCCGCCGATGGACCAGTGCTTCGGTCCCGAGGACGGTCCCGCCCCGGTCGAGGGCAGCTCCGCCATCACCGACCGGCTGATGCTCAAGCTGGACCCGTCCACCCTCGGGTGGGCCCTCGGACAGCCCTCCGGCCGGGGCGAGATGCGCGCCTGGTTCGGCCTTGCCGACGGCCGGGACCCCGACCCGCTCTCCCTGCTCCTCGCGGTGGACGCGCTGCCGCCCACCGCCTTCGAGCTCGGCCTGTCCGGCTGGGTGCCCACGGTGGAACTGACCGCGCACGTGCGCGCCCGTCCCGCCCCGGGCCCGCTGCGGGTGGCCGTCACCACCCGCAACCTCGCCGGCGGCTTCCTCGAGGAGGACGCCGAGGTGTGGGACTCCGCCGACCGCCTGGTGGCCCAGTCCCGCCAGCTCGCCCGCGTCCGGCTCGGCTGAGCCGCCGGGCCCCGCACGGCGCACGGCGACGGCCGGGACGGACCGATCCGTCCCGGCCGTTGCCGCCGTCTTGTTCCTCGCAGTGCCGCCGGTCCGGCGGGCCGCCTCAGGCGGTCACCGGCGCGTCCAGCCAGTGCCGGCGGCCGATGCCGATCAGCCGCAGGCGGCGGGAGGCCAGCCGGGTGGCCCGCTCGCGCTGCCGCGGCGCGTCCGCCGGCGTCTCCAGGAACAGCGACGCCGTGCTCAGCATCAGGTCCACGTAGATCTGGGCCAGCATCAGCAGGTCGTCCCCGCCCCAGCCCTCGGACACCGGGTCCGCGGCCAGCGCCTCGGCGACCTCCTCGGCGAACCGGGCGAGCTGGTCCCGTATCGCCTCGCGCACCGGCTGGACCCCGCCGTGCCGTTCCCGGGCGATGAAGCGCACGTGTGCGGGGTACCGGTCCACATGGCCGGCGATCAGCCCGACGGCGCGCGTGATGCGCCGGTCGGTGTCACCGGGCGTGGAGACAATGGTCCGGATCATCGGGTGCAGGCTGTCCAGTGCCTCCTCGACCAGCGCCACCCCCAGGTCGGGGATGGAGTGGAAGTGCCGGTAGAAGGCGGTCGGGGCGACCCCCGCGGCCCGGGTGACCTCGCGGAGCCCGAGGCTGCTCAGGCTCTGCTCCTCCAGCAGTTCCAGAGCCGCGTCCAGGAGGGCCCGTCGGGTCTTCAGCTTCTGGGCCTGCCGGGTGCCGAGGGTGTGACTCATGCCATGCAGTCAACAACCGTTCTCCCGGATTGCAAAGTGACGAGCCCGCTAGACTGGGTAGTCAGTGAACAAGTGTTACTACGATCGTTCACCGAATCTGGGGGATTCCGACCATGCTGTTCCTCGTCGCCGCACTCCTGCTGCTCGGAGTGGTCCTGGGCACCGTCGCCCACGCGCCGCCGGCCTTCACACTCGCCGCGGGACTCGTCATCGCCGTCTGGCTCGGCGTCTTCGCCCTGCGCGAGCGCCACGGCCGCGACCGCCGCGGCCCGGCGCACTGAGCCGCACGGGGAGCCGCCGGGCTCCGCCCGCGCACGCGCGCCCCGTGGCCACCGGGGCGAGGACCAGCAGGAGGCGTTCCGTCCCGCCCGCGCACGCGCGCCCCGTGCCGACCACCGACCGCCCGACCTCTCGTCGACCGAGGGAGCCGATCATCATGCAGCTCACCGCCGGGGCCACCGACCGCACCGGAGTCCGCGACGCCGACGGCATGGCCGTCGCGTCCTTCGTCCTGGGCCTGCTCGGCCTGCTCGTCCTCAACGTCGTCCTCGGACCGCTCGCCATCGTGCTCGCGGGCCTGGCGCTGTCGCGCGGGACCGCCCGGCGCGGGCGCGCCGCCCTGGGCCTCGGCCTCGGCATCGCCGACCTGCTGGTCCTGCTCGCCTTCATGCAGGCGGACAACACCCTGTCCTGGAGCCTGTGACGGGACGACGCGAACCCGGCCCCCCGCGGCCCGGGGCGGCTGCCCGGCGCCCCGTAGAATCGGGCCCACCATGGCATACCTCGACCACGCCGCGACCACCCCGATGCTTCCCGAGGCAGTCGAGGCACTCACCGCGCACCTCGGCGTCACCGGCAACGCCTCCTCCCTCCACGCGGCCGGCCGGCGCGCCCGCCGCACGGTCGAGGAAGCCCGGGAGACCCTCGCCGAGGCCCTCGGGGCCCGGCCCAGCGAAGTGGTGTTCACCTCCGGCGGCACCGAGGCCGACAACCTCGCCGTGAAGGGCCTGTACTGGGCCCGCAGGGACGCCGACCCGGCCCGCACCCGGATCCTCGCCAGCCCCGTCGAGCACCACGCCGTCCTGGACGCCGTCCACTGGCTCGGCGAGCACGAGGGCGCCACCGTCGAGTACCTGCCGGTCGACGGCCACGGCCGGGTGCACCCCGACGCCCTGCGCGAGGCCCTGTCCCGCAACCCCGACGACGTGGCCCTCGCCACCGTGATGTGGGCCAACAACGAGATCGGCACCGTCCTGCCGGTCCGCGAACTCGCCGAGGTCGCCGCCGAGTTCCGCATCCCGCTGCACTCGGACGCGGTCCAGGCGTTCGGCCAGGTGCCGGTCGACTTCGGCGGCTCCGGGCTCGCCGCGATGACCGTCTCCGGCCACAAGATCGGCGGCCCCTACGGCATCGGCGCGCTGGTCCTCGGCCGCGACCAGACCCCCGTGCCCGTCCTGCACGGCGGCGGACAGGAACGCCACGTCCGCTCCGGCACGCTCGACGTCCCCGCCATCGCCTCCTTCGCCGTCGCCGGGCGGCTGGCCGCCCAGCAGCAGGAGTGGTTCGCCCGCGAGATCGGCGCCCTGCGCGACGACCTGGTCGCCGCCGTCCGCGAGGCCGTCCCGGACGCCGTCCTCGGCGGCGACCCCGCGCCCGGCGGGCGGCTTCCGGCCAACGCCCACTTCACCTTCCCCGGCTGCGAGGGCGACTCGCTGCTGCTGCTCCTCGACGCCCAGGGCATCGCCTGCTCCACCGGCTCCGCCTGCACCGCCGGCGTCGCCCAGCCCAGCCACGTCCTGCTCGCCACCGGCACCGACCCCGACCTGGCCCGCGGCACCCTGCGCTTCTCCCTCGGCCACACCTCTACCGCGGCCGACGTGGAGGCCCTGGCCAAGGCCATCGGCCCGGCGGTGGAACGCGCCCGCGCGGCCGGCCTGTCCTGACCTCGGACGCCCTTCAGGGAGAGGCGGTCGCCTCCGGCGTGCTCAGTGACGTGCGGGCGCGGCGGACCAGCTTCATGTAGCGGTCCCAGTCCCAGTGCGGGCCCGGATCGGTGTGGTCGGCGCCCGGCACCTCCACGTGCCCGATGATGTGTTTCCGGTCGACGGGTATCTCGTAGCGCGCGCAGATCCGCGCCGTCAGCCGCGCCGACGCCGCGTACATCTCGTCGGTGAGGTCCTGCGGCCGGTCCACGAACGCCTCGTGCTCGATGCCGACACTGCGCTCGTTGTAGTCGCGGTTGCCCGCGTGGTACGCCACGTCCAGCTCGCGGATCATCTGCGCCACCCGGCCGTCCTGCCCCACGATGTAATGCGTCGCCGCCCGGTGCCCCGGGTCCTGGAACGCCTTCACGGCGCTGTCGAAGCTGCCCTGCGTGACATGCACGACCACCATGTCGATGCCGTAGTCGTCGGGCCGGTCCGCGCGGCGCCAGTTGGCCTCCGAGGCGGCGATCCAGCGGGCGCCCGCGAAATCGACCGCGCCCGGTGTGCGCGGCTTCTCCACCCCCGGGGCGCGCCACCACAGGCGGGCCAGCTCGTCCCGGGCCAGCACCGCGGTGCCCGCCGCGGCCGCCACCCCGCCCACGATCAGGGCCCGCCGCCCGATGCGCCGGTCCCCGTCCTCGGATGCTCGTCTCGCCCCCATGCGATCTTCAACGGATACCCGGCGGCCGTGGTTCCCGCGTCCCCGTACCCTGGAGGGGTTATGACTGACACCCCGCAGCGCTCCCGCCCCCTCCGCGTCCTGGCCGCCATGTCCGGCGGAGTCGACTCCGCCGTCGCCGCGGCCCGTGCCGCCGAGGCCGGCCACGACGTGACCGGCGTCCACCTCGCGCTCTCCGCGAACCCGCAATCGTTCCGCACCGGGGCGCGGGGCTGCTGCACCATCGAGGACTCCCGCGACGCCCGTCGCGCCGCCGACGTCATCGGCATCCCCTTCTACGTGTGGGACCTCGCCGACCGGTTCCGCGAGGACGTCGTCGAGGACTTCGTCGCCGAGTACGAGGCCGGCCGCACCCCCAACCCGTGCCTGCGCTGCAACGAGAAGATCAAGTTCGCCGCCCTGCTGGACAAGGCGCTGGCCCTCGGCTTCGACGCCGTGTGCACCGGCCACTACGCCCAGGTGATCGTCCGCGAGGACGGCACGCGTGAGCTGCACCGCGCCTCCGACATGGCCAAGGACCAGTCGTACGTCCTCGGGGTGCTCGACGACCGGCAGCTCGCCCACGCGATGTTCCCGCTCGGTGACACCGTCACCACCAAGGAGGAGATCCGCGCCGAGGCCGAGCGCCGCGGACTCGCCGTCGCCAAGAAGCCCGACTCGCACGACATCTGCTTCATCGCCGACGGCGACACCCGGGGCTTCCTCGCCGACCGCCTCGGCCGCTCCGAGGGCGACATCGTCGACGAGTCCGGCGCCAAGGTGGGCACCCACGAGGGCGCCTACGGCTTCACCATCGGCCAGCGCAAGGGCCTGCGGATCGGCACCCCCGCCCCCGACGGCAAGCCCCGCTACGTCCTCGACATCTCCCCGGTCGACAACACCGTCACCGTCGGCCCGGCGAACGCGCTCGACGTCACCGCCCTCACCGCGATCCGCCCCCGCTGGTGCGGCGCGGCCCCCGTCGGCCCCGGCACCTACACCGCCCAGCTGCGCGCCCACGGCGGCGAGACCGAGGTGACGGCGGAGCCGGCCGACGGCGGGCTGCGCGTCCGCTTCACCGAGCCGGTGCGGGGTGTCGCCCCCGGCCAGGCGATCGTGCTGTACGACGGCACGCGCGTGGTGGGCTCGGCGACGATCGCCTCGACGGTCCGCGCGACGGAGCGGGCGGCGACGGCCTGACGCCGTCCTCCGTGCGGTAGCTGCAGGGCACCGGTCAGTTCGGTGCGCTCGCCCGCAGGCGGGTGACCAGCCTCGTGAAGGTGGAGCGGCTGACCCTGACGATGTGCTCAGGACGGGTGCTGTCACGTATGGCGATGTCGTCGTCCTCGTCGTTCACGGCGACTTCCACGCAGTTGTTGTCGCCCCCGCCGCAGAACGGCGAACGCTTCCAGTCGAGTGTGGTCAACGCTCCGCCCCCCTCAGAGTTCGCGTGTGATGAACCGGATGAGCTTCCGGGACGCGTCAGCCGGCAGAGCCGTCCGCTCCATCAGGTCCAGCAGCGAACGATAGTTGGCCACTGGCGTCGGGGCATCCACGAACGTGGCCCCGAGGGCGGTATCGAGCTGAACGGTGTCCAGTTGGGGAACCGGGCCCTCCACGTAGAGGACGGACTGCCCGGCTCCGTGAAAAGCGCCGACGCTGAACGGGATCACCAGCAGGGTGATGTGGGGGAGGGTCTGATCCTCGATCTGCTGGTCGACGACTGGGGCGGATGTGCCGTCGGAGAGTCGTTGTACGGGGTGGGCGGCAAAACCGTCTGGTTCGATCTGGTCCTCGGCGGAGGTGACCCACCACCCGGAGGAGGGGCCGGTCACGGTTCCGGACCCCTGCATCCGGGCCCGCCCGTGCTCGCCGCCTGACCGGGCGGCCCACCGGGCCCTCCCGCCCGCCTCGCGGCGCCGTGAACGCCGGCTCCGGAGTGTTCACGGCTTCGCCGGAACGAAGTGCCCGCGCCGGGCTCGCGGAGAGCGCGCACGCCCGCCCGCGCACCGCGCCGTTCCGCCACCCGGGTGATCACCCGGCGCACCTCGTCCCGCACCCGTGTCCCGGACGGCAGCCGCGCCGATCACCCGGGTGTGATGCATCGGATCCCCGGCCTCTCGCGCCGCACCCGCACCCTGGCCGTCACCGGCCTCGGTGCCCTGGTACTGCTCTCCTCTCCCGCCGTCCTGCCCGCCGCCCACGCGGGCCCGGACGCCTCCGGCCCGGCCTCGCCGACGGCGCCGCGCCCGGTGACCGTCGGCGAGGCGGTCACGGCCGCTCACCTCGACGCGATCCGCCATGACCCGCGCCGGGCACGGGAGTTCTTCCGCCGCCTGCCCAAGGGCGGTGACCTGCACAACCACCTGTCCGGCGCGGTCTCCACCGAGTACCTCGTCGAACTGGCAGCCGAGGACGGGCTGTGCGTCGACACCGCGACGATGACCGCCGTCCCGCCGCCGTGCGGTGCCGGAACCCGCCCCGCCGCGGATGCCCGCACGGACCGCGCCTTCCACGACGCCCTCGTGCGCGCCTGGTCCATGCAGGACTTCCCGGCCGACGGCAATGGTCACGACCACTTCTTCGCCACCTTCGGCAGCTTCGGTGAGGTGACCTGGCGGCACCGCGGGAAACTGCTCGCCGAGGTGGCGGACGACATCGCCGAGCAGAACCAGTTCTACCTGGAGACGATGGTGACCCCGGCCTCCGACGGGGCGAAGAAGCTCGCGGCCGAGGTCGGCTGGGACCCGGACCTCGCCCGGTTGCACGGGAAGCTGACCGCCGGGGGCAAGCTGGACCGGCTGGTCACCGAGGCGAAGAAGGAGTCCGACGAGGCCGACGCCGAGTTCCGCACCGCCGCCCGCTGCGACACCGACAGCCCCCGGCCCGGCTGCCGCCTCCCGGTCCGCTGGATCTCCCAGGTCTCGCGCGGCAGCGCCCCCGAACGGGTCTTCACGCAGATGGCCCTCGGTATGCGCCTGGCCGAGCGCGACGGGCGGTTCGTCGCCGTCAACCTGGTCCAGCCCGAGGACGCGGAGGTCGCCCTGCGCGACTACAGCCTGCAGATGCGCATGCTGAAGTACCTCCGCGGTGTCTATCCCGGCGCCCATGTCACCCTGCATGCCGGTGAGTTGTGGCCCGGCCTGGTCAAGCCCGCCGACGTCGCGTTCCACATCCGGGAAGCCGTGGAGGTCGCGGGCGCCGACCGCATCGGCCACGGCGTCGACCTCGTCCACGAGGACGACTGGCAGCGCACCGCACGCACCATGGCCGCCCGCGAGACCGCCGTCGAGGTCCCCTTCACCAGCAATGCCCAGATCCTCGGGGTGCGGGGCGACGACCACCCCTTCGAGACCTACCGCGCGTACGGCGTGCCCGTCGTCCTGGCCACCGACGACCCCGGCGTCAGCCGCATCGACATCAGCCACGAGTACCGGTACGCCGCCGACACGTACGGCCTGTCCTACCCGGAGCTGAAGGACCTGGCCCGGGCCTCCCTGGAGTACGCCTTCCTCCCGGGCGCGAGCCTGTGGCGGGGCAACCCCACCCGGGACGGCTACCGTCCCGTCGCCGCCTGCCGCGGGGTCCGGCTCGGCACCCTCCGCCCCGGTGCGGACTGCCGGCGCCTGCTGGACGCCAGCCCGAAGGCCACCGCGCAGTGGGAGCAGGAGCGGGCCTTCGGCCGCTTCGAGACGGGGATCCGCACCGCCCGCTGATCCCCTGCCGGGCCGGGCCGGGTCGAACCGGGTCGGGCCGTTCCGTGCCGTCCGCCGCCGCCTCCCGCGGCGGCGGAATCCGGCCGGAGCGTTTCCGGGGCGGGGGAGGTGGAGCCTCACCGCCTGCCCAGGACGGTTCGGCGCCTGTCCAGAACGGTTCGGCGCCTGCCCAGGACGGTTCGATGCCTGCCGCGACGGCTCACCGCTGCCCGCCGGGACGGCTCACCGCCCGAAGAAGTCCGCCAGCACCGGCGCCAGGACGTCCGGCTCGACCATGTGCGTCTGGCCCTGGAGCGCGCGGTACGTGCCGCGGGGCACCGTGTCCGCGATGGCCCGCGCGGCCTCGCGCATCCAGGCCGGACTGGCGTCGCCCGCGATCGACAGCACCGGCACCGGGATGGACGCCAGCAGCTCCCGGGGGACGCTCCCGCCCCCCATCACGGCGTCGTCGTGGGCGAGGCTCCCCGCCATGGACTCCATGCCGGCCCACATGGGGGACTGCCGGGCGCCCCGGATGACCGCCTCGCCCAGCCCGGTCAGCCGCAGGAACAGCTCCACCGCGTCCCCGCGCCGACCCTCGGCCAGGGCGGCCGTCAGCTGCTCGGTGTACTCGGCGCGTTCCCTGAGGTCCTCCTCGGACAGGACGAACGGCGTCTCGTACACGGCGACATGACGCACCGGCAGCCCGCTCGCCGCGGCCCGCAGCGCCAGCGCGCCCCCGGAGGACACCCCGTACAGCGACGCCTCGCCGCCCAGCTCCTCGATCAGCGCCGCCAGGTCCTCGACCTCGCGTTCCACCGCGTACGGCTCGGTGTTCCCGCTGCCGCCGCGGCCCCGGCGGTCGTAGACCACCACCCGGAACCGCTCGGAGAGCGGCGCGGCCAGCGGTGCCACCGTCGCTCCCGTCGACATCGCACCGCTGACGAGGACGACCGTCGCACCGCGCCCGGCCGTCTCGTACGCGATCGGGGTGCCGTCGCGCGAAAGAATGTTCTTGTCCATGTCTCAGCAGACTGCCGCACGGCGCCGGATTCGTCGGTGAGGCGGGCGGCGCGTCCACCGATCGCCCCGGATTGGTGTCACGGCCGCCCGTCCTCCCGCCGCCGGGTCAGCTCACGTCGGCCTCGTAGAAGCACAGGTGGTCCCTGATCCGCTCGACTCCGGGCTTCGGGTCCGGGTAGGCCCACACCAGGTCCGCCGCGTCCGGCACCGACCAGTACGACGCGGTGCCCTTGAAGGGGCAGTGGGTGGTCGTCGCGGAGGGCGTCAGCAGGTCCAGCCGCACGTCCTCCGGCGGGATGTAGTAGCGCGGGGGACAGCCCGTCTCCCGCAGCACCAGGGCCCGGTCCGTGCGGGCCAGCTCCCGGCCGTCGCGCACCACGCGTACCTGCCGGCCGCTCTCCTCGATGCTGATGCGATGTCCTGCGGTCACGATCGGCCCTCCCGGAGGATGCGACGCCGCCGGCCGGACGGCCGGCGCGTGCCGGGTACAGCGCGCGCCGGCCGCCGGTTTCTTCCCGCCCGGGGGTATCGGAGCGAGCCGGGAGGGCCGGGCCGTACCGTGGGGCGGTGAACATCTGCGTCTTCCTCTCCGCCGCCGACCTCGACGAGCGCTACACGCGCCCCGCGCGGGAGTTCGCGCGACTGCTCGGGAAGGGCGGGCACACCCTGGTGTGGGGCGGCTCCGACGTCGGGCTGATGAAGGTGGTCGCCGACGGGGTGCAGGCGGCGGGCGGCCGGCTGGTGGGCGTCTCCGTGGACTTCCTGGCCGCCAAGGCCCGGCCCGGCGCCGACGAGATGGTCGTCGCCCGGGACCTGGGCGAGCGCAAGCGCCTGCTCCTGGAGAAGTCCGATGCCGTGGTGATCATGGTGGGCGGCACCGGCACCCTCGACGAGGCGACCGAGATCCTGGAGCTGAAGAAGCACGGGCACACCGACAAGCCCGTGGTGCTGCTGAACACCGCGGGCTTCTACGACGGCCTGAAGGAGCAGTTCCGCCGGATGGAGGCGGAGGGTTTCCTGCCCCGCCCGCTCACCGACCTGGTGTTCTTCGCCGAGGAACCGGTGGGGGCGCTGGCCCATCTGGAGGAGAGCCGGGGCATCGTCTGAGCCCGGCGTGATGCGAGCATGGCGGTCATGGCTACCCATGTGATCACCGGAGCGGGCTCCGGCATCGGCGCGGCCGTCGCCCGCCGCCTGCACGCGCGCGGCGACGACCTCGTGCTGCACGCCCGCAGTGCCGGACGGGCCAAAGAGCTCGCCGCGGAATTCCCCGGCGCCCGGACCCTCGTCGGCGACCTCGCGGACCCCGACCGGCTCAGCTGGGCCTTCTCCCACCAGTCGCTGCCCGAGCAGGTCGACTCGCTGCTGCACATCGCCGGCGTCGTCGAGCTCGGCCGGGTCGGCGAGCTGACCCCGAAGACCTGGCGGCACCAGCTCGACGTCAATCTGATCGCCCCCGCCGAACTGACCCGCCACTTCCTGCCCCAGCTCCGCGCGAGCCGCGGCCACGTGGTCTTCGTCAACTCGGGCGCGGGCCTCAACGCCCACGCCGAGTGGTCCGCCTACGCGGCCTCCAAGCACGGCCTGAAGGCCCTCGCCGACTCCCTGCGGCACGAGGAGCACGCGGCCGGCGTCCGCGTCACCTCCGTGTACCCGGGACGCACCGCCAGCCCCATGCAGGCCAAGGTGCACCAGCAGGAGGGCAAGGACTACGACCCCGGCCGCTGGATCGACCCCGAGTCGGTCGCCACCACCGTGCTGATGGCCCTCGACCTGCCGAGGGACGCCGAGGTCAACGACCTGACCGTGCGCCCGGGCCACCCGTAGCGGCCGGCGGCCGGGGACGTGAATCCCCGGCCGCCGCACTGCGTACGCTTCTCACGTGAGCGAAGAAAGCCAGATCAGGTTCGGTCCCGTGACCGGTGTCGGCTCCCTGCCGGGCACCGACGCGCGCGAAGCCGCCAAGACGGTCACCGGGAGCTTCGAGGACTTCCCGCACCTGCCCGAACTGCCCGCCCGCGGCCCCGGCGCCGACATGATCGGCCGGACCGCCGGGATGCTCGTCGAGCTGTACGCGCGCGTGGAGCCCAGCGGCTGGCGGATCGGCGACCGGCCCGGCCGCGACACCCGGCGGGCCCGCTCCTGGCTCGGCGAGGACCTGGACGCCCTGGAGGAGTTCACCCAGGACTACCGGGGCCCGCTCAAGGTGCAGGCGGTCGGTCCCTGGACGCTCGCCGCCGCCCTGGAACTGCGCAACGGCGAGGCCGCCCTGTCCGACCCCGGGGCCTGCCGCGACCTCGCCGCCTCCCTCGCCGAGGGGCTGCGCCTGCACCTCGCCGAGGTCCGGCGGCGGGTCCCGGGCGCCCGCCCGGTCCTCCAGCTCGACGAGCCGTCCCTGACCGCCGTCTTGCGCGGGCAGGTGCCGACCGCCAGCGGGTACCGCACGCACCGGGCCGTGGACCGGCAGACCGTCGAGGCGGCCCTGCGGGACATCGTCTCGGCGCACGACGGCGGCCCCGTGGTGGTGCACTCCTGCGCACCGGACGTGCCGTTCGCCCTGCTGCGCCGGGCGGGCGTGGCGGGCCTGTCCTTCGACTTCTCCCTTCTCACCGAGCGTGACGACGAGGCGATCGGTGAGGCGGTCGAGGACGGCGTCCGGCTGCTCGCCGGTGTCGTGCCCGGCACGGACGGCCCATTGTCGGACCCTGGCGGTAGCGTCATGGGTGTCAGAACGTTGTGGCGCAGGCTGGGGCTGCGGCCGGAGCTCCTCGCGGAGGCGGTCACCCTCACCCCGGCGTGCGGACTCGCGGGAGCCTCCCCGCAGTACGCGCGGTCCGCCTACGCCCACTGCGTCCGGGCCGCGAGATCCCTCGCGGACAACCCAGAGTAACGGGAGGACCCACGGTGGCCGGCGACCAGCAGGCGGAGACGACGAGCGTGCCCGCCGAGGCGCGCGAGAAGCACGTACAGCTCGCGGAGCAGATCGAGGAGCACCGCTTCCGGTACTACGTGAACGACGCGCCCGTGATCAGCGACGCCGAGTTCGACCGGCTGCTGCGCGAGCTGGAGGCCCTGGAGGAGGAGCACCCCGAGCTGCGCACGCCCGACTCGCCGACCCAGAAGGTCGCCGGGGCCTACGAGACGGAGTTCACCTCCGTCCAGCACCGCTCGCGCATGCTCTCCCTCGACAACACCTTCAACGACGAGGATCTCGCCGCCTGGACCGAGCGCATCCACCGGGAGCTGGGCGAGCAGACGTTCCACTTCCTGTGCGAGCTCAAGGTCGACGGCCTGGCCGTCAATCTCACCTACGAGCGGGGCCGCCTCACCCGCGCGGCGACCCGCGGCGACGGCCGCACCGGCGAGGACATCACGCCCAACGTCCGCACCATCGCCGAGATCCCCGACCGGCTCACCGGCGAGGAGGTGCCCGACCTGGTGGAGATCCGGGGCGAGGTCTTCTTCCCGATGGAGAAGTTCCAGGAGCTCAACGCCCGCCTGGTGGCGGCCGGCGACAAGCCCTTCGCCAACCCGCGCAACGCGGCGGCCGGTTCGCTGCGGCAGAAGGACCCGCGCGTGACGGCCACCCGTCCGCTGCACATGGTGGTCCACGGCATCGGCGCGCTGGAGGGCTTCTCCGGCCGCATCACCCGCCTGTCCGAGGCGTACGACCTGCTCAAGTCCTGGGGCCTGCCCACCTCTCCGCACAACAAGGTGGTCGACGGCATCGAGGGCGTCCGGGAGTTCATCGCGTACTACGGCGAGAACCGCCACTCCGTGGCACACGAGATCGACGGCGTCGTCGTCAAGCTGGACGAGATCCCGCTCCAGGGCCGGCTCGGCACCACCTCGCGCGCCCCGCGCTGGGCCATCGCGTATAAGTACGCGCCCGAGGAGGTCAACACCAAGCTCATCAACATCCGCGTGGGCGTGGGCCGTACGGGCCGGGTCACGCCCTACGCCCAGGTCGAGCCGGTCACCGTCGCCGGGTCGGAGGTCGAGTTCGCCACCCTGCACAACCAGGACGTCGTGAAGGCCAAAGGGGTCCTCATCGGCGACACGGTGGTGCTGCGCAAGGCCGGCGACGTCATCCCCGAGATCCTCGGCCCGGTCGCCGACCTGCGCGACGGCAGCGAGCGCGAGTTCGTCATGCCGTCCGAGTGCCCCGAGTGCGGCACGCCGCTGAAGCCGATGAAGGAGGGCGACGTCGATCTGCGCTGCCCCAACGCCCGCACCTGCCCCGCCCAGTTGCGCGAGCGGCTGTTCTACCTCGCCGGCCGCAAGGCCCTGGACATCGAGCACTTCGGCTATGTCGCCGCCGCCGCCCTCACCCGGCCGCTGGAGCCCGCCGACCCGCCGCTGCGCGACGAGGGCGACCTGTTCGACCTGACCATCGAGCAGTTGCTGCCCATCAAGGCGTACGTGCTCGACCAGGACAGCGGTCTGCCCAAGCGGGACCCGAAGACCGGCGAGGAGAAGATCGCCACCGTCTTCGCCAACCAGGAGGGCGCCCCCAAGAAGAACGCGGTGGCGATGCTGGAGAACATCGCCGCGGCCAAGGACCGCCCGCTCGCCCGCATCCTGACCGCCCTGTCGATCCGCCATGTCGGGCCGGTCGCGGCGGAGGCGCTGGCCCGCGAGTTCCGCTCCATCGAGCGCATCGAGCAGGCCTCCGAGGAGGAACTGGCCGCCACTCCCGGAGTCGGCGGGATCATCGCCGCCTCGCTCAAGCAGTGGTTCGCGGAGGACTGGCACCGCGAGATCATCCGGAAGTGGAAGGCGGCCGGGGTGCGCATGGCCGACGAGTCCTCCGGCGAGGACGAGGGCCCGCGCCCGCTCCAGGGACTCACCGTCGTGGTGACGGGCACCCTGGAGCGCTTCACCCGCGACGGGGCGAAGGAGGCCCTGCAGAACCAGGGCGCCAAGGTGACCGGATCGGTGTCCAAGAAGACGTCCTTCGTGGTCGTCGGTGACAACCCTGGTTCGAAGTACGACAAGGCGATGCAGCTCAAAGTGCCGGTCCTGAACGAGGAGGGTTTCGAGGTCCTCCTCGCGGACGGACCGGAAGCAGCCACGGAGGTCGCGCTTTCGGCCGACGGGTAACGGTTGAAGACGCCCCGATCGGCGCATACCAGATGCATACGGGTGGCCGGGGCGCATTCGGGCAACCGTCGGCGACCGGTGCCCGAGGAAGCCTTCCGCGGCCTACTGTTGGGAGGTGCACCTGCCGTGCCCAGCTGCGGTCGGGGCACCCCCGTGTGCGCAAAGGGTCCGGGGAAGGGCTTTCCATCGCGGAGCCGCTGGGAGTTGTCGGGCATCGGGCCGCGTGGCGTGGGCACCGCCGGCTGTGAGAGGGACGGGAATGGAACCGACCGAGAGCGCCGCCCCGGGCTCACGGCTGCGCCTGTGCCGCCTGGCGGCCGTCCGCCGGCGCGGTCGCGGGGACGGGCGGCCGGCGGCCCGGCCGGACGCGCGGGGGCGCACCGGAGCGGGCACCGCGGACGGACTCGGCGCCGCCCGGCCCCCCGCCGCCGGACCGCGGCCCGCACTGTCCGAGACCGAAGGCGAACGCCACCTGCCCTGGCCCGCGTTGCCCACGGCGATCGTCGCGGCCGCCGGCTTCGTCCTGGGCGCCGGATTCCTGTACGCCTTCACCGGCGGCCACGCCCTCTTCCCGTCCGGCACCGTCGGCTGGTCCCTCGCCGTGCTCACCGGCGTCATCGTCGGCCACCTGGTCATGCTGGGCCGCTCCCGCTGGTGGGGCGGCACCGGCTCGGGCGCCGCGCTCACCCTCGCCGTGCTGCTCCTCTACGGCTGGGTGCCGGCCGGCATGGTCAGCCTCACCGTCGTCGTGCTGGTCGGCGCCGCCCGCCGGGGCCGCTGGCGGCAGGGCGTCCTGCACGGCGCGGTCGACCTGCTCGGGATCGGCGCCGGCGCGCTGGTGCTGGCCGCCTCCGGCTCCGTGCCGTCCGTCGAGTCCCCGTCCGCCACGGGCAGCTGGTCCTTCGCCACCGCCTTCGAGGTGGTGCTCGTCGCCGCCGCCTACCTCGCCGTCACCCGCACCCTCTTCTGGTACCTGCACACCCCGCGCGCCGGGCTGCCCACCGTCGCCCGCACCGCCCTCGTCCGGCAGGCCCTGGTCGCCGTCGCCCTGCTCGGGATAGCCCCGCTGATCTGCGTGGTCGCGGACGCCAAGCCGCTGCTGCTCCCGCTGTTCGCCATTCCGCTGATCGCGCTCGACTCCACCCTGTGGATAGCCCGGGCGCGCGCGGAGGAGCAGCTGCGCGACCCGCTGACCGGCCTGCCGAACCGGCAGTGGCTGCTGGAGCGGATCTGGACCGCCCTCGACGACGCGGAGCGCATCGAGGCCCGCTCCGCTCTCATGCTGATCGACCTCGACCGGTTCCGTTCGGTCAACGACACCCTCGGTCATCTCGCCGGTGACCGGCTGCTGCTGCAGATCGCCGACCGGCTGAGAGCCGCCCTGCCGCGCGGTGCCGAGGCGGCCCGGCTCGGCGGCGACGAGTTCGCCGTTTTACTGCCCGTCGCCGACTCCACCACGTCCGCGACCCGCGTCGCCCGCAGCCTGGTCGCGGCCCTCAGCTCGCCGCTCGACCTCGACGGACTCACCCTCGTCCTGGAGGCCAGCGCGGGCGTCGCCGTCTTCCCCGACCACGCGCTCGACGCGGAAGGGCTGCTGCGGCGGGCGGACGTCGCGATGTACCAGGCCAAGCGGGACCGCACCGGCGTCGAGGTCTACGAGTCCAAGCGGGACTCCAACACCCCCGACCGGCTGGGACTGCTGGGCGACCTGCGCCGCGCCCTGGACGCCCACGAGGTCCAGCTGCACTACCAGCCCAAAGTCCGCTTCGACGGCCAGGTGTCCGGCCTGGAGGCCCTGGTGCGGTGGGTGCACCCGGAGCGCGGCCGGGTCCCCCCGGACGAGTTCATCGCGATCGCCGAGTCCTCCGGACTCATGCCGCACCTCACCGAGTACGTCCTGGAGACCGCCCTCGAACAGGTCGCCGCCTGGCGCGCCCAGGGCCTGTTCGTGCCGGTCGCGGTCAACGTCTCCCCACGCGACGTGCACACCCCCGGCTTCGCCGGCTCCGTCGCCGCCCGGCTCGCCCGGCACGGCGTGCCCGCCGGGGCGCTCCAGCTGGAGATCACCGAGCACGTCCTGCTGGAGGACCCGCAGCGCGCCGCCGACACCCTCAACGCCCTGACCGGCCACGGCGTGAAGATGTCCCTCGACGACTTCGGCACCGGCTACTCCTCACTCGTGCACCTGCGGCGGCTGCCGGTCAGCGAACTCAAGATCGACCGGTCCTTCGTGGCCCGGCTCGCCGTCGACACCGAGGACGCCGAGATCGTGCGCTGCACGATCGACCTCGCCCACTCCCTCGGCCTGCTCGTCGTCGCCGAGGGCGTCGAGGACGACGAGACCTGGGAGCGCCTGCGCGACCTGCGCTGCGACGCCGTCCAGGGCTGGCTCGTGGCGGCCGCGATGCCGCCCGACGAGACCACCGCCTGGCTCCTGGCCCGCGGTTCCCGCGGCTGGCAGCGCCCGGCGGCGGCCCTCCCCGCCGCCGCGGGCGACGACTCGGGCCGGGTCGGCTGACGAGAGGCCCTGGGCGTACGGTTCCCCCACCGGCCCGCACACCGTTCACGGCCACGGTCGCGGGCCCCATAGGATTGGCCCCAAACACACACACTCACCCCAGAGGAACGCTGCATGCCTGGCATCACGCGCGAGGAGGTCGCCCACCTCGCCCGGCTGGCGCGTCTGGAGCTGAAGCCCGAAGAGCTCGACCACTTCGCAGGCCAGCTCGACGACATCATCGGCGCGGTGGCCCGCGTCAGTGAGGTCGCCGACCAAGACGTCCCGCCGACCTCGCACCCCCTTCCGCTGACGAACGTCATGCGGCCGGACGAGGTCCGTCCCTCGCTCACCCCCGAGCAGGCGCTGTCCGGCGCCCCGGCCCAGGAGCAGCAGCGTTTCAAGGTGCCGCAGATCCTGGGGGAGGAGTAACCGCCATGAGCGACCACATCATCAGGCTCACCGCGGCCGAGACCGCGGCGAAGATCGCCTCCGGCGAACTCACCGCCGTGGAGGTCACCGAGGCCCACCTGGCCCGCATCGACGCCGTCGACGAGAAGGTGCATGCCTTCCTGCACGTCGACCGCGAGGGCGCTCTCGCGCAGGCCCGTGCCGTCGACGAGAAGCGGGCCAAGGGGGAGAAGCTCGGCCCGCTGGCCGGTGTCCCCCTCGCCCTGAAGGACATCTTCACCACCGAGGGCATCCCGACCACCGTCGGCTCCAGGATGCTCGAGGGCTGGATCCCGCCGTACGACGCGACGCTCACCAAGCGCCTCAAGGACGCCGACGTCGTCATCCTCGGCAAGACCAACATGGACGAGTTCGCCATGGGGTCCTCCACCGAGAACAGCGCCTACGGCCCGACCGGCAACCCCTGGGACCTCACCCGGATCCCCGGCGGCTCCGGCGGCGGCTCGTCGGCCGCGCTCGCCTCCTTCCAGGCGCCGCTCGCCATCGGCACCGACACCGGCGGTTCCATCCGCCAGCCGGCCTCCGTCACCGGCACCGTCGGCGTCAAGCCGACGTACGGCGCGGTGTCCCGCTACGGCATGGTGGCGTTCTCCTCCTCCCTCGACCAGGGCGGCCCCTGCGCCCGCACGGTCCTGGACGCGGCCCTGCTGCACGAGGTGATCGCCGGCCACGACCCGATGGACTCCACCTCCATCGACGAGCCGGTCCCGCCGGTCGTGGAGGCCGCCCGCAACGGCAGCGTCCAGGGCATGCGCGTGGGCGTCGTCAAGCAGTTCCGCGGCGAGGGTTACCAGGCCGGTGTCGTCCAGCGGTTCGACGAGGCCGTGGAACTCCTCAAGGGGCTCGGCGCCGAGATCGTCGAGCTGGACTGCCCGTCCTTCGACCTCGCGCTGTCGGCGTACTACCTGATCGCGCCCTCCGAGTGCTCCTCCAACCTCGCCCGGTTCGACGGCCTGCGCTACGGCCTGCGCACCGGCGACGACGGCAGCCACTCCGCCGAGGAGGTCACCTCGCTGACCCGCGAGGCGGGCTTCGGCGACGAGGTCAAGCGCCGCATCATGCTCGGCACCTACGCGCTCAGCTCCGGCTACTACGACGCGTACTACGGCAGCGCCCAGAAGGTCCGCACGCTGATCAAGCGGGACTTCGACGCGGCGTTCGAGCAGGTCGACGTGATCGTCTCCCCGACGACCCCGACCACCGCCTTCCCGATCGGCGAGCGCGCCGACGACCCGATGGCGATGTACCTCGCCGACCTGTGCACCATCCCGACCAACCTGGCGGGCAACGCGGCCATGTCGCTGCCCTGCGGCCTCGCACCCGAGGACAACCTGCCGGTCGGACTGCAGATCATCGCCCCGGTCATGAAGGACGACCGCCTCTACAAGGTGGGTGCCGCCGTCGAGGCCGCCTTCGTGGAAAAGTGGGGCCACCCGCTGCTCGAGGAGGCTCCGTCGCTGTGAGTGCACTGACCAAGGCCAAGGGCTTCAAGAAGTCCAGGTCCGGTACGTACCTGTCCATGGCCGCCACCGCGTTCGGCGCGGTCGGCGTCGCCAAGCGCGTCAAGAAGGCCCGGCTGGAGAAGGACACCCTGGTCCTGATCGACGCCACCGTGTCCGCCGCCGCCATCGTCACCGGCCTCGCCATCCTCTACCGCGAGCTGAAGCGGCTGGGCGACGACGACGTCCTGCTGGGCTGAGAGGGAAGTTTCACCGTGACCACCACGACCGACCTGGTGTCGTACGAGGACGCGCTGGCGTCGTACGACCCCGTCATGGGCCTTGAGGTCCATGTCGAACTCGGCACCCGCACCAAGATGTTCTGCGGCTGCGCGACCGCCCTGGGCGCCGAGCCGAACACCCAGACCTGCCCGGTCTGCCTCGGCCTGCCCGGAGCGCTCCCGGTCGTCAACGCGACCGGCGTCGAGTCGGCGATCAGGATCGGTCTCGCACTGCACTGCGAGATCGCCGAATGGTGCCGCTTCGCCCGGAAGAACTACTTCTATCCGGACATGCCGAAGAACTTCCAGACCTCCCAGTACGACGAGCCGATCGCCTTCGACGGCTACCTCGACGTGCAGCTGGAGGACGGGGAGACCTTCCGCGTCGAGATCGAGCGCGCCCACATGGAGGAGGACACCGGCAAGTCGACCCACGTCGGCGGCGCCACCGGCCGCATCCACGGCGCGTCCCACTCCCTGCTCGACTACAACCGGGCCGGCATCCCGCTCATCGAGATCGTCACCAAGCCGATCGTGGGCGCCGGTGAGCGCGCCCCCGAGGTCGCGCGGGCCTACGTCCGTGAGCTGCGCGAACTCATCCGGGCGCTCGGTGTGTCCGACGCCCGCATGGAGATGGGCCAGATGCGCTGCGACGTCAACCTGTCGCTGATGCCGAAGGGCGCCGAGAAGTTCGGCACCCGCAGCGAGACCAAGAACGTCAACTCGCTGCGCTCCGTCGAGCGGGCCGCCCGCTTCGAGATCCAGCGGCACGCGGCCGTGCTGAACTCGGGCGGCACCATCGTCCAGGAGACCCGCCACTTCCACGAGGACACGGGGTCCACGACCTCCGGCCGCGTGAAGGAGGAGGCCGAGGACTACCGGTACTTCCCGGAGCCCGACCTGGTCCCCGTCGCCCCGTCCCGCGAGTGGGTCGAGAAGCTGCGCGCCGAACTGCCCGAGCTGCCGCTGGTGCGGCGCAACCGGCTCCGCGAGGAGTGGGGGATCTCCGGCACCGACATGCAGGCGATCCTCAACGCCGGTGCGCTGGACCCGATCGTCGCCACCATCGAGGCCGGCGCCGACGCGGCCTCCGCCCGCAAGTGGTGGATGGGCGAGCTGGCCCGCAGCGCCAACGAGTCGGGCAAGGCGCTGGACGAGCTGGCCATCACGCCCGCGCAGGTCGCCCGGGTCGCCGAGCTGGTGACCTCCGGCGACCTCAACGACAAGCTGGCCCGCCAGGTCATCGAGGGCGTCCTCGCGGGCGAGGGCACCCCCGACGAGGTCGTGGAGAAGCGCGGCCTGAAGGTCGTCTCCGACGAGGGCGCGCTCACCGCCGCCGTCGAGGAGGCCATCGCCGGCAACCCGGGCGTCGCGGACAAGATCCGCGGCGGCAAGGTGGCGGCGGTCGGCGCCCTGGTCGGCGCGGTCATGAAGGCCACGCGCGGGCAGGCCGACGCGGCCCGGGTGAAGGAACTGATCCTGGAGAAGCTGGGCGTCTGACGGCGCTCATCCGCAGGAGGTCAGGAGGGGCGCAACGGTCCGCCGGTGCGCCCCTCGCTCCGTGTCGGCACGCGTCCGGCTCAGCGGCGGCGGCCCACCACGCGGGCGAAGCCCAGCGTGCGGCCCTCGTCGGCGCGCAGCATCCGCGCGCTCTCCCGGCTCATCCGCACGTGGAAGTCGTCGCCGCTCTCCTCGGCGACCACGTCGCACCACAGCAGCCAGTCGCGCCAGCCGTCCGGCTGCCAGTCGGCGGCCGTCACGGACACCGCCCCGCTGCGGGTCCAGTGCCGCCGCCACCAGGCGGGGGAGTGGAAGCACCAGAAGGCCGGCTCCCAGAACGGCTCCAGGTGCTCCGGCGGTTCGGTCCCATCGATCTCCTCCCGCAGCGCGGGCACCACGACGCCGACGGTGCCCCCCGGCTTCAGCAGCCGGGTCAGCGTGGGCAGGTACAGGTCGTCGGTGCCGAAGTACTGGTACGCGTCGACGGAGACGATCGCGTCGAACGTCTCCTCGCCGAAGGGCAGGTCGTGCGCCTCGGCACGGACCGGCAGCACCCGGTCGGCGACCCCGGCGTCGGCGATGCGCCGCGCGTTGTCCCCGGGCTCGGTCCACAGGTCGGCGGCGGTGACCCGGACGTCGTACTCGCGGGCCAGGAAGACGGACGTCATGGCCCGCCCGCAGCCCAGGTCGAGCACCCGGGCACCGGGCCGCAGGACGTCGGGCCCCAGGGCCCCGGCCAGCCACTCCAGCAGCCACAGCGCGTGTGGGCCCATCTGGTTCTCGATCGTCCAGCGGGCGTCGTAGGCAGCACTGCGGGGGTATCGGGGGAGGGTCAGACGGGCGGCCAGGGCGTCATCGGCCGGGGTGCGGCCGGCCGGGGAGTCGGGGCGGTTCGGAAGGCGGTCCGGCATGGGGCAACGGGCTCCTCGCTGAGGTGAGTGACCCCTGCATCGTGTCGGACAACCGCCCGGGACGGCACGGCCCGCTCCGGCCCGGGCACGGGGTGTCGCGCGCCCGGCGCTCGGTGAGCGGCCCGCGCACGGGCCTCGGGAACACGGGCGCCGGGACCCGCACATCGGCAAGGGCCGCACCCGGCCGGACCCCGCCCCCGGTGCCGGGACACCGGCCGCTACGCTCCCGGGCCATGAGTGGACGCGCCGATTCCGACACGCACCCGGACACGCGTCCGGAGCCGGACGAGGCACCCCGGGACCCCGCCGGCCCGGACGCCCCCGCCCCGGCCCCGGACGACGACCGGGAGACCCTGCCGCCCGGCGGGGCGGGTGAGCGGCCGGAGCCGGAGGAGGACACCGACGCCGACGGCTCCCGGGCGCGCCGGGCCCGGTTCGTCGCGGCCGGCACCGGCGCCGTGCTCTCCGTGGCGGGACTGGCCGCCGCGCTGCTCCGCCTCGCCGGTCCCGCGCCCGCGCCGGTCCCCGCCGCGTACGCCGGCGGCGCCGCGGTCTGCGTCCTCGCGGCGGTGCTCGGCTCCCGCGGCAGGACCCGGCGGGCCCTGTGGCTGCTGGTCGCCGGGCTCATGGTGATGGCGCTGGGCGACCAGTTCGACTGACGTCGCCGGCCCGGGACCCGCCGGAGAGTTCCCTTCCCGCGGGGGCGATCCGGTGAGACATCTCACGCGGTTCGGCACAGCCGGCGGGATTGTCGTGTGAGCCCTCTCGCATTCCTGTGAACAAGCCCACGAATATCACAATTGATCATCGTTGCCTGCAAGAGTGACAGGGCATTGCTCATGCGTTCTTTGCGGGCGGTTCATTCCATGAACGTCTGTTCCCGGTCAAAGATCCACACACAGAGTCATTCCGGGAGCACATTCGTGGCAGCCCTCGCACGCTGGTGTGTCCAACGCCGTCCGCTCGTCGTCCTGCTGTGGCTCCTCGCCCTGGGCGGGGTCGCCGCGGGTGCCGCCGTCGCGGGCTCCGCCTACTCGAACGACTACGAGGTCCCGGGCACCGAGTCGGGCCGCGCCGTCGAGCTGCTGCACGAGGGTTTCCCGGATCTCGGCGGCGACAGCGACACCGTCGTGTGGCACACCGGATCCGGTGGCGTCCGTGACGCCGCGGTCGAGCAGAGCATGACCCGCACCCTGGAACGCATCGCGGCGCTGCCCGGTGTCACCTCCGTGACCGGCCCCTACGACGACGCGGCGGGCGCCGGACGGATCAGCGAGGACGGCCGCACCGCCTACGCCACCGTCACCTTCGCCGACCAGGCCAAGGACATCGACGCCCGGCAGGCCGCGGCCGTGGTCGAGACGGCCAAGAGCGCCGAGACGGACGGGCTGCAGGTCGAACTCAGCGGCAGCGCCGTCGGCCTGACCGAGGCCCCCGAGGGGCACGTCGCGGAGGCGGTCGGCGTGCTCGTCGCCGCCGTCGTGCTGTTCCTCGCCTTCGGCTCCCTCGCCGCCTCCCTGCTGCCCATCGCCACCGCACTGGTCGGGGTCGGCACGGCGTACGCGGGCATCTCCCTGCTCGGGCACGTGATGACCGTCGCCGACTTCGCGCCCATGCTCGGGCTGCTGATCGGGCTCGGCGTCGGCATCGACTACGCGCTGTTCATCGTGACCAGACACCGGCGCGGACTCAAGCGCGGGCTGTCCGTGCCCGAGGCCGCCGCCGAGGCCGTCGCCACCACCGGACGCGCGGTCGTGTTCGCGGGTGCCACCGTTTGCATCGCCCTGCTGGGCATGCTGATCCTCCGGCTGAGCTTCCTCAACGGCGTCGCCGTCGCGGCCTCGCTCACCGTGGTCCTGACGGTCGCCGCGTCCGTCACCCTGCTGCCCGCCCTGCTGTCGTTCATCGGCATGCGCGCGCTCAGCCGCCGCGAGCGCCGCAGGCTCGCCGCATTCGGCCCCCAGCCCGAGCTGCCGACCGGGTGGGCGGCCCGCTGGTCGGCGTTCGTGGAGCGGCACCCCAAGCTGCTCGGCGTCGTCGCCCTGGTCGTCATGGCGGTCCTCGCGCTGCCCACCCTCTCGCTGCACCTGGGCACGTCCGACCAGGGCAACAACCCCAGGACGTCCACCACCCGCCAGGCCTACGACCTCCTCGCCGACGGCTTCGGCCCCGGCGTGAACGGCCCGCTCACCGTCGTCACCCGGGTCGACGGGGCCCAGGACCGGCTGGCCCTCGGCGACCTCGACGCCACCCTGCGCGACACCCAGGGCGTCGCCTCCGTCTCACCGGTCACCTACGGCACGGCCGGCGACACCGCGTACCTCACCGTCGTGCCCGAGTCCTCCCCGCAGGCGGAGCGGACCAGCGACCTCGTCGACCGGCTGCGCGAGGACGTTCTGCCGCGTGCGGAGGCGGGCACCTCGCTCGACCTGCTGGTCGGCGGCACGACGGCCGGCTACGACGACTTCGCCGACGTCATCGTCGGCAAGCTGCCCGTCTTCGTCGGTGTCGTCGTCGCCCTCGGCTGTCTGCTGCTCCTGCTCGCCTTCCGCTCCATCGGCATACCGCTCAAGGCCGCCGCGATGAACGTGGCCGCGGTGGCCGGCGCCTTCGGGGTCGTCGTGGCGATCTTCCAGTGGGGCTGGGGCAGCGAACTGCTCGGTCTGGGGCGGGCGGGGCCCATCGAGCCCTTCCTCCCCGTGATCATGGTGTCCGTGCTCTTCGGCCTCTCCATGGACTACCAGGTCTTCCTGGTCAGCCGGATGTACGAGGAGTGGCTGGAGACCGGTGACAACCGGCGCGCGGTCCGGGTCGGCCTCGCCGAGACCAGCCGGGTGATCAACTCCGCGGCCGTGATCATGATCTCGGTGTTCCTCGCCTTCGTCCTCAGCGGGGACCGTGTGATCGCCATGTTCGGCATCGCGCTCGCCGCCGCCGTCGCCCTGGACGCCTTCGTCCTGCGCACGCTCCTCGTCCCGGCCCTCATGCACATGCTCGGCGGCGCCAACTGGTGGCTGCTCCGACCGCTCGACCGGATCCTGCCGCGCATCAGCATCGAGCCGCCCGAGGTCCGCGCCACCCACGAGCGGCTGGACGAGGTCACCGACGCCGAGGTAGCCGGGGTGCTCGCCGCGGAACGGGCCCGGCACGACGCCGGCGACACGGCCGGCTGATCCGCCGGATCTCTGAGGGGTCTCAGGGACGTCCTGAGGCACCTTACGGACGTCCCCGGGGCCCCTCACACCCGTCTAAGGCCCCCGGTGCCGCGGAAGATGCGGAAGTCTCCCGATGTGGCGGACCCCCCTGGGAGACGAAGGTGGAGGCATCGCAGACAGCGAGATCCACCGACACACCGTCCGAGGGGCCACACCATGTTCGAGTACGAGTTCCAGAAGCTCCGTCAGCAGGAACTGATCGGCGCGGCCGAGGAGCAGCGCCGCGTCCGGGAGGCCGTCCGGGTCCGCCGTGCCGCCCGCCGCGATGCCGGCGCACGGGGCGCCGCCGACGAGAGCCATAGCCGCCGCACCCGCCGGTACCGGTTCGCCCGAGCGGCATGAACCGGACGCCGGGCAGCGGCGGCCGCACGGGGGTCGGCCGCCGCACGCCGGACCCGGCCGCCACCGGCGCGGCTCCGGCGTCCGGACCGGACCCCGCCGCCGGCCCCGCCCGCCCCGCGGCAGCCGCCGCCACCGCCCCGCCGACAGCGGGCCTCCCGGCCGAAGATCCCGGCGGGCGGTGGCCGGCGGCTTCTGCCGTGGGGAAAACCGGTGCCGCCCTGTCGGTGGTGCGTGCGATGCTCGGGGCCGTGGAGACCAGGTCCGTCAGTCCCGTGTTCGTCGGCCGCAGCGGCGAACTGGGCGCGTTGAACGACGCGCTCGCCGGTGCCGCCGCGGGTGAACCGCAGGCGCTGCTGATCGCGGGCGAGGCGGGCGTCGGCAAGACCCGCCTCGTCGAGGAGTTCGCCACCGCGGCCCGGAGCCGGGGCGCCGTCGTGGCACTCGGCGGCTGCGTCGAGATAGGCGCCGACGGACTGCCCTTCGCCCCCCTGTCCACCGCCCTGCGCCAACTGCGCCGCGAACTGCCCGACGAACTCGCGGCCGCCGCCGAGGGCCAGGAGGAGGAACTGGCCCGGCTGCTGCCCGAACTCGGCACCGAGGCCGCCCGCGAGGCCCGCCGCGACGAGCACGGCATGGCCCGCCTCTTCGAGCTCACCGCCCGCCTGCTCGAACGCGTCGCCGCCGGACACACCGTGATCCTCGCCCTGGAGGACCTGCACTGGGCGGACGCCTCCACCCGGCACCTGCTCGCCTACCTGCTGCGCACCCTGCGCACCGGACGCCTCGTCGTGCTGGCCACCTACCGCTCCGACGACATCCACCGCCGGCACCCGCTGCGCCCCCTGCTCGCCGAACTCGACCGGCTCCGCACCGTCCGGCGCCTCGAACTGGGCCGCTTCACCCGCGAGGAGGTCGGCTGCCAGATGGCCGGCATCCTCGCCCGGGAACCCGACCCCGCCCACGTGGACGAGATCTTCGAACGCTCCGACGGCAACGCCTTCTTCGTCGAGGAACTCGCCGTCGCCGGACCCGCGAGCTGCCGCACCGGCCTCACCGACTCGCTGCGCGATCTCCTGCTGGTCCGCGTGGAGGGGCTGCCGGAGAGCGCCCAGCAGGTCGCCCGGATCGTCGCCGAGGGCGGCTCCACCGTCGAGTACCGGCTGCTGGCCGCCGTCGCCGGGCTCGCCGAGGACGACCTCCTCGCGGCCCTGCGCGCCGCCGTGAACAGCAACATCCTCACCCCCGCACCCGACCGCGACGGCTACCGCTTCCGCCACTCCCTCGTCCGCGAGGCGGTCAGCGACGACCTGCTGCCCGGCGAACGCTCCCGCCTCAACCGGCAGTACGCCGAGGCCCTGGAGGCCGACCCCACCCTCGTGCCCGCCGACGAGCGGGTCACCCGGCTGGCCAGCTACTGGTACCAGGCCCGCGACCCAACCAAGGCACTGCCCGCCGTTCTCGACGCCTCGGCCGAGGCCCGCCGCCGCCACGCGCACTCCGAACAACTGCGCCTGCTGGAACGGGCGATGGAACTGTGGGACTCCGTCCCCGACACGGTCCGTTCCACCCTGCGCCCCGCCGACTACACCGAGGTCTACCCTCCTTGCGGCTGCGACCCGGAGACGACCCCGCTGCGCTACCTCGACCTCATGGCCGAGGCCGCCGTCGCCGGACGGCTCAGCAGCGAACGCGAACGCGCCCTGAAGATCACCAAACGCGCCCTGCGGCTGCTGGAGGAGGACCCCGACCCCCTGCGCGCCGCCTGGTTCTGGGTCCAGCGCTCCCGGCTCACCCAGTCCCTCGCGCGCGGCGACGGCTGGAAGGAACTCGGCACCGCCCAGGAGCTGGTACGCGGACTGCCGCCGTCCGAGGTGCACGCCGAGGTGCTCGCCTCCGCCGCCGCCTGGTCGATGCTGCACCGCCCCGGACCGGACGCCATGGCCGCCGCCGAACGGGCCGTCGAGTACGCGCGCATGGTCGGCGCCCAGGACATCGAACTCAACGCCCGCCTCACCCTCGGCGGCCTCATGGTCGACGCGGGCGACATCGACGCCGGCCTCGCCGCCATGTACGAGGTCAAGGACCGGGCCACCGCGCTGGGCGTGGAGCCGGTCGTGGGCCGCAGCCACATCAACCTGCCGTCGTCGCTGGAGGGCGTCGGCCGGTCGGAGGAGGCGGTGGCCCTGCTGCGCGACGGCGTGCGGGTCACCCGCGCGCTCGGCCTGCTGGACTCGGAGGACTGGGTGTGGGGCAACCTGGCCGAGTCCCTGCACTCCCTGGGACGGTGGGACGAGGCGGCCGAGGCCGCGGGCAACGCCCTGCGTGTGGAGCGCGGCGCGAGACCCCGGGCCGGAGCCCTGATGCGCCTCGCCCACCTGGCCCTGGACCGCGGGGACCTCGCCGAGGCGTCCCGGCACCTGACCGCCGCCCGCGCCTCCCTCGGCACCCACGACCCGATGCCGCAGTACGCCCTGCCGCTGACCTGTGTCGCCCTGGGCATCGCCGCGGGGGAGGGCCGCCTGCCCGACGCCCGCGCCGAGCTGTTCGACGCCCTCGACACCGGATTCCCGACCGGCACCCAGCGCTACGGCTGGCCGCTGCTGGTCGCCGCCGCCGGCGCCGAGGCCGACGCCCTCGGTGCACCCGCCACCGACTCCGGCCGCCCCGAGGTCCTCGACCGTCTGCGCACGGCGGCCAAAACCCTCGCCACGGGTGTGCCCGTCTGGGAGGCCCACGACGCCTGGCTGCGCGCCGAACTGCGGCGGGCCGAGGGCCGGCCGGCTCCGGAGGAGTGGAGCGCGGCCGTCGCCGCCCTGGAACCCCTCCAGCGGCCCTACGACCTCGCCCGCGCGCGGCTCCGGCTCGCCGAGGCACTGCTCGCCTCCGGCGCGGAGGACGACGAGCGGGCCCGGGCCACCGACCTGCTCCGGCTCTCCGCGAGCGTCGCCGAACACCTCGGGGCCCGGCCCCTGGCGCGGTCCGCCACCCTGCTGGCGCAGCGCGCCCGCCTGACGCTGCACTCCGTCCCCCGGCAGCAGACCGCCGGCCCCGCCGACCCGGCCGACGCCCTGGGCCTCACCGGCCGGGAGCGCGACGTGCTGCGGCTGGTGGCCGCCGGACACACCAACCGCCGCATCGCGGAGGAGCTGTTCATCTCCCCCAAGACGGCCAGCGTCCACGTCTCCAACATCCTCGCCAAGCTGGGGGTCTCCGGCCGGGGCGAGGCCGCCGCCGTGGCCCACCGGCTGGGCCTGTTCCCGGCGGAGGCCGGTACCGGGCCGATGGCGGGATAATGGTGTAACGCCCACGCGGCCCTGGAAAGGGGAGCGATGTTCAACGCCCTCGAGGAACTGTTCGCACCCGGTCGCAAGCACACCCGCGACGAACAGAAACGGCTGGAGCTCAGCCGGGTGGACGTCGGCGACGCCGACCCGGGGCGCGGGCCGATAGACCTGGCCTCCGGGAAGGTCGTCGTCCGCCCGGCGGCAGGGGACCCGGAGGACCGGGACGGAGCGGCCGGCGGGCCGGACGACGGCGACAGCGCCGACGACGCCCCGGAGGGCGCGGGACCGGGCGCCGCCGCGGGACCCGCCTCGTCCTGATCGTCCTGACCCACCACGCCCCGCCGGCCCCGCGAGCACCGCGCCTCGCCGCGATGTCGTCGGTCGTCAGGGCTCCGCCCTGACGCCCTCGTCCGCCTTGCGAGCCTCCCCCACTGCCTGGACGGCGTGGGAGGTACCCCCATCACCGGACCCCGCTCCCAGGTCCGGCCTGATCCAGACGAAAGACCTCAGCTCACCTCCAGCTCCAGGATGCGGTCGTCGCCGTCCTTCGGCTGGAGCCGCCCGTCCGTGTTGCTGGTGACCACCCACAGACGGTCGCCGCCCGCCGGGGCCACCGTGCGCAGCCGCCCGTACTCCTCCTCCAGGAAGGCCTGCGGCTCGGCCGACGTCTTCGTGCCCTCCAGCGGGACGCGCCACAGGCGCTGACCGCGCAGGCCCGCCATCCAGACCGAGCCCTCCGCGTACGCGATGCCGCTGGGGGACGCCTCGGCCGTGCCCCATTGGTGGACCGGGTCGTGGAAGTCCCCGTCGGAGTCGCCCTCCGCCTCCGGCCAGCCGTAGTTGTCGCCCGGCTTGATCGCGTTGAGCTCGTCCCAGGTGTTCTGGCCGAACTCCGAGGCGAACAGGCGCTGCTCACGGTCCCAGGCCAGACCCTGCACATTGCGGTGGCCGTAGGAGTACACGGGGGAGTCGGGGAAGGGGTTGCCCGGCGCGGGCTCGCCCTCCGGGGTCAGCCGCAGGATCTTGCCGCCCAGGGACTCCTTGTCCTGGGACAGACCGGTGTCGCCCCGCTCGCCGGTGCCCACGTAGAGCATCCCGTCGGGGCCGAAGGCGATGCGGCCGCCGTTGTGGATCACGCCCTTGGGGATGCCGCGCAGGACGGTGTCGGGGGCTCCGAGCTGCTGGCCGGCGGGCTTCTTCTCGTTGTAGACCATGCGGACCACGCGGTTGTCGGACGCCGAGGTGAAGTAGGCGTAGATCATGTGGTCCGAGGCGTACTCCGGGGAGAGCGCGATGCCGAGCAGGCCGCCCTCGCCGGCCGGGGAGACCCCCGGTACCTCGCCGAGCTCCGTCTTCCTGCCGGTGTCCGCGGCGACCCGGGTGATCGTCGCGTCGTCCCGGGAGGAGACCAGCAGGTCGCCGTCGTCGAGCGGGGCCAGGCCCCAGGGGGTGCTCAGGCCCGTGGTGACCGTGCGCAGCACCTTCACCGAGCCCTTGGCGGGCGGGGTCCGGGCGTCCGTGCCGGTGGCGGGCGGGGACTGCGCGGCCGTACCGCTCGGGGAGGCGCTGCCGCTGCCCCGGCCGGCGGTCCCTCCGTCGTCCGAGGAGCATCCGGCCGTCAGCAGGAGCGCGGCGGCGGCCAGCACGGCCGTCACGGCTCGTCGTTGCACGATCTCGTCCCTTCGACGCGGGCAGGTTCCAGTCTTCATACACCGCTCGCGCCTGCCAGGTTCCCGATCGCCCGATCCCGAACCCCGCCGGCCGCCCCGGAGGACCGCCCGCAGGGCCCGCGCGGGTCAGTCCCAGGAACCCTGCGCCGGGGGCAGCCGCGCTATCTCCGCCAGGTCCCGTCCGGTCAGCCGCAGCCGTGCCGCCGCCGCGTTCTCGGCCACCCACCGGGCGTGCTTGGTGCCCGGCACCGGTATCACCTGCCGCCCCCGGGACAGCACCCACGCCAGGGCCACCTGCGCAGGCGTGACGTCCCCGCCGTGCCGCCGGGCGACGCGGCGCAGACCGGCCACGATCGGCTGGTTCGCCGCCATCATCTCGGCCGTGAACCGGGGATGCCGGGCCCGCGGGTCGTCCGCCTCGAACCCCCCGCCCGGGGTGAGCGTGCCGGTCAGGAACCCATTGCCCAGCGGCATCGCCGCCAGGAAGCCCACCCCGCGCGTCTCGCACCAGGGCAGCAGCGTGCGCAGCGCCTCCGGCGACCACACCGACAGCTCGGCCTGCACCGCGCTGACCGGGAACACCTGCTGCACCCGCTCCAGCTGGCGGATCGTGCCGTCGTGCAGCCGCGCCCCCGGCCGCCGCCCCGGCCGGGCCCCGACCGCGCACAGCCCCAACGCGCGTACCTTGCCCGCGCGGACGAGTTCGGCCATCGCGCCCCAGGTCTCCTCCACCGGGACCTCCGGGTCCGCGCGGTGCAGCTGGTACAGGTCGATGACGTCGGTCTGCAGCCGCCGCAGCGACGCGTCGCAGGCCCGTTTCACGTACCCGGGGCGGCCGTTGGCGACGATGTGCTGGTCGCCCACCAGCAGGCCGACCTTCGTCGACACGAAGGCGTCCGCGCGCCGCTCCCTCAACACCCGGCCCATTAGCAGCTCGTTGGTGAACGGGCCGTACATGTCCGCGGTGTCGAGCAGGGTCGAGCCCAGGTCGAGCGCCCGGTGCACCGCCCTCAGCGACTCCTCGCCGCGCTGCCGCGACGTGCTGTAGGCCCAGCTCATCGGCATGCACCCGAGTCCGACGGCCCCCACCGCGAGCGCCCCCGCGCCGATCGTCCTGCGCTCCACCTGGTCGTGACCCTCCCTCTGCGAGCCCCCAACCTAACCTCTGGCGTTCCGCCGCCCTGACATAGCCTCCGGAGCATGACTGCTGACGTGTGGCTTCCCTTCCGCCCGGACGAGATCGACGGCCTCCCCGAGGGGCCGGACTACCACTTCTGGGACGGCGCCGAGGACTTCCCCGCCGACCCGGCCGACTGCGTCTTCTACGTCGTGCCGTATCTCAAGCCGGGCGGTGTCGGCGTGCGGCCGATGCCGCTGATGCGCTCCGTGCGGGTCGTGCAGACCCTGTCCGCCGGCGTCGACCACGTGGAGCCGGGACTGCAGCACCTCGGCCCGGGCGTCCGGCTGTGCAACGCGCGCGGGGTCCACGAGGCGAGCACCGCCGAGCTCGCGCTCGCCCTGATCCTGGCGTCGCTGCGCGGCCTGCCCGACTTCGTGCGGGCCCAGGACAGGGGGGAGTGGCAGGGAGGATTCCGCCCCGCGCTCGCGGACCGGAGCGTCCTCGTCGTCGGGTACGGATCCATCGGTTCCGCCATCGAGGACCGGCTCGTTCCGTTCGAGGTCGCGCGGGTGGCGCGCGTCGCGCGCTCCGCACGCGCCACGGCACGCGGTCCGGTGCACCCGCTCACCGAACTGCCCTCCCTGCTCCCGGAGGCGGACGTCGTCGTCCTCACCACTCCGCTGACCGCCGGGACCCGCCACCTCGTGGACGCGGACTTCCTGGCCCGGATGAAGGACGGCGCCCTGCTGGTGAACATGGCCCGCGGACCCGTCGTGGACACCAAGGCCCTGCTCACGGAGCTGGAGACCGGCCGGATCACCGCCGCCCTCGACGTCACCGACCCCGAACCGCTGCCCGCCGACCACCCCTTGTGGCGGGCGCCCGGCGTGCTCGTCAGCCCGCACGCGGGCGGGCCGACCTCCGCCTTCCGGCCGCGCGCCGAGCGGTTGCTCGTGGACCAGTTGCACCGTTTCCTGAACCAGGAGGAGTTGCGGAACGTGATCCTGGAGACAGGGGCGGAAAGCGCGTAGTCCGCTTCGAGTACCGTCCGCTTCTCCCCGGAAGCGGTGGGTACTCATATATCTGCTGATCGTCACGGAGAGTAGAGAGACTATGTCCCTGAGTGACGAGACTGGTGTATCGTCCCGACAGGGGCAGCGCCGCTGACCGATCGGCGCCGGGGACGGACTTGCAGACTGTGAGGGGGGCGACGGGCGATGCACGGCCTATGGACGAGCGATCCGACGCGGCGGAGCCGCCGACGGCGACCCTGGCGCGCGACCGCGCGCGACCGCTGTCGGCACAATGGCCCCCCTCTCCCACCCGGCCGTCCCAGCGGTCACCGTCCGCGACCGCTGGGGGCCGACGGCCCCGGGCGGCACAGGCCCCCGGTGCTCCGCGACCCACGGGACCCGGGAGCGGCGCGGACCGGGAGGGAGCGGTGAGCGCGCCGACCGCCACCTCGACGCTCGAGGCGGCGGCCCGGCAGCAGCCCGCCCCCGGGGTGCCACCGCCACGCTCCCCGGTCACCGGGCAGCGCCCCGGCCTCGTCCCCCAACTCGTCCTCGCCCTGGTCTGCGCGGCCTACGCCGTCGGTGCCGCGCTCGGCTGGGGATCGGACCGACTCGCACTGATCATGGGCGACTTCGGGCTGAGCGCCGCCGCCGGGGCCGCGGCCGTGTCCTGCTTCGTCTGCGCCCGCCGCCGGCGCACCCGCTTCCGGCCGGCCTGGCTGCTGTTCGGCCTGTCCTCGACCATGGCCGCCCTCGGCAATCTCGTCTGGGGCTGGTACGAGGTGGTCCTCGACCGGCCCGTGCCCAGCCCCAGCTACGCCGACCTGTTCTTCCTGTGCTTCGCCCCGCCCGCCATCGTGGGCCTGCTGGTGCTCGCCAAACGGCCCGTGACCAAGGCCGGGTGGATCTGCCTCGCCCTGGACGCCTCCCTCATCGGGGGCTCGCTGCTCACCCTGGCGTGGAGCCTGGCTCTCGCCCAGGCCGCCCAGGCCGAGGGCGAGAGCGTGGCGCACACCGCGCTGTCCCTCGCCTACCCGCTGCTGGACATCGCGCTCGTCAGCCTGGTGCTCGCGCTGCACTTCCGGCGCTCCGCGGTGAACCGCTCCGCCGTCAACACCGCGATCGGGGCGCTCGCCCTCACCGTGATGTGCGACGCCCTGTTCACCTCCCCGCTGCTGCACAACGACTACCGCTCCGGCCAGTTGCTCGACGCGGGCTGGTTCGCCGGCTCCCTGCTCCTCGCGTACGCCCCCTGGACCCCGCGCCGCGGCGGCGGGTCCGAGGACACGGGTCACACGCGCGTGGTCCGCGGGCACCACCCCGGCCGGCGCGGCGGCCCGCCCCCGCCGGTGCCCGCGGGCGGCCGGTTCCCGGGGGCGCGGCCCATCGCGGGCTCCCTCGCCGCCCTCACGCCCTACCTCGCCGCGGCCGTGTGCACCCTGGGCATCCTCTACAACGTCCTCAACGGCCGCAGCGTGGACCGCGTGGTGCTCTTCACCGGCGGCACGGTGGTGCTGGCGCTCGTCGTGCGCCAGGGCATCATGCTGCTCGACAACATCACCCTCACCCAGGAACTCGCCCAGCAGGAGAACCACTTCCGCTCCCTGGTGCAGGGCTCCAGCGACGTCATCATGATCGCCGCGCCCAGCGGCATCCTCCGCTACGTCTCCCCGGCCGCCGCGGGCGTCTACGGCCGCCCCGCCGAGGACCTGGTGGGCACGGAGCTGGCCCACCTCATCCACCCCGAGGACCTGGGCTGCGTGGTCCACGAGATCCGCCGGTTCCTCGCCGCCGATCCCGCCGAGGAACCCACCACGCGCATCGAGTGCCGGTTCCGCTCCGGCGGCCGGGGCACCCGCTCGGGAGAGACCGCGAGCGGGGGCGGCTGGCTCAATGTGGAGTCGACCGTCAACCGGCATCACGGCGGCCTCATCTTCAACAGCCGTGACGTGACCGAGCGGGTCCGGCTGCAGGCCCAGCTCCAGCACAACGCCGAGCACGACCCGCTCACCGACCTGCCCAACCGCGCGCTGTTCACCCGGCGCGTCCAGCAGGCGCTGTCCGGCCGCCGGGTCTCGGACCGGGACGCCGCCCTGCGCGGCACCGCCGTCCTCTTCATCGACCTCGACGGCTTCAAGGGCGTCAACGACACCATCGGCCACCAGGCCGGGGACGAGCTGCTGGTGCAGGCCGCCCGCAGACTCCACGACGCCGTCCGCAAGGGCGACACCGCGGCCCGGCTCGGCGGCGACGAGTTCGCGGCCCTGATCGTCGGCGACGGCGCCCGGGACCACCAGGCCCGCGAGCGCCACCTCATGGAGCTCGCCGACCGCCTCAGAACCACCCTCTCCCAGCCCTACCTCATCGACGGCAACGATGTCCGGGTCAACGCCTCCATCGGCGTCGCCTTTGCCGAACCGGGCCTCGGCGCGGGCGAGTTGCTGCGCAACGCCGACCTGGCCATGTACCGGGCCAAGGCGGGTGGCAAAGGCCGGGTGGAGCTCTACCGGCCCCAGATGCAGCAGGACGTGGTCCGCCGCGCCGAACTGGCCGGCCGGCTGCGCGCCGCGCTGCACGACGGCGAGTTCGCGCTGCTCCACCAGCCGGTGGTGTGCCTGGCGGACGGCCGGATCACCTCCGTCTGCGCGCAGGCGCGCTGGCGCTCCTCGCAGGGCGTGCTCTTCACGCCCGCCGAGTTCCTGCGCGTCGCCGAGGACGGCGAGAAGACCGCCGAGCTGGGCCGCTGGATCCTGGAGGAGGCCATCGAGCGGGCCGCCGAGCGGCAGGCGACCGGCCTCGCGGTCCCTGTGGCCGTCCGGCTGGGCGCCCACCGCCTGGTGGACCGCTCGATGCCGCTCGGCCGCATCGAGACGCTGCTGACCCGGCACGGGCTGCCCTCCGGCTCCCTCGTCGTCGAACTGGCCGATACCGACCCCCGGGTCTGCCTCGACGAGCTGGAGCGCCGGCTGACCGCCCTGAAGCGGGCCGGCGTCCGCATCGCCCTTGACGGTTTCGGCAGCGGCCAGGCGGCGATCGCGGCCCTGCGGAGACTCCCGGTCGACATACTCAAGCTGGACCGCACCCTGGTCGAGGGAGTCGTGGAGTCGGCGAGGCTGCACAAGATCACCGGCGGGCTGCTGCAGATCGCCCGGGACCTCGGGATCGAGTCCGTGGCCGACGGGGTGGACCTGCCGGAGCAGGTCACCGCCCTGCGCGCGATGGGCTGCACCCACGGACAGGGCATGGCCTTCGCCGGGCCGCTGGACGAGTACCGGCTGCGCCGGGCGCTCACCACCGGTCGCTGCCCGGTGCCGGACGGACCGGCCGAACCCGCGTTCGCGGGTGGTCCCGGCGGCGGGTTCGCGACGGGTGTGGGTGTCGTCCTCCGTGGTGGGACGGCTCTCCGTTCACATAATGAGACCCCAGTCCCACCCACTTGACAGTACGTGCGTGCCGGGGGGAGGGTCAGTTCCATGCGCACCCGAATTCTCGTACTTGGACAGCGCGTCGGCTGACGCTGAGCCCTGAAGGCTCGGCTACCCGCACCGGCGCGCTCCCCTCGCTTGCCTTTTGGCACGAGGGGTTTTTTGTTGCACCAATGTCGTCGCACAACCCGCGTACACCGCGCAAACCTCGCAAAAACCCTCAGCATCGAGAAGAGAATGCCGATGACCGAGCAGGCCACCGGGGCCCACCCGCAGCCGCGGCCCCGATCCGGACAGCCGTCCGCCCCCGAGCAGGTGACGGGCGCGCAGTCCCTCATCCGCTCTCTCGAGGAGGTCGGCGCCGACACGGTATTCGGCATTCCCGGCGGTGCGATCCTTCCGGCCTACGACCCGCTGATGGACTCGCGCCGGGTGCGCCACGTCCTGGTCCGGCACGAGCAGGGAGCCGGTCACGCGGCCACCGGCTACGCGCAGGCCACCGGCAAGGTCGGCGTCTGCATGGCGACGTCCGGGCCCGGCGCCACCAACCTGGTGACCCCGATCGCCGACGCGCACATGGACTCGGTGCCCATGGTCGCGATCACCGGTCAGGTCGCTTCCAAGGCGATCGGCACGGACGCCTTCCAGGAGGCGGACATCGTCGGCATCACCATGCCGATCACCAAGCACAACTTCCTGGTCACCAAGGCCGAGGACATCCCGCGGGTCATCGCGCAGGCGTTCCACATCGCCGCCACCGGCCGTCCCGGCCCGGTGCTGGTCGACATCGCCAAGGACGCCCTCCAGGCCCGCACCACCTTCTCCTGGCCGCCCACCATGGACCTGCCCGGCTACCGGCCCGTCACGAAGCCGCACGCCAAGCAGATCCGCGAGGCCGCCCGGCTGATCACCTCCGCGAAGCGGCCGGTGCTCTACGTCGGCGGCGGGGTCATGAAGGCCCGTGCCACCGCCGAGCTGAAGGTCCTCGCCGAACTCACCGGAGCTCCCGTCACCACCACCCTGATGGGACTCGGCGCATTCCCCGACAGCCACGAACTGCACGTGGGGATGCCGGGCATGCACGGTGCGGTCACCGCCGTCACCGCGCTGCAGAAGGCCGACCTGATCGTCGCCCTCGGAGCCCGCTTCGACGACCGCGTCACCGGCAAGCTGGACAGCTTCGCCCCGTACGCGAAGATCGTCCACGCCGACATCGACCCGGCCGAGATCGGCAAGAACCGCGCCGCCGACGTGCCGATTGTCGGTGACGCCCGCGAGGTCATCGCCGACCTCGTGCAGGCCGTCCAGAAGGAGCACGCCGACGGCCACCGGGGCGACTACACCGCCTGGTGGAACGACCTGAACCGCTGGCGCGACACCTACCCCCTCGGCTACGACCTGCCCGAGGACGGCTCGCTGTCCCCGCAGCAGGTCATCCAGCGCATCGGCCGGCTCGCGCCGGAGGGCACGGTGTTCGCGGCCGGGGTCGGCCAGCACCAGATGTGGGCCGCGCACTTCATCGAGTACGAGAAGCCCGCCACCTGGCTGAACTCCGGCGGCGCCGGGACCATGGGCTACGCCGTGCCGGCCGCCATGGGCGCCAAGGCCGGCGTCCCCGACCGCACCGTCTGGGCGATCGACGGCGACGGCTGCTTCCAGATGACCAACCAGGAACTCACCACCTGCGCCCTGAACAACATCCCGATCAAGGTCGCCGTCATCAACAACGGCGCCCTCGGGATGGTCCGCCAGTGGCAGACCCTGTTCTACAACCAGCGGTACTCCAACACGGTGCTGCACTCCGGGCCCGACGACGTCAACCCCGAGGCCCGCGGGACCCGCGTCCCCGACTTCGTGAAGCTGTCGGAGGCCATGGGCTGCTACGCCATCCGCTGTGAGGACCCGGCCGACCTCGACAAGGTCATCGAGGAGGCGAACTCCATCAACGACCGCCCGGTCGTCGTGGACTTCGTGGTCCACGAGGACGCGATGGTGTGGCCGATGGTCGCCGCCGGCACCTCCAACGACGAGATCATGGCCGCCCGGGACGTCCGCCCCGACTTCGGCGACAACGAGGACGACTGAGAGCCGTCGGGACCCACAAGCAGAGGAAGCAGCAGATCATGTCCAAGCACACGCTCTCCGTCCTGGTGGAGAACACCCCCGGCGTCCTGGCGCGGATCACCGCCCTGTTCTCCCGCCGCGGCTTCAACATCGACTCGCTCGCCGTCGGTGTCACCGAGCACCCCGACATCTCGCGCATCACCATCGTGGTGAGCGTCGAGGACTTCCCGCTGGAGCAGGTGACCAAGCAGCTCAACAAGCTGGTCAACGTGCTGAAGATCGTCGAGCTGGAGCCCGGTCAGGCGGTTCAGCGTGAACTCGTTCTGGTGAAGGTGCGCGCCGACAACGAGACGCGCTCCCAGATCGTCGAGATCGTCCAGCTCTTCCGCGCCAAGACCGTGGACGTCTCCCCGGAGGCCGTCACCATCGAGGCCACCGGCAGCAGCGACAAGCTGTCCGCGATGCTGAAGATGCTGGAGCCTTTCGGCATCAAGGAACTCGTGCAGTCCGGCACGATCGCGATCGGGCGTGGCGCCCGTTCGATCACGGACCGGTCCCTGCGCGCTCTCGACCGGTCGGCCTGAGACCGGAAACGGGCGGCCGACCGTGACACGGCCGCCCGTATTCCGAGACTCCGAACCGTCCCCTTCCCCCGCCGTCATACGGTGGGAGCAACACCTGCACTCAAGGAGAGAACCCAAAGTGGCCGAGCTGTTCTACGACGCCGACGCCGACCTGTCCATCATCCAGGGCCGCAAGGTCGCGGTCATCGGTTACGGCAGCCAGGGCCACGCCCACGCCCTGTCGCTGCGCGACTCCGGCGTCGACGTGCGCGTCGGTCTGCACGAGGGCTCCAAGTCCAAGGCCAAGGCCGAGGAGCAGGGCCTGCGCGTGGTGACCCCGTCCGAGGCCGCCGCCGAGGCCGACGTCATCATGATCCTCGTGCCGGACCCCATCCAGGCCAAGGTCTACGAGGAGACCATCGCCCCGAACCTCAAGGACGGCGACGCGCTGTTCTTCGGCCACGGCTTCAACATCCGCTTCGGCTTCATCAAGCCCCCGGCCGGCGTCGACGTCTGCATGGTCGCCCCCAAGGGCCCCGGCCACCTGGTGCGCCGCCAGTACGAGGAGGGCCGCGGCGTTCCCTGCATCGCCGCCGTCGAGCAGGATGCCTCCGGCAACGCCTTCGCGCTGGCCCTGTCGTACGCCAAGGGCATCGGCGGCACCCGCGCCGGCGTCATCAAGACGACCTTCACCGAGGAGACCGAGACCGACCTGTTCGGTGAGCAGGCGGTGCTGTGCGGTGGCACGGCGGCGCTGGTCAAGGCGGGCTTCGAGACCCTGACCGAGGCCGGCTACCAGCCGGAGATCGCCTACTTCGAGTGCCTCCACGAGCTGAAGCTGATCGTGGACCTCATGTACGAGGGCGGCCTGGAGAAGATGCGCTGGTCGATCTCCGAGACCGCCGAGTGGGGCGACTACGTCACCGGCCCCCGGATCATCACCGACGCCACCAAGGCCGAGATGAAGAAGGTCCTCGCCGAGATCCAGGACGGCACCTTCGCGAGGCAGTGGATGGACGAGTACCACGGCGGTCTGAAGAAGTACGGCGAGTACAAGCAGCAGGACTCCGAGCACCTCCTGGAGACCACCGGCAAGGAGCTGCGCAAGCTCATGAGCTGGGTCGACGAGGAGGCGTAGGGCGCCCTGCCGGGACCGGGGCGCACCGCCCCGGTCCCGGCGGCCGAACCCGGGGTAACGTCGGTGTACGACGTTGTCCGTCCCGTCCGCCACGGACGGGTGATCCTTCCGAAGCGGCGTAGGACGCGCCCTCGGCGCCACTACACTGCTGCACTAATACGCGTCAGGCCCACAGCGTCGTGCGTCTTCCACGCGGCTAGCACTTCTTCACCGCCTGCGGCCGTCGGGACGGCCGTCCGCACTGGGACTTGTGAGGACTCACGTGAGCTCGAAACCCGTCGTACTCATCGCTGAAGAGCTGTCGCCCGCCACCGTCGACGCCCTCGGCCCGGACTTCGAGATCCGGCACTGCAACGGCGCCGACCGCGCCGAGCTGCTCCCCGCCATCGCCGAGGTCGACGCGATCCTGATCCGCTCCGCCACCAAGGTGGACGCCGAGGCCATCGCCGCCGCGAACCGCCTCAAGGTCGTCGCCCGCGCCGGCGTGGGCCTGGACAACGTCGACGTCTCCGCCGCCACCAAGGCCGGCGTCATGGTCGTCAACGCCCCCACCTCGAACATCGTGACCGCCGCGGAACTCGCCTGCGGTCTGATCGTCGCCACGGCGCGCAACATCCCGCAGGCCAACGCCGCCCTGAAGAACGGCGAGTGGAAGCGCAGCAAGTACACGGGTGTCGAACTCGCCGAGAAGACCCTTGGCGTCGTGGGCCTCGGCCGCATCGGCGCCCTCGTCGCGCAGCGCATGTCCGCGTTCGGCATGAAGGTCGTCGCCTACGACCCCTACGTGCAGCCCGCGCGGGCCGCGCAGATGGGCGTCAAGGTGCTGTCGCTGGACGAGCTGCTCGAGGTCTCCGACTTCATCACCGTGCACCTGCCCAAGACCCCCGAGACCCTCGGTCTCATCGGCGACGAGGCGCTGCGCAAGGTCAAGCCGAGCGTGCGCGTCATCAACGCCGCGCGCGGCGGCATCGTCGACGAGGAGGCGCTGTACTCGGCGCTCAAGGAGGGCCGGGTCGCCGGCGCGGGCCTGGACGTGTACGCCAAGGAGCCGTGCACCGACTCCCCGCTGTTCGAGTTCGACCAGGTCGTGTGCACCCCGCACCTCGGTGCCTCCACCGACGAGGCCCAGGAGAAGGCGGGCATCGCCGTCGCCCGTTCGGTGCGCCTCGCCCTCGCCGGTGAGCTGGTCCCGGACGCGGTGAACGTGCAGGGCGGGGTCATCGCCCAGGACGTCAAGCCGGGCCTGCCGCTCGCCGAGCGCCTCGGCCGCATCTTCACCGCGCTCGCCGGTGAGGTCGCCGTCCGCCTCGACGTCGAGGTCTACGGCGAGATCACCCAGCACGACGTGAAGGTGCTCGAACTCTCCGCCCTCAAGGGCGTCTTCGAGGACGTCGTCGACGAGACGGTGTCCTACGTCAACGCGCCGCTGTTCGCCCAGGAGCGCGGGGTCGAGGTCCGCCTGACCACCAGCTCCGAGTCGGCCGACCACCGCAACGTGGTGACCGTGCGCGGCACCCTCGCCGACGGCGAGGAGGTGTCGGTCTCCGGCACGCTGGCCGGCCCCAAGCACGTGCAGAAGATCGTCGCGGTCGGCGAGTACGACGTCGACCTGGCGCTCGCCGACCACATGCTGGTGCTGCGCTACGAGGACCGCCCGGGTGTCGTCGGCACCGTCGGCCGCATCCTCGGCGAGGCGGGCCTCAACATCGCCGGCATGCAGGTCGCCCGGGCCACGGTCGGCGGCGAGGCTCTCGCGGTGCTGACGGTCGACGACACGGTCCCGGCCGGGGTGCTCGCGGAGGCCGCGGCCGAGATCGGCGCGACCTCGGCCCGCTCGGTCAACCTGGTCTGACCCCGGCGCCGACACCGACAACCGGAAACCGGTCGCGGGTCCGGACCCGCGACGCTGTTCCACCGCACGCCGGAGGGGCTGACCCGGTCAGCCCCTCCGGCGTGCGCCGTGCCCGGCCCCGCCGGTCACAGCCGGTGTGCCTTCAGCGCCATGTGCAGCAGCAGCCGGTCCTCGCCGTCGTCCAGGTCCAGCCCGGTGAGCTGTTCGACCCGGGACAGGCGGTAGTACAGGGTCTGCCGGTGGATGCCCAGCTCGGCGGCGGTGCGCCCGGCCTGGCCCGCGAGGTCGAGGTAGGTCTCCGCGGTACGCGCGAGCTCCCGGTGGGCGGGCGCCAGCAGCGGGCCGGCCACCGGGTCGTGGGCGGCCCGCGGGGGCAGCGCGGTCAGCAGCCGGTAGGGGCCGATCGAGGCCCACCGGGCGACCGGGCCGAGCCGGGGTTCGGCCAGCGCCGCCCGGGCCGCGGCCGCGGCCTCCTCCCAGGCGGCCCCCAGGTCCGCGAGGCCGGTGCGCGGCTCCGCGATCCCGGCGGCCGCCGCCGGACCCCGGCCGCCCGCCCCGGACTCCCGCGCCCGCTCCAGCAGCCGCCCCGCCGCCGCGGTCGCCGGCGTCAGGACGTCCGTCGCCCGCAGCCGCAGCAGCAGGGCGAGCGCGAGGTCCGAGGCGCCCCGGGGCGTGGTGCACAGGGCCGTCGCCCCGGGCACGGTGCGCACCGACGGGGCGTCGTCGTCGGGGCCGGCCGGCCAGGGCGCCACGCAGACCAGCGTGTGCGGCCCGTCCGCGCGCGGGCCGAGCGCGGTGCGCAGTTCGGCGACGGCCATGTCGCGCTGCCAGTCGCGCTCCGCGGTGAGCACCGCCCGCAGCTCGCGGGTGAGGTCCGCGCCGTGCTGCGCCTCGTCGGCGAGCAGCGCGCCGATGCGGGCGGTCACCCGCATGGCCGCGTCGAGCCGCCGGTCGGAGGGGCCCGGGCCGTCCTCCAGCAGCCACACGTAGCCGAGGACGACGCCCCGGTGGCGTACCGGGAGGCAGATGCGGCCGCGGTGCACCCCCGCCTCCGGCGTGCGCGGGATGCGGACCGGGCCCCTCGCGCGGGTGATGCCGAAGCCCTCGAACCAGGCGCGGACGGCGGGCGTGGAGCGCCGCGTGAGGATCGAGCGGGTGCGCACCGGGTCGAGCGAGGACGGGTCGAGGTCGCCCTCGCTGTCGTAGGCGCCGAAGGCGATCAGCTCGAAGTCCCGGCTCTCCAGGGTCGCCGGGGCGCCGAGCAGCTCGGAGATCTCGTCCACGAGCTCCTGGTAGTCACCCCTGTGTTCCGACGTCACCCGGGCATTGTCCCGCACGGTGCCGCGCGCTTCATACAGATGTCTGAGATCCGCGGCACGGATGCGTGACAGCTGTCGATGGCCGACGATCGGGTCGATCCATAGGTTTCACGGTGGTTCTCCGTGCCGTACCCCGACGAGGGGGCGGCCGTCTCGTGCAGGTGTTTGGAGGTGCCCCGTGCTGGGTCCCGTGATTCTCGCCGCGTCGCGCAGCGACCGGATGCGTCGGCTGGTCTCGGCGGCGCCGGGCACCAGGCAGGTGGTCGACCGCTTCATCCCCGGGGAGACGGTGGACGAGGTGCTGCCCGTCGTCGAGGAGCTCACCGGCAACGGCCTGGAGCTGACGATGGACGTCGTCGGCGAGGACATCACCACGCCCGTCCAGGCCGAGGCGGCCCGCGACGCCTACCTCGAACTGATCGAGCGGCTGGCCCCGCTGGAGCTCGGCGGCCGCGTCGAGATGTCCGTGAAGCTGTCCATGTTCGGCCAGTCCCTCCCCGGCGGCCACGATCTGGCGCTCGCCAACGTCCGCCCGGTCGTCGAGGCCGCCGCCGCCATCGGCACCACCGTCACCCTGGACGCCGAGGACCACACCACCCTCGACTCGATGTTCGCCATCCACGAGGAGCTGCGCCGGGACGTCCCGCAGACCGGCTGCGTGATCCAGGCGTACCTGTACCGCACGGAGGAGGACGCGCGCAGGCTCGCCGCGAACGGCAGTCGCGTACGGTTGGTGAAGGGCGCCTACAAGGAGCCCGCCGACGTCGCCCTCCAGCAGAAGCACGAGATCGACAAGGCGTACGTGCGCATCCTGCGCACCCTGATGAACGGCGACGGGTATCCGATGATCGGGTCCCACGACCCGCGTCTGATCTCCATCGCCCAGGAGCTGGCCCGCATCGCCGGGCGCAAGCCGGACGAGTACGAGTTCCAGATGCTGTACGGCATCCGCAGCGACGAGCACCTGCGGCTGGCCGCGGAGGGCCACCGCATGCGCGTGTACACCGCCTACGGCACCGACTGGTACGGCTACTTCATGAGGCGGCTCGCGGAGAAGCCCGCCAACCTGCGGTTCTTCGCACGCAGCATGATCACCAAGGGCTGACCCACACCGCTCAAGTCAAGGAGTTACGGACACCATGGACGCTGTGACCCAGGTCCCCACCCCCGTCAACGAGCCGGTGCACGGCTACGCCCCCGGCTCGCCCGAGCGGGCACGGCTGGAGGCCAGGCTGAGGGAGCTGGCCGACAACCCGGTCGACCTGCCCTGCACCATCGGCGGTGAGAAGCGGATGGGCGGCGGCGAGCGGTTCGACGTCGTGCAGCCGCACAACCACAAGGCGCGCCTGGGCACCGCCGCCCACGCCACCCGGCAGGACGCCCAGGACGCCATCGACGCGGCCCTCGCCGCCGCGCCCGCCTGGCGCGCCATGTCCTTCGACGACCGCGCGGCGATCATCCTGCGCGCCGCCGAGCTGCTGGCCGGCCCCTGGCGCGAGACCATCGCCGCCTCCACCATGCTGGGCCAGTCCAAGACCGCCCAGCAGGCCGAGATCGACAGCCCCTGCGAGCTGGTCGACTTCTGGCGCTTCAACGTCCACTACGCGCGCGGCATCCTCGCCGAGCAGCCCCCGGCCAACTCGCCGGGCGTGTGGAACCGCCTGGACCACCGCCCGCTGGAGGGCTTCGTCTACGCGATCACGCCGTTCAACTTCACCGCCATCGCCGCCAACCTGCCGACCGCGCCCGCCCTGATGGGCAACGTCGTCGTCTGGAAGCCGTCCCCGACCCAGACGCACGCCGCGGTGCTGCTGATGCAGCTGCTGGAGGAGGCCGGGCTGCCCAAGGGCGTCATCAACCTCCTCACCGGTGACGGCCTGGAGGTCTCCGAGGTCGCCCTGGAACACCGCGACCTGGCCGGCATCCACTTCACCGGCTCGACCAGGACGTTCCAGCACCTGTGGAAGACGGTCGGCAACAACATCGAGAAGTACCGCACCTACCCGCGCCTGGTCGGCGAGACCGGCGGCAAGGACTTCGTCGTCGCCCACCCGAGCGCCGACCCCGCGATCCTCAGGACCGCGCTGACCCGCGGTGCCTTCGAGTACCAGGGCCAGAAGTGCAGCGCCACCTCGCGCGCCTACATCCCCGCCTCGATCTGGAACTCCGGCTTCAAGGAGGAGTTCGCCGCCGAGGTGGACGGCATCCGGATGGGTGACGTCACCGACCTGTCCCATTTCATCGGCGCCGTCATCGACGAGTGGTCCTTCGCCAAGAACAAGGCCGCCATCGACCGGGCCGAGGAGGACCCGTCCTGCACCATCGTGGCGGGCGGCTCCTACGACGACTCGGTGGGCTACTTCGTCCGCCCGACCGTCATCGAGTGCAGCGACCCGGAGAACGAGGTGTTCCGCACCGAGTACTTCGGCCCGATCCTCGCCGTGCACGTGTACGACGACGAGAAGTACGACGAGATGCTGACCCAGATGGAGTCGGTCTCGGACTACGCCCTGACCGGCTCGGTCATCGCGAACGACCGTGCGGCGGCGGCGTACACGATGGAGAAGCTGCGCTACGCGGCCGGCAACTTCTACATCAACGACAAGTCGACCGGTGCCGTCGTCGGCCAGCAGCCCTTCGGCGGCGGCCGGGCCTCCGGCACCAACGACAAGGCGGGCGCCCCGCAGAACCTGATGCGCTGGACCCTGACCCGCGCCATCAAGGAGACGCTGGTCCCGCCGACCGACTACACGTACCCGCACATGGGCTGACGCCCACCCCGATCGCGAACGGGCCAGGTCACCCCCCGACCTGGCCCGTTCGTCCGTGTGCGACGACGGCGCGGTGGTCCTGGACGGAAAACCCCAGGTCAGAGGGGTGTGACCTAGTCCACCGTCTCAGATAGTAGGAAGCCCAAGTAATTGTGCAGACAGACGCGCGGCGCGCCCTTACTTTTGTAGGAGCCGAACGTCTCGCTCGATCAAGCGAATGGCGGTCGTGAGCCGGACCCTCGTGCAGGTCACCCCCTGCGGTCCCTGGTTCCCCGCCCCTTCCGGCATCCCGTGACCCTCCGCGTCTTTCCGCGCGTGTTCCGAAGGAGCCGATCTCCCATGCCCGAGACGACCGCCCGCCGCCGCGTCCGCCACACCTCCCGCACCTCCGAGTCCGACCGGAAGAACGCCGCCGCAGCCCTGCAGCGCGCCCTGGACCGCCGGGACAACGGCGGCTCGACCGGCCACTGAGTCCGGGCCGTCCGCCATGCGGGTGTCCGCATCCCGGACGGCTCGTGTCAGTGCATGGGACGAGGAGTAGGGTGCCCGCATGTCTCGCAGCATCAATCTCGCAGTGATCCCCGGTGACGGCATCGGCCAGGAGGTCGTGACCGAAGGTCTCAAGGTCCTTTCCGCCGTCCTCCCGCAGGATGTGAAGCTGGAGACCAGGGAGTTCGACTTCGGCGCCCGGCGCTACCACGCCACCGGTGAGACCCTCACCGACGCCGACCTGGCCGAACTCCGGCAGCACGACGCCATCCTGCTCGGCGCCATCGGCGACCCCGGCGTCCCCTCCGGCGTCCTGGAGCGCGGATTCCTGCTCAAGCTGCGCTTCGCCTTCGACCACCACGTCAACCTCCGGCCGAGCAAGCTCCTGCCGGGCGTGTCCACGCCGCTCGCGGGTCAGCCGGAGATCGACTTCGTCGTCGTCCGCGAGGGCACCGAGGGCCCCTACACCGGCAACGGCGGCTCCATCCGCACCGGCACGCCCCACGAGGTCGCCACCGAGGTCTCCGTCAACACGGCCTTCGGTGTCGAGCGCGTGGTCCGCGACGCCTTCGCCCGCGCCCAGGCCCGCCCCCGCAAGAAGCTGACGCTGGTCCACAAGAACAACGTGCTGACCTTCGCCGGCCACCTCTGGACCAACATCTTCACCAAGGTGGCCGAGGAGTACCCCGAGGTCACCACCGAGTACATCCACGTCGACGCCGCGACGATCTACCTCGTCACCGACCCGGCCCGCTTCGACGTCATCGTCACCGACAACCTCTTCGGCGACATCATCACCGACCTCGCCGCGGCCGTCTCCGGCGGCATCGGCGTGGCCGCGAGCGGCAACATCAACCCTTCGGGTGAGTTCCCCTCCATGTTCGAGCCCGTGCACGGCTCGGCCCCCGACATCGCCGGCCAGGGCAAGGCAGACCCCACGGCCACCGTCCTGTCCGTCGCCCTCCTGCTGCGCCACCTCGGCCACGAGACCGAGGCCGCCCGCATCGAGGACGCCGTCTCCGCCGACCTCGCGGAACGCGGTGACCTGCCCGCACGCAGCACCTCCGAGATCGGCGACGCGCTCGCCGTACGGGTAGCCGGCTGACCGGGCGCGCTCTCGACCACACGCGAAGCCGCCGGGTCCCCCCGTACCCGGCGGCTTCCGCATGTCCCCGCCGGGTGCCACCATCGACCAACGGGCCGCATTCACCCCGTTTCTTCCGCAGCCGCCCCCGGGCGATAATCGAACGCGGAGCCGCGGAATGAGGGAATGCTCGGACGTCCTAGTATCGGCCACCGGCCGTACGGGAGTGTGCGCGGCCCGTCACTACAACCGGTGAAGGACAAACCACTCATGACGACGCCCACGATCGAGCTCAAGCCCTCCGCCCACCCGCTCTCGGACGCAGAGCGCGAGGCGATTCTGGCCAACCCCGGATTCGGCCGCCACTTCACCGACCACATGGTGACCATCAAGTGGACGGAGGGCCGCGGCTGGCACGACGGCCAGCTCGTCCCGTACGCGCCGATCCCCCTGGACCCCGCCACCACCGTCCTGCACTACGCGCAGGAGATCTTCGAGGGGCTGAAGGCCTACCGGCGCCCCGACGGCTCCGTCGCCACCTTCCGTCCGGAGAAGAACGCCGAGCGTTTCCAGCGCTCCGCCCGCCGCCTGGCCATGCCCGAGCTGCCCGTCGAGACGTTCCTCGAGGCGTGCGACGCGCTGGTGCGCCAGGACAAGGCGTGGGTTCCGGCGCACGGCGGCGAGGAGTCGCTCTACCTGCGCCCGTTCATGATCGCCACCGAGGTCGGGCTCGGAGTGAAGCCGGCCAACGAGTACCTGTTCCTGGTCATCGCCTCCCCGGCCGGCGCCTACTTCCCGGGCGGCATCAAGCCGGTGTCCATCTGGGTCTCCGAGGACCGGGTCCGCGCCGTCCCCGGCGGCATGGGCGACGCCAAGACCGGCGGCAACTACGCCGCCTCCCTGCTCGCCCAGGCCGAGGCCGCCGCCGAGGGCTGCGACCAGGTCTGCTACCTCGACGCCGTGGAGCACACCTGGGTCGAGGAACTGGGCGGCATGAACCTGTACTTCGTCTACGGCGACCGGATCGTCACGCCCACCCTCACCGGTTCCATCCTGGAGGGCGTCACCCGTGACTCCCTGCTGAGCGTCGCCCGCGACCTGGGCTACGAGGCCGTCGAGGAGCGGGTCTCCGTCGACCAGTGGCAGCGCGACTCGGAGAACGGCACCCTCACCGAGGTCTTCGCCTGCGGCACCGCCGCCGTCATCACCCCCGTCGGCACCGTCAAGCGGGCCGGTGCCGAGTGGCAGCAGAGCGGCGGCGAGCCCGGAGAGGTCACGCAGCGGCTGCGCCAGGCCCTGCTCGACATCCAGCGCGGCACGGCCGAGGACAAGCACGGCTGGATGCACCGGCTGGGCTGACGCACGGGCGGCGACGAGGGCGGGTGCCGGACCCTTCCGGCACCCGCCCTTCGCCTGTTGCCACCGGTCCCCAACCCGCCCTCCTGCTGGGACCGCCCGCATCCTGAGACGGCCACCGGACACGGGGGCGGAATGTGCCAGACTGCCCCCGTGCTCTCGTTCGCCACGATTATTGGCAGCAGGCGCGCCGGTCCGCAGTGACCGCACGTACGACACGGTACGGGCGGACACCGTCGTCCTCGACCCGCGCGCAGACCTCTCGCACCCGCGAGGGGTTTTTCTGTTTCCTGGCCCATCCGCAGCCGGAAACAGTGCGTGAGGGACCATGGAGAGACGGTGGAACCGGTCATTCCGGTAGACCGAGATCAACATCAGGAGCCTTCAGACCATGACCGCAACCAGCGAGCCCGACGACTCGTTCCACGTCTTCGACACCACACTGCGCGACGGCGCCCAGCGCGAGGGCATCAACCTCACGGTCGCCGACAAGCTGGCCATCGCACGGCACCTGGACGAGTTCGGCGTGGGCTTCATCGAGGGCGGCTGGCCCGGCGCCAACCCGCGGGACACCGAGTTCTTCGCCCGCGCCCGCGAGGAGATCGCATTCGAGCACGCCCAGCTGGTCGCCTTCGGCTCCACCCGCCGCGCCGGCACCACAGCGGACAAGGACCCCCAGGTCAGGGCGCTCCTGGAATCCGGCGCACCCGTGATCACCCTGGTCGCCAAGTCGCACGACCGCCATGTCGAACTGGCCCTGCGCACCACGCTCGACGAGAACGTCGAGATGATCCGGGACACCGTCGCCCACCTCACGGCCGAGGGCCGAAGGGTCTTCGTGGACTGCGAGCACTTCTTCGACGGCTACCGAGCCAACCCGGAGTACGCCAAGGCCGTCGTCCGCGCCGCCTCCGAGGCCGGCGCCGACGTCGTTGTCCTGTGCGACACCAACGGCGGGATGCTGCCCGCGCAGATCCAGGCGGTGGTCGCCACGGTCCTCGCCGACACCGGCGCCCGGCTCGGCATCCACGCCCAGGACGACACCGGCTGCGCGGTCGCCAACACCCTTGCCGCGGTCGACGCGGGCGCCACCCACGTGCAGTGCACGGCCAACGGCTACGGCGAGCGGGTCGGCAACGCCAACCTCTTCCCCGTGGTGGCCGCGCTGGAGCTCAAGTACGGCAAGAAGGTGCTGCCCGAGGGCCGGCTGCGCGAGATGACCCGCATCTCCCACGCCATCGCCGAGGTCGTCAACCTCACGCCCTCCACCCACCAGCCCTACGTCGGCGTCTCGGCCTTCGCGCACAAGGCCGGTCTGCACGCCTCCGCGATCAAGGTCGACCCCGACCTGTACCAGCACATCGACCCCGAGCAGGTCGGCAACACCATGCGGATGCTGGTCTCGGACATGGCGGGCCGCGCCTCCATCGAGCTCAAGGGCAAGGAGCTCGGCATCGACCTCGGCGACGACCGGGAGCTGGTCGCCCGGGTCGTGGAGCGGGTCAAGGAGCGCGAGCTGAAGGGCTACACCTACGAGGCGGCCGACGCCAGCTTCGAACTCCTGCTGCGGGCCGAGGCCGAGGGCCGCCCGGTGAAGTACTTCGCGGTCGAGTCCTGGCGCGCGATCGTCGAGGACCGCCCCGACGGCAGCCACGCCAACGAGGCCACCGTCAAGCTGTGGGCCAAGAGCGAGCGCATCGTCGCCACGGCGGAGGGCAACGGCCCGGTCAACGCCCTGGACCGCGCGCTGCGCGTCGCCCTGGAGAAGATCTACCCGCAGCTCGCCAAGCTGGAGCTGGTCGACTACAAGGTCCGCATCCTCGAGGGCAAGCACGGCACCCAGTCCACGACCCGGGTGCTGATCTCCACCTCCGACGGGGCGGGGGAGTGGGCCACGGTCGGCGTCGCCGACAACGTCATCGCCGCGTCCTGGCAGGCACTGGAGGACGCCTACGCCTACGGCCTGCTGCGCGCGGGCGTCGAGCCGGTCGCCTAGCAGCGATTCGCCGGACTGCCGGGCCCGGCAGGGATTCCGTTTCCCGGGAATACCTGCTGGGCCCGATGTCCGTTTTCCAGTCGATTCGGGTAGCTTCGAGAGTATGAAGGTCGCGCTGCCGCGTACTTTCGTACGCCTGCTGATCATGCCGGTGGCCGCCGCTCTGGCGGTGCTGCTGGCCGCGGCGCCCGGCGCGCAGGCGGCGGACCTCTCGGAGGTCGGCCGGGCGTTGCGCGAGCGGCCCGTGTACGTCGATCCCGATGCCCGGGACATCCTGTCCGAGGCGGATGCCGACGCCCTCGCGAAGAAGATCGAGGACGCGGACAAACCCGTCTTCGTCGCCGTCCTCCCGGCCGACCAGCCCACCCAGAACCTCTTCCGGAACCTGCGCACCGCGACCGGCGTGACCGGTCTGTACGGGGTGCGCCTCGGCGACGCGTTCGACGCGCGCGCCGACAGCAGCGTGGTGAGCCGCCAGGGTGTGCGCAACCTGGTCACGGCCGCGCAGGACGCCGGTGACGCCAAGGCCCAGCTGAACGACTTCGTCGACGACGCGCTGCGCACCATCGGCGGTTCTGCCCCCGGCAGCTGGAACGAGGGCGGCGGCGAGGTCCCGGTCGGCGGTCTGATCACCGTCGGCGCGGTGCTGGCGGCGGGCGGTGCGGGCGTGTTCGCCCTGTCCCGCCGCAACCGGCGCCGCCACGAGGAGGAACAGCGGGCGGCGCTGGAGAAGCTGCGGGTGGTGGTCGACGAGGACATCACCGCCTTCGGCGAGGAGCTCGACCGTCTCGACTTCCACCCCTCGGAACCGGGCGCCGACGACGCGATGCGCGGCGACTACGAGCGCGCGCTGGACGCCTACGAGCAGGCGAAGAGTCTGATGGCGGCGGCCCGCAGGCCCGAGGACGTGAAGGCGGTCACCCAGGCGGTGGAGGACGGCCGGTTCTCGCTGTCGGTGCTCGCCGCCCGCCGCGAGGGCCGGGAGCTGCCCGAGCGCCGCCCGCCGTGCTTCTTCGACCCGCGGCACGGCCCCTCGGTGGCCGACGCCCGCTGGACGCCCCCGGGCGGAGCGGCCCGGGAGGTGCCGGTCTGCGCGGCCGACCGGGCCCGTCTCTCCGACGGGCTGGACCCGGTGGTGCGCGAGGTCGACACCGAGTACGGCCGCCGCCCCTACTGGGAGGCGGGCCCCGCCTACGGCCCCTGGGCCGGCGGCTACTTCGGCGGCGGTCTGCTGCCCGGCCTGCTCGTCGGCACGATGCTGGGCGGCCTGATGGCCGGCCCCGCCTACGGCGCGGACTACGGCGGCGGCTACGGCGACTTCGGCGGGTACGAGGGCGGCGACCTGTCCGGTGCCGACTTCGACCCCGGCGACTTCGGCGGCGGTTTCGGCGGCGGCGACTTCGGCGGCGGGGACTTCGGCGGAGGCTTCTGAGCGGTCCGGCCCCGCGGGAGAACCGCTCGGGCCGGGGCGGGCACGCTCCGGGCATGCCGAGCGCCCGCCTTCCAGCATGGGGTGCCGGCGAGACGGGCGCGCTCAGGGGGGCGGCGCGGCGGGGCCGCGCCGTCACGGTCAGGCGTTGCGGATCGCCGAGATGTCGAAGTTCAGCTTGATCTTGTCGGAGACCAGGAAGCCACCGGTCTCCAGCGCCGCGTTCCAGGTGAGGCCCCAGTCGGAGCGCAGGATCTCCGCCTTGCCCTCGAAGCCGACGCGCTGGTTGCCGAACGGGTCCGTGGCGGCACCGTTGTACTCGACGTCGATGGTCAGCGGACGCGTGGTGCCGAGGATGGTCAGGTCGCCCGTGACGCGGTACTCGCCGTCGCCGGCCGCCTCGACCTTGGTGGACCGGAAGGTCATCGTCGGGAACTCGTCCGTCTTGAAGAAGTCGGCGCTCTTGAGGTGGCCGTCACGGTCGGCGCTGCCGGTGTCGATGCTGTCCATCACCACGTCGATGGAGGCGGTGGACTTGGCCGGGTCGGAGCCGTCCAGGTGCAGCGTGCCGGTGAACTCCTTGAAGCTGCCCTTGACGTTGGTGACCATGGCGTGCCGCGCGACGAAGCCGATCGTGGTGTGCGACGGGTCGATGGTGTAGTCGCCGGTGAGGGCGGACAGGTCCGGAGCGGCGGTGGCCGTGGCGGTGGCGGTCGCGGTGTCGGCGTCGTTCTTGCGGTTGAAGATACCCATGGTGTTTCTCCTTCGGGGACGGGGTGAACGGGTGATCCCGTTCAATGTTCAACTAACTCAACACGACCCACCGTAGAGGCATTCCCTTCAAAGTTCAACATCTTTTGGAGGATCGGGAAAAAAATCAGCCACAGCCGCGTCCTGGGTACCCTCCCGGCCCCCGGTCACCCGCCCGGGCCCGGGGCGTCACGGCCCCGCAGACGGGTATGGTCCGTCGCCTCGGGCCCCGTACGGCTCGTCGCCGCGTCCCGGTCCGAACGACGTCGACCGGTGGTGGTCCGCATGTGCAAGCCAGCCGGCGGGCCCTGCTGCTCGCGGCCACCGTGCTCGCCGCGACCGCCGGTGCGGCGCCCCGGCGGGGCGCCGGCACCTCGTCTCCTCCGCCCCCGGCCCCCTCCGCCGCCCCCTTCGGCCGGCTGCGCGGGCGCTGGCTCGACCTCACCCTCGGCACCGGATACGACCCGGCCGCGGAGCCCCACGCCTCCCGGCTCGCCGGGACCGGCGCCCGCCCGCGCCTTCCACGCCACCATGGACCCCGCCCCCGGATCTCCCTGGCCCTTCCACCCCTTCGAGCCGGCCACGGGCATCACCCTCTCCCACGGCCGCCCGTGGACCATGGCCCAGGCCTACGTCCAGCCCGGCACCGGCTCCACCGGCGACCCCGCGCTGCTCGCCGCCGTCCTGCGCGGCCTGCACCACCTCGCCGCCACCGTGTACCACCCGGGCACACGCCCGCCGGGGCAACTGGTGGGAATGGCAGAGCGGCAGCCCGCGGATGCTCACCGACATCACCGCGGCCCTGCACGACGAGCTCGGCCCCGACCGGGTCCGGGCCGCCTGCGCCGCCGTCGGCCACTTCGTCCCGGACACCGTGCTCACCGACTACTCCGGAGGGCCACGGCGGCTGGCTTGTACTCGACGGCGCGGTGCGCACCCTGTGCGAGGACCGCACCGGGGCCTGGTCCGACATCAACGCCGGCGGCAGCACCGAACGCCGCACCCGCCGCCGGCAGACCCTCTGACTCGACCACGGCACCGACCCCGCCGACGCCCGCTACGCCTACGTCCTGCTGCCGGGCGCCTCCCGCGACGAGGTCGCCTGCCGGGCCGCGGACCGGGCCCGGCCGCGGATCCTCGCCGACGACGGCACCCGCCAGGCGGTCGCGCTGCCCGGCACCGGCGTCACCGCCGCCGACTTCTGGCACCAGGGCACCGCGGGGCCGCCGGCCGCCTCGTCCGCGGCGAGCGTGCTGGTCCGCGTCACCGGCGGTACCGCTACCCTCTGCGTGAGCGGACCGACCCGAACGGGCGAACCGCTGGAGATCGTCTGGGACCACCCGGCGCGGGGACCCGTATGCGCCGACGACACCGTGGAAATCCTGGCCACCGGCCCTCGGCTGCGGCTGCGCGTCACCCCGGGGGAGGCGGGCGCCACGCACCGGTGTGAGGTGACTCTCCACCGAACGGCTTTGTCCGACCCCGACAAGCGGCACGCCCCCTGAGCAGTCGAAAAGCCTGCATGCGGCCGTGGTTCTGTTCAGTGGTACCAGGAAATCGCCGTCGAGACTGTGAGGAGTCGACGGCTCGCAATCGCCCGTCGACTTCGTAAGGTCACTACATGACCGTTTTGGACGAGGCGCCGGGTGAGCCGACCGACCTGCCGGGGGAGCCGGCCGACGCGCGCGGGCGAGTGGCCGAGCTGCACGAGATCCGTGCGCAGGCGCTGGCCGGCCCGAGCGAGAAGGCGACCCAGGCGCAGCACGCCAAGGGCAAGCTGACCGCACGGGAGCGCATCGAACTCCTGCTGGACCCCGGGTCCTTCCGCGAGGTCGAGCAGCTGCGCCGGCACCGGGCGACCGGCTTCGGTCTGGAGGCGAAGAAGCCCTACAGCGACGGTGTCATCACCGGCTGGGGCACGGTCGAGGGCCGCACGGTCTTCGTCTACGCCCACGACTTCCGGATCTTCGGCGGCGCCCTGGGCGAGGCCCACGCCACCAAGATCCACAAGATCATGGACATGGCCATCGCGGCCGGTGCCCCCCTGGTCTCCCTCAACGACGGCGCCGGGGCCCGCATCCAGGAGGGCGTCTCCGCCCTCGCCGGCTACGGCGGCATCTTCCAGCGCAACACCAAGGCGTCCGGCGTCATCCCGCAGATCAGCGTGATGCTCGGCCCGTGCGCGGGCGGCGCGGCCTACAGCCCCGCCCTGACGGACTTCGTGTTCATGGTCCGCGACACCTCGCAGATGTTCATCACCGGCCCCGACGTCGTCAAGGCGGTCACCGGCGAGGCGATCACCCAGAACGGCCTGGGCGGTGCCGACGTGCACGCCGAGACCTCCGGGGTCTGCCACTTCGCCTACGACGACGAGGAGACCTGCATCCACGAGGTGCGCTACCTCCTCTCCCTCCTCCCGCAGAACAACCGCGAGAACCCCCCGCGGGCGGAGAGCTCCGACGCCGCGGACCGCCGCGGTGACGCCCTGCTCGACCTGGTACCCGCCGACGGCAACCGGCCCTACGACATGGCCAAGGTCATCGAGGAGATCGTCGACGACGGCGAGTACCTGGAGGTCCACGAGCGCTGGGCGCGCAACATCATCTGCGCGCTCGCCCGGATGGACGGCCAGGTCGTCGGCATCGTCGCCAACCAGCCGCAGACGCTGGCCGGCGTGCTCGACATCGAGGCCTCCGAGAAGGCCGCCCGCTTCGTGCAGATGTGCGACGCCTTCAACATCCCGATCCTCACCTTCCTGGACGTCCCCGGCTTCCTCCCGGGCGTCGACCAGGAGCACGGCGGCATCATCCGCCACGGCGCCAAGCTGCTCTACGCCTACTGCAACGCCACCGTGCCGCGGATCTCGCTGATCCTGCGCAAGGCGTACGGCGGCGCCTACATCGTCATGGACTCCCAGTCCATCGGCGCGGACCTCACCTACGCCTGGCCGACCAACGAGATCGCCGTCATGGGCGCCGAGGGCGCGGCCAACGTCATCTTCCGCCGTCAGATCGCCGACGCCGAGGACCCCGAGGCCATGCGCGCTCGCATGGTCAAGGAGTACAAGTCGGAGCTGATGCACCCCTACTACGCGGCCGAGCGCGGCCTGGTCGACGACGTCATCGACCCCGCCGAGACCCGCGAGGTCCTCATCAGGTCCCTGGCGATGCTGCAGACCAAGCACGCCGACCTGCCGTCCCGCAAGCACGGCAACCCGCCCCAGTAACCGGACGGACCCGCCGCGGCAACCCCGCGGACCCCTCTCCCAGGGAGACTGAGCCCCATGAGCACACCTGACATCCGCGTCGAGAAGGGCCACGCCGAGCCCGAGGAGGTCGCCGCCATCACGGCCATCCTCCTGGCCCGTGCGGCGGCCCGCCCCGCCGACACCGCGCCGGCCCACCGCGGCCGCGCGAAGGCCGGCTGGCGGCGCCTGGAGCGCGAGGGCGGCTTCCGCGCCCCGCACAGCTGGCGCTGACCGCACACGTCAACAGGTAAGGGCCCCTCCGCGAAGGAGGGGCCCTTACCTGTTGCTGAGGAAGTTCTTGTGCCACCCCGGGGACCTCCGGGCCCCCGGGGCGCCGCCTGCGTCCACGGCCCGCAGGCGGCGGCGGGCCGTCAGCGCAGACGCGCCATCAGCGCGTGCTCGACGAGCGTGATCAGCGTCGACTTCGCGTCCGAGCGGTGGCGGGCGTCGGTGGTGATGATCGGCGTGTCCGGCCCGATCTGGAGCGCCTCGCGCACCTCGTCCGGCTGGTAGGGCTGCTGTCCGTCGAAGCCGTTGAGGGCGATGACGAAGGGCAGGCCGCTGTTCTCGAAGTAGTCGACGGCCGGGAAGCAGTC
>NZ_JBIWOK010000007.1:0-191769 GCF_044767675.1 Streptomyces sp. NPDC101219
ACGCCCGGTTACATTCCGAACCCGGAAGCTAAGCCTTACAGCGCCGATGGTACTGCAGGGGGGACCCTGTGGGAGAGTAGGACGCCGCCGAACAATCTTTGGAAGGACCCCTGGTCACCAGCGTTCAGCTGGGACCAGGGGTCCTTTTTCATTTGCTTATGGCGCGCTGGGTACCCGGCTGCGCGAGATACTTGCGGTACCGAAGACAGGAGTCACCGATGTCCACCAACTCTCCCGACGACCGACCGGAGCGCGATCAGCGGCGACGGGACAGTGGTGACCGGTCCGAGCGTGGCGGCCAGCGCGGCGGTCCTCGTCGGAGTGACGACCGGGACCGCGGATTCCGCAGGGACGGTGACCGTCCTCCCTTCCGCCGCGACGACCGGGACCGCGACCGTGACCGGGGCGGCGACCGGGATCGTGGGTTCCGCCGCGATGACCGCGATGACCGCGGCGGCCGCGGCGGCCGGCCCGAGCGTGGTGGCTACCGTGGCCGTGATGACAACCGCGGTGGTGAGCGCGGCGGCTACGGCGGCGGCGGTGACGATCGCCGTGACGACCACCGGCGGGGCGGTGACCGGGAGCGGTACGGCTACCGACGGGACGACGACCGGGGCTTCGGCCGCCGCGATGACCGCCATGACAACCGCCGCGATGACCGCCGCGATGACCGCCGCGACGACCGGGCCGGCCGGGACGAGCGCGGCGGGTTCCGGCGTGAGGACAGTCGGGGTGGCGACCGTGGCGGCTACCGCGGCCGTGACGACCGTGGCGGCTACCGGGGCCGCGACGACGACCGTGGTCCCAGGGGCGGCGGTTTCCGCGGCCGTGACGACCGGACGGGCCGTGACGAGCGCGGTGACCGCGGCGGATTCCGCGGCCGGGACGACCGGGGCGGGTACCGCGGCCGGGACGACAACCGAGGCGACAGCCGCGGCGGAGACCGGGGCGGTTTCCGCCGCGAGGACAGTCGGGGCGGTGACCGTGGCGGATACCGCGGCCGTGACGACCGTGGTGATCGCGCCGAGCGGGGCGAGCGCGGTGGCTTCCGCCGCGACGACACCCGGGGCCGGGACGACTTCCGTGGCCGCGACGACCGCGCGGGAGACCGCGGCGGCTTCCGGAGCAGCCGGGACGACGACCGTGGCGGTGACCGCGGCGGATTCCGTGGCCGCGACGACCGCGGCAGCCGGCCCGAGCGCGGCGACTACCGACGCCGTGACGACAACCGCGGAGACCACCGCGGAGATCACCGCGGAGACCGCCGAGAGGACGGCCGGGGCGGCGACCGTGGCGGCTTCCGCCGCGACGACCGTGGTGACCGCGGCGGCTACCGCGGCCGGGACGACAGCCGTGGCGGCGATCGCGGCGGCTTCCGCGGGCGTGACGACCGCGGCCGTGGCGGCCCGCGTCGGGACGACCGGGGCGGCAGGCCGGGCGGCTTCCGTGGCCGGGACGACCGGCACGGCGGTGGACGCTTCCGCGACGACCGGGACCGCGACCGCGACCGGGACCGCGAGCCGATCAAGCGGCTGCCCATCCCCGAGGACGTCACCGGCGAGGAGATCGACAAGGACGTACGGCAGGAGCTGCAGAGCCTGCCCAAGACGCTCGCCGACGACGTGGCCAGGAACCTGGTGATGGTGGCCCGGCTGATCGACGAGGACCCCGAGGGTGCCTACGGCTACTCCAGGGTCGCCCTGCGTCTCGCCTCGCGCGTGGCCGCCGTGCGGGAGGCCGCAGGCTTCGCGGCGTACGCCAACCAGAAGTACGCCGAGGCACTCGCCGAGTTCCGTGCCGCCCGCCGGATGACCGGCACCGTCGACCTGTGGCCGCTCATGGCCGACTGCGAGCGCGGGCTCGGGCGGCCGGAGAAGGCACTGGACATGGCCGGCGCCCCCGAGGTGCACAAGCTGGACAAGGCCGGGCAGGTCGAGATGCGGCTCGTCGCGGCCGGCGCCCGGCGTGACCTGGGACAGCTGGACGCGGCCATCGTGACGCTGCAGAGCTCCGAGCTGGCGTCCAACTCGGTGCAGCCCTGGACGGCGCGCCTGCGGTACGCGTACGCCGACGCCCTGCTGGCCGCCGGCCGGGAGAGCGAGGCCCGTGAGTGGTTCGCGAAGGCCGTCGAGGCCGACCGGGACGGCAGCACGGACGCGTCCGACCGGCTGGCCGAGCTGGACGGCGTGGCCTTCGTCGACGCGCTGGACGAGGACGGGGAGCACCAGGACCGGAACCCGGCCCCTGTGAACCCCGACCGGGACGTGACGGAGAACCCGTCGGAGGGGGCCCCGTCGGTCGAGACCCCGGACGACGGCCCGTCGGACGAGAAGCACCTCGACGACGACCCGTCGGAGGGCGACACCGGGGCCTGACGCCCACCGTCCCCGACCCGTCTCCGATCCGCCCTCAGGGCGGTCGCGGACGGGTCGGGGTGAGCGCGGGACGAACGCGAGGAACGCGAGGAATGTGAAGAGCAGGAGGGGGCGGGCCGTCAGCGGCCCGCCCCCTCCCGTGTTCCCGTGTTCCCGCTCCCCGGCCCCTCAAAGGTCCAGGGCGCGCAGCACCAGGCCCGAGGCGGGCTTCGGGCCGAAGGACGTCGACTTGCGGGGCATGGTGACGCCCTGGCGGGCGAGGTCGCGGACGACCTCCTCGCGGACCGGGTGCATCAGCACGGCGGTACCGCCGTCGCGTTCCGCCTTCTCGACCGTCGCGGCGGTGTCGTGGATGTAGGCGATGTGCGCCGGGGAGTCCTCGGGGATCCGCCAGACGTGGTCGAGGAGAGCGGCGTGCAGGACGGTGGCGTCGAGGGTGCGCCAGGCCTCCGGGCGGTCGGCCGGGACCGTGCGGGCCAGCAGGTCCGGGTCCGGGCGGTCCACGAGGTGGAAGGCGCCGTTCCCGGCGAGCAGGAAGGCGTTGCCGTCGGCGGCGGCCTCCGCGAGGGCGTCCATGGCGGCCGGCAGCGGCACGTCGAGACGGCGGACGCGGAACAGGCCGTCGAGGGCGGCCAGGGCGTCCGCGACGGGCAGGCCGTGCAGCAGCCGGTGGATGGCGCGGACGCGCAGCGGATAGCGGGCCGTGTCGACGAGGAGCACGAGCCCGTGGTCCCAGGGGCTGGGGGAGGGGTGCTCCGACCGCAGCTTGCGGTAGGTGGCCCAGCGGTGGTGGCCGTCGGCGATGAGGGCCTGATGGACGGTCAGTTCGGCGCGGACCGCCTTCAGTTCCGCCGGGTCCGTGACGGACCACAGCCGGTGGTGGAAGCCGTCCTCCGTGGTGGTCGCGAACAGCGGCGGGCGGGCTGCCGTGCGCTCGATCAGGCCGGTGGTCGCGGTGGCGGGGGCCGGGTCGTCGCCGCGGTAGGTGAGCAGCAGGGGTTCGAGGTTGGCCGAGGTGGCGAGCATGAGGGCCGCGCGGTCGGCGACGATGTGCGGCATGACGTCCTCGTGGGGGAGGACCACCTGCTCCTCGGGGTCGGACACGCGGAGGGTGCCGATGAGTCCGCGTTGCAGCATCCCCTCGTCGTCGCGCTGCTCGTAGACGTACAGGCCGGGTTCCGGGTCCGCGGTCAGGACGCCCTGCGCGCGCCAGCGCTTCAGCGTGTCGGCGGCCTGGGCGTTGCGGACCTCGGGCGTGTCGGCCTCGGGCAGGATCAGCCGGACGATGTTGTACGGGTCCGCCGACTGGAGGTGGTGCAGGCCGTCGGGGCGGACGACGACGTCGTAGGGCGGGGATGTCACCGCTGCCAGGCTGCCGACCCGGTCGGGGTCGTAGCGGAGGCCTCGGAACGGGGTGAGTTCCAGGCCTCGGTGCGCCTTTGCTTCCGAGGGACCTGCAGTGTTCATCCCGGCATCGTACGGGTGCCGTGGGCATGGGGGATGATCGGGGGAATGCCGTCGAACGAGGAGCGATGCCGAATGAGCCGGAGCGTCAGGACGAGGCCCGAGAGCAGTGGACAGGCCCTGGCCGAGGCGTACGACACGGCGCTGCTGGACCTCGACGGTGTGGTGTACGCGGGCGGGAACGCGATCGCGTACGCCGTGGAGTCGCTGGCCACCGCCCGTCGGGGCGGCATGCGGCTGGCGTACGTGACGAACAACGCCCTGCGCACCCCGGACACCGTGGCGGCGCATCTGACGGAGCTGGGCATACCGACCGGCGCCGACGAAGTGATCACCTCCGCGCAGGCGGTGGCGCGGCTCATCAGCGAGCAGGTGCCGGCGGGCGCCCGCATCCTCGTGGTGGGCGGTGAGGGGCTGCGGGTCGCGCTGCGCGAGCGGGGTCTGGAGCCGGTGGAGTCGGCGGACGACGATCCGGTGGCGGTCGTGCAGGGCTACGGCGGGCCGGACCTCGCGTGGGGGCGGTTCGCGGAGGCGAGCTACGCCGTCGCCCGCGGGCTGCCGTGGTTCGCGTCCAACACGGACCTGACGATCCCCAGCGGCCGGGGGATCGCGCCGGGCAACGGCGCGGCTGTGGAGGTCGTCCGGATCGCCACCGGGGCCGAACCGCAGGTGGCGGGCAAGCCGCTGCCGCCCATGCACCGCGAGACGATCCTGCGGACCGGGGCCGAGCGGCCGCTGGTGGTGGGCGACCGCCTGGACACGGACATCGAGGGGGCGTACAACGGCGGGGTCGATTCGCTGCTGGTGCTGACCGGAGTGACGGACGGCGCGCGGCTGCTGTCCGCGCCGCCGCAGCACCGGCCGACGTACGTCGACGCCGACCTGCGCGGCATGCTGACGGGCCAGCCGGAGGTCGTCGCGGCGGGCGCGGGCTTCCGGTGCGGCGGCTGGACGGCGACGGCGGGGGGCGACCGGCTGGAACTGGACGGGGACGGCGGCGCCCTGGACGGGCTGCGCGCGTTGTGCGCGGCGGCCTGGAGCGCGGCCGGCGACGGTGTGTGCGCGCTGGACGCGGACAAGGCGCTCGCGCGGCTCGGGCTGTGAGCGGCGGGGCGCCGCCCGGCGGTTGGGCGGTGCCCGGTCGCGCCGGTCCCTGTCCGGCTTGCCTGGAAAGGGAGTTCCGGGGATCGTGATCCAATGGCAGGGTAGGCTAACCTAACTGCGTGTTGGTCGAGAGTCCCCCAGAACAGCGCGCGGCCCCTGCCCCCGCGCCCCGCAACCGTCGGGTGATGCGCGCCGTCGGGCTGCCGCTGTCCGTCGTGATCCTGCTCCTCGTCGCGGCGGCGAGCATCGCGATCGGCGCCAAGGAGCTGTCCCTGGAGCAGGTGTGGCACGGCCTGTTCCACGCGTCGGACACCTACGGGGACGTCGTCGTCGCCGACCGGCTCTCCCGGACCCTCCTCGGCGTGCTGGCCGGCGCGGCCCTCGGCCTGGCCGGAGCGGTGCTCCAGGCCCTCACCCGCAACCCGCTGGCCGACCCGGGACTGCTCGGCATCAACGCGGGTGCGTCCGCGGCGGTCGTCACCGCCATCACCTTCTTCGGCGTCACCTCGCTGTCGGGCTACGTGTGGTTCGCGTTCTGCGGGGCGGCGGCCGTCGGGGCGCTGGTGTGGTTCCTCGGCGGCAGCCGGAGCGCGACGCCGGTGCGGCTGGTCCTCGCCGGCACCGCCATCACGGCGGCGCTGTTCGGCTATCTCCAGGCCGTGATGATCCTCGACGACGCGGCCCTGGGGAAGATGCGTTTCTGGACGGTCGGGTCGCTGGCCGCGGCGGACGACGCGACCATCGGGCAGGTGCTGCCGTTCCTGCTGGCCGGCACGGCCCTGGCGCTGTCGCTGGCCCGCCCGCTGAACGCGATGGCCATGGGGGACGACACCGCGAAGGCGCTCGGCGCCAACCTGAACCGCACACGGGCGCTGTCCATGCTGGCCGCGACGGTCCTGTGCGGGGCCGCGACCGCCGCCTGCGGGCCGATCGTGTTCGTGGGCCTGATGGTGCCGCACGCCGTGCGGTCCTTCACCGGACCCGACCTGCGCTGGATCCTGCCCTACGCGGCGATCCTGTCGCCGGTGCTGCTGCTCGGCGCCGACGTGCTCGGCCGGGTCGTGGCGCGGCCCGCGGAGCTCCAGGTGGGGATCGTCACCGCGGTCATCGGCGGCCCGCTCTTCATCTTTCTGGTACGACGGCGGAGGACGGCCCAGCTGTGAAGACCAACCGTGCGGTGCGCACTCCCGGCGGGCTCTCGGTCCGGCTGGACGTCCGCGCCACCGTCGTCGTCGCGCTGCTGATGCTCGCGGCGCTCACCGCGAGCGTCGTGCTGATCGGTACCGGCGACTTCCCGATCCCGGCCGCGGACGTGGTGCGGACCCTGTTCGGGGAGGGCGACGCGGGCCAGGAGTTCATCATCACCGAGCTGCGGCTGCCGCGGGTCCTGGTCGGACTGCTGGTGGGTGCCTCGCTCGGCCTGGGCGGTGCGCTGTTCCAGTCCATCTCCCGCAACCCGCTCGGCAGTCCGGACGTGCTGGGGCTCGGGCAGGGCGCCACGGCCGGCGCGCTCGTCATGATCGTGCTGTTCTCCGGCTCGGCCGGCCAGGTCGCTCTCGGGGCCCTGGTCGGCGGGCTCGTGACCGGGTTCGCCATCTACGTCCTCGCCTGGAAGCGGGGCGTGCACGGATACCGGCTCGTCCTCGTCGGCATCGGCGTGTCGGCGATCGTCACCGCGGTCAACGGCTACCTGCTCACCAAGTCGGACATCGTCGACGCCGCCCGGGCGATCGTCTGGATCACCGGTTCCCTCGACGGCCGTGACTGGGCCCAGGTGTGGCCGCTGGCCGCCCTGTGCGCGGTGCTCGTCCCGCTGGTGCTGTCCCAGGCGCGGGGCCTGCGGCTGATGGAGATGGGCGACGACATCTCGTACGCCCTCGGGGTGCGGGTGGAGCGCGTGCGACTGCTGCTGATGCTGTCGGCCGTGCTGCTGACCGCCTCGGCGACCGCCGCCGCCGGGCCGGTGGGCTTCGTGGCGCTCACCGCGCCGCAGCTCGCCCGCCGCCTCACCCGCTCGCCGGGACCGAACCTCGTCGCGTCCCTGTGGATGGGCGCGGCCCTGCTGGTCACCGCCGACTGGATATCCCAGCGGGCGTTCGGCGCCGACCAGCTGCCGGTGGGCGTGGTCACCGGCGTGCTCGGCGGTGTCTACCTGCTGTGGCTGCTGGTGAGCGAGCGCCGGGCGGGCCGGATATGAGCGCGCGGAGCACCGACCGCAGCGGACTGAACAACCGAAGGAGCACCGTGAACCGACTGTCCGCCGACAACGTCACCCTCGCCTACGACCAGCGCGTCATCGCCGAGCAGCTGTCGGTGGAGATACCGGACAACTCCTTCACGGTGATCGTCGGGCCCAACGCCTGCGGCAAGTCGACCCTGCTGCGGGCGCTGTCCCGGATGCTCAAGCCGCAGCAGGGCCGGGTGCTGCTCGACGGGCAGCTCATCCAGTCGATGCCCGCCAAGAAGGTCGCCCGCACCCTCGGCCTGCTGCCGCAGTCGTCCATCGCGCCCGACGGGATCACCGTCGGCGACCTCGTCGGCCGCGGCCGGTACCCGCACCAGGGTCTCCTGCGCCAGTGGTCGGCCGAGGACGAGCGGGTCGTCCAGGAGTCGATGGCACGCACCGGCGTCGGCGACCTCGCCGACCGCCACGTCGACGAACTGTCCGGCGGCCAGCGGCAGCGGGTGTGGATCGCCATGGCGCTCGCCCAGCAGACGCCGCTGCTGCTGCTCGACGAGCCGACGACCTACCTGGACATTCACCACCAGATCGACGTCCTGGACCTGTGCGCGGAACTGCACGAGGAACACGGGCGCACCCTGGTCGCCGTGCTGCACGACCTCAACCACGCGGCCCGCTACGCCACCCACCTCATCGCGCTGCGCGAGGGGCAGGTCGTCGCCGAGGGCGCACCCCGGGACATCGTCACCGCGGGGCTGGTCGAGAAGGTCTTCGGACTGCGCTGCCAGATCATCGACGACCCGGAGACGGGCACCCCCCTGATCGTTCCGGCGGCGCGCCGGTCACGCTCCGCCGCGGCCGGAGACCGCGAGGCACGGGCCGGCAAGGCGCGGACCACGAAGGCGGAGACGGCGAAGGCGGAGACGGCGAAGGCGTCCTGAACGCTGCGCGGAGCGGTTCCAGGGGCCCGGCGCCCGCCGCCGGGCCGGCTACAGGAGCTTGCGCAGGTGGAACAGGTCGCGCAGGCCCGCCTCCAGCCGCACCCGGCCCGAGCCCCAGGCGCGGGCGAAGTGCAGTTCGCCGCCGACCAGGGCCACCAGGTCGTCACCCGTCATCGCGAGCCGTATCTGCGCCTTCTCCCGCGGCGGGCCGGGGTGGGTGTCGTACACGTGGATGCGTCCGCCGCCGAGCCGGCCGGTGAAGGTCACGTCCAGGTCGGTGATGTGGCAGCTGACGGAGCGGTCCAGCGCGGCGGCCGCGCGCACGTCCCCCCGTGCGCCGCTCATGGAGTCCGAGAGCTGGTCGAGTGCCGCACGGCACTCCTCGATCGTGGCCATCGCGGACGACGGTACCGCAGGCGTTCGCGGTAGCGTCGGGGCATGAACGACGCAGTGCCGCAGACCGGCGCCGGCCCGGCACCCGAGCAGGAGGCCGGTCCCCAGGCGTCGCCGGAACGGGACACCGGGCCCCAGGCGTCGCCGGAACGGGACACCGGGCCCCAGGCGTCGCCGGAACGGGACACCGGGGCGCAGCCGGCCGAGCCCCGTCCCGCGCCCGACCACCACCCCGCCGGGCCCGCGCCGCTGGGCGTGCCCCGCGTGGACACCGGCGCCCCCGAGGTGGACGCCCTGCTCGGGCGGCTGGCCGACGCCGACCACCTCACCACGGACGGCCACCTGGAGGTGTACGAGGATGTACACCGGGGGCTGCGCGACGCGCTGACCGCGCTCGACGCCCGCCCGGGACCCCCCGCACCCCCGTCGGCACACGGACACAGGAGCTGAACCGAACGTGGCAGGAGTCGCACGCCGCCGTCTCGACGCGGAGCTGGTACGCCGCAGGCTCGCGCGCTCGCGTGAACACGCCGGGCAGCTGATCGCCGCCGGGCGGGTCACCGTCGGCAAGACCGTTGCGACCAAGTCCGCCACCCAGGTGGAGACCGCCGCCGCGATCGTCGTCGCCGAGGACGCCGGGGACCCGGACTACGTCTCGCGCGGCGGCCACAAGCTGGCCGGCGCCCTCGAGGCGTTCGTGCCCGGCGGGCTGGTCGTGAAGGGGCGGCGGGCGCTCGACGCCGGCGCCTCCACCGGCGGCTTCACCGACGTCCTGCTGCGGGCCGGCGCGGCCCACGTGGTCGCCGTGGACGTCGGATACGGCCAACTTGCCTGGTCTCTCCGCAACGATGAACGCGTCACCGTCAAGGACCGTACGAACGTACGGGAGTTGACGCTCGAGGCGATCGATGGGGAGCCTGTGGATCTTGTCGTGGGGGATCTGTCCTTCATTCCGCTGGGGCTGGTGCTGCCCGCCCTGAAACGGTGCGCGCGGCCGGACGCCGACCTCGTGATGATGGTGAAGCCGCAGTTCGAGGTGGGCCGGGAACGGCTGGGCAGCGGCGGTGTCGTGCGCAGCCCCGCACTGCGCGCCGAGGCCGTGCGCGGCGTCGCGGCCACGGCGTGGGAGCTGGGGCTCGGCGCGAAGGGCGTGACGGCCAGTCCGCTGCCCGGACCGTCCGGGAATGTCGAATACTTTCTGTGGCTGCGGGCCGGGGCTGGTGCACTCGACGCGGCCGACGTTGACCGTGCTGTGGCGGAGGGGCCGCGTTGACCCAGAACCGAGCTCGTACTGTTTTCCTGCTCGCCCACACCGGGCGGCCCGCGGCCATCCGCAGTGCGGAACTGGTGGTCAAGGGACTGCTGCACTCCGGGCTCGGCGTGCGGGTGCTGGAGGACGAGGCGCGCGACCTGCCGCTGCCCGGCGACGTGGAGACCGTCAAGGAGGCCACCCCGCAGAGCCTCGACGGCTGCGAGCTGCTGATCGTGCTCGGCGGTGACGGCACCCTGCTGCGCGGCGCCGAGTTCGCCCGGGCCTCCGGGGTGCCCATGCTCGGCGTCAACCTCGGCCGGGTCGGCTTCCTCGCCGAAGCCGAGCGGGACGACCTCGACAAGGTCGTCGACCGCGTGGTGAGCCGCGCCTACGAGGTCGAGGAGCGGATGACCGTCGACGTCGTCGTGCACCGCAACGGCGACATCGTGCACACCGACTGGGCGCTCAACGAGGCGGCTGTGCAGAAGGTGTCCGCCGAGCGGATGCTGGAGGTCGTGCTGGAGATCGACGGGCGGCCCGTGACCGGGTTCGGCTGCGACGGCATCGTCTGCGCGACCCCCACCGGATCCACCGCCTACGCCTTCTCCGCCGGCGGCCCCGTGGTGTGGCCGGAGGTCGAGGCGCTGCTGATGGTGCCGATCAGCGCCCACGCGCTGTTCGCCAAGCCGCTGGTGACCTCCCCGGACTCGGTGCTCGCGGTGGAGATCCTGCCGCACGTCCCGCCGGGGGTGCTGTGGTGCGACGGACGGCGGACCGTGGAGCTGCCGACCGGCGCCCGGGTCGAGGTGCGGCGCGGTGCGGTGCCGGTCCGGCTGGCCCGGCTGCACCACGCCTCCTTCACGGACCGGCTGGTCGCGAAGTTCGCCCTCCCGGTGTCCGGCTGGCGCGGCGCCCCGCACTAGGGCCTCTCGTTCGGGTCAGGCCGGGCTCGCGGGCCCCGGCACCGCGCCTCGCCGCGTTGTCGTCGGTTGTCAGGGCTCCGCCCTGCCGCCCTCCTCCGCCTTGCGATCCGCCCCCACTGCCTGAACGGCATGGGAGGTACCCCCATCACCGGACCCCGCTCCCTGATCCGGCCTGATCCAAACAAAAGATCCCTAGCGCCTGGTCCCCGGCATGCCCGCGGCCCGAAGGAGTGGTTCCGCACCGCCGCCGACATCGGCCCGTTCGTGCGTGTTCGCGCTGTTCTGCGGGCCCCCGGGAGACGTCCGCTCCGGTGGGTGACGGGGGTGGGCCGCTCGCACGGGCGGGCCCGGACCTCGTAAGGTCTTCAGCGTGTTGGAGGAGATGCGGATACGGTCGCTCGGAGTGATCGACGACGCTGTCGTCGAGCTCTCGCCAGGCTTCACGGCCGTCACCGGTGAGACGGGGGCGGGCAAGACCATGGTGGTCACCAGCCTCGGCCTGTTGCTCGGCGGGCGCGCGGACGCGGCCCTGGTGCGGATCGGGGCCCGCAGCGCGGTCGTCGAGGGCCGGATCGCCGTGCCCGCGGACGCCGCGGCCGTCGTGCGCGCCGAGGAGGCCGGGGCCGAGCTCGACGACGGGACGCTGCTGGTCAGCCGTACCGTTTCCGCCGAGGGGCGCTCGCGGGCCCACCTGGGCGGCCGCAGCGTGCCCGTGGGCGTGCTCGCCGAGCTCGCCGACGAGCTGGTCGCCGTGCACGGCCAGACGGACCAGCAGGGGCTGCTGAAGCAGTCGCGGCAGCGGCAGGCGCTCGACCGGTACGCCGGATACGCGGTCGCCGTACCCCTGGGCAAGTACACCGAGGCGTACCGGCGGCTGCGCGCCGTCTCCGCGGAGCTCGAACAGATCACCACCCGCGCGCGGGAGCGGGCCCAGGAGGCGGACCTGCTGCGGTTCGGGCTCGACGAGATCGCCGCCGTGGAGCCGAGGGCCGGCGAGGACGTGGAGCTGGCGGAGGAGGCCGAGCGCCTCGGCCACGCCGAGGCGCTGGCGTCGGCCGCCGCGGCCGCGCACGCCGCGCTGGCGGGGAACCCGGAGGATCCCGAGGGCGTCGACGCGGGGACGCTCGTCGCGGGCGCCCAGCGCGCCCTGGAGGCCGTGCGGGCGCACGACCCGGCGCTGGCCGCGCTCACCGACCGGATCGGCGAGATCGGCATCGTGCTGCGCGACGTGGCGGGGGAGCTGGCGGGCTACGCCGACGACCTGGAGGCCGACCCGCTGCGGCTGGCGGCCGTCGAGGAACGGCGGGCCGCGCTGACCGGACTGACCCGCAAGTACGGCGAGGACGTCGGCGCGGTGCTGACCTGGGCCGAGCAGGCGGCGGCCCGGCTGACCGAGCTGGAGGGCGACGACGAGCGGATCGGCGAGCTCACCGCCGAACGCGACGCGCTGCGCGCCGAACTGGGCGAGCTGGCCCGGACGCTGTCCGAGGCGCGGGCCGAGGCAGCGGAGCGGTTCGCGGCGGCCGTGACGGCCGAGCTGGCCTCCTTGGCGATGCCGCACGCGCGGGTCTCCTTCGACATCCGGCAGACCGAGGATCCCGAGGGTGTCGAGGTCGGCGGCCGCACGGTCGCCTACGGGCCGTCGGGCGTCGACGAGGTCGAGCTCCTGCTCGCCCCGCACCCCGGGGCGCCGGCCCGGCCCATCGCCAAGGGCGCGTCGGGCGGTGAGCTGTCCCGGGTGATGCTGGCCGTGGAGGTGGTGTTCGCGGGCACGGACCCGGTCCCGACGTACCTGTTCGACGAGGTCGACGCCGGTGTCGGCGGCAAGGCGGCGGTGGAGATCGGCCGGCGCCTGGCGCGGCTGGCGAAGACCGCCCAGGTCGTGGTGGTGACGCATCTGCCGCAGGTGGCGGCGTTCGCCGACCGGCAGCTGCTGGTGGAGAAGACCGACGACGGGTCGGTCACCCGCTCCGGTGTGAAGGTGCTTGAAGGCGAGGAGCGCATCCGGGAGTTGTCCCGGATGCTGGCCGGGCAGGAGGACTCCGAGACGGCCCGGGCGCACGCGGAGGAACTGCTGGAGACGGCTCGGGCGGAGGTCTGACGGGCCGTCCGGGCAGGGTGCCTATGCTGACCGGATGACCGGCCGCCCCCAGTACGGGACCTTCGCAGCACTGGCACTCACCGCCGTTTCAGCAGGAGCCGTCGCCCGCCTGGGCACGGCCGCGCTCCGGGCCCGGCCGCCCGGCGGCCCGGCGCTCTGGGAGCGGCGCAACCACGCCGGGCGCACCGTCACGCTGCACGCGGGCCCGGCCGTCGCGCTCGCCGCCGCCGTCGGGGCGGGCGTCGTGCGGCCCGCCGCCGGGGCGGCCGTGCTGGTGGCCGGCGCCTGCGGCGCGTACGACGACGTCGCCGGGGCCCGCGACCCGCGGCGCGGGTTCCGGGCCCACCTCGGCGCGCTGCGGCACGGCGAGGTGACCAGCGGCGCCGTCAAGCTGTTCGGGATCTCCGCGGCGGGCCTCGCCGCGGGCGCCGCGCTGCGGGACCGGCCGCTCGACCGGCTGCTCGCCGGGATCGTGATCGCCGGGACCGCCCACGCCGTCAACCTCGTCGACGTCCGGCCCGGCCGGGCTGCCACGGCCGTGCTCGCCCTGGCGGCGCCGGGGCTCGCGCGCCGGGACCCCGTGACGGCCAGGACGGCCGCCGCCGCTGCCGGAGCCGCCGCGGCCGTGCTGCCCGACGACCTCGACGAGCGCGTGATGCTCGGTGACGCGGGGGCGCACGCCCTGGGCGCCGCGCTCGGCGCGGCGATCGTCGCCGGGTCGGGGCGGGCCGGACTGTCCGCCCACGCCGCCGCCCTGGTCGCCCTCGCGGCGTGCGGCGACCGGGTGAGCGCGGTGGCGCGCCGCCCGCTGCGCGCGCCCCGCCGGAACCTCACCCTCCTTCACTCGTACGGGTGAAAGAGGCGTCCGCCGTGTCCCGGGCGGCCCCGGCCGGCCGGTCCGGAACGCCCGTACGCCCTGGCATCCTTGACGGAGTACGCGAAGGAAACCGCGCGGTCCACCCCCTCCGCGTGATCCTTCTGTACGTTCTTCGTGACCGCCCGACCCGAACCAGGAGCCCGGCCACGTGACCGCCGCGAGCAGCCACTCACCGCACGGCCAGTCGCCGCTGCGCACCGTGCAGGTGCTGGGCGGGGGCAACGCCACCAGCAGCACGCACGTGCGGTCGCTGGCGGCGGGGCTCGTCGCACGGGGCGTGCGGGTCACGGTGTGCGCCCCCTTCGAGGCGGAACGCACCTACGATTTCAGCGGCACCGGGGCCGCCCACGTGCACGTGCCCCGCAGCAGCGACCCGGGCTCGGTCGCCGCACTGCGGTCGGTCTGCACGCACGCCGACCTGGTCCACGCACACGGGCTGCACGCCTCCTTCCGCGCCGCGCTCGCCCTCAGCGGCAGGCGCACCCCCCTCGTCGTCACCTGGCACGACCGGGCGCACGCGGACGGGCCGCGCGCCCACTTCCTGCGGCTGCTGGAACGCCGGGTCGCCAAGGCGGCCACCGTGGTGTTCGGGACGACGTCCGCCCTGGTGGACCGGGCCCGGCGCACCGGCGCGCGCGACGCCCGGCTCGCCGCCGTCGCGCTGCCCGCCCCGCGCCCCGTCGCCGACCCCCGGGACCCGGACCGGCTGCGGCCCAAGGTGCGGGCCGAACTCGGCGCCACCGGCCGCCCGTTGATGATCGCCGCGGGGGCGCTGGAACGGCACCGCGGCTACCGCACCCTGCTGGACGCCGCGCAGGCCTGGCGGCGGCTCGACCCGCCTCCGCTGGTCGTCGTCGCCGGAGAGGGGACGCTGCGGGGCGAACTCCAGCGCCGGATCGAGCAGGAGGACCTGCCGGTGCGCCTCCTCGGCCGGCGCGACGACGTCACCGACCTGCTCGCCGCCGCCGACATCGCGCTGCTGCCCAGCCGGTGGGAGGCGCGCTCCGCGTTCGCCCAGGACGCCCTGCACGCGCGCGTGCCGCTGGTGGCGACCCGGGTGGGCGGCACCCCGGAACTCGTCGGGGACGCCGCCGAACTCGTCCCGTACGGCAACGCCCGCGCCCTCGCCGACGCCGCCCTGCGCCTGCTGGCGGAACCGGCGCGCCGGGAGGAACTGCGCGCCCGGGGCGCCCGGCAGGCGGCCGGCTGGCCCAGCGAGGACGAGACGGTCGCCCAGGTGCTCAGCGTGTACGACGAGCTGACCCGCCCGCTGCCGCTGATCTGACGCGCCCGCGCCCGGCGGATGCCGGGGTCAGGGCACGTGCCGCCGCGCCCGCAGCGCCAGGCTGAGCGCCAGCACCGTGTGCGGGTCGTCCAGGTCGCTGCCCAGCAACTCGCCCAGGCGGGCCAGGCGGTTGTAGAGCGTCTGGCGGTTCAGGTGCAGCTCCCGCGCCGTCTCCGCCTTGCGTCCCGCGTGCGCCAGATACGTCTGCAGCGTCGGCAGCAGCGGCGGCCGGGAGCGGCGGTCGTGCTCCAGCACCGGGCCGATCGCCCGGTTCACGAAGGCCGCCAGGTCCGGGTGGTCCCGCAGCCGCCACAGCAGCAGGTCGATGTCCAGGCGGCGGGCGTCGTACCAGGGCCGCTCCGGCAGGCCCTGCGCCGCCGTCGCCGTCTCCGCCGCGTGCCGCAGCCCGGCCGCCGCGGCGGCCCATCCGCCGGCCGGCCCGACCACCACCACCGGCGGCGGCGCGCCCGCCCGCCGCATGCCCGCCCGCTCCACACCGGCCCGCAGCGCCGCCGCCACCCGGTCCGCGACCCCCGGCCGGTCCGCCTCCGCGCGCAGCCCCAGCAGCAGCGGCACCCGGCCCTCCACCGGCCGCACCCCGAGCAGCACCGGCACCCCGAGCGAGGCCAGCTCCTCGGCGACCGCCCGGGCCAGCACCGCCCAGCCACCCCCGTGCGGGGACAGGGCGTCGCCCAGCCGCATCACCACCGGCAGCAGGGGCCCGCCGCCCGGCTTGAAACCCAGGACCCGCGCCTGCGCGGGCGCGTCCTCCGGCCCCACCCGGCCCTCGGCCAGGTCGGACAGGAAGTCCCCTCGCCCGCGGGCCGCCAGCTCCTCCTCCTGGCGGGCCTGCATCAGCACCACGGCGAGGATGTCGGCCGTGCGCTCCGCCGCCATGCGGTGCACCGGCGCCGTGGGGCTGCGTACCGGCAGCAGCACCAGCCGCGCCCGCACGCCGCCGCTGCCCGGGCCGCCGCCGGGCACGTCGACCAGGACCGACCCGGCCGGCGGGTCGTCCTGGTGGCGGTCCCGCAGCCCCTCCCACACCTGGAGCGGGTCGGCGCCCTCGGGGCCCTCTCCCGCCGCGTACAGCAGCCGGCCGTCGCCCGTCTCCAGGAAGACCGGGTTGCCGGTGAACCCGCCCAGGATCTCCAGCACCTGCGGCACCCCGCCGCCGCTCAGCAGCGCCTCGGTGCAGCGCCGGTGCACCTCGTCGGCGCGCTGGAGCAGCGCGTAGTGGCCGTTGACGATCTCGGTGTGGATCTCCTCCGTCACCGTCACGAACGGCACCTGGCGGTGCAGTTGGACCAGCGGCAGCTCCGCCGCGCGGGCGGTGTCCACCAGGGCCGCGGGCAGCCGGGTGAAGCGGGTGCCGAGCTCCACGACCAGGGCGGCGATGCCCCGTTCGGCCAGCGTGCGCACGAACGCCCGCTGGTCGGCGGGGCGGTTGCCCATGCCGTAGCCGGTGGTCAGCAGCAGCTCGCCGCCCTTGAGCAGCGAGGCGATGTTGGGCACCTCGCCCGCGTGCACCCAGCGCACGGTGCGCTCCAGCCCGCCGGTGCCCGCCACCACCTCGGGCAGCCCGCTGCGCAGGCCGGGCAGTTCCAGTGCCCGCCGCACGGTGATGCCGGTGTCCCGGGCCACCCGCCCGTCGTTCCCGCTGTTCCCGCCGCTGTCCATGGACCGGACGCTACCCGCGCGGACGCCCCGCGGGCACCTCGCCGCCCGCCGGGCGTGCCGTCAGCCGGGCGGGATGTTGTGGTTGAACCGGAACACGTTGTCCGGGTCGTAGTGCCGCTTCAGCTCCCGCAGCCGGCCGGCGTTCCCGGCGCCCTGCCCGGAGACGCTGTGGCCGCCGCCGCCGCGCACCGCGACGGGCAGCTCCAGCTCCCGGCCGAAGCGCACGGGCCGCACCACGTCGTCCTCGCCGGCGCACCGCGCGATCACGGCGACCCGCCGGTCGATCATGGCGTGGTGGACGGTCCGTGCCTCGTCGTAGCCCGGTGAGTCCGGGGTGAACACCGGGCCGGTGAGTTCCTCGCGCAGCGCGGCCACCGCCGCACCCGCGGTGGGGAGGGAGGTCAGGGCCGCCCCTTCCGGAAAGTGGGGCTGCCGTCTGTCCTCAGCCCAGGCAGGTGCGGCGGTGCCCTCCTGTCGGGCCGCGGGGCGGCGCGGGGCCCGACAGGGCGGCGCGGGACCGGGGCGCGTCAGCCCCCGTACGCCCCGGACGCCGTCAGGCGCAGGGCCGTGTCGATCAGCGGGACGTGGCTGAAAGCCTGCGGGAAGTTGCCGACCTGGCGCTGCAGCCGCGGGTCCCACTCCTCCGCGAGCAGACCGAGGTCGTTGCGCAGGCCCAGCAGCTTCTCGAACAGCCGGCGGGCCTCGTCCACCCGGCCGATCATCGCCAGGTCGTCGGCCATCCAGAACGAGACGGCGAGGAACGCGCCCTCGTCGCCGGGCAGGCCGTCGACGCCCTCGTCCTTGCCCTCCGTCGGGTAGCGCAGGATGAAGCCGTCGGGCGTGGACAGCTCCCGCTGGATCGCCTCGATGGTGCCGATGACCCGCTTGTCGTCCGGCGGCAGGAAGCCCACCTGCGGGATCAGCAGCAGCGCCGCGTCCAGCTCCTTGGAGCCGTAGGACTGCGTGAAGGTGTTGCGCTCCTTGTCGTAGCCCTTGTCGCACACGTCACGGTGGATCTCGTCGCGCAGCTGCTTCCAGCGCTCCAGCGGGCCGTCCACCTCGCCGGACTCGATCAGCTTGATGGTGCGGTCCACGGCCACCCAGGCCATCACCTTGGAGTGCACGAAGTGGCGGCGCGGGCCGCGCACCTCCCAGATGCCCTCGTCGGGCTCCTGCCAGTGCTTCTCCAGGTAGTGGATCAGCTTCAGCTGGAGCAGCGAGGCGTAGTCGTTGCGCGCCAGCCCGGTCATGTGGGCCAGGTGCAGGGCCTCGGTGACCTCGCCGTAGACGTCCAGCTGGAGCTGGTGGGCGGCGCCGTTGCCGACCCGGACGGGGGCGGAGTTCTCGTAGCCGGGCAGCCAGTCCAGCTCGGCCTCGCCGAGCTCGCGCTCCCCGGCGATGCCGTACATGATCTGCAGGTTCTCCGGGTCGCCCGCCACCGCCCGCAGCAGCCACTCGCGCCAGGCGCGGGCCTCCTCCCGGTAGCCGGTGCGCAGCAGCGACGACAGGGTGATCGCGGCGTCCCGCAGCCAGGTGTAGCGGTAGTCCCAGTTGCGGACCCCGCCGATGTCCTCGGGCAGGGAGGTGGTGGGGGCGGCGACGATGCCGCCGGTGGGCGCGTAGGTCAGCGCCTTCAGCGTGATCAGGGAGCGGATCACGGCCTCGCGGTAGGGGCCGTGGTAGGTGCAGTGCTCGACCCACTCGCGCCAGAAGTCCTCCGTGGCCTCCAGTGACTGCTCCGGCTCCGGCAGCGCCGGGGGCTCCTTGTGCGACGGCTCCCAGGACAGGGTGAACGCCATCCGCTCACCCGGCGCCACCGTGAAGTCCGAGTACGTCGTCAGGTCCTTGCCGTAGGTGTCGGCGGCCGTGTCGTACCAGACGGAGTCCGGCCCCGCCACGGCGACCGTGCGGCCCTCGTGGCGGTGGACCCACGGCACCACCCGGCCGTAGGAGAACCGCATCCGCAGCGCCGAACGCATCGGCACCCGGCCGGAGACGCCCTCCACGATCCGGATCAGCTGGGGCGCGCCGTCACGCGGCGGCATGAAATCCGTCACCCGCACCGTGCCGCGCGGGGTGTCCCACTCCGACTCCAGGATCAGCGAGTCACCGCGGTAACGGCGCCGCGTGGAGGAAGGGGGCTGCTGGTCGTCGGCGTGGGCGGGGCCGAGCCGCCAGAAGCCGTGTTCCTCGGTGCCCAGCAGACCGGCGAAGATGGCGTGGGAATCGAAGCGGGGCAGGCACAGCCAGTCCACTGTGCCGTCCCGGCAGACCAGAGCGGCGGTCTGCATGTCTCCGATGAGTGCGTAGTCTTCGATGCGCCCGGCCACGTGCAACTCCAGTCGAACGGCCACGTCACCCCGCAAAGGGGCTGTCGCTTGGTGCGGTCAAGGGGTTTGTGCAATGCGTCGTTGAGCCACGAAGCAAAGCAGTTGCTCGGCCACGAGGGCAAAGCGCCAATTGTTGCTCAACGAACTGACGAGCTCCGGTTGTTCCGGTGCGACGGACGGGGGTGGTGCCGTTCGGCCGGCCCTGCTCGGCAGCGAGTGTCCGAGCAGGATACGACGCACGTAGATGATCTGTGTGCCGCTCCGGGCAACGCGGCTGCGCCGAACGGGTGAGCAGCGGGTGAGGGACCGGTGCCCGGGATCCGGGGGGTGCCCGTCCGTGCGCGGAGCGTGGCCGGGCGCCAGGGCCGCCGGGCGCTGTTACGCTGGTAGCCCGTGGACCGGTGGGCGAGACATCCCCCGAACCGCACCCTCCAGACCGCGACCACGGGAGCCCCGTCTTGGCCATGCCGCCCGCTGCTTTTCGAAACAGCACAGCTTCGACGACCAAGCACATCTTCGTCACCGGGGGTGTCGCCTCTTCGCTCGGCAAGGGTCTGACCGCCTCCAGCCTCGGCATGCTGCTCAAGGCCCGCGGCCTGCGTGTGGTGATGCAGAAGCTGGACCCCTACCTCAATGTCGACCCGGGCACGATGAACCCGTTCCAGCACGGTGAGGTGTTCGTCACCAACGACGGCGCCGAGACCGACCTGGACATCGGCCACTACGAGCGGTTCCTCGACCGCAACCTGGACGGCTCGGCCAACGTCACCACCGGCCAGGTCTACTCGACGGTCATCGCCAAGGAGCGGCGCGGCGAGTACCTCGGCGACACGGTGCAGGTCATCCCGCACATCACCAACGAGATCAAGCACCGCATCCGGCGCATGGCGACGGACGACGTGGACGTGGTGATCACCGAGGTCGGCGGGACGGTCGGCGACATCGAGTCGCTGCCGTTCCTGGAGACCGTCCGTCAGGTCCGGCACGAGGTCGGCCGGGACAACGTGTTCGTGGTGCACATCTCGCTCCTGCCCTACATCGGCCCCTCGGGTGAGCTGAAGACGAAGCCCACCCAGCACTCGGTTGCGGCCCTGCGCAACATCGGTATCCAGCCGGACGCGATCGTGCTGCGCTGCGACCGGGAGGTGCCGACCGCGATCAAGCGGAAGATCTCCCTGATGTGCGACGTCGACGAGGCGGCCGTGGTCGCCTGCCCCGACGCCCGCTCCATCTACGACATCCCGAAGACCGTGCACGGTGAGGGCCTGGACGCCTACGTGGTGCGCAAGCTGGACCTGCCGTTCCGGGACGTCGACTGGACCACGTGGGACGACCTGCTGGACCGCGTCCACAACCCCGACCACGAGATCACCCTCGCCCTGGTCGGCAAGTACATCGACCTGCCCGACGCCTACCTGTCGGTCACCGAGGCGCTGCGCGCGGGCGGCTTCGCCAACCGGGCCCGCGTCAAGATCAAGTGGGTCACCTCCGACGACTGCAAGACCCCCGCCGGCGCGCAGGCGCAGCTCGGGGACGTCGACGCGGTCTGCATCCCGGGCGGCTTCGGCGACCGCGGGGTGCTCGGCAAGGTCGGCGCGATCAAGTACGCCCGCGAGAACCGGATCCCGCTGCTGGGCCTGTGCCTGGGCCTGCAGTGCATCGTGATCGAGGCCGCGCGCAACCTGGCCGGCGTCTCCGACGCGAACTCCACCGAGTTCGACCCGGCGACCGCCCACCCGGTCATCTCCACGATGGCCGAGCAGATGGACATCGTGGCCGGTGAGGGCGACATGGGCGGCACCATGCGGCTCGGCATGTACCCGGCCAAGCTGGCCGAGGGCTCCATCGTCCGCGAGGTGTACGACGACAAGGAGTACGTCGAGGAGCGGCACCGGCACCGCTACGAGGTGAACAACGCCTACCGCGCGGAGCTGGAGAAGAAGGCGGGCATCGTCTTCTCCGGCACCTCCCCGGACGGCAAGCTGGTGGAGTACGTGGAGTACCCGCGGGACGTGCACCCCTACCTGGTCGCCACGCAGGCGCACCCGGAGCTGCGCTCGCGCCCGACCCGTCCGCACCCGCTCTTCGCGGGACTGGTGAAGGCCGCGGTGGAGCGGAAGATCTCGAAGTAACACACCCGGTTGTACGGTTGCCGGGGTGCGAACCTTCAAAAGGGGCGCACCCCGGCCCCGTTTTTCACGCAGGGCACACGCGCGACCGCTGTACGTCGGGAAGGACAGGCATGACCATCAAGGACATCCCGGAGGAGTGGGAGGTCCGGGCGACCGCGACCCCCTTCGTGGGCAACAAGACCTCCGTGCGCACCGACGACGTGGTCATGCCCGACGGGTCCGTGGTCGGCCGTGACTACCAGGTCCACCCGGGTTCGGTGGCCGTCCTCGCCCTGGACGACGCCGACCGGGTCGTGGTGCTGCGCCAGTACCGGCACCCGGTGCGCCACAAGCTGTGGGAGATCCCGGCCGGCCTGCTGGACGTGCCCGGGGAGAACCCGCTGCACGCCGCCCAGCGCGAGCTGTACGAGGAGGCGCACGTCAAGGCGGAGGACTGGCGGGTGCTCACCGACGTCTACACCACGCCCGGCGGCTGCGACGAGGCCGTGCGCATCTTCCTCGCCCGGGGGCTGTCCGAGGCCGCGGGCGACCGCTTCGAGGTCGAGCACGAGGAGGCCGACATGGAGCTCGGCCGGGTGCCGGTGGCGGACCTGGTGCGTGGGGTGCTGGCGGGTGACCTGCACAACAACTGCCTGGTGGTGGGCGTCCTTTCGCTGGTCGCCGCGCGCGAGGGGGACGGTCTGGACGCGCTCCGTCCGGCCGAGGCGCCGTGGCCGGCGCGTCCGTTCGACGCCTGACCCGCGGCGCCGGCCCCTGTGGTGTGACGATCGGCTGATCCGATCGGGGGACGTGTGCGCCGCGCTCCGCACGGAACGTAGCAGAGCGTGAACTAGGCTCTGGAAAACGCCCGATCCGGAGTCCCGGCGGGCTTTGCGCGTGCGGTGGGACGGGAGTGTGGCCCGTGACGGATCAGGTGGTGGACACGGACGGTGTGCGCGTCACCGGGGATGCTGCCGTGCCGGACCGGTTCCTCGGCCGCACCCGCGAACTGAGGGAACTCCGTGCCGACATCGAGCGGGCCGGACTCGACACCCTCTCCGGCCGCAAGGCCCCCCGCGCGCGCGTGCTGCTCATCGCGGGCCGCCCCGGCTCCGGCCGGACCACGCTCGCCGCCGAACTCGTGCGCCAGGTCGCCGACCGCTACCCCGACGGGGTGCTGCACGCCCGGCTGAGCGAACCCGACGGCACCCCCGTGCCCGTGGAGCGCGCGGCGCGCGAACTGCTCGACGCGCTTGAGGTGCCCGCCCCGGCCGGGGCCGCCGAGGACGAGCTGACCGAGGCGCTGCGCGCCGCCCTGACCGGCCGCCGTGCCGTCCTCGTGCTCGACGACGCGGCAGACGCGGAACAGGTCGACGCGCTGCTGCCGGACAGCCCCGACAGCCTGGTCGTCGCGGTGTCCGAGGGCCCGCTGACCGGGATCAGCGACGTCCGCCCCTGCACGCTCGGCGGACTCGACACCAAGTCCGCCGTGGAACTCCTCTCCCGGGCCGCCGGCTCGGTGCGGGTCACCGTCGACCCGCGGGCCGCCGAGAGCCTCGCCGAGCAGTGCCAGGGCCAGCCCGCCGCCCTGGCCGTGGCGGGCGGCTGGCTCGCCGCCCGGCCCAAGGCCGCCGTCGCCGACCTCGCCAAGCAGCTGCACGCGGAGACCGACGAGGGCACCCCCGTCGGCCGCGCCGTGCAGCTGGTCCACGCCGCGCTGCCCGCGCCCGCCGCCCGCACCCTGCGCCTGCTGAGTCTCGCCCCGGCCGGCCTGGCCGACCCGCACATCGCCTCCGCGCTCGCCGGCTGCTCGGTGAGCAGCGCCCGCACCACCCTGGACGACTTCGCCTCCCTCGGCCTGCTGCACCGGGTGTCCTCGCCGCTCCCGCAGTACGAGGTGCCGGGCTGCCTGCATCCCCTGCTGCGCGGACTCGCCGAGGTCCACGAACGGCCCGCCGAGCTCCAGCTGGCCCGCGCCCGCATGCTGGAGCGGACCGTGCGGCTGCTCCAGTCGTGCCGGGCCATCACCGAGACGGACAGCCCCCGCGCCCGGGAGAAGCTGCTCGGCATGCCGCGCTCCCTGCGCTTCCCCCACCCGCGGGCCGCCGCCGACTGGCTGCGGCTGACCAGACCCGCGCTGCTGGCCTCGGCCCGGGTGGCGGTCGGTGACGGGGAGCTGGACACGCTGGCCCGGCGCCTGATGTCCCAGCTGGTGCGGGCCATGGTGGCGCACTTCGGCACCCAGGCCGCCGCGAGCGACCTGTACGGCCTGCACGGCCTGGTCCTGGACGTGGCCGAGCGCCGCGGCCTGAACCGGGAGAAGGCGGCGGCCCTGCTGAACCTGGGCGACCTGGACGCCCGGACCGGACGCACCGCCGACGCCCTGGGCCGCTACCGGGCCGCGCTGGACGCCGCCCGCGCGGTGCGCGACCCGTACGCGACGTGCCGGGCGATGGAGTCCGTGGGCGGCGCGCACCTGGAGCTGGGCGACTACGACCGGGCCTGCGACTGGTTCGGCCGCGCCCTGACCGAGCGGCTCGCGCGCGACGAGCGCGCCGAATCAGCCCGCCTGTACGGCCGGATCGGCGCCGCCCACACCTACGCCGGCCGCTACGGCGAGGCGCAGCGGAACTGGCGGGCCGCGGTTGCCTGGTACCGCAAGAACGGCGATCTGGCCGCCCAGGCCCGGTCCTTGAGCGAGCTGGCCCGGGTGCAGGAGTACGCCGGGCGCCCGGAGGAGTCGCTGCGCACCTGCCGGGAAGCGGTCGAAGGGGCCCGACGGGCCCAGGACGCGCGGCTGCAGGCCGCACTGCACCTGCGGCTCGCCGACACGCTCGAACGCCTCGGGGACCCCGCGTCCGCCGCCGTGCACCGGGGCGTGGCGGAGCGGATGCTGGGAGATGAGGCACCGCAGGACGGTTCAGCTCCGGAACAGACGACCGGAACCTACGAAAGCGCAGAAGTTGCGTCAAAGTTTGATGCAAAAGAAGGCTAGACAGCGAGAAAACCTTCATTAAACTGGCCTAGCCGCACCGTCTTCCGCGGTCTCTCCCGGTGCGCCCGCATGTGCCCGGGTCTGTGTGTCCATGACCCTGATCTCTGAACCGAGGACCGTGATCGACGTGAAGGTCGGCATCCCCCGCGAAGTCAAGAACAACGAGTTCCGGGTGGCCATCACCCCCGCCGGCGTGCACGAACTGGTGCGCCATGGCCACCAGGTCGTCGTCGAGCGCGGCGCCGGAGCCGGCTCGTCGATCCCGGACGAGGAGTACGTCGCCGCCGGCGGCCGGATACTCGACACGGCCGACGAGGTGTGGGCCACCGCCGACCTGCTGCTGAAGGTCAAGGAGCCGGTCGCCGAGGAGTACCACCGGATGCGCCGCGACCAGACCCTCTTCACCTACCTGCACCTGGCCGCCTCCAAGGAGTGCACGGACGCCCTGCTGGAGGCCGGCACCACCGCCATCGCCTACGAGACGGTCGAGCTGGCGAACCGCGCGCTGCCGCTGCTGGCGCCCATGTCCGAGGTGGCGGGCCGGCTGTCCGCCCAGGTCGGCGCCTACCACCTGATGCGGGCCAACGGCGGCCGGGGCGTGCTGCCCGGCGGTGTCCCGGGCGTGCCGGCCGGCCGTGCGGTCGTCATCGGCGGCGGCGTCTCCGGCTGGAACGCGGCGCAGATCGCCGTCGGCATGGGCTTCCAGGTGACCCTGCTGGACAAGGACATCAACAAGCTCAAGGAGGCCGACAAGGTCTTCGGCACGCGCGTGCAGACCGTCGTCTCCAACGCCTACGAGCTTCAGAAGGCGTGCCTGGAGGCCGACCTCGTGATCGGGGCGGTGCTGATCCCCGGTGCCAAGGCGCCCACGCTGGTCTCCAACGAACTGGTCTCGCGCATGAAGCCCGGAAGTGTCCTTGTCGACATCGCGATCGACCAGGGCGGCTGCTTCGAGGACTCCCGCCCCACCACGCACGCCGAACCGACCTTCAGGGTCCACGAGTCCGTCTTCTACTGCGTCGCCAACATGCCGGGCGCCGTGCCGAACACCTCGACCTACGCGCTCACCAACGCCACGCTGCCGTACATCGTCGAACTCGCCGACCGCGGCTGGGTGGAGGCGCTGCGCCGGGACCCGGCGCTCGCCCGGGGCCTCAACACGCATGACGGCAAGGTGGTGTACCGGGAGGTCGCCGAGGCGCACGGCATGGAGCACGTCGAGCTCGCCTCCGTGCTGGTCTGAGCCAGGAGCCGGGATTTCCGGACGCTAAGTCGACCAAGTCACGCGCCGTCAAAGGCGATAGGTCAACCTGCGACGTCAACGCGCCACATCCGGCCGCACCTTGTCCGGCAAGGTGCGGCCGGATGTGTGTATGGTCACTTTGCGATTCCTGGACAACTCGCCTCGAACGTAACGCTTCAACCGATTCGCACACCGGTGAAACCTGCGGTGCGACGGCCGTACGCCCTTGACAGAGGGATGTTTCATTGCCGACACATCGGGCCGGGTCCGGCGGATTGTGTTGCTGTGGACGCCCGACACGCCATAGAGTCGCCAACCGTCGGCATGGTGCCACGCTGACCTGTCTAGAAGTTTCCTGGTCACCAAGGAGGTAAGACGACTTGTGAATGAGTCGACATTTACTCCCGGGGGTGGTCAACCAGGAATGCCTGCACGGGACCGGGGTCCCGCGGGGTTCGCTGCTGTCGGCTCCGTCGCTGTGCGCACCTTCGCAGCCCACCAGAGTCAGCAGACGACTCTCACTGCACACCAGAGCATGGATGGCCATCACGTGAACGCCATGGCCGGCGACGGAAGTGGCGCGTCCCACAACCAGTTCGCCGACTACGACGAACTGCCCGAGGGGCACTTCTACGATCCGGACGCCGAGTACGAGCCCGATCCCGAATACGCGGCCACGCTCGCGCCCGACGCGGCGCGCCAGCGCCGCGAGCGCATCGGCCCGACCGGACGCCCGCTGCCGTACTTCCCGATCCCGGGCCCGCTGACCGACCACGGGCCCGCGAAGATCATCGCGATGTGCAACCAGAAGGGCGGCGTCGGCAAGACCACGTCGACCATCAACCTGGGTGCCGCGCTCGCGGAGTACGGACGCCGGGTGCTGCTCGTCGACTTCGACCCGCAGGGCGCGCTGTCGGTCGGCCTCGGCGTCAACCCGATGGAACTCGACCTCACCGTCTACAACCTGCTCATGGAGCGGGGCATGGCGGCCGACGAGGTGCTGCTGAAGACCGCGGTCCCCAACATGGACCTGCTGCCCAGCAACATCGACCTCTCTGCGGCCGAGGTTCAGCTGGTGAGCGAGGTCGCGCGCGAGTCCACGCTGCAGCGGGCGCTGAAGCCTCTGCTGGACGACTACGACTACATCGTCATCGACTGCCAGCCCTCGCTCGGCCTGCTCACGGTGAACGCCCTGACGGCCGCTCACAAGGTGATCGTGCCGCTGGAGTGCGAGTTCTTCGCGCTGCGCGGAGTGGCCCTGCTGACCGAGACCATCGAGAAGGTCCAGGAGCGGCTCAACCCCGAGCTGGAGCTCGACGGGATCCTCGCCACCATGTACGACTCGCGCACGGTGCACAGCCGTGAGGTGCTCGCGCGCGTGGTCGAGGCGTTCGACGACCACGTCTACCACACGGTCATCGGGCGCACGGTCCGCTTCCCGGAGACCACGGTCGCCGGTGAGCCGATCACCACCTACGCGTCCAACTCCGTCGGTGCCGCCGCCTACCGCCAGCTCGCCAGGGAGGTGCTCGCCCGGTGTCACGCCGAGTGAGTCTGCCCGGAGCCGACGAACTCTTCCGTACGACAGGGGGGATGGCGCTCCAGGCGTCCACGCCCAGGCGTCCGGCGGGCGGTGACGCCCGCGTCCCCGCACCGGCGGGGGAGGGCGACGCGGCCGCGGCCGCCGAGGACGCGCCCCCGTCCGTGCCCGCCCAGGGCGGGGACGGCGAGGGCGCGGAGCACGCGGCGGCCGACGCCCGGCAGGCCGAGACCGGGGAGTCCCGCAGCCGCACGGCCACGGGCCCGGCGGGCGCCACGAGCCCGGCGGGCGCCACGCGCCGGGCGGGCCAGGACGCTCCCGCCGTCGCCCCGCCCCGCAAGCGGGGGAGAACCGCGGCCCGCCGCCCCAGCGGCCGGGAACGCCACGACGAGAAGATCACCGTCTACGTGTCGGCGGAGGAGCTCATGGACCTGGAGCACGCGCGTCTGGTGCTGCGGGGCGAGCACGGCCTGGCCGTCGACCGGGGCCGGATCGTCCGCGAGGCGGTCGCCGTGGTCCTCGCCGACCTGGAGACCCGCGGGGACGCCAGCATCCTCGTGCGACGCCTTCGGGGACGCTAGCGGTAGCCTGCGGGGGCCATGACCTCGAACGACCCTCCCGCCCCCGCCCCGCGTGACCGGCCCCGGCGCCGCCGCGCCCTGGGGCGGGGCCCGGAGGCGGCGCCCGTCGCGGACTCCTCCGGGGGCCCTGCCGACGCCCCGCATCCGGGGGGAGGCGAGGCGGTCCCGGAGCCGCACACACCGCAGCCGGCCCGGATGCCGGAACCGGCACCGGTCGCCGACGGCGCGGCCGGCCCGGACCAGGACCTCACCGGCCTGCTGCCCGCCGCCCCGGCCCCCGGCCCCAGTGACGATCCGGGTCCGGGTACCGGCGCCACGCCGGCCGGGCCGGAGGGAGACGCGGCGTCCCCCGGGCCGGAGGCACCGCCGGCCCGGATGCCGGAACCGGCACCGGTCGCCGTCGGCGCGGCCGGCCCGGACCAGCACGTCACCGGCCTGCTGCCCACCGCCCCGGCCCCCGGCCCCAGTGACGATCCGGGTCCGGGTACCGGCGCCACGCCGGCCGGCACCGAGGCCGCTGCGACGGCTCCCGCCCAGGCCACCGGGCCGGTGGGGGACCGCCCGCCGGGCTCCGGGCCCGTACCCGACGCCCCCACCACCGGCGCCGCGCCGGAGGCCGTGCGCCCCGGCCCCCCTCCCGCGCCCGCCCGGGCGGCCACGCAGCACACCGTGGGCGCGGCCCGGGCCGTGCCGGACGGGACTGTGGAGCCCGGCGCGCCGTACGACGGTGCGGGGCCGGAGCACGGTGACGTCGCACCCCGGAACGGGCCCGACGGCCCCGTACCCGCGTCACCGGCGCCGCTGGGCGACGCCATCGGTGACGGCGGTGAGGGTGCCGCGGCGGGGGAGGAGGCCGACGACGGGCGGTTCACCGTCCGGCTGGCCAACTTCGAGGGGCCGTTCGACCTGCTGCTGCAGCTGATCGCCAAGCACAAGCTGGACGTCACCGAGGTCGCGCTGTCCCGGGTGACCGACGAGTTCATGGCGTACATCCGGGCGCTGGGGCCGGACTGGGACCTGGACGAGACGACGGAGTTCCTCGTCGTGGCGGCCACCCTGCTGGACCTCAAGGCGGCCCGGCTGCTGCCCGCCGCCGAGGTGGAGGACGAGGCCGACCTCGCCCTGCTGGAGGCGCGGGACCTGCTGTTCGCCCGGCTGCTGCAGTACCGCGCGTACAAGCGCATCGCGGAGATCTTCAGCGACCGCCTCGACGCCGAGGCCCGGCGCCACCCCCGCACCGTCGGCCTGGAGCCGCACCACGCCGAGCTGCTGCCCGAGGTGGTCATCAGCATCGGCGCGGAGGGCTTCGCGAAACTGGCCGTCAAGGCGATGCAGCCCAGGCCGAAGCCGCAGGTGTACGTCGACCACATCCACGCGCCGCTGGTCAGCGTGCAGGAGCAGGCCGGGATCGTGGTGGCGCGGCTGAGGGAGCTCGGGGAGGCCAGCTTCCGCGCGCTCGTCGAGGACACCGACGACACCCTCACCGTGGTGGCCCGCTTCCTGGCCCTGCTGGAGCTGTACCGGGAGCAGGCCGTCGCCCTGGACCAGGAGAGCGCGCTGGGCGAGCTGACGGTGCGCTGGACCGGGGGCGACGGGGACGCCGACCCGGCCGTCACCGACGAGTTCGACCGGCCGCCCGAGCAGGCCGCGGAGGGCCAGAAGGAGGAGAGCACGGCATGAGCGACGACGACACCACCGCCGGGCACGGCGGCGCGGCAGGAGTGCCCTCCGTCGGGGACCTCGACCTCAAGCCCGCCCTGGAAGCCGTCCTCATGGTCGTCGACGAGCCCGCGACCGTGGAGCACCTGGCGAAAATACTGCAGCGTCCCACGCGCCGGATCGCGGACGCGCTCGCCGAACTGGCCGACGAGTACACCTCCCAGGGCCGCGGGTTCGAGCTGCGGCTGGTCGCGGGCGGCTGGCGCTTCTACAGCCGCCCGGAGTACGCGGCGGCCGTCGAGGGCTTCGTCCTGGACGGCCAGCAGGCCCGCCTCACCCAGGCCGCGCTGGAGACCCTCGCGGTCGTCGCCTACCGCCAGCCGGTCAGCCGGAGCCGGGTCTCCGCCGTCCGCGGAGTCAACTGCGACGGTGTGATGCGCACCCTCCTGCAGCGCGGTCTGATCGAGGAGGCGGGCACGGAACCCGAAACAGGTGCGATCCTGTACACGACGACGAACTACTTCCTGGAGCGAATGGGCCTGCGCGGTCTGGACGAGCTCCCGGAGCTCGCGCCGTTCCTGCCGGAGGCGGAGGCGATCGAGGCCGAGACCCAGGAAGGCGTGCCGTCGTTCGATCCGGATGCCCCGGACCCGGACGACGGTCCCCAGACGAACACGACGACGACGGACATTTGATGCGAAGCAGCGGCAGCGGACACAGCGGCGGACGCGGTAACCACCGTGGTGCCGGCAACAACAGGGACCAGAAGCAGGGGCAGGGCCGCCCCCGCAAGCCCCGCCCCGAGGAGCGCCGCTACGACGTGGGACCTGGCGCCACCAAGGACGGGCCGAAGGCCGGGCGGGGCGGCGGCGCGAAGCCGCAGAAGGGCCGCGGCCGTCCGGCTCCGGCCCGCTCGCGCGAGTACGAGACGCGGATCGAGGAGCGCAACCGCGAGCGCTACGCCGGGAAGAAGCAGGTGAAGCTGCCCAAGACGTTCCCCGGCGCGGAGCAGGAGGGCGAGCGCCTGCAGAAGGTGCTGGCGCGCGCGGGCTACGGCTCCCGGCGCGCCTGCGAGGAGCTGATCGACCAGGCCCGGGTCGAGGTCAACGGCGAGATCGTGCTGGAGCAGGGCCGACGCGTCGACCCGGAGAAGGACGAGGTCAAGGTCGACGGCCTGACCGTGGCCACGCAGTCCTACCAGTTCTTCGCGCTGAACAAGCCCGCCGGTGTGGTGTCCACGATGGAGGACCCGGAGGGCCGGCAGTGCCTCGGGGACTACGTCACCAACCGTGAGACCCGCCTCTTCCACGTGGGCCGGCTGGACACCGAGACCGAGGGCGTCATCCTGCTGACCAACCACGGCGAGCTGGCGCACCGGCTGACCCACCCCCGGTACGGGGTGAAGAAGACCTACCTCGCGCACATCGTCGGACCGATCCCGCGCGACCTGGGCAAGCAGCTCAAGGACGGCATCCAGCTGGAGGACGGCTACGCGCGCGCCGACCACTTCCGGGTGGTCGAGCAGACCGGCAAGAACTACCTGGTCGAGGTGACCCTGCACGAGGGCCGCAAGCACATCGTGCGGCGCATGCTCGCGGAGGCCGGGTTCCCGGTCGACAAGCTGGTGCGCACCGGTTTCGGGCCGATCACCCTGGGCGACCAGAAGTCGGGCTGGCTGCGGCGGCTGTCCAACACCGAGGTCGGGATGCTCATGCAGGAGGTCGAGCTCTAGGCGCGTCCGCCCCGAGCGCCGAGGCGCGGCGGGCGCGGACCAGGAAGTCCTCCACCCGGCGGCGGTCCGGTTCCGCCGGGAGGGGGCTGCGGTGGACGGCCTCCTCCGCCTCGCGCTCCAGGCGGGTCATCCGGGCCTCCACCTCGGACCAGGGCACCTCGCCCCGCTTCACCGCGAGCAGGGCCTCGCGCTGTTCGCCCACGTCGAGGGTGAGCGTGCCGGTGCGCAGCAGGTCGCGGGCGGCGGTCAGCAGGCGCAGCAGATGCATCGCGTGCTTCCAGCGCGGGGCGCCGTGCGTGCGCACGCCGGCCTCCAGCCGGCGCCGCTGCGCGCGGGCGTACCCGGTGTACGTGCCGTGGACCCGGCGGGACAGGAACGCCCCGCGCAGCGCCAGCAGTTCGCGCCCGGTGGCGTCGGCGTACTCCACCAGCGGGGAGTGCAGGCACTCCAGGATGCCGGGGTTGGCGCGCAGGGCCAGGCCGAGGAAGCGTTCCAGTTCCCAGGCGAACTGCTCCTCGGCCGGGCCCTCGACGTGCGTCGGCGGCTTCTCGAAGCGCCAGAACAGGGCGGTGGGGGCGAGGAACACGCCCCGGCGGTCGGTGTCGCTGTCCTCCGTCGCCAGACCGAAGGCACGCGACCCCATCACGCAGGCGTAGATCGTGTGGTCACGGACCAGGGTCTCGGGAAGCATCCCGGGAGCGTACGCCGACCGCTCACGCCGTGCGGATCGAATTTCCGTCCACGGTGATCCGCTCCTCGGGGAGCGGCCGGGTGGCCGGCCCCTGCTCCACGGAACCGTCGGTGATCCGGAACCGGCTCCCGTGGCACGGGCAGTCGATGGTGCCGTCCGCCACCGTCGACACCAGGCAGTTCTGGTGGGTGCAGACCGCCGAGAACGCCTTGAACTCGCCCGCCGTCGGCTGGGTCACGACGATCTTCTCGTCCTTGAGGACGGTGCCCCCGCCCACCGGGACGTCCCCGGCCGGCACCAGTTCCCGGCCGCCGGGAGCGTCCGGGCCCGAGGTGCTGGTGACGGTGGCGGAACCGGTGTCCCCGCCGTCGCCCCCGCCCCCGCCGCAGGCGGCGGTCAGCGCCGTCGCTCCGGCCGCTCCGGCGGTGAGGAGAACCGTGCGTCGCGTCGCGTCATGAGTCATGTCGGCACTCCGTGCGATGTGGGGGGTGTGGGGCCCGGCGGGAGGCGCCGGGACGCGCGTACGCCGGGAAAGGCCGACGCCCTGTGCATCTTTCCACCGAAGAATCCGAAGGTGAAGCAAATCCGGACGAACGCGCACACACCGCGTCTCTCCGTCCGTCTCAGCGGGCGGGCGCCGGACACCCGAGCCGCCCGCCGTGACTAGGCTGGACGACCGAACAGCCGATACGCACGTCAGCAAGGAGCACCGTCGTGGCGGTACGAGCGGTCCGGGGCGCCGTCCAGCTGGAACGGGACGAAGCCGGACACATGGAGGAGCAGGTCGGCGCGCTGCTGACCGCCCTCCTGGAGCGCAACGGTCTGACCACGGACGACCTCATCAGCATCTGGTTCACGGCCACCCCCGACCTGCACAGCGACTTCCCCGCGGCAGCCGCCCGCAAGCTGGGCATCGTCGACGTGCCCCTCATCTGCGCCCAGGAACTCGACATCGAGGGGGCCATGCCGCGCGTCGTGCGCATCCTCGCCCACATCGAGTCCGACCTGCCCCGCTCCGACATCGCCCACGTCTACCTCGGCGCCGCGGCCGCCCTGCGCAAGGACATCGCCCAGTGAGAACCGCACTCGTCATCGGCACCGGGCTCATCGGCACCTCCGCCGCCCTCGCCCTCACCCGGCGCGGCGTCACCGTGCACCTGTCCGACCACGACCCGGAGCAGGCACGCACCGCGACCGCCCTCGGCGCCGGCACCGACCAGCCCCCGGACGGCCCGGTCGACCTGGCGATCGTCGCCGCACCGCCCGCCCACGTGGCCGACCTGCTCGCCGACGCCATCCGCGAAGGAGTCGCCGGCGCGTACGCCGACGTCGCCAGCGTCAAGGGCGGCCCGCGCCGGGAACTGGAGGCACGCGGCCTGGACCTGTCGGCCTACATCGGCACCCACCCCATGTCGGGCCGCGAGAAGTCCGGCCCGCTGGCCGCCAGCGCCGACCTCTTCGAGGGCCGCCCGTGGGTGCTCACCCCCACCCGCGACACCGACACCGAGGTGCTGAACCTCGCCCTGGAGCTGGTCTCGCACTGCCGTGCCCTGCCGGTCGTCATGGACGCCGACGCGCACGACCGCGCCGTGGCCCTCGTCTCCCACATGCCCCACCTGGTGTCCAGCCTGGTCGCCGCCCGCCTGGAGGACGCCGAGGAGTCCGCCGTCCGGCTGTGCGGGCAGGGCATCCGGGACGTCACCCGCATCGCCGCCTCCGACCCCCGCATGTGGATCGACATCCTCTCCGCCAACCCCGGCCCGGTCGCGGACCTGCTCACCGACCTCGCCGGCGACCTGGACGAGACCGTCCGCGCCCTGCGCGCCCTGGAGTCCGCCGACGAGGACAAGCGGCAGGACGGCGTCCTGGGCATCCGGGACGTGCTGCGCCGCGGCAACGCCGGCCAGGTCCGGGTGCCCGGCAAGCACGGCACCGCGGCGCGCGTCTACGAGGTCGTCGCGGTCCTCATCGACGACCAGCCCGGCCAGCTGGCCAGCATCTTCGCCGACGCGGGCCGGGCCGGCGTCAACATCGAGGACGTCCGCATCGAGCACGCCACCGGACAGCAGACGGGCCTGGTGCAGCTCCTCGTGGAGCCCAGGGCCGCCCCCGTCCTCACCGCGGCGCTGCGCGAGCGGGGCTGGGCGATCCGGCAGTGACCGGTCCCGCGGACGACGGGCCGGTCGGAGGGCATCCGGTGAGCCAGTAACCTTGTGCGGGGCCCTCTCGCGCCCCCGCACCCCTCTCCAGCGCACCAGGAAGGTGTTCCTCCGTGGAAAACGGCGCCGCCCGCCCCGTGATTGTCGCCATCGACGGTCCCTCCGGCACGGGCAAGTCGAGCACGTCGAAGGCCGTGGCGGCGCAGCTCGGCCTGAGCTACCTGGACACCGGCGCCCAGTACCGGGCGATCACCTGGTGGATGGTGACCAACGGCATCGACACCGACGACCCGGCCGCGATCGCCGCCGCCGCGGGCAAGCCCGAGATCGTCTCCGGCACGGACCCGAAGGCCCCGGCCATCACGGTCGACGGCACGGACGTGGCCGGCCCGATCCGCGAGCAGGACGTCACCGCCAGGGTGAGCGCGGTCAGCGCGGTGCCCGAGGTGCGCACCCGGATCACCGAACTGCAGCGCGCGATCGCCGCCGCGGCGGTGACCGGCATAGTCGTCGAGGGGCGCGACATCGGCACCACGGTGCTGCCGGACGCCGACCTCAAGATCTTCCTCACCGCCTCCCCGGAGGCGCGGGCCGCCCGCCGCAGCGGCGAACTCAAGGGCGCCGACGTCCAGGCCACCCGCGAGGCGCTGATCAAGCGCGACGCGGCCGACTCCAGCCGCACGACGTCCCCGTTGGCCAAGGCGGACGACGCGGTCGAGGTGGACACCACCGAGCTGACCCTCGAGCAGGTCGTCGAGTGCGTCGTCACCCTCGTCGAGGAGAAGCGGGCGGGGAAGTGACCGACGTCCCCTCGGCGCGGGGCGCCGAAGTCGGGCGGCGCATCGGCGTCGGTCTGATGTACGGGCTGTTCAGACCGCGGGTGCTGGGTGCCTGGCGGGTGCCCGCGACCGGCCCGCTGATCTTCGCCGTCAACCACTCCCACAACATCGACGGACCGATGGTCATGGGCGTGGCGCCCAGGGCCACGCACTTCCTGATCAAGAAGGAAGCGTTCATCGGTCCGCTCGACCCCTTCCTGACCGGGATCGGCCAGCTCAAGGTGGACCGGCACACCACCGACCGCACCGCGATCTCTCGCGCCCTGAGCGTGCTGGAGAACGGCGGCGCCCTCGGGATATTCCCGGAGGGCACCCGGGGCGAGGGCGACTTCGCCGCGATCCGGGCCGGGCTCGCCTACTTCGCCGTGCGCGGCGCGGCGCCGATCGTGCCGGTGGCGGTGCTGGGAAGTTCCGACCGGCCCGGACGGCTGGTCAAGGCGCTGCCCCCGCTGCGCTCCCGCGTCGACGTCGTCTTCGGCGACCCGTTCGAGGCCGGCGACGGAAGCGGCCGGCGCACCCGCAAGGCCCTGGACGCGGCCACCGAACGCATCCAGAAGCAGCTCACCGCGCACCTGGAGAACGCGCGGCGCCTCACCGGGCGCTGAGCGACACTGAGTAGTGGCGTGCCCGTGACCGGGCGCGCCACCGACCACCACGATGAACGACGAGGTACGGACTTCATGAACGACCACATCCAGCCCGACGGCTCGGACGCGCACGAGGGCGCGCCCGAGCACGACCACGGGGCGCTCGGCGACGCCGAGTACGCGGAGTTCATGGAGCTCGCCGCGGAGGAGGGCTTCGACCTCGAGGACGTGGAGGGCGCCATCGAGGCCGCCGGACACGGCCCGCTGCCCGTGCTCGCCGTCGTAGGCCGCCCCAATGTCGGCAAGTCGACCCTGGTGAACCGCATCATCGGCCGCCGCGAGGCGGTCGTCGAGGACAAGCCCGGCGTCACCCGGGACCGTGTCACCTACGAGGCCGAGTGGGCCGGCCGCCGCTTCAAGGTCGTCGACACCGGCGGCTGGGAGCAGGACGTCCTCGGCATCGACGCCTCCGTCGCCGCGCAGGCCGAGTACGCCATCGAGGCCGCCGACGCCGTGGTGTTCGTGGTGGACGCCAAGGTCGGCGCCACCGACACCGACGAGGCCGTCGTCCGGCTGCTGCGCAAGGCCGGCAAGCCGGTCGTGCTGTGCGCCAACAAGGTGGACGGCCCGAGCGGCGAGGCCGACGCCTCCTACCTGTGGTCCCTCGGCCTCGGCGAACCCCACCCGGTGTCCGCCCTGCACGGCCGCGGCACCGGCGACATGCTGGACCAGGTCCTTCAGGCACTGCCGGAGGCGCCCGCGCAGACCTTCGGCACCGCCGTGGGCGGCCCCCGCCGGGTCGCCCTGATCGGCCGCCCGAACGTGGGCAAGTCCTCGCTGCTGAACAAGGTCGCCGGCGAGGAGCGGGTCGTCGTCAACGAGATCGCCGGCACCACCCGCGACCCCGTCGACGAGCTGATCGAACTGGGCGGCAAGACCTGGAAGTTCGTCGACACCGCGGGCATCCGCAAGCGGGTCCACCTCCAGCAGGGCGCCGACTACTACGCCTCGCTGCGGACCGCCGCCGCCGTCGAGAAGGCGGAGGTCGCCGTCGTGCTCATCGACGCGGCCGACTCCATCTCGGTGCAGGACCAGCGGATCGTCACCATGGCCGTCGAGGCGGGCCGCGCGCTCGTCCTGGCGTTCAACAAGTGGGACACCCTCGACGAGGAGCGCCGCTACTACCTGGAGCGGGAGATCGAGACCGAGCTGGGCCAGGTGGCCTGGGCGCCGCGGGTCAACGTGTCCGCGCGCACCGGACGCCACATGGAGAAGCTGGTGCCCGCGATCGAGACGGCCCTGGCGGGCTGGGAGACCCGGGTGCCGACGGGCCGGCTCAACGCCTTCCTCGGCGAGCTGGTCGCCGCCCACCCGCACCCGGTGCGGGGCGGCAAGCAGCCGCGCATCCTGTTCGGCACGCAGGCGGGCACCCGGCCGCCGCGGTTCGTGCTGTTCGCCTCCGGCTTCATCGAGGCGGGCTACCGGCGCTTCATCGAGCGCCGGCTGCGCGAGGAGTTCGGCTTCGAGGGCACGCCGATCCACATCTCGGTGCGCGTGCGGGAGAAGCGCGGCCGCAACAAGTGATCCGCCCGCCCGCGGATGCGCGGACATGACGAAGGGGCGGCCCCCAGGGGCCGCCCCTTCGCCGTGCTGCGGTCAGGCGCCCCTGCGGGGGGCCGGGGGAAGCCCTGCCGGGACGTGCCGCATCCCGCCCGCGTGCCGGCCGACGGGTCCGACGCGTTGCCACTGCGGCTGCTGCCCCGCACTGCCGGCGCCCGCGCTGTAGGAGCTGTCGCCCTGCGGTCCGCCGGGGTACTCGAAGCCCGGTCCGCCGTACGAACCGGAACCGTGCGGGATGCTCCCGAAGGCGGTGAAGCCCAGCTTCTCCTCGCCGCTGCGGTCGCCCGGCAGCGAGCGGAAGGACTTGACGTACTCGGCGTAGAGGGCGTCGTAGATCGGCGTGGCCGAAGGGCCGCTCCGGATGTCCTGCGCCGGTCGTGCGGGGGCGGGGAGGGCGGGGCGGCGGGGAGCGTCGTATGCGTGCACATCTCTCCAAACGACCTGGTGCCGCAAGGGATGCGGGCACCGGGCGGCTTTCGCCGCCCGCCCCTGCCGCGCGCCTCTCAGGTGCCGGCGAGCGGCAGGGCCGCCGCGACCAGCCGGCCGTTCGCCGCCGCCTTGTCCAGCGCGTCGCGCAGCAGGTCCTCGCGCGGCTGCCGGCCGATGGAGCCCGCCGGGGCGGCGAACATCAGGACCTGCTGGTGCTTGTTGGCGGCCGTGCGCCAGCCCTCGGTGACCTGGAGCGGCTGGTGCGCCTGCCACCAGGCCACCGGCTGGCCGCCGTTGGGGTTCGGCTGGAGCACCGCGTGCAGCTGGCCCACGGCCAGCAGCACCGACCAGCCGTGCAGCACGTGCGGCGCCGCCGACAGGTCGGCGACCTGCTGGAAGCCCTGCTCGACGAGCAGCGGCAGGAAGTCGTCGCCGGGGCCGAGGGAGCCGGGCCGCGCGACCGGCGCGGTCGGCTCGACGACGAGGGCCGGGTGCAGTTCGCCGGAGATCAGCACCAGCCCGCTGGTCACCCCGAGCACGGCCTGCTCCGGGGCGACCTGCTGCGGGATCTGCTGCGGCGGCGCCGCGGAGTCGCCGGAGATGGACCGCACCGCCCCGCGGAGCTGGTCCTCGGTGACCTGCACGACCTGGGAGGGCAGGCAGGTGGCGTGGGCGAAGGCGAGGACGGCGGTCTCGTCGCCGATGAACAGGACGGTGCTGGTGCGCTCCTGCTCCGGGTCGCCGGGGGTGCGGCAGGACGTGCAGTCGTAACCGCCCTGGGCGGACCCTCCGGTGAGCAGACGGTCGGCTTCTTCGTCGCCGATCTCGGCGCGTACCTCGTCGCTGACGTCGAGCATGCGCGGCACGGGTGGCTCCCTCGGGATGCGGTGCGTGGCCGGACCGGGTGGCTCCCGGCCCGTGGTCCGGGTGGGTCCCCGGCTCATGCAGAAGACAACGGGCGATCCGTGGCGGGAGTCACGCTCCGGGAGCAACCGAATCGAACCATCCGGCCCGCACGGTGCCGTCGGGACCGGAAGCCCGCGTTCCTTGTCAACCGCCCCGCGGAGCGCGGCTGTTGCGCGGGCCGGGCAGGTCGCGGGCCCCGGCGGGGGGAGGTCGACAAATCAGGAAATCGGCGAATGAAGAGGGTGGCTGAAAATCGCCGGTCCGCGTCGAGGTGTGCCACGACCGGCGTCCCCGCCCCGACCGGATCGAGGACAGTACCCGTCCGCGAGGACCGGCAGACTGGCCCCATGGTGGAGACCTCCGCACGTCTGCTGCGCCTGCTGTCCCTGCTCCAGACCCGCCGCGAGTGGTCCGGCGCCGACCTGGCCGGCCGGCTGGGGGTCAGCGCCCGCACCGTCCGCCGGGACGTCGACCGGCTGCGCGGTCTCGGCTACCCCGTCGACGCCGAACCCGGCACCGGCGGCGGCTACCGGCTGGGCGCGGGCGCCGAACTGCCGCCGCTGCTGCTGGACGACGACGAGGCCGTCGCCGTGGCCGTGGGGCTGCGCACCGCCGCCGGACACGGCATCGAGGGCATCGGCGAGACGTCCGTACGGGCGCTGGCCAAGCTGGAGCAGGTGCTGCCGCACCGGCTGCGCCGCCGGGTGGGCGCCCTGAACGCCGTCACCGTGCCGATGCTGCGCGGGCCGCGCGAGGACGCCGTCGACCCGGCCGTGCTGACCGAGCTCGCCCACGTGTGCAGGGACGCCGAACGCCTGCGGTTCGCCTACCGGGACCACGACGGCGCCGAGAGCCGCCGCACCGTCGAACCGCACCGGCTGGTGTGCTCCGAGCACCGCTGGTACCTGGTCGCCTGGGACCTCGACCGCGCGGACTGGCGCACCTTCCGCGTGGACCGGATCGTGCCCAGGCCGCCGCACGGGCCGCGCTTCGTGCCGCGCGACCCGCCCGCCGAGGATCTGGCCGCCTACGTCTCGCAGGGCGTGTCCACGCGCGCGTACGCCACGCACGCCGTGCTCCGGCTGCTGGTCCCGCTGGAGGAGGCCGCGCGGCGCGTGTCCCCGAGCACGGGGACGCTGCGGGCGGACGGCCCGGACCGCTGCGTCCTGCGCACCGGGGCGGCGAGCCCGGAGGTGATGGTGATGCACCTGCTCATGCTGGGCTTCGAGTTCGAAGTGCTCGAACCGGCCGAGCTGACCGGGGCGATCCGGGCGGCGCGCGACCGGCTCGCCCGCTCCCTCGCCCGCGGCGGCCCCGCACGGCCACCGGAGATCTGAAGAAGGTGTGAAAAAAGCGTGCATTCCCTGTGCGGTGATTCCGCTATCGCCTTTCGCGTGGCCGCGTGCGGGTGCGGTGAAAATGCCGTCCGGCGCATTCCGCGGCGTATTCGGTGCACCGCTTCGGGAGGGCCCGGCGGGCCGCGCGGGAATTCCGTGCGCATACCTGCGGAGGAGGGACAGGACCGCCCGTCCGTGTGACGGCCGTCGGGGCAAACGCCGGTCATGATCCTGTGACAGAAGTGTGACCCCCCACGGGTGTCGTTCAGGCGTTCCGGGGACGGACTTCCGTGCTCACCGGGCAGGGCATAGCGTGACCGTATGGCATCCCTCCCGACACCTCCCGCGGAACCCGACGACAGCCCGGACGCCTATGTCGGTCTCGACGCCGGCCGGGCCGAGCACCGCGCGCGCGAGCGCGGCTGGTCCACCGTGCGGGCCCTGCCACCCGGCGCGATCATCACCATGGAGTACCGCGTGGGCCGGCTGAACTTCGAGGTCCGGGACGGCCGGGTGGCGCGGGCCTGGAAGGGCTGACGCGCCCGGCGACGACATGGCGACGGCCCCGGCTCCCGCGCGTGAGGCGCGCGAGCCGGGGCCGGTGCACGGAGACGGACCGTCCGTCAGGGGCGGGTCGCCGACGTGGTGCCGCGCGGGTGCCGCTCGGTGTGCGGCGGGCGTCTGCTGCCGGCCGGGGTGACCGGGCTGCGCTCGGCGCGCGTGGTGTGCGGACCGGGTGCCAGATAGACCGGTGTCCGGGCGGCCGGACGGCCCGCCGGGACGGGAGCGCCCTCGCGGTCGGTGAGCGGGCGGACCACCACCGGCGGCGTGCCCACGGCCCGGCGGCGCCCCGCCCTGAGCCCCCAGCGCTCGCGCAGGCGGTCCCGCAGACCCAGAATGCGGGCCTCGGCGCGCGCGATCATCGGCTCGAACCAGGGCAGGGCCAGCAGGATCAGCAGGCCCGCGACCCAGCCCAGCAGGACGTCGCTCAGCCAGTGCGTACCGAGGTAGACGGTGGCCATCCCCACGCCGAGCGAGGTCACCGCGGACAGGGCGGACAGCCAGCGCCGGGCCCGGGGGGTGGAGGCCAGGTAGGCCAGGATGCCCCAGGTCACCACGGCGTTCGCGGTGTGACCGCTGGGAAATATATCGCCGCCGAGCCACATCTCGTTCGAGCCGACCTCGGTCGCGTAGTGCGGCCCGAGGCGTCCCATGCCGTACTTCGCGGCGCCGACGGTGACGTTGAGGAGCAGCAGGGAGACCCCGAGCGCGAGCAGCGGGCGCAGGGTGTGCTGGCGCCAGGAGCGCCAGCCGAGCCAGGCCGCGACCATCACGGCGGTCGGGCCGCGCTGGCCGAGCACCACGTAGTAGTCGACGAAGGCGTGCAGCTCCGGCCACTGCTGGTAGGGGCGGAAGAACATCACCTGCCAGTCCAGCCGGACCAGCCAGGAGGTGATGACGACGGCCCACACGATCGCCAGGTAGAAGGCCAGGGTGGCGCCGAAGAGCACCACCCGGTGCCGGCTCATGCGCGGCACGTCGATGTGGGCCGGTCGTTCCGGCTCACGATCCAGCCTCGCGAACACCCGGTCCAGACGGGTGGGCTTCCGTTCGGTACGCACCCGATCGACGTTACAGCGAGTGAGCGGTGAACCCCGTCGAATCAGTGGGGTTGTGATGACGATGTGATGTGGGATTCCTCTCAGGAAGGGCTATCCGGCAAGCGAATCCAAAAAGGCCGGACGCTGTGGCCTTTCTTTCTTCTGATCATTTGGAGTGACGGTTTTTCCGCGCTTATCAATTCGTTCATCCGGGACCCGCGCGGAATTGCTCCGGAGGTCACGGCGGACCGGAGCGCCCACGGCGGATCCGGGCGGTCACGGCGGACCCGAGCCGTTCAGCCAGAAGGCGCCGTACACCGCCGACACCACCGCGAGAGATCCCAGCACCGCCGCCGACCTGGGCGTACGCAGCCGGGCCAGCCCCAGGGCGAGGGGCAGCAGCAGGGGGAAGGCGGGCAGCAGCAGGCGCGGTTTGGAGCCGAAGTAGCTCGACGCGCACAGGGCGAGCGCGGTCACCACCCCCGCGTACACCAGCAGCGCGAGCGGCTGCCGCTGCCGTACGCACACCCCGTACAGCCACAGCAGGAGACCCACCCCGGCGACCAGTGCGAGGCCCGCGGGGACCGTCGGGAGGGCGGTGAACTTCTCGCCCGTGAAACGCGCGAAGGCGTAGCCGCCGTCGAAACCGTTGCGCCAGCCCGCCTGTACGTCGAGATATCCCAGCGGGCCCCCGCCGGTGCGGTGGCCCACCCACAGAACGTAACCGGCGGCCCCGAGCGGGGCGACGGCCATGCCCAGCAGCACCGCGGCCCGGTCCCGGGGCGGGGACCGGTCCGCCGGGTCCGCGCGCCGCTCCCGCAGCAGGGCGGCAAGGCCCGCCGCCCACACCGCCGCGACCACCGCGAGGCCCACCGGCCGGGTCAGCCCGGCGCACCCCGCCAGCAGGCCCGCCGCCACCCAGCGGCCGGTCAGCACCGCGTACAGCGACCAGGCCGCGAGCGCCGTGAACAGGGACTCGCTGTAGGCCATCGACTGCACGATCCCGACGGGCAGCGCCGCCCACAGCAGCACCGCGCACACCCCGGCCCGCGGCCCGTACAGCCGTTCGGCCACCGCGAAGATGCCCCCGGCCGCCGCGAGCGAGGCCAGCACGCTCACCAGGAAGCCGCCGTCGGCGTACGACAGCGGGGAGACCGCCTCCACCAGCCGCTCCAGCCACGGCAGCAGCGGGAAGAAGGCCAGGTTGGAGTGCACGTCCCCGTTGGGCAGGCGCACCTCGTAGCCGTAGCCCAGCTCGGCCACGCGGGTGTACCAGAGCGCGTCCCAGCGGGCGGTCAGCAGCGTGTACGCGCTCGTCCCGCGCGCCGCGCTCCACAGGGCCAGCACCAGCAGGCCCAGGGCGCGGACGGCCGCGTAGCCGAGCAGTGCGGGGGCCGCCCGGCGCAGCAGGCCCGGGCGGGCCGGCCCGGCGCGCGTGTCGAGATCGTTCACGGGCCGATTATCGACCGGGCACGGAACCGCACCGCCCCGCGGGGCGTGTGAGCAGCCGGGGAGAGTGGTGTACGCCACACGGATTCGCCGGTTGTGTGAGAGACCCGCCACTCGATACCGGCTCGTCCTCGCGTACGCTGACGTGTCACTCGCCATTCGTTGCGCGGGCCGGGGACCTTCCGCTCCTCCCCGGCCGAGTCACGGGGAGTCCCCCACCCCGTGTGCCCGCCGAACGCGAGGGAGCATCTGGGAGGTACGTACATGTCCGGGACGACCACGGCCGCCTCCGCGCTGCGCCGTCGGGCGACCGGGGCCGGTGCCAACCGCTGGGTGGTACTGGTCGTCCTCTGCGCCAGCCTGCTGCTCGTCGCCGTCGACGCCACCGTCCTGCACGTGGCGGTGCCCGCCGTCACCGAGGACCTCAGGCCCGGTGCGATGGAGCTGCTCTGGATCGTCGACGCCTACCCGCTGGTCTGCGCCTCGCTGCTGATCCTGTTCGGCACGCTGGGCGACCGCGTCGGGCGCAGACGCGTCCTCCTGCTCGGTTACACCCTGTTCGGGCTCGCCTCCGGCTTGGCGGCTCTCGCCGACAACGGCGCGGTGCTCATCGCCGCCCGGGCGCTGCTCGGCGTCGGCGGCGCCATGATCATGCCGGCCACGCTGTCGATCCTGCGGCAGGTCTTCCCGGAGCGCCGCGAACGGGCGCTCGCCATCGGCATCTGGAGTGCCGTCGCCGCCGTGGGCGCGGCGGTCGGGCCGCTGCTCGGCGGTTTCCTGCTGGAGCACTTCTGGTGGGGCTCGGTCTTCCTGGTCAACATCCCGCTGATGCTGGTGAGCCTTCCGGTGGGACGCCTGCTGCTGCCCGAGTCGAAGGGCGACGGCAGCGGCCCCTGGGACCTGCTCGGCGCGCTGATGGCGGCCGGCGGACTGTTCGCCGTGGTGCTCGGCGTGAAGCGGCTCGGCGGCGCGGAGACCGCGGGCAGCGTGTGGACCGTGCTGCCGCTGCTGGCCGGCGGTGCCCTGCTGGCCGCTTTCGTGCGACGCCAGCGGCGCCGGACGCATCCGCTGGTCGACCTGCACATGTTCGCCCGTCCCGCGTTCAGCACGTCCGTGGGCTGCATCGTGCTGGCGATGCTCGCCCTGGTGGGCCTGCAGCTGATCGCCGCGCAGTACCTCCAGCTGGTGCTCGGACTGTCCCCGCTGGAGACCGGCCTCAGGCTGCTGCCGCTGACCTTCGCGGCGATGGGCGCGGGGCTCGCGGGCGCCAGGATGCTGCGCCGGTTCGGCCCGCGCCGCATGGTCAGCGCGGGCTTCTGCCTCACGGCCGCCGCGGTGGTGCTCCTGACCGCGATGGGCGGCCACGACAACTGGCCTCTGCTGCTGGCCGGCTTCGTCCTGCTCGGCTTCGGCCTGGAGACCACCCTGTTCGGGGCGTACGAGTCGATGCTGAGCGACGCGCCCCCGGACCGGGCCGGCGGTGCCGCCGCCATCGGCGAGACCTCCTACCAGCTCGGCGCCGGCATCGGCATCGCGCTGCTCGGCAGCGTCATGAACGCCGCCTACGCGCCCGGCCTGAGCGGCGTGCCCGGAGTGCCCGCCTCGGCGACCGCGGCGGCGAGCCACTCCCTGGGCGAGGCCTACGAGGTGGCCGCCCAGCTCGGCGGCCCCGCCGGGGTCGCCCTGCGGCACGCGGCACGCCACTCCTTCGTGCACGGACTGCACGTGACCCTGCTGGTGAGTGCGGGTCTGCTGCTGCTGGGCGCCGTGATGGCGCTCCGGCTGCCCCGGGTCATGAGCTGCGAGGCCGGTACCGAACAGCCCGTCCCGGCCGTCCCCGCGCCGGCCGCACCCGCCGGTAAGGGGCCCGCCCCCGACCTGCCCTCGCCCCGGGGGGCCACGGCCCCGCGGATCGACGAGCTGAAGGTCTGACCGGTGGGCGCCGGGCCGGGGTGGACGCGCGCGGAAGCGCGTCGTAACGTCGCCCCGGGCCGTGATCGCACGGCCGGCCGACCGTCCCCGGAGGATGTTCCCGTGTCCGCGTCCGCGAAGCTGCCGCCCTTCGACCCCGCCGACCCCCTCGGGCTCGACGACCTGCTGGAGCCGGAGGACCTCGCCGTCCGGGACACCGTGCGCAGCTGGGCCGCGGACCGGGTGCTGCCGCACATCGCCGACTGGTACGAGAAGGGCGAGCTGCCGGGCATCCGGGAGCTGGCCCGCGAACTCGGCGGGATCGGCGCGCTGGGCATGTCCCTCGACGGGTACGGCTGCGCGGGCGCGAGCGCCGTCCAGTACGGGCTGGCCTGCCTGGAGCTGGAGGCGGCCGACTCCGGGATCCGCTCACTGGTCTCGGTGCAGGGTTCCCTGGCCATGTACGCCATCCACCGGTTCGGCAGCGAGGAGCAGAAGCAGCGATGGCTGCCGTCGATGGCCGCCGGTGAGGTCATCGGCTGCTTCGGCCTCACCGAACCCGACCACGGCTCCGACCCCGCCGCCATGCGCACCTACGCCAAGCGCGACGGCACCGACTGGCGGCTCACCGGGCGCAAGATGTGGATCACCAACGGTTCCGTGGCCGGGGTCGCCGTGGTGTGGGCGCAGACCGACGAGGGCATCCGCGGCTTCGCCGTGCCCACCGGCAGCGCCGGGTTCTCGGCGCCCGAGATCAAGCACAAGTGGTCGCTGCGCGCCTCAGTCACCAGCGAACTCGTCCTGGACGACGTGCGGCTGCCCGCCGACGCGGTGCTGCCGGGGGTGACCGGACTGCGCGGGCCGCTCAGCTGCCTCTCCCACGCCCGGTACGGGATCGTGTGGGGTGCCATGGGCGCGGCCCGCAGCTGCTTCGAGACGGCCGTGGACTACGCGACGTCGCGGGAGCAGTTCGGCCGGCCCATCGGCGGTTTCCAGCTGACCCAGGCCAAGCTGGCCGACATGGCGGTGGAACTGCACAAGGGGATTCTGCTCGCCCACCACCTGGGGCGGCGCATGGACGCCGGCCGGCTCCGTCCCGAGCAGGTCAGTTTCGGAAAGCTGAACAACGTCCGCGAGGCCATCGACATCTGCCGCACGGCCCGCACGATCCTCGGCGCCAACGGGATCTCGCTCGAGTACCCGGTCATGCGGCACGCGACGAACCTCGAATCGGTGCTCACCTACGAGGGCACCGTCGAGATGCACCAGCTCGTGCTGGGCAAGGCGCTCACCGGGCTCGACGCCTTCCGGTGAACCGGCGTCCGGCGCACCCGCGCGACGGCGGGGCCGGTGAGCGGCCCCGCCTCAGCTCTGGTTGTAGAAGCCGTCCGAACGATGCGCGGCCGGCTCCCCGCTGACCACCTCGGTGTCGGCGGGGCTCAGCAGGAACACCCGGTTGGACACCCGCTCGATGGACCCGCGCAGACCGAAGATCAGCCCGGCGGCGAAGTCCACCACGCGCTTGGCGTCGGAGGCCTCCATGGCGGTGAGGTTCACGATCACGGGAACACCGTCGCGGAACAGCTCGCCGATGGCGCGGGCGTCCCGGAAGCTGTCCGGGGTGACCGTGCCGATACGGCGGCCCTTCTCCTCGGCCACGTCGGCCGCCACCTTGACCCGCGGATCGGTGACCCAGGCGTCCCCGGAGTCGTTTCCGTCGGAGTAGTCGTCGTCGTAGTAACGCTCGTCTTCGTTGTCGTCGACGAGGCCGAGCCAGGCACTCGCCTTGCGTACCGATCCCATGGACGCCTCCTCTCACAGCGGTCTTTCTTGCTTTCCGCATCCCTATGGTCATCCATGATGCGGATGGCGCGCCAAGTGGATAGACGCCGCGCGGGGGGTTTGTGACGGTACTGGTGCACAGCGAATCCGTCGAGAGTCCGTGTTTCCCAAGGGTCTTGGTGTAAACGGCTGCTGACTGTGAGTGAAATAATATTCTTCTCGGCGTACGGGTGATGAGCGGCGCGTACGGGTGAAAGGAGCGGCCGGTACGATGCCGCAGCCCGGCTCGTACGACTCACGGGGGAACGTCGTGTTCGGAATGGTCAGACCCTGTCGGCACCGGCTGGGGGAGAAGCTCACGGCCCAGTGGACGGCGCATTTGTGCGGACTCTGTCTCGCCCTGCGCAGGGACCACGGGCAGCTCGCACGTGTCGTCACGAACTACGACGGCCTGCTCATATCGGTTCTGACGGAGGCTCAGTCGGAGCGCGCCGACACGGGACGGCGCACGGCGGGCCCGTGCCCGCTGCGCGGCATGCGCACCGCGTCGGTCGCGCACGGTGAGGGGGCCCGGCTCGCCGCGGCCGTCTCGCTGGTCCTCGCCTCGGCCAAGGTGCGCGACCATGTCGCCGACGGGGACGGGCTGCTGGCCCGCCGTCCCGTGGCGCTCGCCGCCCGCCGGGTCGCGGCGGGCTGGGACCGGGCCGGAGCCCGCTCGGGCGCGGACGTCGGGTTCGACACGGCCGTGCTCGTCGACGCCGTGGACCGGCAGGCCGGACTGGAGACGCTCGCCGGCCCCGGGACACCGGTCCTCGCCGTCACCGAGCCCACCGAGACCGCCACCGCGGCGGCCTTCGCGCACACCGCGGTGCTCGCCGGCCGCCCGCACAACGCCGACCCGCTCGCCGAGGCCGGACGCCTCTTCGGGCGGCTCGCGCACCTCCTCGACGCGGTCGAGGACCGGGAGGCCGACGCCGCGGCGGGTGCCTGGAACCCGCTCGCCGCCACCGGCACACCGCTGCCGGAGGCGCGCCGGCTCGCCGACGACGCCGTGCACGGCATCCGGCTCGCGCTGGACGAGGTGGACTGGGGGAGCGGCGCGCCGGGGGGAGGGGGCGGCGACAGCCGGCTGGTGCACCGGCTCCTGGTGCACGAGCTGCCCCGCTCCGTCGACCGCGCCTTCGGCACGGCCTCCGCCGTCCACGCCTCGCACCCCTACGCACCGCCGGGCGGTCCGGGCGCCCCGCCGCCGCCCGGGCCGCCGCGCCGGCGCGGTCTGCTCGCGGGCTGCGCGGTGTGGACGGGGCTGGCCTGCACCTGCCAGTTGTGCTGCGGCAGTTACCACGACCCCTGGAGCGGCGAGTACAAGGAGGGCGTCTGCTCGCGGCACGACTGCAGCGGGTGCGGTGACTGCTGCAACTGCTGCGAGTGCTGCAACTGCTGCAGTTGCTGCGGTGAGGACGGCGGCTGCGACTGCGGCTGCGACTGCTGACCGGGCGGCGCGCGGGAGCGCGGACCGGCGCGGGCCGGGCGCGGACGGATCCGGAGGGGCTACTTCCGGACATCCGTCCGGCGCGGCCGGAGGCGGTGACACAGGGGTGACCACGGGTGACGCACCGCATGTGAGGGGACCAAGTCGCACAGATGGTTCAAAGATTGACGGCTGAAAGGCACCCTTGTGCCGACCGGTCGTTCGGCCGAATACTCACCGACAGCGCTTGTCAGGGGCACGGCACGTCCGGAATCCGGGCGACCGGTCCCTGACTGCGCCTCACGGGCCCACAACCCCACGAGGGCCCCCTACTTCCTTTGTGGAGGAACGAGAAGTGAGGATCAAGCGCACCACCCCTCGCAGCGGCATCTCGAGACGCACCCGGCTGATCGCCGTCACGTCCGGCCTCGTGGCCGCTGCCGCGTTCGCGGTCCCCAGCGCGAATGCGGCCGACACCCCCACCACCTTCAGTTCCGCCGAACTCAAGAGTGTGAGCGGTTCGGTGCTGAAGGCCGACGTCCCGGGCACCGCCTGGGCGGTCGACAGCAAGACCAACCGGGTCGTCGTGACCGTCGACAGCACCGTCTCCCAGGCCGAGATCAACAAGATCAGGCAGCAGGCCGGGGGCGACGCCGACGCGATCACCATCAAGCGCACCCCGGGCACCTTCAGCAAGCTCATCCAGGGCGGCGACGCCATCTACGCGAGCAGCTGGCGCTGCTCCCTCGGCTTCAACGTCCGCAGCAGCAGCGGCACGGAGTACTTCCTGACCGCCGGGCACTGCACCGACGGCGCGGGCACCTGGTACTCCAACTCCAGCCGCACGACGGCCATCGGCACCACGGCCGGATCCAGCTTCCCGGGCAACGACTACGGCATCGTCCGCTACACGGGCTCCGTCAGCCGGCCCGGCACCGCCAACGGCGTGGACATCACGCGGGCGGCCACCCCGAGCGTGGGCACCACCGTCATCCGTGACGGCTCCACCACGGGCACCCACAGCGGCCGGGTCACCGCGCTCAACGCGACGGTGAACTACGGCGGCGGCGACATCGTCTCCGGCCTCATCCAGACCACGGTCTGCGCCGAGCCCGGCGACTCCGGCGGCCCGCTGTACGGCAGCAACGGCACCGCGTACGGTCTGACCTCCGGCGGCAGCGGCAACTGCCGCACCGGTGGCACGACCTTCTTCCAGCCGGTCACGGAGGCCCTGAGCGCCTACGGCGTCAACGTCTACTGACCGGCGGGCCCCCGGGGGCCGGTCCCGCACCGCGGACCGGGTACCACCGGCCCCACGGGTCCCAGCGCGGCCGTCGACGCGGCGAGCCCCCGCACGCAACCAGTGTGCGGGGGCTCGCCCCTGTAGGGGCCACGGAGTTACCGTCGAGGGACACACCAGGACGCGCCGGGCGGCACCGGCGCGGGTTCACCTGATGCGCCACTTCGGACCCTGGGGGCCGTGATGGTCGAGGAACTGGTGACGGCGGGAGCAGCGCTGGCGTCCGCCGGGGCCGTCTATCTGATGGCGGCGGCCCGCGTCGTCAAGCAGTACGAGCGGGGCGTGGTGTTCCGCCTCGGCCGGCTGCGGCCCCAGGAGCGGGGACCCGGGTTCACGCTGATCGTGCCGTTCGTGGACCGGCTGCACAAGGTGAACCTGCAGATCGTCACGCTGCCGGTGCCGGCCCAGGAGGGCATCACCCGGGACAACGTGACGGTGCGCGTCGACGCGGTGGTCTACTTCAAGGTCGTCGACGCGGCGGACGCCCTGGTGGAGGTCGAGGACTACCGGTTCGCGGTCTCGCAGATGGCGCAGACCTCGCTGCGCTCCATCATCGGCAAGAGCGACCTGGACGACCTGCTGTCCAACCGGGAGAAGCTCAATCAGGGGCTGGAGCTGATGATCGACAGTCCCGCGGTCGGCTGGGGCGTGCACGTCGACCGGGTGGAGATCAAGGACGTCTCCCTGCCGGAGACGATGAAGCGCTCCATGGCCCGCCAGGCCGAGGCCGACCGGGAACGCCGGGCCCGCATCATCAACGCCGACGCCGAGCTCCAGGCGTCGAAGAAGCTCGCCGAGGCCGCCCAGCAGATGGAGGACACCCCCTCCGCGCTCCAACTGCGGCTGCTGCAGACAGTCGTCGCCGTCGCGGCCGAGAAGAACTCCACCCTCGTCCTGCCCTTCCCGGTGGAACTGCTGCGCTTCCTCGAACGCGCCCAGCAGCCGGTGCCCACGGCCGCGCCCGAGACCCCGCGCGCCGCGCGGCCGACGGTGGAAGCGGTGGAGGCGATGGAGGCGGTGCAGGCGGTGACCGAGGCGGTGCGCGAGGCCGTGCCCGAATCGGTGCGGGAGCAACTGCGGGCCGTGCCTCCCCGCGTGGAACCGGACTCCGAAGAGTCGAATTCCAGCCACGAGTAGACACCCCCTGAGGTCCTCCGGGTTACTCGCTCGTAATGTTTGCAGTGCGAACCGTCCTGCGGGTCCATGAACTGTCAGGACATAGGGGGCGTGCGGTCGTTGTCGTACGCGCGTCCTGAAGTCGACCTTGTGTGCTCCCCCGGGGCTGGGAATAGTAGGCGGCGTTCAACCGGCACGAGCGCGGCTTCTTTCGTCTGCCGCCCTTGTGGCCGTACGCCTTCCGGCTCGTGAGGTCCCCACAACCTCCCGGGCCGTCCCCCCACAGGAGGACGTCAGTTGAAGCACCGACGCATACCCAGGCGGCGCGCAGCGCTGGCCGGGGCGGGCATCGCCGCCCTGGTCGCCGCGGGAGTCACCTTCCAGACTGCGAACGCCAGTGAGACGCCGGACACCCCCGAGCCCCGGACCCTCTCGGTCACGGCGGCCGGAAAGCTCGCCTCGACGCTCGCCGAGGACCTCGGCGCCGACGCGGCGGGAACGTACTACGACGCGAAGAGCAAGAGCCTCGTGGTCAACGTGCTCGACGAGGCAGCCGCGGAAACCGTCGAGTCGGCGGGAGCCGAGGCGAGAGTCGTGGCGCACTCCCTGGCCGAACTGAAGGGGGCGCGCACCACCCTGGCGAAGGACGCGAGCATCCCGGGCACCGCCTGGGTGACCGACCCGACCGCCAACAAGGTCGTCGTCACGGCGGACCGCACGGTCTCCGAGGCCGACTGGGCCCAGCTGACCGAGGTCGTCGAGGGGCTCGGCGCCAAGGCCGAACTCAAGCGCACGAAGGGCGAGTACCAGCCCTTCATCGTGGGCGGCGACGCCATCACCGGCAACGGCGGGCGCTGCTCGCTCGGCTTCAACGTGACCAAGGGCGGCGAGCCGCACTTCCTCACCGCGGGCCACTGCACCGAGGGCATCTCCACCTGGTCGGACTCCTCCGGCAACGTGATCGGCGAGAACGCGGCGTCCAGCTTCCCGGGCGACGACTACGGCCTGGTCAAGTACACCGCCGACGTGGACCACCCGAGCGAGGTGAACCTCTACAACGGCTCCACGCAGGCCATCTCCGGTGCCGCCGAGGCCACGGTCGGCATGCAGGTCACCCGCAGCGGCTCCACCACCCAGGTGCACTCGGGCACGGTCACCGGCCTGGACGCCACCGTGAACTACGGCAACGGCGACATCGTCAACGGCCTGATCCAGACCGACGTGTGCGCCGAGCCCGGTGACAGCGGCGGCTCGCTCTTCTCGGGCAGCAGCGCGGTCGGCCTCACCTCCGGCGGCAGCGGCGACTGCTCCTCCGGCGGTACGACCTTCTTCCAGCCGGTGACGGAGGCCCTGTCGGCCACCGGTACGCAGATCGGCTGATCCCGGGTTCCGTACGTGTCCGCGACGTCCCGTCCCGCCTGCGCGGGGCGGGACGTCCGCGTGCCGGGCGTCAGGTCCGCCGGCGGGCGTGCGCCAGCGCCGCCCCCATCGTGACCGCGACGCCCACGACGGCCCACGCCGACAGCACCAGCAGGGCACCGGTCACCGCGTTCCCCTCGAAGTAGGTGATCGAGCGGGCGGCCCAGGTGCCCGCGCCCGGGGGCAGCGCCGGGCCGATCGCCGCCCAGAACGGCGGCAGCAGGGGAGGCGGCAGCGCGCCGCCGGAACTCGGGTTGCCCAGGATCACCACGATCAGGATGGCCACGCCGATGCCGACCACCCCGAGGAGGCTCTGCAGGGCGAGCGTGGCCGCGCCCACCGCGAAGGTGATCAGCGTGCCCAGCCCCCACAGGGCGAAGAAGCCGCCCGGCAGCGCGTCCAGCACGGGCCCGGCGAGGAGCGCTCCGCCGAAACCGCCCACGATCGCGACCAGCACCAGGGTGCCGAGCCGGATCCCCGCCCGCCGCGGGGTGGAGGGGCGGGCGCCCGAGCTGATGGCGAGGATCGACGCGCACAGGTAGCCGCCCACGCACCAGCCGACGACGACGTAGAAGGACGAGAGGCCGTTGGCGTCCCGGGAGGAGGCCGGGAGCATGTCGACGACCCGCACCGAGCGCTGCTCGGCGTCCTCCAGGGTGACGGTCAGCTTCTCCAGGGCGGTGGCCAGCGAGGTGCCGCCGCCGGTGGCGACCAGCAGGGTGTCGGTGGTGCCGGCGGGGTCCACGATCAGCGCGCCGTCGATCTTCCGGTCCAGGATCTGCTGCCGCGCGCTCGCCTCGTCGGCCACCGGGCGCGGGTCCAGGGGGGAGCCGGGCAGCTGCTCCAGCCGGGTCACCGCCTGCTCGGCGGCGGCCTGCGGCGCGACCACCCCGAAGGGCGCGTCCCGCAGTTTCGGCTGGTGCAGGGCGCCCACGTAGGAGGTGATGAACAGCAGCTGGAGGGCGAGCACGCCGAGCACGAGGAGCGTGGCGCGCGGGGTGACGGCGTTCCTCACCTCCCGGAGGAACGAGGGGGGAGAGGGGCGGGCGCCGGTGGTCTGCGTCATGCCCCCACGGTCCGGGGGTTCGCGCGTTCCCGCAGGTGGGAAGGGGCCGAAAGGGGGTCGCACATACATTCGAGAATTGGTCTATGGTGGGGGTGAGGTAGCTGGGAACATATGTTCGAGAGTCGGTCGGGACTCACGAGTGCGGGAGGTGCGTGTGCCGGGTTTCACGCATCTGCACACCGTCTCCGGGTTCTCCCTGCGCCACGGCGCCTCCCACCCGGAACGGCTGGCCGAGCGTGCCGGGGAACGGGGCATGGACGCCCTCGCCCTCACCGACCGCGACACCCTCGCCGGGAGCGTCCGCTTCGCCAAGGCCTGCGCGAAGGCGGGCGTCCGCCCCCTGTTCGGCGCCGAGCTGGCGGTGGCGCCCCCTCCGTCCCCGGCCGGTGCGACGGCCGTCCGCGGGGACGAGGCGGTGCGCAGGGAGCGGCGCCGCACACCGGTGCGCGGCGGTGCCTTCGTCGACGACTCGGCGCCCCGGGTCACCTTCCTCGCCCGGGACGGCGCCCGCGGCTGGGCCGACCTGTGCCGTCTGGTCTCCGCCGCCCACGCCACCGGGCCGGGCGTCGCGTCCGAGCGGGGCGGCCCCCCGCCCGGCGGGCTCCCGCTGCTGCCCTGGGAGGACAACCACGCCGACGGCCTGACCGTGCTGCTCGGCCCCGATTCCGACGTCGGCCGGGCCCTCGCCGCGGGCCGCCCCGACCGGGCGGCCCGGCTGCTCGCCCCCTGGCGGGAGGTCTACGGCGACGCCCTGCGCCTGGAGGCCGTCTGGCACGGCCGCGGCGGCACCGGCCCCGGCTCCCTGCGGCTGGCCGCCCGCACCCTCGGCTTCGCCGCCGAACAGCGCGTCCGCCCGGTGCTCAGCAACGCCGTCCGCTACGCCGACCCCGGTCTCGGGCCGGTCGCCGACGTCCTGGACGCCGCCCGCCGTCTCGTCCCGGTCGACCCGGCCAAAGGGCTGGACTCCGGCGAGGCCTGGCTCAAGGACGCGGACGCCATGGAGCGGGCCGCCGAGCGGATGGTGGAGGCCGCGGGCTTCCGGCGCGCCGCGGCCCGCCCGCTCCTGGAGCAGACGCAGGCCACGGCCGCCGAGTGCCTGGTCGACCCCGACGACGACCTCGGCATGGGGAGCGTGCACTTCCCCGAACCGCACCTCGTCGGCGCCGGCCGCCGCACCGCCCAGCGGGCCCTGGCCTCCCGGGCGACGGCGGGCATGGTGCTGCGCGGCTACGCCGGGCGCCGGGACTACTGGGAGCGGATGCACCACGAGCTGGACATCATCGCCCACCACGGATTCGCCTCCTACTTCCTGACCGTCGCCCAGGTCGTCGACGACGTGCGGGACCTCGGTATCCGGGTGGCCGCGCGCGGCTCCGGCGCGGGCTCCCTGGTCAACCACCTGCTCGGCATCGCGCACGCCGACCCGGTCGAGCACGGGCTGCTGATGGAGCGCTTCCTGTCCAAGGAGCGGGTCGTGCTGCCCGACATCGACATCGACGTGGAGTCCGCACGCCGGCTGGAGGTCTACCGCGCCATCATCGACCGGTTCGGCACCGAGCGGGTCGCCACCGTCGCGATGCCGGAGACCTACCGGGTGCGCCACGCCATCCGGGACGTCGGTGCGGCGCTGTCCATGGACCCGGCCGAGATCGACCGGATCGCCAAGTCCTTCCCGCACATCCGCGCCCGCGACGCCCGCGCGGCGCTCGAGGAACTGCCCGAACTGCGGGAACTGGCGGGGCGGAAGGACCGGTACGGCAGGCTCTGGGAGCTGGTCGAGGCCCTCGACGCGCTCCCGCGCGGGGTCGCCATGCACCCCTGCGGTGTCCTGCTGTCCGACGCCTCCCTGCTCACCCGCACGCCGGTGATGCCGACCAGCGGCGAAGGCTTCCCCATGGCCCAGTTCGACAAGGACGACGTCGAGGACCTCGGGCTGCTCAAGCTGGACGTGCTGGGGGTGCGGATGCAGTCGGCGATGGCGCACGCGGTCACCGAGGTGGAGCGGGCGACGGGGGAGCGGGTCGATCTGGACGCGGTGCCGGAGGGCGACCCGGCGACGTACGGGCTCATCCGGTCCACCGAGACGCTCGGCTGCTTCCAGATCGAGTCGCCGGGCCAGCGGGACCTGGTCGGGCGGCTCCAGCCGGCCACCTTCCACGACCTCGTCGTGGACATCTCCCTCTTCCGGCCCGGGCCGGTCGCCGCCGACATGGTGCGGCCGTTCATCGAGGCCCGGCACGGGCGGGCGCCGGTGCGCTACCCGCACCCGGACCTGGAGGAACCGCTGAAGGGGACCTACGGGGTGGTGGTCTTCCACGAGCAGGTCATCGACATCGTCTCGATCATGACCGGCTGCGGACGCGGCGAGGCGGACCGGGTGCGGCGCGGGCTGTCCGACCCGGAGTCGCAGGGGCGGATCGAGGTGTGGTTCGCGCAGCACGCGGCGGCCCGGGGCTACGACGCAGAAACGATTCACCGCACCTGGGAGATCGTGGCAGCGTTCGGCTCCTACGGCTTCTGCAAGGCGCACGCGGTCGCCTTCGCCGTGCCCACCTACCAGTCGGCGTGGCTGAAGGCGCACCACCCGGCCGCCTTCTACGCGGGGCTGCTCACCCACGACCCCGGGATGTACCCGAAGCGGCTGCTGCTGGCGGACGCGCGGCGGCGCGGGGTGCCGATCCTGCCGTTGGACGTGAACAAGTCGGGAGTCACCCACCGGATCGAACTGGTGTCTGATGCAAAGGGGTTGAATGGGGTGAAAGGTCACCAGGCGCCGGAGAGCGGGGAGGCGTGGGGGCTGCGGCTGGCGCTCTGCGACGTGCACGGCATCAGCGAGGCCGAGGCCGCGCGGATCGCCGACGGCCAGCCGTACGCCTCGCTGCTCGACTTCTGGGAGCGGGCCCGGCCCAGCAGGCCCGTCGCCCAGCGGCTGGCCCAGGTCGGCGCGCTGGACGCGTTCGGCGCCAACCGGCGCGACCTGCAACTGCACCTCACCGAACTGCACCGGGGCGCCCGGGGCGGACGCGGGGACCAGCTCCCCCTGTCCGGCGGCCGGCGGACCGCCCCGGCGGGGCTGCCCGACCTCACCCCGCCGGAGCGGCTCAGCGCCGAACTGGGCGTGCTGTCCATGGACGCCTCGCGCAACCTGATGGACGACCACCGCGCCTTCCTCGACGAGCTGGGCGTGGCCTCCGCCCGGCGGCTGCGCGAGGCCCGGCACGGGGAGACGGTGCTGGTCGCGGGCGCCAAGGCGGCCACCCAGACCCCGCCCATCCGGTCCGGCAAGCGGGTCATCTTCTCCACCCTGGACGACGGCACGGGCCTGGTGGACCTCGCCTTCTTCGACGACTCCCACGACGCCTGCGCCCACACCGTCTTCCACTCCTGGCTGCTGCTGGTGCGCGGTGTGGTGCAGCGCCGAGGCCCGCGCAGCCTCAGCGTCGTCGGCTCCGCCGCCTGGAACCTCGCCGACCTGCTGGAGGTGCGCCGGGAGGAAGGGCTGGAGGGCGTCGCCGCCCGGCTGGCCGGGCCGGGTGGCACCGGCACCGGGGCCGACGACGGCGACGGTCCGGCCCGCCGGCGGCTCGCCGGTTCGGACGGCCGCCCGGCGCCCGCCGGCTCCGCGGCCCGGGACCCGATGGAGGACAGGGAAGGCCGGGAGGACGGAGAGGACCGGGAGGACGGAGAGGACCGGGAGGGCAAGGAGGAGGACCGGACGATCCGCATGCCCACGGGGTACGAGATGCACCCCTGGGCCGATCTGCGTCCCGCGGGTGAAGGGCCCGCGGTGGGAAGGAAGTTGTGGCACCAGAGCCCGGGGAGTGCGGGATGACCATCCTCTGCGTACGTTTCCAGCTGCCGTCGGCGGACGAGGCCGCCCTGCCCGCCCTGCTCGGTCTGCTGGAGGAGTTCACGCCCGTCGTGCAGGCCCTGCCGCCGGACACGGCGCTGGCCGATCTGCGCGGCGCCGAGCGGTACTTCGGCCGCACCGCCGTCGAACTGGCCTCGGTGATCCGGGTCCGCGCCCTCGCCCTGCACGGCGTCGACTGCGTGATCGGCGCGGGATCCGGACCGATGACGGCCCGCATGGCCCTGCAGGAGGCCCGGCCGGGACTGACCCGCGCGGTGGCCGGGGACGAGGTACGCGAGTTCCTCGCCGGTCGGCCCGTCGTCGCGCTGCCCGGGGTCGGCACGAAGACCGCCCGCACCCTGTGCGAGTACGGCCTCGACACCCTCGGCCGGGTGGCCGCCGCCCCGCTGTCCACGCTCCAGCGGCTGGTGGGCGCCCGGGCCGGCCGCGAACTGCACGAGAAGGCGAACGGCGTCGACCGCGGCCGGGTCGTGCCGAACGCGGTCTCTCGGTCACTGGCCACCGAACGCCCCTTCACCCGCGACGAACTGGACCCCGGCCGGCACCGCCGCGCCCTGCTCTCCGCCGCCGGGGAACTGGGCGCCCGGCTGCGCGCCCTGGACAAGGTCTGCCGCAGCCTCACCCTCACCGTGCGTTACGCGGACAGGTCCGCCACCACCCGCACCCGCACCCTCCCCGAGCCGACCGCGCACTCGGCGGCGCTCACCAGGACGGCGTACGGCCTGTACGAGGCGCTCGGTCTGCAGCGGGCCCGGGTACGGGCGATCGCCCTGCGCGCCGAGGGACTCGACGCGGCCGAACGCGCCTCCCACCAGCTCACCTTCGACCCGGTGGACGAGAAGGTCCGCAGGATCGAGGAGGTCGCGGACCGCGCACGGGCGAAGTTCGGTCCCCGCGCGGTGATGCCGGGGACGCTGGCTGCCTGATGTGGGCGGGTTTGTGACGTCATATCAGGTGGGCGATGAGGTTTGGTGGTGAACGGCGATAGTTTTTACCGACCCGTAACTTCCGGGTTTTCCTACTCGCCCGTAACTTGATGGGTGAACAGCATCCTCGTGATCCGGATCACCAGGCGTACGCCGTCGCATCCTCCCCTTGAGCGCAAGGAGATCACCCGATGCTGCCCTGGAAGCGAGTGCTCAGACCGCTGGCCGCGTTCCTGCTGGCCACTGCGGCCGTCACCGTCCCCACCGCCACCAGCGCCCACGCCGCCCCCGCCGCCCGGACCGCCGCCGCACCCGACCGCGGCTGGAACGACTACTCCTGCCGGCCCTCCACCGCCCACCCCCGCCCGGTCGTCCTCGTGCACGGCACGCTCGGCAACTCCATCGACAACTGGCTGGGCCTCGCGCCCTACCTGAAGCACCGCGGCTACTGCGTCTTCTCCCTCGACTACGGTCAGCTCCCCGGCGTTCCCTTCTTCCACGGGCTGGGCCCGGTCGAGAAGTCCGCGGAGCAGCTCGACGTCTTCGTCGACAAGGTGCTCGCCGCCACCGGCGCCGCAGAGGTCGACATCGTGGGCCACTCGCAGGGCGGCATGATGCCCCGCTACTACCTGAAGTTCCTCGGCGGGGCCGCCGAGGTGAACGCCCTCGTCGGGATCGCCCCCAACAACCACGGCACCACCCTCAGCGGCATCGCCAACCTGTTGCCGTACTTCCCCGGCGCGGCGGACTTGTTGAAGTCGGCCACCCCCGCCCTCGCCGACCAGGTCGTCGGCTCCGACTTCCTCACCAAGCTCAACGCGGGCGGCGACACCGTGCCCGGGGTCCGCTACACCGTCATCGCCACCCGGTACGACCAGGTGCTCACCCCGTACCGCAACCAGTTCCTGAGCGGCCCGAACGTGCGCAACATCCTGCTCCAGGACCTGTGTCCGCTCGACCTGTCCGAACATGTGGCGATCGCCCTGGTCGACCGCATCGCCTTCCACGCGGTCGCCGGCGCCCTCGACCCGGACCGGGCCAGACCGACCACCTGTGCCTCCGTGTTCAGCTGACACGTGTAGGTGCGCCGAGCACACCGGGGCCTGTCCGGCCTGAGCCGCCGGACAGGCCCCCGGTCGTCGGGTCAGCGGCCGTGCCGCGCGCCCGCCGCACGCCGGCGGGTGGACGCGAACAGCGCCGCCGAACCGAGCGCCAGCGCCGCCGCACCGCCGACCATCAGGTACGGGGTCGTGCTGTCCCCGCCGGTCTCCGCCAGGTTCACCGGGGCGCCGGCCGCCTTGGGCCGGTTGCCGGTGCTCTCGTCGGCGCCGGTCCCCTCCGCCTTCGCCGCGGGCGTCGGGTCCGTCGTGGTGTGCGGGTCGTCGTCCCCGTGGCCGTGGTTCTCGACGGTGGACTTCTCGGCGGCGGCCTTGATCTGCTCCTCGGAGGGCGCGGACGCGACCGGAGCCGGGGCGGCCTCCTGCTTCGGCGTGTCCGCGGCGGACTCCCCGCCGGTCCCGCCGCCGTCCGCCTCGCCGGCACCGCCGCTGCCGCCGAACGTGACGTCCGAGCAGGAGTAGAACGCCTCCGGGCTGTCCGAGCGCTGCCACACCGCGTACAGCAGTTGCTTGCCGGAGCGCTCCGGGAGCGTGCCGGAGAAGGTGTAGAAGCCGCCGGACGCCGCCGGGTCGGTGGAGGTCGCCACCGGGTTCGCCAGGTCGAGGTCGCCCCAGGCCAGCGGCTTGGACGGGTCGTAGCCGGGCTTGGTGATGTACACCTTGAAGGTGCCCTTGTGCGGGGCCGTCACCCGGTACTTGAAGGTGTACGAGCCGCTGCTCACGCTGGTGGCCGGCCAGTCGGCGCGGGCCAGGTCGAGCCCCTTGAACGCCGGGTCGCCGGCGCTGCACAGCTTGCCGTCCGGGATGAGCTCCTGATGGCGCCCGCCCGCGTCGCCGATGCGGATGCCGTTCCAGTCGTAGAGCGCCTGCGTGCCGCCCGCCGCGACCGCGGCCTTGCAGGCGTCCGACTTCGGGCTCTCCGGGCCCTCGGCGTAGCACTGCGCGACCCGGCTGACCGGGTCGCCCATCGAGCCGTGCGCGGACGCGGGGGCGGCGGACAGCCCGGCCAGGGCGAGCGGGACGATACCGACGACGGCGACGGCGGCCTTGCGGCGTGCGGGCATGGGGCAGCAACTCCTCGGAACGATCACAGGACTTGGGGAAGGGGATCCCGTGGGGGATGGCTCAGAAGCTAGCCCCACGGAAGCGGGAAATCGTCCGGTGAAAGCGGTCCGGGGTGATCCTTATGGCCCCGTTAAGGGAGTGCTCAGGCTGCGCTCAGGTACACGGTCCGGGAACATCCGTCCGGTCAGTCCTCGGGCCACCAGGTCCGGGCGATGTCCTTGCGGATCTCCGGACGCCCGGCGGGGCGCTCGTCGGTCTCCTCGCCGGTGCGGCGGGTGCCGGTCTTCCTCAGGGGCTTCTGCACGGTGGTGCGGCGCATGGCTGCCTCCTCCGGTCCGCCGGGTTCCGCGGTCTCACGGGGGCAGACCTTTCGGGCGAGAGTTCCTCATCGGTCCCGGTCTGTCTGTGGCGGCGGTCACCCTCGCACTGTCAGTGGCGGGTGTCACTCTGGACCGCATGACGGACGACGGTGACGTGACGGACCCGACGGGTACCGACTGGGACGAGCTGGCCCCCGCCTTCGACGACGAGCCCGACCACGGGCTGCGCGATCCCGCGGTCCGCGCCGCCTGGGCGGCCCGGCTGCACGCCTGGCTCCCCGCCCGGCCGGGCGACGTCCTGGACCTCGGCTGCGGTACGGGGAGCCTGTCGCTCCTGGCCGCCGAGCAGGGACACCGGGTGACCGGGGTCGACCGGTCGCCGGCCATGGTGGGCCTGGCCAGGGAGAAGCTGGCCGGGCGCGACGCGGTGTTCCTCCAGGGCGACGCGGCGGCGCCGCCGGTCGGGGAGCAGCGCTTCGACGTGGTCCTGGTCCGCCACGTGCTGTGGACGCTGCCGGAACCGGGCAGGGTCCTGCGGCACTGGCGGGGACTGCTGCGCCCCGGCGGCCGGCTGGTCCTCGTCGAGGGGGTGTGGGGCACGGCCGCCCCGGCCGGCATACCGGCCGGCCGGCTCACCGCGCTCCTCGCCCCGCTCACCGGCCGGGTCCGCCTGGAGCGGCTGTCGGACGACCCGGCCCTGTGGGGCAGGGAGGTGGACGACGAGCGCTACGCGGTGATCGCGCGGGTGGACTGACGGCCCCGGGCGCCCCGGACGCCGGACCGGCACCGCCCGCCGGGGCCGGTCCGACGGTGGCAGGAGGTCATGCGAGCAGGCCGGCGAAGCCGTCGGCGCGGCGGGCCAGCGACTCCAGCTCGTCCAGCGCCCGCAGGGCCGCGGCGGCCGCCTCCAGGTCCGCCGCCGCGAGGCCGCTCCGCGCGAACTCGTCCTCGTCCAGCCGCAGCACGTCCCCGCCGTCCGCGGAGCGCCACAGGTCCAGGTCGAGGTCCTCCACGACCAGTTCGGCACCGGACCGCACGGCGGGCCGGGTGACGTCGCAGTAGTGGCCCTTCAGCACGCCCCCCGAGGTGCGCACCTCCTTCACCGCGTACCAGCGGTCGCGCCAGAAGTGCTCGGTGAAGACGTCACCGGGTTCGAAGCGCACGAAGCCGAAGTCGCGCACGCCGTCGCCCGCCCAGGGCGCCCGCACGCTGATCCGGGTGCCGTCGTCGTGGAGCAGCTCCGCCGGATAGCGGATCTTCGTACGGCCCGCCTTGACGAGGACGACCTCCAGCCGGCCGGCCGGGCCGGGGTCAGCCGAGTTCGCGGACATACCGCACCTCCGTCGCGCAGATGTCGTAACCGAACCACTTGTTGACGGCGATCATCGGCTCGTTGCCCGCGTCGTTGCCGGTGAACGCCTCCGTGCACCCGGCGGCACGGGCCCGGTGTAGGGACGTGTTCTTGACCAGCCTGGCCAGGCCCCGGCCCCGGTGGGTCCGGGCGGTGCCGGTCATGGCGGTGCCGTAGCGGCCCTCCCCGTCGGTGTGCGCGGCGGTGAAGGCCACGGGACGGCCGTCGGCCACCGCGACCGTCGTCAGGCCCAGGTCGAGCAGCGGGTGCCGCCAGGTCTCCTCCAGCCAGGCCGGGTAGTCGGAGAACTCCGAGGCGATGTCGCTCGGTTCGTCCACGGACACCTCGGCGTCCAGGGCGAACAGCGGGCGCGGGTCGTCCGCGAAGTCGGCGCCGGTGCGCAGCTCCACCCCGGGCGGCGGGGCGGCGAGCGGGGGCAGGGTGCCGTTCGCCAGCTCCAGGCGCAGGAAGTGGGCGGACCGGCTGGGGCGGTAGCCGTGCCGTTCGGCGAAGGCGCGGTTGCCCGGCTCGTCGGGCACCCAGCTGAAGACCTTCCGGACCCCGAGGGAGGCCAGCCGTTCCTCGGCGGTGCGCAGCAGCAGCGACCCGGCGCCGCGCCCGGTCCGGTCCGGATGCACGTAGACGTTGGCGGAGCCCTGGCCGGGCTCGGGGCTGTCGTGGGCCACGCTCAGCTGCGTTGTGCCGATGATCTCGCCGTCCGCCTCGGCGACGAACTGCCCGGAGTGGGCGTCGGGGTGGGAGTGCCGCAGGTGGTGCAGCACGGTGTCGGGGGTGGACAGCATGAAGGGGACGGCGAGGCGGCGGACGCGGGAGAACCCCTCGGCGTCGGCTCGCACCTCCGGTCGCAGGTCGCGCACGATGACGGTCATGGAGGCGCACGCTATGCCGGGCGGGGCACCGGACGCCTCTTCTTTTCGACCGGGCGCACCGGGTGCGGGACAATCGGTTCGTGAGCCTGAAGATCCGTATCGACGACAGTGCGCCCCCCTACGAGCAGGTGCGGGCGCAGATCTCCGAGCAGGCCCGGTCCGGGGCGCTGCCCGTGGGGTACCGCCTGCCGACCGTGCGCGGGCTGGCTCAGACCCTCGGCCTCGCCGCGAACACGGTGGCCAAGGCCTACCGGGCCCTGGAGGCGGACGGGGTGATCGAGACCCGGGGCCGCAACGGCACGCTCGTCGCCGCCGCGGGATCGGCGGCCGAGCGGGAGGCGGCGACGGCCGCGCAGGGCTACGCCGAGCGGGCGCGCCGCCTCGGCCTCGGCGAGGAGGACGCCCTCGCCGCGGTCCGGGACGCGCTGCGGGCGGCCTACGGCACCTGAGCGGACCGGCCGGCCCCGGGACCGGGCTCAGGAACGGCCCCGGGAACGGACTCCGGCGCGGCCCGGGGGACCGGCCCGCCCCGTCAGGCGGGGGCGGGGAGCCGCGGGGTGCGGGTGACCTCCAGTCCCGCCGCCCGTGCCGTACGGGCGAAGACCGCCGCGTCGACGACCGCCGCGGCGTCCGGGTCGTTGTTGAAGTAGGCGTACACGTCCTCGCCGCCGGGCCAGGTGGCCGCGACGCGTTCGGCCCAGGTCCGCAGCGACCGGCGCCCGTAGTGCGGCCAGTGCCGGGCCCGGCCCTGGTGGAAGCGGACGTACCCCCAGTCGGCCGTCCGCCACAGCGGGGTCGCGGGGCGGGCCAGCACGTCGGCCCAGCACAGGGCGGTGCCGCGCGCCTCCAGGACGCCCCGCACCTCGGGCGTCCACCAGGACGCGTGCCGCGGTTCGACGGCGATCCGCGCCGACGCGGGGAAGCGGCGCAGGCAGGCGTCCAGGAGGGCGGGGTCGGCCCGCAGGGTGGGCGGCAGCTGGAGGAGGACCGGGCCGAGCCGCTCGCCCAGCCCTTCGGCGCGGCTCATCAGCCGCTCGACCGGCTCCTCGGGGTCCTTCAGCCGTTTGATGTGGGTGAGATAGCGGCTGGCCTTCACCGCGACGACGAAGCCGGGCGGGGTGCGTTCCCGCCAGGACACGAAGGTCTCCCGGGACGGCAGCCGGTAGAAGGCGTTGTTGATCTCGACGGTGGCGAACCGGGCGGCGTACTCCTCCAGCCAGAGCCGCACCGGCAGCCCCGGCGGGTACAGCACGTCCCGCCAGTCCTTGTACTGCCAGCCCGAGGTCCCGACGAACACGGTCATGGGGCCATCACACCACCGGGCGGCGACGGGGACCCCTCGGCGGCTCCTACCGCTGATCTTGCGAGAGCGCCCCGGCCTTCGGGCCGGGGGTGAATCGCATCTCAGAACTGCTCTGACCTCAACCGTGGGCACGGGTCCGCACTGTCTACCCGGGCTCACGGTCGGCCGCGCTCAGTCCGGGCGCTTCTGCTGCGCGATGTAGTCCTTGACCACCTGGAGCGGCGCACCGCCGCACGAGCCGGCGAAATACGAGGGCGACCAGAACCGGCCGTGCATGATCGCCCGGTTGACCCGGCCGGTGAACTCCGCGCGCAGGCGGCGGGAGGAGACGCCCTTGAGGCTGTTGACCAGGCTGGCGAGCGCGACCTTCGGCGGGTAGTGCACGAGCAGGTGGACGTGGTCGGCCTCGCCGTTGAACTCCTTCAGCTCCGCTCCGAAGTCCTCGCAGACCTTACGCATGACCTCTTCGCAGCGCGTCAGCATCTCGTCGTCGAGGACACCGCGCCGGTACTTGGTGACGAAGACCAAGTGCGCATGCAGGCTGTAGACGACCGTTCGACCCCTGCGGATATCGGGATTCGGTTCCCATCGTGGTGACATAGGCCAATGGCAGAGTGATCGTCATGCAGCTTCGGTACAGCTTCCGCCTGTACCCGAGTGCCGGTCAGCGCGCCGCGCTGGCCAGGGCGTTCGGGTGCGCGCGGGTCGTCTTCAACGATGCGTTGCGCGTCCGCGAGGAGGCCCGCGCGGCGGGGCTGCCGTTCGTCACCTCGGCGGAGCTGTCCAGGCGCCTGACGGCCGCGAAGAAGACCCCGGAGCGGGCCTGGCTCGGCGAGGTGTCCGCGGTGATCCTCCAGCAGTCCCTGCGGGACCTGGACACCGCGTACCGGAACTTCTTCGACGGCCTGAAGGGCAAGCGCCCTCGCGTGGGCGCACCGCGCTTCAAGTCGAAGCGGGACAACCGGCAGTCGGTCCGCTTCACCGCCAACGCGGCGTGGCGGATCACCCCGGGCAGGAAGCTGCGTCTGCCGAAGATCGGCGACGTCCCCGTGCGCTGGTCGCGTGCCCTGCCGTCGACCCCGACCACCGTGACGGTGGTCAAGGACAGCGCGGGCCGGTACTTCGCGAGCTTCGTCGTGGAGACCGGCCCGGAGGAAGTCCTCCCCGAGACCACGCCCGAGGTGGGCATCGATCTCGGGCTCGGGCACTTCGCGGTCCTCTCCGACGGCCGGAAGATCGACAGCCCGCGCTTCCTGCGCCGCGCCGAGAAGCGCGTGAAGAAAGCCCAGCGTGCCCTCTCCCGCAAGGAGAAGGGCTCCAGCAACCGGAACAAGGCCCGGATCAAGGTCGCCCGCGCACACGCGCGAGTGGCCGACGCACGCCGCGAGTTCCACCACCGGCTCTCCACACAGCTGATCCGCGAGAACCAAGCGGTCGCCGTGGAGGACCTGGCGGTAAAAGGACTCGCCCGCACGCGCCTGGCCAAGTCCGTCCACGACGCCGGATGGTCGGCGTTCGTGACGATGCTGGAATACAAGGCCGCCCGGTACGGGCGCACCTTCGTGAAGATCGGCCGGTTCGAGCCGACCTCCCAGGTGTGCTCCCGGTGCGGCGTCAAGGACGGCCCCAAGCCGTTGCACGTGCGTGTGTGGACGTGCGGGGCGTGCGGAGCGGTCCTCGACCGGGACATCAACGCGGCGGTCAACGTCGCCAAGGCCGCCGGACTGGCGGTGACAGCCTGTGGAGCGCAGATAAGACCGGGACTCGTCCCGGCACCGCGCAGCGAAGCAGGAACCCACCAGGAGCTACCCACCGCGTTGCCGCAGCGGGAGCAGATTGGAATCCCGGGCCTTTAGGCCCGGGAGGATGTCAAAGGTACAGCCCCGCGTCCGCGTTCCCGCGCGGTTCGGGCAGCGCGGAGGGGGAGGTGCCCCGGCGCAGCGCGTACAGCTCGGCCAGGGTGGAGCCCTCGCGGCCGATGCCCTCCTCGCGGCCCAGCCACTCCACGGACTCGGCCCGGGTCAGCTGCCCCACCTCGATCCGGGCCAGGCACCGGCCGGGGCGCACGACGGCCGGGTGCAGGCGTTCCAGGTCCTCGTTGGTGGTCACGGCGACCAGGACGTTGCGGCCCTGGCCGAGCAGGCCGTCGGTGAGGTTCAGCAGCCGGGACAGGGCCTGGCCCGTGGCGTGCTTGGCCTCGCCTCGGATCAGTTCGTCGCAGTCCTCCAGCAGCAGCAGCCGCCAGCGGTCGTTGCCCTCCTCGTCCTCCTCGCCGATGGCGATGTCCATGAGGTAGCCGACGTCGGCGAAGAGCCGCTCGGGGTCCAGCACGCAGTCCACCTGGCACCAGTCCCGCCAGGAACGCGCCAGGGTGCGCAGAGCGGAGGTCTTGCCGGTGCCCGGCGGGCCGTGCAGCAGCAGGAGCCGGCCGGAGACGTCCTCGGGCGTCGTCTTCATCAGGCGGTCCATGGCGTCCGCCACGGGCCGGGTGTAGTTGGGCCGGATCTCGTCCCAGCCGGCCGCGGAGATCTGCCGGGTGGTGCGGTGCGGGCCGCGGACGGGGGAGGCGTACCAGAAACCCATGGGGACGTTGTCCGCCTGTGCCTCCGGCTCGTCCGACGCGCCGTCGGTCGCCTCGCTCAGGACCTTCGCGGCGAGTTCGGGGGTGGCCGCGGTGACGGTGACGTCGGCGCCGCGCTTCCAGCGGGAGACCAGCAGCGTCCAGCCGTCGCCCTCGGCCAGGGTGGCGGACCGGTTCTCCTCCCGGACGGCGCGCAGCAGTCGGGCGCCGGCGGGGAGCAGGGTCGCGGCGGAGCGCACACGGTCGATGGTGACGCCGTGCGCGTGAGGCTGCTCGCCGGTGGAGAAACGGTCCAGGAACAGTGCGTTGACGACGTCGGACGGACAGTCGCTGTCGACGGCGAGCCGGATCGGCGGTGTGGTGTGCGGGTGCACAGGCATGCCGCCATGATCGGTCACGGGACGCCGTCGGCGCACCCGAATTCCCCGTCCGGCCGTGGTGGGTGTGCGCCGCTCCCCCCGGCCTTTCCGGCGGGCGGGCGCACGACCCCGGTCCCGTAGGGCCCTAGCCGCCCCCCTCCGTCGTCCCGCCGGGCGCCGGCAGGCGTCCGGCGCGGCGGGCGCGGCGGACGACGGCGTAGCCCTTGGTCAGGGCCCGGTCGCGGGCGAAGGTGCGGGTGAGGGCGCGGCCGTCGAGCAGGCGCTCGAACTCGGCCGTGTCCGTCGAGCGGCGCACGGTGAGGCGGCGCAGGGCGTACGGGCCCTGGGCGCGCCGGGCGAGGCCGTTGCCGACGGCGAGGGCCTGGGCGTAGCCGGTCTCCCGCACCGCCTGCCGCACGCGGCGGCTGGAGTAGCCGAAGGGGTAGGCGAACGAGACGGGGGTCCGCCCGAGTTGGTCGGAGAGGATCTCCTTGCTGTGGATCAGCTCGGTGCGCAGCCGGTGGTCGTCGAGTTGGTCGAGCTGCGGGTGGCTGTGGGTGTGCCCGCCGATCTCCACACCCGCGTCGGCCAGCGCCCGCACCTGGTCCCAGTCCAGCATCCGGTCCGGAGCCGCGCCGGTGGCGTACGGGCCGCGCAGCCAGCCGGTGGTGACGAACAGGGTGGCGGGGAAGCCGTGCCGCGTCAGTTCGGGCAGGGCGTGCCGGTGCACCCCCTCGTAGCCGTCGTCGAAGGTGATGAGGACGGGCCGGTCCGGCAGCGGGCGTCCGGAACGCCAGTGCGCGGCGAGGGCGGCGGTGTCGACCGGGGTGAGCCCCCGCTCGGCGATCAGCGCCATCTGCTCGGCGAACGCCTCCGGGGTGACCGACAGGGCGCGGGTGGCCTCGTCGGGGTCGGTGGCGACCGCGTGGTACATCAGGACGGGCACGCGCAGGTCAGTCATGGGCGGTCCCTCCGTCCGCCCCCGGTTCCGGCGGCGGCCCGGCCACCGGGACCACCGAGAAGGTGACCCCGTCGCGCCGGGCCCGCAGGCTGCCCACCAGGTAGCCGCCCGCCGCGGTGAGGACGCCGGTGACGATGGCGCCCGCGCGTCCGGCGCCGCCGGGCCGGCCCAGCAGGGCGTCCCGCAGTCCCCGCACGACCCCGGCCGGCAGCACGCGGGTGGTGTACCGGCGTTCCGACTCCAGCCCCTTGCCGGCGCCGACGCTGCGCGCGACCAGCGCCTTCGACAGTCCCTCGGCGTAGGTGCGGGTGCGGAAGTAGCGGAAGTGCTCCCGTACTCCGGGCACCCGGTGGTGGATCACCGCCCGGTCGTCGATGAGCAGGACCGCGTCGGGCCGGGCCCGGCTCAGCCGGATGCACAGTTCCGTCTCCTCCCCGCCGAGGGGGAGCCGGTCGCCGTCCCGTCCGATGCCGGTGGCGAAGCCGCCCGCCGCGTCGAAGGCGTCGCGCCGGAAGGAGGCGTTGCCGCCCAGCACGTTGCGCACCCGGACCCGCCCGGGCGGCAGGCCCCGGTAGGTGCAGCCCACCACCCAGTCGAACTCCTCCGGGAACCAGGCCGGGCGCCGCCCGGACGCCCACAGCGGTTCGGTGCGTCCGCCGACCGCCATCACGCGCGGGTCGGCGTACGCCTCCGCGAAGTGCCGGAGCCAGTCGCGTTCGGCCACGGCGTCGTCGTCGAGGAAGGCGACGATCCCGCCGCGTGCCGCGGCGATGCCGGTGTTGCGGCCGGCGGACAGGCCGCGGGGGCCCGCATTGGCGAGCACCCGCACCTCCTCGGTCTCCTTGTACTCCTTGTCCAGACGGTCCAGGAGAGCCTGGTTGTGGTCCACGACCAGCAGGATCTCCCGGGCCGGCCGTGACTGCGCGCGCACCGAGGCGACGGCCGCGAGGACGTCCGTCCAGCGGTCCTCGGTGTAGGCGCAGATCACGACCGAGACGTCCGGGGTGCCGGGTCCGCTCAAGACACCTTCCCCCGGACCGCGTCGACCAGCGGCGAGTGGTGCGCGCGACGGCGCAGGGCCCGCCGGTTGGAGCGCTCGCCGAGGATGACCCCGAGGACGCGGAAGCCGTCCCGCACGGCTCTCAGATTGCTGGTGCCGTGGATGCGGAGGTACTCGTAGCTGGGTATCTCCTGCACCTTCAGGCCCGCCTTGACGACCCGGATGTTCATCAGGGTCTCGACCTCGAACCCGGTGCAGTCGAGGTCGATCTTGTCCAGGCAGTGCCGCCAGAACGCGTTGTAGCCGTAGCAGAGGTCGGTGTACCGGGCGCCGAACTTGCGGTTGACGACGGCGCACAGCACGCGGTTGCCCAGCTTGCGGATGAAGGTCATGTCGTCGGTGCCGCCGCCGTTGGCGAAGCGCGACCCCTTGGCGAAGTCCGCGCCCGAGACGAGGGCGGACACGTACGACACGATCTCGTTGCCGTCGGCCGAGCCGTCGGCGTCGACCATCACGATGATGTCGCCGGTGCACGCCTGGAACCCGGTGTTCAGCGCGTCGCCCTTGCCCTTCCCGCGCTGTTCGACGACCTTCACGCCGGGCCACAGTCCGCGGGCCACCTCGACGGTGCCGTCGGTGGAGTTGCCGTCGACCAGGACCACTTCGTGGATCCAGTCGGGCAGCGTCTTGAAGACGTACGGCAGGTTCTCCGCCTCGTTCATGGCGGGGATCACCACGCTCACCGGCGGTGCGATCGCCAGGTGCGAGGAGACGGGCCGGTACTTGCCGGCGGGCGGCGGATTCTGGTCCGCGGTCGCCGGCGGCAGAACGGAACTCATGAGTCTGGTCCCTCTCGTCCGGTGGACCGCCCGCCCCTCGGGCGGCCCGGCTCTTCTTCCGGTTCGAAAGGGGGGTTTTCACACACGGCATGACGGAACGAAGCTCCGTGCACGCCGGGTGAGCTGGCAAATCTGGCCGGCTGCGGACATACGGCCGCCGACCGCGCGGCACGGCCCGGTCACGCTGGCGCTCCCGAGCACGGCACCCCCCTACCGCGCCCCGCGCCGGTTCGTCGCGGTTCCGAGCCCTCCCCTGAAGCCGCGTACTGACGGACCGATGCGGGTGAGATTGAGATGTATGACGGTATTGACGATTGAACCCGTATGGCAAGACCTGGAACGTGGCCTCACCTTGTTGCCGGTTTGGCCCCTGTGCGCACATCTCGCCCTGATGCGGATGTCTGCATGGCCGACTTTGCCCCCCTAGGTGTCGGATGCCGGGCTTCAATGTGGCGCACCCCGTTGGGGGCGTCAAGGGCCGAAAGTCCCCCCGGCCGAATTTCGTTGCAGATTGAACGGGCGTTCGCTCTCGCCCCGAGGGCGTGAAGAAACCGGAAAGGTTCGGGAGGTCCGGGAAAGAGCGCCCCAATCTTGACATGGACACTTCCTGTCAACACGCGTAGTTGGTACGACGGTTGCGGCAGAGATCCTGCTAAAGGGAGGTTCCATGAGACGTTCCCGACTTGTGCTCATTCTGAGCGCGTTCCTCCTCGCCCTCGCCACCGCCCTCACCGGGGCCGGCGCGGCCCAGGCGTCCCAACAGGCCCCCGACGGGGGCTATGTGGCCCTCGGCGACTCCTACTCCTCCGGTGTCGGAGCCGGCAGCTACATCTCCGGCAGCGGCGACTGCAAGCGCAGCACGAAGGCGTACCCGTACCTCTGGAACGCCGCCAACTCACCCTCGTCCTTCGACTTCATGGCCTGCTCGGGCGCCCGTACGGGTGATGTTCTCTCCGGGCAGCTCGGCCCCCTCGGCGCCACCACCTCACTGGTCTCCATCAGCATCGGCGGCAACGACGCCGGCTTCGCCGACGTCATGACGACCTGTGTGCTCCAGTCCGACAGCACCTGCCTCTCGCGGATCGCCACCGCGAAGGCGTACGTCGACTCGACGCTGCCCGGCAAGCTGGACAGCGTCTACACCGCCATCCGCACCCGGGCCCCGAACGCGCACGTCGTGGTGCTCGGCTACCCCCGCTTCTACCGGCTCGGCACCACCTGCATCGGCCTGTCCGAGACCAAGCGGAAGGCGATCAACGGCGCCGCCGACCACCTCGCCACCGCCCTCGCCCAGCGCGCCGCCGCCCACGGCTTCACCTTCGGCGACGTGCGCACCACCTTCACCGGCCACGAGATCTGCTCCGGCAACTCCTGGCTGCACAGCGTCGACTGGCTCAACATCGGCAACTCGTACCACCCGAAGGCGGCCGGACAGTCCGGCGGCTACCTGCCGGTCCTCAACAACGCCGTCTGACCCCGGCAGGCCCTCCGCGCCGTCCGCGCGCTAGGGAACGGCCACCGAACCGGAAGGAGAAGGGGAGGCCCCGCCCGGCGGGGTCTCCGTCCCGCACGTCACCGAGAACGGCACCGAACGGGACGTCACGCGCACCGGCTCCCGCACCTCCACACCGATCCGGCTCGCGAACGTCCCCGCCTCCGCGTACGTCGTCACGACCACCGTGTCCCGCTTCGTCGCTCCGCCGCCCTCCGGGAACGACAGCGTTCGCCAGCCCGGGTCGGTCACCGAACCGTCCTCGGCCACCCACCGGTAGGACACCTGCGCCGGCAACCGCCCCACCGTGAACGTCGCCGTGAACGCGGGCGCCTCCTCCCGCGGCGGGGGACAGGCCCCGGAGTACTCCGTGCGCGCCCCCGTCACCGTCACGTGCACCGACTGCGCCGGGGCGGTGCTCCGCTCCCCACCGCTCTCCCCCGTGGACGTCGTGGCACCGCCGGTGTCCCCCGCCTCGCCCTGGTCCCGCTCGTCCTCGTCGTCACCGGCCGGGGCGGACGAGACGGCCCCGGTCCTCCGGCCGTCCGCCGACGGACCGCCGTCAGCGCCCCCGCCGCCGCCTGCGTCCAGCAGTCCGTAGAGCAGCCCGGCCAGTGTCAGCGCGAGCACGGCCAGCCCCGCCACCAGCACCACGGCGGCGCGCCGGTCGCGCCGGGGCCGCCGGGTCACCGTCGTCGTCCCGGCCGGAGGCCCCGCGGGCAGCCCGGCCGTCGCGGGCGGCACCGGCCCGGCACCCGGCGGCCCGGGCGCCGGCGGGTGCGGGTGGGGGTGCGGGGTGGACACCGTCGGCGGGTACGCGGGCGGGCCGCCGCCGTCCCCGCGCCGCGGGGTCCGCCCGGCCGCGACCGCCCGCAGGTCCTCCTCCGCCCGCCCGGCCGGCAACCGCTCGGCGGGATCCTTGCGCAACAGGCCCTCGACGACCGGCCCCAACGGCCCCGCCCGGCGCGGCGGCGGCAGCTCCTCGTCGACGATCGCCCGCAGCGTGCTCAGCGGGGTGTCCTGCCGGAACGGCGAGGAACCCTCGACCGCCGCGTACAGCAGCACGCCGAGCGACCACAGGTCCGACTCGGGCCCCGGCGTCCGGCCCAGGGCCCGCTCCGGGGCGAGGAACTCGGGCGACCCGACCACCTCGCCGGTCATCGTCAGCGCCGAACTGCCCTCCACCATCGCGATGCCGAAGTCGGTGAGCACCACGCGGCCGTCGTTGGCGATCAGGACGTTGGCGGGCTTCACGTCCCGGTGCAGCACACCGGCAGCGTGCGCGGAGCGCAGCGCGGCCAGCACCTCCGCCCCGATCCCCGCGGCACGCGCCGGGGACATCGGCCCCTCGGCCTCCAGCACCTCCGCCAGCGACAGACCGCGCACCAGCTCCATCACGATCCACGGCCGCCCGTCCTCGGTCGCGACGTCGTACACCGTCACCACGTTGCGGTCGGCGATCCTGGCCGCGGCCCACGCCTCCCGCTCCAGCCGGGCGTACATCCGCTCGACGTCCGGGGCGGGCAACCCGGCGGGGGCGCGCACCTCCTTGACGGCGACCTCCCGGTGCAGCACCTCGTCGCGGGCCCGCCACACGGTCCCCATACCGCCCTCGCCCAGCGGCGCCAGCAGCCGGTAGCGGCCCGCGATCACGCGCTCACTGCCCTGTCCGTCGGACACGGCGCCCCCTTCGCATCGGGCGAATGCTCCCGTTCCTGATGAAAGTAGCTCAGCCGAGAGCGGATGCCGCCCCCCTGAACACCAATCCGGCCCCCACGACGACCACGACGAAGGCCGATCCGAGCGGCGCGCTCCGGCGGACCAGGCCCACCACCGGGCCGGCCGTCCAGCGGGGCCGGCGGTCCAGCAGCCGGGCCATGCCGCTGCCCGCCCTGACCACGGCGTACCCGGCCGCGGTGAGCGTGAGGGCCAGCCCGACGCCGTAGGCGACGACCAGCAGCAGCCCGAACCACGCCTGGCCGAGCGCGGCGGCCCCGACCAGCACCACCACGGCGGACGGGCTGGGCACCAGCCCGCCCGCGAAACCGAGCAGGATCGTGCCGCGGAGGGTGGGCGCCGTCGGGTGGGCGTGCGTCCGCCCGCCGTGGGTGTGCACGACGGCGTGCGGGTGCGAGGGGCCGGGGGTGCCGTGGGGGTCGGCGGGGTGGGCGGGTGCCTTGTCGTGGTCGTGATGGTGAGGGTGGCCGTGGGCGTGGGCGTGGGCGTGACCGTGGTGCCGGTGGTGGTGGTCGTCGTGGTCGTGATCGTGGGGGTGGGGGTCGTGACCGGGAGAGTGCTCGTGGTCGGGGGAGTGCTCATGGGAGTGGTGGTGCTCATGAGAGTGACCGTGCGCGTGCGGGTGCCCGTGCGGGTGCTGGCCGTCGCGGTGGCGCAGCGCGCGACGCAGCAGGGTCGCGCCCGCCACCGTGACCAGGACTCCGCTGGCCACGCCCAGCCAGGCGACCACCGAGGGCGCGGCCGCCGACCCGCCCGCGACCAGCAGCCCCAGCGCCACCACCCCCAGCGTGTGAGTGACCGTCACCGAGGCGGCCATCGGCAGCACGTCCCGCAGCCGGGCCCGGCCGCCGCGGGCCGCCGCCGTCGCCGCCATCAGCGTCTTGCCGTGGCCCGGTGCGAGCGCGTGCAGGGCGCCCAGGACGACGGCGATCAGCAGGGCCAGGGCGGCGAAACCGGCGGTGAGGTCGTTCCGGGCGACCAGGTCGTCCAGGGCCCGGGTCCACCGGTCGGCGCCGCGCGGCAGGACGGAGCCGGCCGGGGCGTCCGCCTCCCGCTCGGCGAGCGCCGGACCGCCCGGACGGATCCGCAGCTCGGCGGCGCGGGCGTCGGGCGGGGCGTCCAGCCGGTCCTCCGGGTAGCGGGTCAGCTCGCGCGACGAGGAGGCGCGCGGCACGTCCGAGGCGGCCAGCGTCATACGGTCCCCGCGCGCGGTGATCTCCCGCCAGCCGGGCCCCGCGGAGGCGCCCGCCGCGCGGAACCCGACGCGCACGGGGCCCTCGTCGGGCAGCGAGGCGGTCAGCCGGCACTCCACGCGCAGGGTGTCCAGCCCCGCCTGCCCGGGCCGCACCTGGGCCCGGCTGCCGTCCACGGTGAGCGGCACCGCGCGTCCGTCGACACGGACCTCGCTGTCCCGGGCGGCCTCCGCGCAGCGGTCCCGGGCCCAGGCGTCCGGCCCGCCCCGCCGCTCGATGTCCCCAGCGGCCTGCGTGGCCGGGATCTCGGCGAGGTCCTCGACGTGACGCACCCGCAGTTCACCCGGTGCGGCGACCAGTCCGTCGTAGCGGTTGACGGTGAAGTTGCCCAGCGGGTGCGCGCTCGCCGCCGGGGCGGGGACGAGGACGAACGCGCCGACGGCGGTCAGGACGGCGACGCCCGCGGCGAGGGAACGGCCCGGGGTCACCGCCCGGCCTCCAGTTCCTTCAGCGCCGCCTTCGCGGCCCGCGCGCCGAGCGGCGAGAACCCGGGGTTCAGCCGCAGTGCCGCGGTGAGGGAGGCGCGGGCCGCCCGGTCGTCGCCGAGGGCCCGCTCGATCATGCCCCGGTGGTGGAGGAACGCGGCGCTGCGGTAGCCGGTGGCGGTGGCCCGGCGGGCGTACCGGAGTGCCTCCTCGTCCCGGCCCGACCGGTGCAGCGCCCACGCCAGGGCGTCGGCGGTGTGCACGCTGTGCCGCCGCGCCCACTCCGCGCGGGCCGAGCGCAGCGCCTCACCGGCGTCGCCGTGGTCGGCGGCGGCCAACGCGGTGTCCAGGTCGGCGTGGACGCCGCCCGCGCGCGCGAGCGCGGTCCAGGCGTCCACCAGGGCGTACTGCTCCCGGGCCCGTGCCCGGTCGCCGTCGGCGCCGCGGACCTCGTACAGCTCACCGAGGGCGACCAGCGGTCCGGGCAGCGGGGAGCGCGCGACGACCGCCTCCAGGGTGCGGATGGCGCCTGCCCGGTCGCCGCTCGCCGCCAGTGCCCTGGCCCGGCCCTCCAGCGCGGGCAGGTGGGTGTCGTCGGCGGCCAGGGCGCGAGCGAAGTGACGCAGGGCCCGGTCGTACTCGCCCTGGTTCCAGGCCAGTTGGCCGAGCGCGGTCGCCACGTACGCGACGTCCGCGCGCGACGCCGCGCCGGCCAGGGCCCGCTCCAGCACCCTGCGGGCGGTCGCGGTGTCGCCGCGCAGCTCGTGGACGTACGCGTACCGCGTGAAGACCGGCACCCCCGGACGCCGGGCGTCCGCGGTGGTGGCGGCCTCGGCGGCCTCGTCGTACCGGCCGAGCTCGACCAGGGCGTCGATCCGGGAGCACAGGGCCCGCTCGCTGTACGGGTTCTGCTCCAGGGCCCGGTCCGCGTACCGCAGGGCACCCGTGAAGTCGTGCCGGGCGGCGGCGAGCGCGGCGCGTCCGGCCAGGGCCGGTTCGTTGCCGGGGGCGAGGGCGAGCGAGCGGGTGAGGGCCCGTTCGGCCTGCGGGTAGTGCGAGGGGTCGCCCGTGGTCCGCGCCTGCTCGACCTGGGCGAGGCCGAGGGTGGCCCACGAGCGGTGGTCCCGCGGCTGGGCCCGCAGATGAGCCCGGAGGGAGCGGATCCCCGCGTCGAGGTCGCCCCCGGTGAGCAGTCCGGGGGCGAGCGCCCCGGCCGCGGGCGCGGCGTCCGCCCCGGCCCGCGTCCCGTCCGGCCGGCCCCCGACGGCGACGGCCCCGGCGGTCAGGGCGACCGCCAGCAGCACGGCACAGGACGCCACGCGCATCGCCCGCGCCCGCCGCCCGGCGGCGGCGAAGCGCCGCAGGGCCGCGATCCGGCGGGCGGCGGGGGCGGCGTTCCGGGCACGGGCCGTGCTGTCGGCACCGGGTACGCCGTCGGCACCGGGTACGCCGTCGGGGGCGGGCTCCGGATCGGGGCCGGCCTCCGGCGTGCTCCCGTTCCTGCCGGGTGCGGTGCCGTCGGCGACCACGGCCGGGCCTGCGGGCTCAGGTGCGTCGGCGGGCGGGGCGCCGGCCGCTGCGCCCCGGTCGCCGGGCACCGCGTCCGGGCCATCGCCCGCACCGGTAGGGGACTTCGCGCCGGGGACCGTGCCTGTGCCGGGGGTCGTGCCCTGGTCCGTGCCGGGGGTGGTGCTCTTGTCCGTGCCGGGAGCCGAGCCGGTGGCGGAGCCTGTGGTCCGGGCCGTGCCGGTTTCCGTGCTCCTGCCGGGGGTGGTGCCCTGGTCCGTGCCGGGGTCCGTACCTGTACCGGAGCCCGTCCCGGGCGCCGTACCCGCACCGGTGCCGGAGCCCGTGGCCCGGGCCGTGCCGGTTTCCGGGCCCGTACCGGAGTCGGTCCCGCCGTCCGTCCCGGGCGCCGTACCCGCACCGGTGCCGGAGCCCGCCCCCCGGTCGCTGTCGGAGTCGCGGTCCGTGCCGTTCCCGGCGTCCCTGCTGTACTCGCCCTTCCCGCCGGGCCGGCCTGCGGCGTCGTGCGGGGTGTTGTCGTTCGTTGCCGGAGGCATGCCTCTCCTCGGTCGTGCGTCACCCGCTCGGGTGCCGGAGTCGGCGGCGCGGCCCGTGCCGCAGGGGATGGGAGGGGACGGGCCGCGCCTGTCGGTGGGGCGGGGGGAGTGGTCCCGGCCGCCCGGGGCGGGTCAGTACGCCCGGCCGCGCATCCGGCGCCACCACATCAGGGCCACGCCGATCAGCAGGATGCCGCCGGCGCCCGCACCCGCGGAGGCGGCGATCAGCGTGGTGTCGTCGGAACCCGCGGCGCCCGCCGGGCGCAGGGCGTCACCGAGTTGGTTGCGGACGTCGTTGCCGCTGTCCACGCCCTTCGCGAGCGGGCCGCGCGAGCCCTCCGTCGGGTTCGCCAGGTAGGGGAAGGTGTCGCCGAACTCCTTGTCGTTGGCGTCGACCGCGTCCCCCAGGTCGTTCTTCGCGCCGACGAGTTCGCCCTCGACGACCTGGAGCGAGGCGTCGATCACGTCGTCCGTCAGTCGCCGCCCGTTGGGGAAGCCGGCGTTGTCGCCGTCCAGCACGCCCAGCCGCTTGGGCTTCGCGGCGGGCTCGATCGACGTGTTGAGGCGCAGCATCTCCGACGGCGTCACGTGCGGCGGCTGGTTGAGCCCCTCCACGCCCTTGAGGAACACGTCGACGAGGTCGTCGCGCGGCTCGGCGGGGGCTTCGATCTTGTAGATCCCCTCGATCAGCTTCGGCAGTTCGGGTTCGGTGACGTTCTTCAGGAACTGCGCGTCGTCCCACGGTCCCGACGCGTTGAAGGTGTCCTTGTCCTTCAGGGGGTTGACGACCTCGTTGACCAGCGGGCTGCCCAGCCGGGACACCTGGACGAAGTCCCCGGCGGCGTTCTTGCGCTGGGTGGTCGACCAGACGCCGACGACGGGCTGGTCCGCCGACTCGGTGATCATGTGGGTGGGGATCTGGAGTGCCAGGGAGTTGACGTTGTAGCCCTTGAGGGTGTCGTTGCCGACCTCGGAGAGGTTCCCGCCGTACAGCAGGTCGAAGACGCGCAGGTCGAGGAAGAACGGGTCGTCGGCCTGACCGGCGAACGTCGTCGCCCCGCCGGCCAGTTCGTGCACGGCCTCCTTGCGCAGGGTGTCGTAGTCCGGCATGGACGCCTTGCCGACGTTCGACGGCGCGACCGGGACGTCGTCGGCGATCTTCGTGCGGGACACGGCGTGCTGATTCTTCAGCTTCAGCAGCTCGATGTCGTAGGTCTGCGTGATGTTGAGATCCTGGTCGTCGAGGCTGGTGACCGGACCGGTGTTGTAGAGGAACGTCTTGTCGTTCTTCGTGTGGGTCGTGAACGTGTAGCGGAACAGCAGTTCGCCCTGCGCGTCCCCGTTGTTGTCGATGTGGATGTCGTACTGGGCGTCCTCGGCGAACGTGAAGAAGTTCGGCCCGCCGGCGGGCTCCTCGAACGGGATCCAGTTGGCGATGATCGTGGTGGTGTCCGGCTTGTCGGGGCTGACGAAGGCGTACAGGTCCGTGTTGTCGTACTGCGGGGTGCCCGAGATCAGCGGGGCCTCGCGGTGACTGGAGGCGCCGGCCGGCCGCGGTTCCAGGGCGGTCGCCCCGGCGGCGGCGAGCCCGCCGGCGGCCAGTGCGCCACAGATCAGGGTCGCGAGGCCCCTGTGTCCCGCGGCGGTGCTCGAGATAGGTGTCATGCCGTCCGTCCTCCGTGCCGACTTGCCTCTGACGCAACGGAATTCGGAGCCGCGACGGGAGCGGATTGGTCGGGTTTCCACGAGACCTGTCCGGGTCGCTGCCGCCGGACCGGACCGGCCGTAGGATTTCTCGCCGCCCGACCCGCGTTTTCGGCCCGGTGATCCGTAGTTCCCATCCGGAGGCGCGCTCGCTGCGAATGCCTCGTGCGGCAGGGTGGCCCGGCGGGGCCCGGGAGAGGGGGGTGGCTGTTGGAGGCGGACGAGCTTCTGGTGCGCGTGGCAGGAGGCGACCAGAAGGCATTCGAGGACCTGTACGGGCTGGTGTCCGGGCCGGTGTTCGGACTGGTGCGGCGCGTGGTGCGTGACCCCGCCCAGTCCGAGGAGGTGGCCCAGGAGGTGCTGCTCGAACTGTGGCGGTCCGCCGCGCGGTTCGACCCCGCCCGGGGCAGCGCGCTGTCCTGGGTCCTCACCCTGGCCCACCGCCGCGCCGTCGACCGGGTGCGCAGCGCCCGCGCCGCGGGGGAGCGCGAGGAGCGGGAGGCCCGGCGCGGAAACGGCCCCGCCTTCGACCAGGTCGCCGAGGAGGTGGAGGCCGGCCTCGAACGCGAGTGGGTGCGGCGCTGCCTGGACCGGCTCACCGCCCTCCAGCGGCAGTCGGTCACCCTCGCCTACTACGACGGCTACACCTACCGTGAGGTGGCGGAGCGGCTCTCGCTGCCACTGGGCACGGTCAAGACCCGTATGCGCGACGGTCTGACCCGGCTGCGCGACTGCCTGGGAGGCGCCGTATGAGCCTGTTCGACCGGCTGGGGCGCCGCGGCGAGGTGCACTCGCTGGCCGCTCCCTACGCGCTCGACGCCCTGGAGCCCGCGGAACGGGTCCGCTTCGAACGGCACCTGCGCACCTGCGGGCGCTGCCGGGCCGAGGTGCGCGACCTCGCCGAGGACGCCGTCCGCCTCGCCTGGTCCACCGCCGCCCCGCCGCCGGCCGCCCTGCGCGAGAGGGTGCTGGCCGCCGTACGGACCACCCCGCAGGACCCGCCGCCCCAGGACGCGGCCCGCGCGCGTGCGCCGCAACTGCCGCCGCACGTGTGGGGCGCCGGACCGCCGCCGCGCGACCGCGGACGCGGCCGGGTGCCGCTGTTCGTGCCGTTCGCCACGGCGACCGCCGCGGCGGCGCTGGTCGTCGCCTCGCTGTTCGCCGTCCAGGCGAACCGCACCCAGGACGAACTGGCCGCGGAACGCGACCGGTCACGTGAGATCGCCCACGTTCTGTCGGCACCGGACGCGCGCGTGGGCAGCGGACGCGACGCGGACGGCCGCACCATCGGAGTGATCGCCTCCGCATCGACGGCGAGCGCGGTCGTCACCCTCGGCGGCTACGACGACCCGCCGAACGGACGTGTGCGTCAGCTCTGGCTCATGCGCCCCGGCGCACCACCGCGCTCGCTGGGCCTCTTCGAGGGCGACACGCCCCTGGTCGCGTCCGATCTGGAGACCTCCGCGACGTCACTCGCCGTAACCGTCGAACCGGACGGAGGCTCTCCGCAACCCACTGCGCAGCCCATCGTCCAACTCGCCCTGAAAACGGTCGGATTCGGAGAGTAATCGTCGAGTGTTCGTCAACCCCCTTGCGGGGAAGGTGAATCCCGTGGGCGCGATACACGTGTGCCGGTACGGGGCGATAGGGTTACCCTGCCCGGGCCGGGTGGACTCGTACGGGTGGGGAGTGACATGGAACAGATAACAGTGCGCAGCAGGGCCAGGGTCCCTGCGATCACCTGCGGGAGCAGCGCGACCAGTTCGCGCCTCGACCGCCATCTCGCGGTGCTGTCAGGACCGGCGGTCCCGCAGCGGGAGACGGCCGAGGCGACGTCACTGATGCGTGAGCTCACCGCGCGTGACCCCGCGCACGACCGCGGTGCCCGCGGTGTCCGGGCCCGCACCAGCCGCGTCTCGCTCTTCGCGCCGCTGCGCAGGCTGCGCCGCACGCTCTTCGGCGGCCGTTAGGCCCCGCGCGTGCTCGGGCGGCCCGCCGCCCCGGCGCGGCCGCGTCCCGGAGCAAGCCACCCCACGCGCGCGGCGCACCGGCCCGGTGCGTCACGCGCGGGCACGTCCCCTCCCGGAGCCCCCGACCCCGCCCGGCAGCCGGCCGGGGGCCCGCCGACCGCCCCGCCCGGAGTTCGACCCGGAGTTCAGCCCTCACCGCGCCCGTATTGCCGCACGGCCTGCGGTGCGAACACGGCGAGCAGCACCGCACACCACAGCAGTGCCCCGGCCACGGGGTGCGCCACCGGCCACGCGGCGTCCGCGGGCACCGGGGCGTTGCCGAACAGGTCCCGCAGCGCCGTCGCCACCGCACTGACCGGATTCCACTCCGCCACCGTGCGCAGCCCGCCCGGCAGCCCCTCGGTGGGGATGTACGCGCTGGAGAGCAGCGGCAGCAGGAAGGTCGCGCCGCCCAGCTGACCGGCGGCCTCCTCGTCGCGGGTGAGCAGCCCGAGGTACATGCCGGTCCAGCCGCAGCGAGAAACGGAACAGCAGGAGCAGCGCGACGGATGCCGGGCCGGGTGCTCGACGGGTTCGACGGGGGGTCGTGAAGCGCGGGATCGTGATCCCGAACCGTGACGCGGGGTCAGAGCAGCGCCAGCTGGCCCTCCGGGCCCTCCTCGTGGGTGTCCAGCACCGAGGCGGGGCGGCGGGCGGCGGACGGCACGGGCAGGACGCCCGCCGCGCGCAGTGCGGACCGGCCGACCGGAGCGGGCAGGGGGGCGTCGTTCAACGCGGCCCGTGCGGGGCCCAGTTCGGCGAGCAGGGTCAGCACCGTGATCAGCTCCAGCAGTTCCGAGGTCCACTGCTGCGGCCAGGCCATCGGGCGGACGGCCTCCAGGGTGCCGGGCTCACCGGCATCCGTGCGCGCGGCGAACCACTGCTCCAGCACCCGCTCCCCGCCCGTCTCGAAGTCCCACGCCTCGGGTGGCACCGGCGCGATCCGGCCCTCGTCGAGGAGCAGGGCCTCCTCGTCACGGTCGTAGTCCAGGGTCACCGGCCGGGCCGGCAGCGGGGCCCGGACGTAGGGGCGGCGCCCGCCCGGCAGCTTGGGCCGCTCGCCGCCGTCGCGGCGCATCAGCCACAGCATTCGGCGGCCCGTCGCCACCCCGGACGCCCACGCGTCGGCGTCGGCGGTGAGCGGAACCACCGGTCCCTTCGGGCCCGGCCGCGCCACGGCGAGGATCCAGGCCAGCACGCCCGCCGCGTCGACCTCCCCGCCGAGGCGGGCCGCGAGGTGGGCGGTCAGGCCGGGGGCCAGATTCGGTTCGGCGCCCCGGGGCCTGCGGTACAGCGGCCGGATCCGGCCGGGACGCAGCAGCGGGACGTGCGGGGTCGCGAGCAGCGGCAGGCCCGGCGCACCGGTGGGGGCGGGGCTCTCCACGACGAAGGTCTGCCGTTCGTCCGCCACCCGCCACAGCTCGGGCCGGGCCGCGTCGATCAGACGGTGGTCGGGGATCAGCCACTGCTCGTCGAAGGGGGCGCGCAGCACCCGCACCGGCTCCGGGCACGGCCCCGAGGCGCGGGCGAGCCGCTCGGTGCCACCGCCGCCTCCCGGCAGCTGCGCGACCGGGGTGTGCGGCGTACGGGCGCGCGTCGGCCGGAACAGCGTCTCGCGCTCGGGCCCCTCCGCCGCCACCAGGGCGTTCCAACGGGCCTTCAGGGATGCCGCGTCGGGGCCCGCCGGCCACCCCCGGCCGAGCCGCGGCGGTGCGACGGACCACGGCATGAGGTCCGCCAGCGGCGGAGCGTCGTCGTGCGTCACGCAGGGCATCGTACGACCTGGGCGGGGACCCGGATCAGTGGGCGTCGAGGGTCACCGTGAAGGAGAAACGGTCCCCCCGGTAGTTGATGACGGCCACGTCCAGGGGCCGCCCGTCGGTGCCGCGGGTGACGCCCGTGTAGTGCAGGATCGGGCTGAGCAGCGGCACCTGGAGCAGCCGGGCCGTCTCGGGGTCGGCGAGGCGCGCCTCCACCGTGTCCGTGATCCGGCCGATGTCCGCCCCCACGACGTCCCGCAGCACCTTGGTCATGGGCCAGCGCTCCAGGTCCTCCGGGTCGATGCGGGCGGCGAGTTCGGGGCGCACCCAGTTGCGGGCGTGGTTGGTCGGCTCGCCGGTCTTCTCGTCGCTGCGCAGCCGGTGGTAGCCGGCGACCTCCGTCAGGTCCGGGAAGTGCTCGGCGATGTCCGCCGGCACGGGGGCAGGCCCGTGCTCCAGCAGTTCGGTGGTCATCCCGGACTGCTGCGCCACGATCGCGTCCACCGAGCCCAGCAGCCGCACCGGCGTGCCCCGGGCGACGTCCGGCTCGATGAACGTGCCGCGCCGGCGGTGCCGGCTGATCAGGCCCTCGTCCTCCAGCTCCTTCAGTGCCTGCCGCATGGTCAGCACGCTCACCCCGTAGTGCCCGGCCAGCTGTTCCTCGGTGGGCAGCCGCAACGGGTCCTGCGGCGAGCGGCCGAGGATCGAGGCGCGCAGCGACTGCGACACCTGGTACCAGAGCGGCAACTTGCGATTCAGGACGATCGAATCAGGGGCGAAGGAAGTCACGGGTCATCCGTATCGGTCGGGAACGCTCAGTGCAATCCGCGTGCGGCGGAGCCGGGTGCTCCGCCGCACGCGGCTGCCCGGTTCACTGGACGCGGAAGTGCCGTTCGAAGGAGTTCCACACGTCGTCGTAGTCCTCCTGGAGGTGCTCCGCGCGCGCCGCCTGCGGGGTGAGCGACAGCGGCCAGCGGGTCTCGAACATGAAGGCCAGCCCGTCGTCGATCTTCTGCGGCTTCAGCTCGGCCGCGCTCGCCCGCTCGAAGGTCTCGTGGTCCGGTCCGTGCGCCGACATCATGTTGTGCAGCGAGCCGCCGCCCGGCACGAAGCCCTCCGCCTTCGCGTCGTAGGCACCCTCGATGAGGCCCATGTACTCGCTCATCACGTTCCGGTGGAAGTACGGCGGGCGGAAGGTGTCCTCGCCCACCAGCCAGCGCGGCGCGAAGACCACGAAGTCCACTCCGGCCAGCCCCGGGGTGTCGCTGGGCGAGGTCAGCACCGTGAAGACGGACGGGTCCGGGTGGTCGTAGGAGATGGTGCCCATCACATTGAAACGGCGCAGGTCGTAGGCGTACGGCACATGGGTGCCGTGCCAGGCGACCACGTCGAGGGGCGAGTGGCCGTAGGTGGCCGACCACAGGTTGCCGCAGAACTTGTTCACCACCTCCACCGGCCCCTCCACGTCCTCGTACGCGGCGACCGGAGCCCGGAAGTCCCGCGCGTTGGCGAGGCCGTTGGCGCCGATCGGGCCGAGCTCGGGGAGCACGAAGGGCGCACCGTAGTTCTCGCACACGTAGCCGCGCGCGGTCTCGTCCAGGAGTTCCACCCGGAAGCGCACCCCGCGCGGGATCAGCGCGATGTGGCCCGGCTCCGCGTGCAGCAGCCCGAACTCGGTGCGCAGCAACAGCCCGCCGAGCTCCGGGACGATCAGCAGTTCGCCGTCGGAGTCGCTGAACACCCGGTCCATCGAGGCGGTGGCGTGGTACAGGTGCACGGCCATGCCCGCGCGCTGCGTGACGTCCCCGTTGCCGCCCAGCGTCCACAGGCCGGCCAGGAAGTCCGTGCCCTCGGGGGGCTCGGGCAGCGGGTCCCAGCGCAGCCGGTTGGGGTCCGGCACCGTCTGGTTGAAGGGCGCCGTGCGGAGCGCGCCGTTGCTGGTGCGGACGAACGCCGGGTGGGCCGCCGACGGGCGGATCCGGTACAGCCAGGAACGGCGGTTGACGGCCCGCGGCTCGGTGAAGGCCGAACCGCTCAGCTGCTCCGCGTACAGCCCGAGGGGCGCGCGCTGCGGTGAGTTCCGGCCCTCGGGAAGGGCGCCCGGGACCGCCTCGGAACAGTGCTCGTTGCCGAAGCCGCTGAGGTGTGCCAGGCCTTCGGCGGCCTTGCGCGCTGCCTCGCGATCGCCCGCGCCCCTGCGGGCGGTGACCCCATCGCTCATGTCCGGTGCTCCCTTGCGTCCGATTCCTATGCAACACCGTAGGATTGCGTTTTCCCGTGCGCAAGAGGGCCGGGTGAATCCCGCGTGTCCTCCTCCCGGTGGAGGAAACGGACCAGACTTCAGGGGGATCCCCGGGATCGCACCCCTGTTCTACGCTCCGGACATGTCATGGACGCGGACCCTCACCGCCGCGCTCGCCCTCGGACTCGTCCTCGCCACCGGACCCGTGGGCTGCGCCTCCCCGGACGCCCGGGGGCAGGACGGCGCGCCCGCGTCGGCCGGCCGGCTCCTGGAGGCACGGGACCCGGAGGGGCGGCCCTACCGCGAGGTCGGACAGAGCGCGGCCCCGCGCGTGGGGGTCGAGGTGACGCCCGACTCCGGCGGCGGCTGGGCCGTCCGGCTGACCGTGCGCGGCTTCCGCTTCTCCCCGGACGGCACCGCCGGACGGGCCGTGCCCGGCCGCGGCCTCGCCCAGCTGTACGTCGACGACCGGCTCGTCGCCCGGCTGCGCACCCCCGGCCACCGCCTGGCCGCGAACACCGTGCCCCGCGGCACCCACCGGGTCACCGCCCGGCTGTACGCCGACGACGGCTCGGTGTGGGCCGTGAACGGCGAGCCGGTGGAGAGCACCGCCGACGTCACGGTGTCGGAACCGGAGGCGTCGGCCTCCACGACGGCGACCGCCACACCTGTTGGCGCGGGGGCCGGCCGGGGCCGGTGACGCGGGGGCCGGCCGGGGCCGCTGACGCGGCCGTGCCGCGCGCGGCCGGCGCGGGCGGCAGCGGAGGCGAGGAGCGGCGGGCCGGGGGTGCGGCGGAGGGCACGGTTCACCCGAACGCGCGGACGAGGCATCATGAGGGCCGTGCCCCATCCGACAACGCTCCGGCGTGCGCCCGTGCAGCGGCGCAGCGCCGAACGGCTGACCCGCATCCTCGACGCCTGCGCCGAACTCCTCGACGAGGTCGGCTACGACGACCTGAGCACCCGGGCCGTCGCGGAGCGCGCCGGGGTGCCGATCGGCTCCGTGTACCGCTTCTTCGGCAACAAGCGCCAGATGGCCGACGCCCTGGCGCACCGCAACCTCGAACGCTTCACGGACCGGATCGCCGAACGCCTGCGGGGCACCGGCGACCGGGGCTGGCGCTACGCCATGGACGCCGTGATCGGCGAGTACCTGCAGATGAAGCGCAGCGCGCCCGGCTTCTCCCTCGTCGACTTCGGTAACCAGATACCGGTCGGCGGCCACCGCACCGAGCCCAACCTGCGGGTCGCCGACCGCCTGACGGACCTGCTCTCCGGCTACCTCGGACGCACGCCCGACGAGGACCTGCGGCGCACCTTCCTGGTCGCCGTCGAGACCGCCGACTCCCTGATCCACCTCGCCTTCCGGGTCGCGCCCGACGGCGACGCGAAGGTCATCGAGGAGCTGCGGGAGATGCTGCGCGCCTACCTGGCCCGCGTCCTGGACCGGCCCGCGCCGCCGGACGGCGGGCGGTAGGGGCGGCTGGTCCGTGACCTTCCGGGCGCCGCTCGCCCCATCGGTCCCGGGGCGTGTTCGTGTGCCTGGAGCAGCCCCGCGCGCGCCCCGCAGGCCCAGGCGGTCCGCGGAGCGGGGAGCGACCTCCGCCGTCCCGGCTCGCTTTCCCCATCCCCTCCCCGCCGTGCATACCGGTCGGTATGCTCAGGTGCGTCCGTGCGGTGCCCGGTTCCCTCCCGTGCGCCGCCGTCGCCCTATCCGGGAGGTCCCGTGTCCCGCACCGCCCTGCGTATCTGCCCCCTGTGCGAGGCCACCTGCGGCCTGACCCTCACCGTCGACGACGGCGGCCGGGTCACCCGGGCCCGCGGTGACCGCGACGACGTGTTCAGCAAGGGGTTCATCTGCCCCAAGGGTGCCGCCTTCCCGGCCCTCGACTCCGACCCCGACCGGCTGCGCGCCCCGCTCGTCCGGGTCGACGGCGTCCTGCGCGAGGCGACCTGGGAGGAGGCGTTCGACACCGTCGCCGCCGGCCTCCGGCCCGTCGTGGACCGGTACGGACCGCACGCCGTCGGGCTGGTCCTCGGCAACCCCAACGTGCACACCATGGCCGGCGCCCTCTACCCGCCCGTCCTCCTCGCCGGGCTCGGCACCCGGAGCCTGTTCACCGCCTCCACGCTCGACCAGATGCCCAAGCACGTCTCCAGCGGCCTGCTCTTCGGTGACGCCAACACGATCCCCGTGCCCGACCTCGACCGCACCGACCACCTGCTGCTGATCGGCGCCAACCCCCTGGAGTCCAACGGCAGTCTGTGCACCGCGCCCGACTTCCCCGGCCGTCTCAAGGCGCTCCGGGCCCGTGGTGGCACCCTCACGGTCGTCGACCCGCGACGGACCCGCACCGCCCGTCTCGCCGACCGGCACCTCGCCGTCCGGCCCGGCACGGACGCGCTGCTGCTCGCCGCGATGGTGACCGTCCTCTTCGAGGAGGACCTGACCGATCTCGGCGGTCTCGCCCCGCACGTCCAGGGGGTGGACGACGTCGCCCGGGCCCTGCGGGACTTCACGCCCGAGGCGGTCGCCCCGGCCTGCGACGTCGACGCGGACACGATCCGCGCCCTCGCCCGGGAACTCGCCGCCGCCCCCACAGCCGCCGTCTACGCCCGCATCGGCAGCTGCACCGTCCCGCACGGCACCCTGGCCAGCTGGCTCGTCGACGTGCTCAACACCCTCACCGGCAACCTCGACCGGCCCGGCGGTGCCCTGTTCCCGCAGGCCGCCACCGACCGGACCCCGCGCCCCGCCGGGCCCGGCCGCGGCTTCGCCCTCGGCCGGTGGCACTCCCGGGTGAGCCGCCACCCCGAGGCCAAGGGCGAACTGCCCCTGTCCGCCCTCGCCGAGGAGATCGACACCCCGACCGACGAGGGCACGCCCGTCCGCGCCCTCATCGCCGTGGCCGCCAACCCCGTGCTGTCCGCACCCGACGGCGACCGGCTCGACAAGGCCCTGGATTCCCTGGACTTCATGGTCAGCGTCGACCCGTACCTCAACGAGACCTCACGCCACGCGGATGTCGTCCTGCCCCCGCCGCCGCCCGCGCAGAGCCCGCACCACGACTTCGCCTTCAACACCCTCGCCGTGCGCAACCAGGTCCGCTACACCCGCCCCGCCGTCCCGCTCGAACCGGGCCGCATGGCTGAGACCGAGATCATGGCCCGGCTGATCCTCGCCGCCACCGGGATGCACGGCACCGACCCGGCCGCGGTGGACGCCATGGTCGTCGATCAGACCCTCGGCAAGGCGGTGCGCGAGCCGCACTCCCCGGTGCACGGCCGCGATCCGAAGGAGCTCGCCGCACAGCTCGGCGGCGACAACGGCCCCGAACGGCGGCTCGACCTGATGCTGCGTCTCGGCCCGTACGGCGACGGCTTCGGCGCCCGGCCGGACGGCCTCACCCTGGAGCGCCTGCTCGACCACCCCCACGGCATCGACCTGGGGCCGCTGCGCCCCCGGCTGCCGCAGCCTTTGAAGACGGCGAGCGGCAAGGTCGAACTGCTGCCGCGGCCGATCGCCGACGACCTGCCCCGGCTGCACGCCGCCCTCACCGAACGCCCCGCCGGACTCGTCCTCATCGGCCGCCGCCATCTGCGGTCCAACAACAGCTGGATGCACAACGTGCCCGCCCTCACCGGCGGCACCAACCGCTGCACCCTGCACATCCACCCGGAGGACGCCGAACGCCTCGGCGTGCGCGACGGCGAGCCGGTGCGGGTCAAGGGCGCCGGGGGAGAGGTGACCACGCCCGCCGAGGTCACCCCGGAGGTCCGCCGGGGCGTGGTGAGCCTGCCGCACGGCTGGGGACACGACCGGCCCGGCACCCGGCTGCGCCACGCCGCCACGGACCCCGGGGTCAACGTCAACCAGCTCCTCGACGGCAGCCTCCTCGACCCGCTGTCGGGCAACGCCGTCCTCAACGGCGTTCCCGTGGAGGTCACGGCCCCCGCCCGCGCGGAGGCCGGAGCGCCGCAGGGAGCGACGGCCTGAGCCCATGGGCATGTGAGCCCACGGGCACGCATGCCCACGGGCATGTGAGCCCACAAGCACGTGAGCGTCACCGCGCCCGCACGCGCCGGTCACGCGAGCGTGCCCGTGACCTGAGCAAAGCCCTGACCTGGACTTTTGCGCTTATTGCTCGCGCCCCGACGTCTTGCTGACGCCCTTTCGCACTGCCTAACGTCTCGTCGCACCGCCGGCCCTGGTGGGAGTTCAAGGGCGAACGTTAGGTGTCCACTCATGCTGACCATCCTCGGCTTCGCCATGATCGCGACCTTCCTGGTCCTGATCATGATGAAGAAGATGTCGCCGATCGCGGCGCTCGTGCTGATTCCCGCGCTGTTCTGCGTGTTCGTCGGCAAGGGCGCCCACCTCGGTGACTACGTCATCGACGGCGTCGTCGCACTGGCGCCGACGGCGGCGATGCTCATGTTCGCGATCGTCTACTTCGGTGTGATGATCGACGTCGGTCTCTTCGACCCGATCGTCCGCGGCATCCTCCGCTTCTGCCGGGCGGACCCGATGCGGATCGTCGTCGGCACCGCCCTGCTCGCCGCGATCGTGTCCCTCGACGGCGACGGGTCCACCACCTTCATGATCACCGTGTCGGCGATGTACCCGCTGTACAAGCGGCTGGGGATGAGTCTGGTCGTGATGACCGGCGTCGCCGCCATGGCCAACGGAGTGATGAACACGCTTCCCTGGGGCGGCCCGACGGCCCGCGCCGCCACCGCCCTGAAGCTGGACGCGAGCGACATCTTCGTGCCGATGATCCCGGCGCTGCTGGTCGGCCTGCTGGGCGTGGTCGTCCTGGCGTACGTCCTCGGACTGCGTGAGCGGCGCCGGCTGGGCGTGCTCACCCTCGACGAGTCCCTCGTGGGAGGGAAGACCGGGGAGAAGGAGACCGAGACGGAGACGGTCCTGGCCGGTGCCGGTGCCGGTGCCGGTGGCGGGCCGGGTGCCGGCTCCCGGCCGGGCGGGAGCGCGCCGGCCGCCGGTGGGTCCGGCTCCGGTCCGGGCACGGACGCCGGGGAGCCGCACGACGAGGAGGACTTCCAGGGGCTCGACCCCGCCCGTCCCACCCTGCGCCCCAGGCTGTACTGGTTCAACGCCCTGCTCACGGTCACCCTGCTGACCGCCATGATCATGGAGTGGCTGCCGATCCCGGTGCTGTTCCTGCTCGGCGCCGCGCTCGCGCTCTCCGTCAACTTCCCGCACCTGCCCGATCAGAAGGCCCGCATCGCCGCCCATGCGGACAACGTCCTCAACGTCTCCGGCATGGTGTTCGCCGCCGCCGTCTTCACCGGGGTCCTCCAGGGCACCGGCATGGTCGACCACATGGCCGAGTGGCTGGTCGGCGTCGTCCCGGAGTCGATGGGCCCGCACATGGCCCTGGTCACGGGGGTGCTCAGCCTCCCGCTCACCTACTTCATGTCCAACGACGGCTTCTACTTCGGTGTCCTGCCCGTCCTCGCCGAGGCGGGCGCCGCGCACGGCGTGTCGCCGCTGGAGATGGCCCGCGCCTCACTGGTCGGCCAGCCCCTGCACATGTCCAGCCCGCTCGTCCCCGCGGTCTACGTCCTGGTCGGCATGGCCAGGGTCGAGTTCGGCGACCACACGCGGTTCGTGGTGAAGTGGGCGGCGCTGACCTCCCTGCTGATCCTCGGCGCGGGGCTCCTCTTCGGCATCGTCTGACCGCCCGGGGAACCCGCACCGGGGACTCGCACCGGGGACTCGCACCGGGGACCCGCACCTAGAACCCCGGTTCGGCGCTCCCGCCCGGGCCGGCCGCTCACCGGACCCGACCGCCCGAAGCTGCATCCGACCGTCCCAGGAGGACCCGACCATGACGCCCGGCGGAAACCGCGGCTGGCTGCTCCGCCTCGTCATCGCGTTCAGCTTCGCGCAGGGCGCCGTGTCGATGGCCCGGCCCGCCGTCTCCTACCGGGCGCTCGCACTCGGTGCGGACGAGCGGGCGGTCGGGGTGATCGCCGGGGTGTACGCGCTGCTGCCGCTGTTCGCCGCGGTACCGCTCGGCCGGCGCACCGACCACGGCCGCTGCGCGCCCCTGCTGCCCGCCGGAGTGGTGCTGATCTCCGGGGGCTGCGCACTGAGCGGCCTCGCCGGGTCCTTGGCGGCCATGGCGCTGTGGAGCGGGGTGATGGGCCTCGGCCACCTGTGCTTCGTCATCGGCGCGCAGTCCCTGGTCGCCCGCCAGTCGGCACCGCACGAACAGGACCGCAACTTCGGCCACTTCACCATCGGCGCCTCCCTCGGCCAGCTCGTCGGGCCGATCGCCGCGGGCTCGCTGATCGGCGGCGCCGACATGGCCGGCACCAGCGCGCTGGCGCTCCTCGTGGCGGGCGCCGGGGCGGCGGTCGCGTTCACCTCGCTGTGGCGCATCGAGCGGCCCGGCGCGGCACGGGCGCGTGCGGTGGCGGACGGCCGCGTCCCCGTGGGAAGCATCCTGCGGGCCCGGGGCGTTCCAGCCGGCATCCTCATCAGCCTCGCCGTGCTCTCCGCGACCGACATCCTCACCGCCTACCTGCCGGTGGTCGGCGAGCACCGGGGCATCGCCCCCGCCGTCATCGGCCTGCTGCTCAGCCTGCGGGCGGCGGCCACCATCGCCTGCCGGCTGGTCCTCACCCCGCTGCTGCGGCTGCTCGGCCGGACGGCGCTGCTGACGGTGACCTGCCTCCTCGCGGCCCTGCTGTGCACCGGCATCGCGTTGCCCATGCCGGTGTGGGCCCTCGCGCTGCTGCTCGCGGTGCTCGGCTTCTGCCTGGGCGTCGGGCAGCCCTTGTCCATGACGACGGTCGTCCGGGCCGCGCCCGCGGGGGCCCGCTCGACGGCCCTCGCCCTGCGTCTGACCGGCAACCGCCTGGGCCAGGTCACCGCCCCGGCCGCGGCGGGCCTGGTCGCCGGGGTGGCGGGAGTGGCGGCACCCTTCGTGATGCTGGGCGCGCTGCTCCTGCTGTCCTCCGGCATCGCCCTGCGCTCCCCGGACGGCCCCGCCGCTCCCCGCCCGCCCGCGGACCCGGAACGCCCCGACGGAACGGCGCCCCAGCCGCACGGACCGCGCCACCGCGGCCGGGGACGCGACGGCGCCGCCCGCCCCTGAGGAGGAGCCGGGCCCGTACCCGGGCCGCCGAACCGGAGCCCAGCGGTCCCGTTTCTCACGGACTGGACGGTCGCAGCGCGATCCGTCCGCTCCCTTCCCCCGGCCGTGCACATTCCGTTAGCTTCCGTGACTCACACGCCCCGTACGGCTCGCACGAGGCGTTTCCCACCGCGGAGCATCCGCGCCCTGCCGAACCCCAGGGGGCACCCTCATGACACGCGCCATCTCCCTGCACGACGTGAGCAAGGCCTACACCCGGGGCCACCGTGTCGTGGACCGGCTGTCCCTGGACATCGCGCCCGGCGAGTTCCTCGTCCTGCTCGGCCCCTCCGGCTGCGGCAAGTCCACCGTGCTGCGGATGATCGCTGGTCTGGAGGAGATCGACGCCGGAAACCTGTTCCTCGACGGCGAGTACGCCAACGACCTGCCGCCCGCCGAGCGGGACATGGCGATGGTGTTCCAGAACTTCGCCCTCTACCCGAGCATGACCAGCCGCGACAACATCGGTTTCCCGCTGCGGATCGAGGCGCCCGGGACGGACCCGTCCCCGCGGGTCGACGCCACCGCCCGCATGCTGGGCATCGAGGACCTCCTCGACCGTTTCCCCGCGCAGCTGTCCGGCGGGGAGCGGCAGCGCGTCGCCATGGGCCGGGCCATCGCCCGCCACCCCTCCGCCTTCCTGATGGACGAGCCGCTGTCCAACCTCGACGCCAAGCTGCGCAACCACCTGCGCGCCGAGATGTCCCGGCTCACCCGCGAACTCGGCGTCACCACGGTCTACGTGACCCACGACCAGGGGGAGGCCATGTCGCTGGGCGACCGGGTCGCCGTGCTGCGCGGCGGCGTGCTCCAGCAGGTCGGCAGCCCGCGCACGGTGTACGCGCTGCCCGCCAACGTCTTCGTCGCCGCGTTCATCGGCATCCCCCGCATCAACCTGCTGCGCGGACTGGTCCGCGCGCCGCTGGACGGCGCCATGACCATCAGCCTCGGCAAGCAGTTCCTGCGGCTGCCCGAACCCCTGTCCCTGGACCACCAGTTGCTGCGGGTGCAGCAGGGCCGGGAGGTCATCGTCGGGCTGCGCTCCGAGGCCGTCCGTATCGCCGAGGCCCGCTCCGCCCGTCCCGGCGAGGTGGTGCTCACCGGGCTGGTCGAGCACGTCGAGTTCCAGGGGCACGAGGTCCTGGTGCACTTCGACACCGGTTCGCGGCCCGCCGTCGTCCCCGACCTGGAGGCGCCGCGTCCGCACCCGGGGCGCACCGAGCGGCGGCGCCGCCGCGACGGCACGGTCCTGGACCGCCTGCGGCAGCGGGCCGGGGCGCTGCGCCCCGGCGCCGTCGCCACGCTGGAGCCGGCCGCCGAGCCGTCCTCCGCGCCGGCGGGCGCCGACCCGCGGCTGCCGGGCGACCTCATCGTCCGTACCGCCCCGGACGTGCGGCTCCGGCAGGGCATGCAGGTGCCGCTGCTGGTCGACCTCGCCCACTTGTTCGTCTTCGACCAGCACGGGGAGCGGATCTGCCCCGATCCGGCGCGCCTGCCCGACCTCGACGGGTGACGCCCCTCTCACCGGCCGTCCGGCGGGTTCCCCTGGCGCCCGTAAATTACCACCGCTAGTTTATGTGGCGGCAGACGACGCACACGAGGCCCCCGTCCCGGAGGAAGCGCGATGAAGGCATACGACGGCATGTACATCGACGGCGCCTGGCGCCCCGCCGCCGGTCCGGACGTGATCGAGGTCGTGAACCCGGCCGACGAACAGGTGATCGCCACCGTCCCGGCGGGAACCGTGGAGGACGTCGACGCCGCCGTCCGGGCGGCCCGCGCCGCCCTCCCCGCGTGGCGCGCCACCCCGCCCGCCGAGCGCGCCGCCCGGCTCGCCGCCCTGCGGGACGTCCTTCAGGCCCGCCGGGAGGAGATCGCCGAGACGGTCACCGCCGAACTGGGCTCGCCCCTGAAGCTGTCGCAGACCGTGCACGCCGGCGTCCCGGTCGCCGTCGCCGGTTCCTACGCCGAACTGGCCGCCACGTACGCCTTCGAGGAGCGGATCGGCAACTCGACCGTGCTGAGCGAGCCGGTGGGCGTGGTCGGGGCCATAACGCCGTGGAACTACCCGCTGCACCAGATCGTCGCCAAGGCCGCGCCCGCCCTCGCCGCGGGCTGCACCGTCGTCGTCAAGCCCGCCGAGGACACGCCCCTGGTGGCCCGGCTCTTCGCGGAGGCGGTGCACAAGGCCGGGATCCCGGCGGGCGTGTTCAACCTCGTCACCGGCCTCGGACCGGTGGCCGGGCAGGCCCTCGCCGAACACCCGGGTGTCGACCTGGTCTCCTTCACCGGCTCCACCGCCGTCGGCCGCCGGATCGGCGCGATCGCCGCGGGCGCGGTCAAGAAGGTCGCCCTGGAACTGGGCGGGAAGTCCGCCAACGTGATCCTGCCCGGCGCCGACCTGGCCCGCGCGGTCAACGTCGGCGTCGCCAACGTCATGTCCAACTCCGGCCAGACGTGCAGCGCCTGGACCCGCATGCTGGTCCACCGGGACCAGTACGACGAGGCCGTCGGCCTCGCCGCGGCCGCCGCCGCGAAGTACGGCGACCGCATCGGCCCGCTCGTCAACGCCGGGCAGCGCGACCGGGTGCGCGGATATATCGAGAAGGGCGTCGCCGAGGGCGCCCGCCTGGTCGCCGGCGGCCTCGACACCCCCCACGAGAAGGGATACCACGTCAGCCCCACCGTCCTCGCCGACGTCACCCCCGACATGACCGTCGCCCAGGAGGAGATCTTCGGGCCCGTGCTGTGCGTCCTGCGCTACGAGGACGAGGAGGACGCCCTGCGCATCGCCAACGGCACCGTCTACGGCCTGGCCGGCGCCGTCTGGGCCGGCGACGAGGCGCAGGCGGTCGCCTTCGCCCGCCGGCTCGAGACCGGCCAGGTGGACATCAACGGCGGCCGGTTCAACCCCCTGGCGCCCTTCGGCGGTTACAAGCAGTCGGGCGTGGGCCGCGAACTCGGCGTGCACGGCCTGACCGAGTACCTCCAGACCAAGTCCCTCCAGTTCTAAGGGAGTCGTCACCGACATGGCCGTACGTGCCGCTGTACTGCCCGCCGTCTCCGCCCCGTTGGAGATCACCGGGATCGAACTGCCCGGCCCCGGCCCCGGCGAGGTGCGGGTCCGACTCGCCGCCGCCGGGGTCTGCCACTCCGACCTGTCCCTGACCAACGGCACCATGCGCCTGCCGGTGCCGGCCGTGCTCGGCCACGAGGGTGCCGGCACCGTCGTCTCCGTCGGGGAGGGCGTCACCGATGTCGCGCCGGGCGACGAGGTGGTCCTCAACTGGGCGCCCTCCTGCGGTTCCTGCCCCGCCTGCGCACGCGGAGAGGTGTGGCTGTGCGGCAGCGCCCTCGACGGCGCCGCCCGGGTGCACGCCCGCCGCTGCGACGACGGCACGGACCTCCACCCCGGCCTGAACGTCGCCGCCTTCGCCGAGGAGACGGTGGTGCCCCGGTCCTGCGTGCTGCCCGCCCCGGCCGGTGTCCCGCTCACCGACGCCGCCCTGCTCGGCTGCGCGGTCCTCACCGGTTACGGCGCCGTGCACCACGCGGCGCGGGTCCGCCCCGGCGAGACGGTCGCCGTGTTCGGCGTCGGGGGAGTGGGCCTCGCCGCCCTGCAGTCGGCGCGGATCGCCGGTGCGTCGACGATCGTCGCGGTCGACGTCTCCCCGGACAAGGAGGGGCTCGCCCGGGCCGCCGGCGCGACCGACTACCTCGTCGCCTCGGACACCACGCCCCGCCAGATCCGGGCCCTCACCGGCAAGCAGGGGGTGGACGTCGCCGTCGAGTGCGTCGGCCGCGCCGTCACCATCCGCACCGCGTGGGAGTCCACCCGGCGCGGCGGCCGCACCACGGTCGTCGGCATCGGCGGCAAGGACCAGCAGGTCACCTTCAACGCCCTGGAGATCTTCCACTGGGGCAGGACCCTGGCCGGCTGCGTCTACGGCAACTCCGACCCCGCCCGGGACCTGCCCGTGCTCGCCGAGCACATCCGCGCGGGCCGCCTGGACCTGGCGAGCCTGGTGAGCGAACGGATCACCCTGGACGGCATCCCGGCCGCCTTCGACGCCATGCTCGCCGGCAAGGGAGCCCGCGCCCTGGTCGTGTTCTGACCCGGAGGTGCGGGCCCGGGCCGCCTCGCACCGCGACCCCGGGGCGCCTGGACCGCCCGGGCCCACGGCCCCGGACCGGCCCCCGGCTCAGGCGCCCCGGGGCCCCCGCCCGCCGCCGTCCGCCGCGGTCCCGGGGCCGGCCGGGACGGGCCCCGGCTGTCCGTCCCCGGGCCCGGGGACGGGCGGACCGTCCACCGAGGTTGCCGAAGGCCGACGGGGCCGGGAACGGGACACCGCCACGCCCGCCAGACACAGGGCGCCGCCCGCCAGCGTGAGCGCGCCGGGCACCTCGCCGAGCGCCAGCCATGACATGAGCACGACCAGCGCGGGCACCGCGTACGTGGTCGCCCCCATCCGCCCGGCCGTCGTCCGGGCCAGCGCGTAGGCCCACGTGGTGAACGCCAGCGCGGTCGGGAAGACCCCCAGATAGATCATGTTGAGCGTGGCGGACGCGGGCGCCCGGGCGGCCTCGCTCACCAGCTGCCCGGCGAACGGCAGACACGCCACCGCCCCGACCAGGCACCCGTACGTCGTCACCTGCAGCGGGCTCGCCGTCCCGAGGGCGGGCTTCTGCGCGACGACCCCGCCCGCGTAGGCCACCGCAGCCAGCAGGCACAGCACCACGCCCAGCAGCGACGACCCGCCCTCACCGGACATCGACAGGCCGACGGTCACCGCGCCGGCGAACGACACGGCCATGCCCGCGAGCAGCCGCGGGGGCATCGCGTCCCCCAGCAGACGGGCGCCGAGCAGGGCGATGAGGATCGGCCCGATGTTCACCACCAGGGCGGCCGTGCCCGCGTCGACCTGCTGCTCGCCCCAGTTGAGGGCCACCATGTAGAAGCCGAACCAGAGCAGCCCCGATATCGCGATGCCGCGCCACGCCGTCCGGGGCGGCGGCCCCTCCCGCCGCCAGAGGCAGATCACGGCCAGCGTCAGCGCCCCGGCCAGCAGCCGCCCCAGCGCGAGGGCGCCCGGCGAGTACGCGGAGCCCGCGCTGCGGATCGACACGAAGGCGGAGGCCCACAGGACCACGGTGACGGCGGCGGCACCCGCGGCGAGCAGCTCGCCGCGGCGCGCGGGCCGGGACACGGGGACGTCGTACATCATGCTCTAGACGCTAGGCCTCTCGTTTGGATCAGGACGGGCTCGCGGGCCCCGGCACCGCGCCTCGCCGCGTTGTCGTCGGTTGTCAGGGCTCCGCCCTGCCGCCCTCCTCCGCCTTGCGACGCACGGCACCGGACCCCGCTCCCTCATCCGTCCTGATCCAAACGAAAGACCCTAAGTCGGCGCGGCGCGGATGCGCTCGCGGATTTCGGACGTGACGGCCGGACAGGGCGGGTCCGTCCAGGGGCCGTCCCGGTCGGCGCAGGGCGGCCGGTGCGATGCCGAGCAGTGCGGACAGGGCCCGCTCGCCCGCGTCCGTCACCTTCACCGCGCGCCCGGAGCCGATCCGGACGCACCACCCCGCCGCCAGGGCGTGCCCGCACAGGGCCGCGCCGGCCGCCCCGGCGAGGTGGGGACGCCGCTCGGTCCGGTCGAGGCAGGCGCGGACCAGCGGCCGTCTGCCGCGGCGGTCCAGGGCGATGCCGGCCCGGTCGAACCAGCGCAGGCCCGCGTCCGTGAGCGCGAACCCGGTGTCCTGGCGCAGCAGTCCGCGGTCGGTCAGGGCATCGGTGAGGGTGATGCCGAGCCGCCCGGCGAAGTGGTCGTAGCAGGTGCGGGCCCGGGCCGTCGCGGCGCCGGCGCCGGACTGCCGCAGGGTCCTCGGGCGTTCCACCGCGTCCGGGGCGACCTGGGCGGCCAGGTCCTCCACCAGGTGGGCGACGCGCTCGTCGGCCAGCCGGACGTAGCGGTGACGGCCCTGCCGCTCCTCGGTCAGCAGGCCGCCCGCGACGAGCTTGCCGAGGTGCTCGCTCAGGGTGGACGCTGCGACCGAGCACGCCCGGGCCAGCTCGCCCGCGGTCCAGGCCCGCCCGTCCAGCAGGGCGAGCAGACACGCGGCCCGTGTCTCGTCGGCGATCAGCGCCGTGAGCCGGGCGAGTCCCGGCGCGGCGGGGTCCCTGTGGGTCATGTGGTCCAGCATGCGCCACGGACCGTTCGGTCCCCGCCGAAGTGTCCGGGCGGCACTCCCGGGGGCGTGCGTCAGCCGTCGCCGCGCAGCTGCTCGTACTGCACGGCGAGCCCGTCCAGCAGCGCCGTCAGCCCCGTCTCGAAGGCCCGCTCGTCGATCTTCTCCTGCTTCTCGGCGAGCAGGTGCGCCTGCCCGAGGTGGGGATAGTCGGCCGGGTCGTAGGCGCTGGCGTCGTCGACGAAGCCGCCGGCGAAGGAGCCGAGGACGGAGCCCATGACGAAGTACCGCATCAGGGCGCCGATGGAGGTGGCCTGCGCGGGCTGCCAGCCGGCCGCGACCATCGCCCCGTAGACGGCGTCCGCCAGCCGCAGCGCCGCGGGACGCCGGCCCGGACCGTGGGCCAGCACCGGCACGATGTTGGGGTGGTCGCGCAGGGCGGTCCGGTAGGAGACGGCCCAGTCGTGCAGGGCGGTGCGCCAGTCCCGGCCGTCCTCGAACATCGACAGGTCGACCTGCGCGCTCACCGAGTCGGCCACCGCTTCGAGGATGTCGTCCTTGGTGCGGAAGTGGTTGTAGAGCGAGGGCCCGCTGACCCCCAGTTCCGCGGCGAGGCGGCGGGTGGAGACGGCCGCGAGGCCCTCGGCGTCCACCAGCGCACGGGCGGTCGCGACGATCCGGTCGGTACTCAGAAGGGGCTTGCGCGGTCGGGCCATGGCGCACATAGTAGGGCTGCGACATAAAACTAGCAGTGGTAATTAAAAGTGTTGGTGGTGACCCCGCATGAACCTGGAGCTCAGCGAGGAGCAGAGCGCCGTCCGCCGGCTGGCCCGGGACTTCGTGGAGCGCGAGGTCGTCCCGCACGCCACCGCCTGGGACCGCGCCGAGGAGGTCGACCGCGGCATCGTCAAGAAGCTGGGCGACCTGGGGTTCCTGGGCCTGACCGTCGACGAGGAGTACGGCGGCTCCGGCGGCGACCACCTCGCCTACTGCCTGGTGACCGAGGAACTGGGCCGCGGCGACTCCTCGGTGCGCGGCATCGTCTCCGTCTCCCTGGGGCTGGTCGCCAAGACCGTCGCCGCCTGGGGCAGCGAGGAGCAGAAGCGCGCCTGGCTGCCGGGACTCACCTCAGGGGAGCACGTCGGCTGCTTCGCGCTGACCGAGCCGGGCACCGGCTCCGACGCCGGCAGCCTCACCACCCGCGCGGTGCGCGAGGGCGGCGACTACGTCGTCAACGGCAGCAAGACCTTCATCACCAACGGCACCTGGGCCGACGTCGTCCTGCTCTTCGCCCGCTCCACCGACGCCCCCGGCCACCGGGGCGTGAGCGCCTTCCTGGTGCCCGCCGACACGCCCGGCCTGCTCCGCCGTCCCATCCACGGCAAGCTGGGCCTGCGCGGACAGGCCACCGCCGAGCTGGTGTTCCAGGACGTGCGGGTGCCGGCGTCCGCGATGCTGGGCCCGGAGGGCAAGGGGTTCTCCGTCGCCATGTCCGCCCTGGCGAAGGGGCGGATGTCGGTCGCCGCCGGCTGTGTCGGCATCGCCCAGGCGGCCCTCGACGCCGCCGTGGCCCACGCGGGGGAGCGCGAGCAGTTCGGCAGGACCATCGCCCACCACCAGCTGGTGCAGGAACTGATCAGCGACATCGCCGTCGACGTGGACGCGGCCCGGCTGCTGACCTGGCGGGTCGCCGACCTCGTCGACCGGGGGCAGCCGTTCGCAGTCGAGTCGTCCAAGGCCAAGCTGTTCGCCTCCGAGGCGGCCGTGCGCGCCGCCAACAACGCCCTCCAGGTGTTCGGCGGGTACGGCTACATCGACGAGTACCCGGCGGGCAAACTGCTGCGCGACGCCCGGGTGATGACGCTCTACGAGGGCACCAGCCAGATCCAGAAGCTGCTCATCGGCCGTGACCTGACCGGGGTGTCCGCCTTCTGAGTACGTGATCTGAGTACTCCGGCGGATGTGGTCCGGGCCACATCCGCCGATCCTTTCCCCATGAGCGACACACCGGTCAAGCAGCAGAGCACGGCCGCCTTCCACGCCCAGGCCGTCGCTTCCTTCGCCATCGCCATGGTGGCCACCGCGTACGGCATCTTCCGCCTGGAGGCCGACGCGTGGGTGCGGGCCTTCCTCGGCATCGCCGTCCTGTACCTCGTCACCTCCGCCTTCACGCTCGCCAAGGTGATCCGCGACCGCCAGGAGGCCGGGCAGATCGTCTCCCGGGTGGACCAGGCACGTTTGGAGAAGCTGCTCGCGGAGCACGACCCCTTCGAGAAGCTGTGACGCGTTCGGCCGGGACCGCACCCTCCCGCTAAGCGCCCGCTCACCCGTGCCGGTATGGTGTTGTCCCTGCCAGCGGAAGAGGTGAGCGATGAGTACGGCGGAGGAGACGGCCGGCGGCGAGGCGCAGCCGTGGGGTGAGGTCACACCCGACGCGGCCCGACGGCTGCTGCTCGCCGCGGTCGAGGCGTTCGCGGAGCGCGGCTACCACGCCACGACGACGCGGGACATCGCGGGCCGCGCCGGCATGAGCCCGGCCGCGCTCTACATCCACTACAAGACCAAGGAAGAGCTGCTCCACCGCATCAGCAGGATCGGCCACGAGAAGGTCCTCGAGGTGCTGCGGTCGGCGTCCCGCGCGGAGGGCAGCGCGACGGAGCGGCTCGCGGGCGCGGTCAGCTCCTTCGTCCGCTGGCACGCGGGCGGCCGCACCACGGCCCGGGTCGTCCAGTACGAGCTGGACTCGCTCGGCCCCGACGCCCGCGCCGAGATCCGCGAACTGCGCCGGCAGGTCGACGCCGAGGTGCGCACGATCATCGAGGAGGGGGCCCGCTCCGGCGAGTTCGACGTCATCGACGTGCACGGCACGACCCTCGCGGTGCTCTCCCTCTGTGTCGACGTGGCCCGCTGGTTCAAGGTCGACGGCCCGAGCACCCCGGAGGAGGTCGGCGCGCTCTACGCCGACCTCGTCCTGCGCATGGTCGGGGCCAAGGAGGCCCGCCCGGCTCAGAGGTAGTAGCGGGCCACCGACTCGGCCACGCACACCGGCTTGTCGCCGCCCTCGCGCTCCACGGTGAACGCCGTGGCCACCTGCACGCCGCCCGGCACCTCGTCCACGGCGGCGATCGCCGCCGTCGCGCGCAGCCGCGAGCCGACCGGGACGGGCGCGGGGAAGCGCACCTTGTTGGTGCCGTAGTTGACGCCCATCTTGACGCCCTCGACGGTGAGCAGCTGCGGGCCGAAGAGCGGCAGCAGGGACAGCGTCAGATAGCCGTGCGCGATGGTCGTGCCGAACGGGCCCGCGGCCGCCTTCTCCGGGTCGACGTGGATCCACTGGTGGTCGCCGGTGGCCTCGGCGAACAGATCGATCCGCTTCTGGTCGATCTCCAGCCAGTCGGTGTACCCCAGCTGCTCGCCCACCGCCGCCTTCAGCTCGTCGACGGACGTGAAGATCCTCGGCTCTGCCATGTTCCCGGCCTCTCGCGTCAGGGAGGTCGCCGCGCATGCCGCGGCGCAACTCTAAGCGACTGCTTAGCATGGTCGCCCCGGCGGCCCCTGTCAACGGACCCGGGCCGCCGGCCGGTGGGTAGGGTTCGGGGAGTGCCTCAGATTCCAGAGAAGATCCACGAGCTCACGGTCGGCCAGCTCGCCGCCCGCAGCGGCGCGGCCGTCTCCGCCCTGCACTTCTACGAGTCCAAAGGTCTGATCACCAGCCGCCGGACCTCGGGCAACCAGCGCCGGTTCAGCCGCGACACCCTGCGCCGGGTGGCCTTCATACGGGCCGCCCAGCGCGTCGGCATCCCGCTCGCCACGATCCGCGAGGCGCTCGCCCGGCTGCCCGAGGAGCGCACGCCCACCCGGGAGGACTGGGCCCGGCTCTCCGAGGCGTGGCGCTCCGAACTGGACGAGCGCATCCGGCAGCTCAACCGGCTGCGCGACCACCTCACCGACTGCATCGGCTGCGGCTGCCTGTCCCTGGACAGCTGCGTGCTGTCCAACCCGGACGACGTCTTCGGCGAGCGCCTCACGGGCTCGCGCCTGATGGCCGAAAGTCCCCGCCCGGCCCGCGGCCCGGCCCGCCCGCGATCGTGAATCCGGCGAACGGGACGGCGAGGGCCGCGCCCACCGCGGCGAGGTCGCCCGGGGCGTCGTCGGGGGTAGGGGGTGAGGGACGGGAGCGGCGGTACCGTCACGCCGCGCCGGGATGCGGGGCGCCCTCCTGCCGCGACCACGCGGCGGTCTCCGGCGCGCCCGGCAGCCCGCTGTCCCGGAGAGGCAACGCTGTGGAGGTGCGGCATCCCCGGCGCACCCCCACGCCCCCCGTTGCCCCCGTGATCGTCGGCCGCCATCCGTCATCGCCGGCCGCCGGTCACGCCCCGTCGGCCGGTCCGCCGCCGTCCCGTCTCCCGCGCGTGCGGCGGTGTCCCGCGCGGTGGCCGTCGCGACTCAGGCCGAGACGAGCATCCTGGCCCGGCGGGCGTCCGCGAGTGCGCCCGGCGTGAGCACCGGGCGCGGCACCAGGATCCCGCAGTCCGTGCAGACCGGGCCGGACGACGGCTCGTGGTCCAGGTCGTGGCGCCACATCAGTCGTTCCCCCCGGCAGACCGGGCAGGCCGTGCCCGGTTCCCGTTCGAGCGCCGCGATCAGGCGGCGCAGCACCTCCGCCAGCGGCTCCGTGGGGTGCACCCGGGGGTCGTCGCACCAGGCCACACCGAATCCTCCCCAGGTCAGCCGGTGCCAGTCGTCCACGCTGCCCGGCCTGCGCAGACCGTCCTGCTTCTCCTTCCTGCGCCGCGCGGCGAACTCGACCTCGTAGGCCAGCCAGACCGCGCGGGCCTCCTCCAGCTCGTCCAGTGCGGCCACGAGCCGCGCTGGGTCGACGGAGCGGTCCTCGGGGTCGAACCCGGCCCGTGAGCACAAGTGGTCCCATGTCGCCCTGTGCCCGTAGGGAGCGAACCGCTCCAGGCACTTGCGCAGCGAGTAGCGCCGCAGCGCCAGGTCGCACCGCGGATCACGCACCTGTCTCGCCAGACTTCGGAAACCGGCCATCCTCCTGCACCTCCGTCACACCTGCACCTGTAATCCGGTCACTTCGGCGTCGTCGAACGGACGTCGTCGAGTAGACGTGTCGACACGCGAATCGGATCCATCCTTTTTCGGTGACCCCTGGGTCCCCCGCGTCGACGTGTGGGTCAACTCCCCTGACCCGCGCTTCAGTTGTGGTCGTCCACGGCGGTCCGTGCTCGGCCCGGCCGCTCCGGGAGGCGGCTCCCCGCCGGACTGAGAACTCCCCGCAGGAGCCACGGGTTCCTGAAGACCGGACCGATATGCGTGGCGATCGCGATCCGGGCGCGCCGCTGTCCGGGACCGACGGGGCCCGCCCAGCCCCGTCCGTGCTGGTGGCAGACGCAAAGAGGCGGCGTCCGGCACCGTCCCGGACGCCGCCCCATTCGGCGGAAAACCGCTCAGCGGTAGAGCAGGTACTCCCGCCGTGTCCGCCGGAACGCGGCGAGCTCCCGCTGCCAGCCGGCCACCACCTCGTCGGTGTCCGCGCCCGCGTCGATCATCGTGCGCACGCGGGTGGACCCGGTGAGCCGGTCGATCCAGTGGTCCGGCCGCCAGGCGAACCCGCTCCACACCCGTTTGGCGGTGATCAGCAGCCCGATGCCGGTGCGCACCGGGTCGAACGCCTGACGGTCGTGCACGTGCAGTTGCACACCGCCGACGGTCTTCCCCTGGAACTTGGAGAACGTCGGGGCGAAGTACGCCTCCCGGAAGTGCACCCCCGCCAGCCCCAGCCCGTCGGCCGCCGCGGCCCAGCCGCCGTCCACGCCCTCGGCGCCCAGCAGCTCGAACGGCCTGGTGGTGCCGCGGCCCTCGGAGAGGTTGGTGCCCTCGAACAGGCACGTCCCGGAGTACACGAGGGCCGTCTCCGGGGTCGGCATGTTCGGGCTCGGCGGCACCCACGGCAGCCCGGTGGTGTCGTAGAAGTCCGACCGTTTCCAGCCCTTCATCCGGACCGTCTCCAGCGGCACCGGTGCGGTCAGGAACTCGGCGTTGAACAGCAGCGCCAGTTCCGCCACCGTCATGCCGTGCGCCTGCGAGATCGGCTCCCGGCCCACGAACGTCGCGAACTCCTTGTGCAGCACCGGCCCCAGCGCCGCCCTGCCGGTCACCGGGTTCGGCCGGTCGAGGACCACGAACCGCTTGCCGGCCAGCCGCGCGGCCTCCATGCAGTCGTAGAGGGTCCAGATGTAGGTGTAGAAGCGGGCCCCGACGTCCTGGATGTCGAAGACGACCGTGTCCACGCCCGACGCGGTGAAGATGTCGGCGAGCGGCTGACCGCTCTTGAGGTAGGTGTCGTACACCGGCAGGCCGGTGGCGGGGTCGTCGTGGCGGCCCTCGGAGCCGCCCGCCTGGGCGGTGCCCCGGAAGCCGTGCTCCGGGCCGAAGACGGCGGTCAGCCGCACCCGGTCGTCGGCGTGCATGACGTCGACGATGTGGCGCGCGTCGCGGGTGATGCCGGTGGGGTTGGTGACGACGCCGACCCGCTGCCTGTCGAGCAGGGAGTACCCGTCGGCCGCGAGGCGTTCGAAGCCGGTGGCGGGCCGTCGGCCGCGGCCCGGCGCCGCCGCCGGCGGGGCGGCGGCCGCCTGCGCCGGGGCGGCGGAAGCCGCCATCGCGGCGGCGGTGGTGGTGGCGAGCAGGGTCCGTCTGGACAGCCTCATGGGGCGGCCTCCGTGATCGCTACGGGTGTCATGAACACGCACGCTAGCTGTCGGCGGCGCCGCGGGGAACGCACCGCACCGCATGCGTGCGCCCGGACCCTTCCGTCGGACATACCGACCGGTTAGTCTGGCGCGGCCGGTTCCCGCCGCGACCGCTCCACGCCCCGCCGGACGCCCGCGCGGGGCGCGGCGGGGGGAGCCGCACGACCCATCGACAAGCCGCGTCAAGGAGACCATGGTGGAAGCCGTACAGGGTGCGAAAGTGGTCGTCACGGGGGCCGCGGGCGGCATCGGGGCGGCACTCGCCCGCCGCTTCGCCGCCCAGGGGGCACAGGTCGTCGTCAACGACCTCGACGCCGACCGGGTGAAGGCCGTCGCCGAGGAGATCGGCGGCATCGCCGTCCCCGGCGACGCCTCCTCCGCCGTCGACGAGGCGCGCGACGCGCTCGGCGGCCGGGTCGACGTCTACTGCGCCAACGCGGGCGTCGGGCGCGACGGCGGGGAGCCCGGCGAACCCCTCGACGAGCAGGGCTGGGCGCTCTCCTGGGACGTCAACGTGATGGCCCACGTGCGCGCGGCCCACGCCCTGCTCCCCGACTGGCTGGAGCGCGGCGCCGGCCGCTTCGTCTCCACCGTGTCGGCCGCCGGGCTGCTCACCATGCTCGGCACGGCGCCGTACAGCGTCACCAAGCACGGCGCCTACGCCTTCGCCGAGTGGCTCTCGCTCACGTACCGGCACCGCGGGGTGAAGGTCCACGCGATCTGTCCGCAGGGCGTGCGCACCGACATGCTCACCGCCAGCGGCAGCGCGGGCCGGCTGGTGCTGGAGCCGACCGCGATCGAGCCGGACGACGTGGCCGACGCCCTCTTCCGGGGCATCGAGGAGGACCGCTTCCTGATCCTGCCGCACCCGGAGGTCGCCGCGTACTACCGGGCCCGCGCCGAGGACCCCGAGCGCTGGCTGGGCGGCATGAACCGCCTCCAGCAGCAGTGGGAGGCCGCCCGCTGACCGCCCGCCCCGCCCCGGCCTCCGCGCGCCCCGCCGGGGCGCCGGACCGGACCCGGCTGTGACCGCAGGGCGGCGCGGGGGGAGACTGTGCGCCTGCCCCCACGCGCGGGCGGGCCCGTCCCGCGTGGCCGGCACGGCCGGTGGGAAGATCCTCCGTCGGGGAGCGGCGTTCCCCGGCGCACGACCATGAGAGCGACACGGAAAGCAGGTGGCGGCAGTGCCCAGGACGACGGACGGTGACGGGACCCCCGTGCCACAGCGGCTGCTGGCCGCCGCCACGCGGCTCTTCGCCGAGCAGGGCTACGACCGCACCTCGGTGCAGGAGATCGTCGAGGCGGCCGGCGTCACCAAGGGCGCGCTCTACCACTACTTCGGCTCCAAGGACGATCTCCTCCACGAGGTCTACGCGCGCGTGCTGCGCGTCCAGCAGGAACGCCTGGACGCCTACGCGGACGCCGACGAGCCGATCGAGAAGCGGCTGCGTGGCGCGGCGGCCGACGTGGTCGTCACGACGATCGAGAACCTCGACGACGCGTCGATCTTCTTCCGCTCCATGCACCACCTGAGCCCGGAGAAGAACAAGCAGGTGCGCGCTGCCCGCCGCCGCTACCACGAACGCTTCCGCGCGCTGATCGAGGAGGGCCAGGAGGCCGGCGTCTTTTCCCGCGCGACACCGGCCGACCTCGTGGTCGACTACCACTTCGGCTCCGTGCACCACCTGTCGACCTGGTACCGCCCCGACGGCCCGCTCAGCCCGCAGGAGGTCGCCGACCACCTCGCGGACCTGCTCCTGCGGGCCCTGCGTCCCTGACGGGCCCGGCGGCCCGCCCCGGCGGATCCGTGACCGGCCCGGCGCCGACTGCCCGATGACGGGCCCTGGCGCGTCCGTGCCCGGCCGGGAGCCCGGCCTGCCCGGCGCGTCCAGGCCGGGCTCCCGCCCGCCCCGTCGGCCCGCGCCGCCGCCTCCGGCAGAGCGCTGCCTGTCGGCCGGGTCGTCCGCCCGGTGCCCGTCGCCGTCGGTCGGGTGGCGCCGCCTGGCGGCTGTCGTGTGCGGCCGGTCCGCGCTGCCTCCGGCAGGGCGCTCCTCGCCGTCGGGGCATCAGTTCGGCGCCCGCCGTCGCCGTCGGCCAGGCGCCATCGGCTGTCGCCCGGCCGGCCCCGTCATCTTCCGCCGCCTCCGGCAGGGCGCTCCCCGTCGGCCGGGTCCTCTGCCTGGTGCCCGTCGCCGTCAACCGGGCGCCATCACCCGGCGCCCCCGTGCCGTGTCCCGTCAGCCCGCGCCGCTTCTGGCGGGGGGCTGCCTGTCGGCCTGGTCGTCCGCCCGGTGCCCGTCGCCGTCGGCCGGGTGACGCCGCCTGGCGGCTGTCGTGTGCGGCCGGTCCGCGCTGCCTCCGGCAGGGCGCTCCTTGTCGGCCGGGTCGTCCACGCGGTGCCCGTCGCCTTTAACCGGGCGCCGTCGCCCGGCACCTGCTGTGCGTGTCCTGTCAGCTCGCGCCGCTGCCGGCAGGGGGCTGCTTGTCGGCCGGGTCGTCCGCCCGGTGCCCGTCGCCGTCAGCCGGGCGGCGCCGCCCGGCGTCCGCCGTGTCCCGTCGGTCCGCGCCCGTCAGGTGGTCGAGCAGCGCGGCCGCCGCCGGGTTGCGTGGGCGTGTCCCGCGCCCTGCCAGGACGACCGTGCGCCCCGGGTCCGGCTGCCGCACCGCCAGACAGGGCAGCCCGGCCCGCTCACCGATCGGCCGCGGCACGAACGCCACCCCGATCCCGGCCCGCACCAGATCCACCAGCAGCCCGGCCTGCGTGACGTCACAGGTGATGTGCCGCCGCAGCCCCCACCCCGCGGCCAGCCGCCGTACGGCCGTCTCCAGACCGGTGCCCGCGCGGAAGTCCACGAACGGCTCCGCGGCGAGATCACCCACCTCCACCTTTCCCGCCGCCCCCAGCGGATGGCCCGGCGCGGTGATGAGCACCAGCTCCTCGTGCCAGGTCGCGTGCACCGCCAGTCCTTCGGGCAACTCCCGCGCGTCCGGCGCCAGATACGCCAGGTCCAGCTCGCCCGCGCGCAGCGCCTCGGTCAGTTCGTCCACCCCGGAGTCCCGCACGGACACCTGTACGCCGGGGAACTCCCGGTGGAACGCGGCCAGTTCCACCGGAAGGTCCACACACGTGAGCGTCTGGATGGTGCCGATGGCCACCCGCCCCCGGGCCAGTCCCGCGACCTCGGCCACCGCGTGCCGCGCCGCCTCCGCCCCCGCCAGCAGCGCCCGGGCCTGCGGCAGCAGCGCGCGGCCCGCCTCCGTCAGCACGACCCGGCGGCCCGTGCGGTCGAACAGGTCGGCCCCCAGCTCCCGTTCCAGCTTGCGGACCGAGGTGCTCAGTGCCGACTGCGCGATCAGCTCGGCGCGCGCGGCGGCGGTGAAGCCGCCCTCGGTGACGACGGCCATGAAATGGCGCAGCTGCCGGATCTCCATCCATCCACGGTAGCGATGGGTTCCAGCGAAACCATCTGTTGGACCGGCCGCCGGGGCCCGCCCGATGCTGTTCCCGTGCGCCTCGTCCCCACCCTGCGGGCCGCGCTGTCCGCCGCGGTGTGGACCGCCGCCTACTCGCCCGACACCCCCACCGCGCTGCGCCTGCCGGCGCGCCGGCTCCTGGACCTGCACGCCCGCGTGCACGCCCGCCTGCGCACCCGCGCGCCGGACGGTGCCCGGTCCGGCGGCACCGGCAGCCAGGGGCCCGGCGTCCCCGGCCCACCGCGCCGGTCGCGGAGGCCGCGCAGGCCGCGATAGACGGCGGCGGCGACGCCCGGCACGGCGGGAGAGCCCACAGCGCCGTGGCCCCTCCCGGGAGGGGCCACGGCCCTGCCTGCCCCCTAGCGGTACTTCTTCAGCTCCCGACGGGCCAGCGACCGCTGGTGCACCTCGTCCGGACCGTCGGCGATCATCAGCGTGCGCGCCCCGGCGTAGAGCTCCGCCAGCGGGAAGTCCTGGCTGACCCCGCCGGCGCCGTACAGCTGGATGGCCCGGTCGAGGATGCCGACGACCGTGCGCGGCGTGGCGATCTTGATGGCCTGGATCTCGGTGTGGGCGCCCCGGTTGCCGACGGTGTCCATCATCCAGGCCGTCTTCAGCACCAGCAGCCGCAGCTGCTCGACGGCGACCCGGGCGTCCGCGATCCAGTTCTGCACCACGCCCTGCTGGGCCAACGCCTTACCGAAGGCCTCGCGGGACACGGCGCGGCGGCACATCAGCTCGATCGCCCGCTCGGCCATGCCGATCAGCCGCATGCAGTGGTGGATGCGGCCCGGGCCGAGCCGGGCCTGGGCGATGGCGAAGCCGCCGCCCTCCTGGCCGATCAGGTTCGCCACCGGCACGCGCGCCTCGTCGAACACCACCTCGGCGTGACCGCCGTGGTACTCGTCCTCGTAGCCGAAGACCTGCATCGCGCGCCGGATCGTGACGCCCGGGGTGTCGCGCGGGACGAGCACCATGGACTGCTGGCGGCGGATGTCCGCACCGTCCGGGTCGGTCTTGCCCATCACGATGAAGATCTTGCAGTCGGGGTGCATCGCCCCGGAGATGTACCACTTGCGGCCGCTGATGACGTACTCGTCGCCGTCCCGCCGGATGTGCGTGGTGATGTTGGTGGCGTCCGAGGAGGCCACCTCCGGCTCGGTCATCGCGAACGCCGAGCGGATCTCGCCCGCCAGCAGCGGTTCCAGCCACTGCTTCTTCTGCTGCTCGTCGCCGAACTGGGCCAGCACCTCCATGTTGCCGGTGTCGGGCGCGGCGCAGTTGGTGGCCGTGGGCGCCAGCTGGGGGGAGCGCCCCATGATCTCCGCCAGCGGGGCGTACTGCAGGTTGCTGAGCCCGGCACCGTAGGGGGAGTCCGGCAGGAAGAGGTTCCACAGGCCCTGCCTGCGGGCCTCCGCCTTGAGTTCCTCCACGACGGGGACGGTGTCCCAGGGGGAGGCCAGCCCGGCGCGCTGTTCGTGCGCGACCCGCTCGGCGGGGTGGACGTGCTCGTCCATGAAGGCGAGCAGCCGGGTGCGCAGTTCCTCGGTACGCGCGTCGAACGCGAAGTCCATGACGATCAGCCCTCCTGAAGGCCCTGCAGAGTGGTGAGGCCGTGCTCGATGAAGACGGGGACCAGGTCGCCGATGAGGTCGAACCCGGGGCCGACCGTCCGGCCCAGCGTGTAGCGGTAGTGGATGCCTTCGAGGATCACGGCCAGCTTGAACCAGGCGAAGGCCGTGTACCAGGCGACGCCCGCCACGTCGCGCCCCGAGCGCGCGGCGTACCGCTCGGTCAGTTCGGCGGGGGACGGGTGCCCGGGTGCCTCGGCGGTGGTGGAGACCGGCGAGCCGGGAAGGCCCAGCGGAGTGCTGTACATGACGAGCAGACCGAGGTCGGTCAGCGGGTCGCCGAGCGTGGACATCTCCCAGTCGAGGATCGCCCGGATCGAGTCGTCCTCGCCGATCAGGACGTTGTCCAGCCGGTAGTCGCCGTGCACCACCGTCGGGGCGGGCGAGCGAGGCAGGTCCCGGCCGAGCGCGGCCTGCAGCTCGTCGATCCCGGCCAGCTCGCGGTTGCGGGAGGCGTCCAGCTGCTTGCCCCAGCGCCGCAGCTGCCGGTCCAGGAACCCCTCGGGCCGGCCGAAGTCGGCCAGGCCCACCGTGGCGGGGTCCACCGCGTGCAGCTCGACGAGGGTGTCCACCAGGTCCAGCACGGCACCCCGGGTGCGTTCCGGGCCGAGCGGGGCGAGCTGGTCGGCGGTGCGGTACGGGGTGCCGTCGACGAACTCCATGACGTAGAACGGGGCGCCCAGCACCTCCTCGTCCTCGCACAGCAGCAGGGGCCGGGGGACCGGCACGGAGGTCGGGTGCAGGGCCTCGATCACCCGGTGCTCGCGCTTCATGTCGTGCGCGGTCGCGAGGACGTGGCCGAGCGGCGGGCGGCGGACGACCCAGCGCGAGGTGCCGTCGGAGACCCGGTACGTGAGGTTCGACCGTCCGCCCTCGATCAGCCGGCCGGAGAGCGGGCCGTTCACCAGGCCGGGCCGTTCCCGTTCGAGCAGGCCGCGCAGCCGGTCGAGATCGAGTCCGGGCGGGTGGTCGGGGCTCATCGTCGCTCCTGTGGGCAGGCGAACAGTACCCGCACAATGATGCCGACCGGTCGGTATGTCGTCCAGAGGGCGAACCAAACGTGATCGGGCCCACGATAGGCGCCGATCCCGCCGTTCCGCTTGCGTCGCGCGCGGCCGCAGCCGAGGGTCGAGGCATGAAGGCGATCAGCTACGCACAGTACGGCGGCCCCGAGGTACTGACCCTCGGAGAGGTCGACGACCCGAAGGTCGGCCCCGACTCGGTGCTCGTCCGGGTGCGGGCGGCGGCCGTCAATCCGGTCGACTGGAAGTGCCGCGAGGGCTACCTCGACCCGGTGCTCCCGGCGGTGTTCCCGGTGGTCCCGGGCTGGGACGTCTCCGGTGAGGTCGTCCGCACCGGCGGGGCCGTGCCGGAGTTCGAGCCCGGTGACGAGGTGATCGGCTACGTCCGCGAGGACTTCCTCTCCCGGGGCACCTTCGCCGAGTACGTCGCCGCCCCGGTGCGCGCCCTCGCCCGCAAGCCGCGCAACCTCTCCTTCGAGGAGGCCGCCGGCATCCCCCTGGCCGGACTCACCGCCTACCAGGTGCTGCACCACATCCTGGGGGTCGGGCGCGGCGAGACCGTCCTGGTGCACGCCGCGGCCGGCGGCGTCGGTTCGCTGGCCGTCCAGATCGCCGTCCACCTCGGCGCCCGCGTCATCGGTACGGCGAGCGAACGCAACCACGACTTCGTCCGCTCCCTCGGCGGGGAGCCGGTGAGCTACGGCGAGGGCCTGGCCGAGCGGGTGCGCGGGCTGGCGCCCGAGGGCGTGGACGCCGTGTTCGACACCGTCGGCGGTGACGCCCTCAAGGTCTCGGCGAACCTCCTCGCCCCCGAGGGCCGGCTCGCGTCCGTCGCCGACGCCGAGGTCGTGACCTACGGAGGCCGCTACCACTTCGTCCGCCCCGACCCGCAGGACCTGACCCGGCTGACCGAGCTGGCCGAGCAGGGGGCGCTGCGGGTCCACGTCTCCGAGACGTTCCCGCTGGAACGCGCGGCCGACGCGCACCGGCTGAACCAGGAGGGCCGGACCCGGGGGAAGATCGTCGTCACGGTCGCCCAGGAGGCTCCGGAGGAGACCTGAGGGGCTGAGGGCCTCGCGGCCCAGCAGCCGCGAGGCCCCCGCGGGCGGCCGATCCCCCAGGGCCTGTCGTCACATTCCCGTCGTCCACCCGCAGGGCGGGCCGTGCGACGAGAGTGCGTGCATGGCGTCGCACGGCAGACGGGAATGAACGACAGGGCCTAGAGCACCAGCAGCGCCCCGCACACCGCCATCGCCACCGTGCACAGCACCGCCGCCGCCGCGTACCGGGGGGCCGGTGCCGTGGGCGGGCCCGGGGCCGTGAGCGCGCGGATGCGGCGGTGCGCGATGCCGAGAAGGCCCAGCCAGCACAGGCAGCACAGGGCGCACGCGACGACAGCCGCCGTCGACGCCCCGCCCTGCGCCACGGCCCGCACCGCCAGGAGGGCCGCCACGGTGGCGGAGAGCGTGGTGCGGCGCCAGGAGAGCCGGGTGCGCTCGGGCTGCAGTCCGGGATCGCGCCCGCCGTCGGCCGACGGCCCGGTCATCCCTCCCGCCCGACGAGCACGACGACGACCATCACGACGGCCACCGCGGCGATCAGCAGGCTCAGCAGCGCCGGGAAGCGGGAGACCGGAAGGTCCTCGCCCCGGCGCATCGCCCGCTCGCAGCGCACCCAGTGGTTCACGGCCCGCAGCGCGCACAGGGCGCCCGCCGCCAGCAGGGCGAGCGCGAGGCCCGTGCGCCAGGGCCGGGGCAGGTCGGGCAGGAACTGGTCGACGGCGAAGCCGCCGCCGACGAGGGCGAGCGCGGTGCGCAGCCAGGCCAGGAAGGTGCGTTCGTTCGCCAGGGAGAACCGGTAGTCCGGGGTCTCGCCCTCCTGGCGTGCGTCCTCCGGCGCGAACCACAACCGGACGTTCCGTACGAACTCGATCACTCCGTGACCCTACCGGGACGCCGTCGCGGCCGGTCACCCCGCGGGCCTGTGCACCTCCAGCCGCTGCCAGGCGGCGAGCCCGTCCGGCACCCACTCCCACTCGCCGAGGCGCCGCCGCAGCTCCGGCACGGGCAGGAAGGCGTACCAGGCCACCTCCTCGGCCTGCGGGCGGACCGGCAGCTCGCAGCGCACCTCGTAGACCGCCGACCACCAGCTGCGGGCCCCGCCGTCGTCGTAGAGGAAGGAGAAACGGAACGCGGGCCGGGGCAGGCCGCTGACGCCCAGTTCCTCCTCGGCCTCCCGCAGGGCCGCGTCGTCGTAGCTCTCGCCCGCGCCGACGACGCCGCCGACGAACATGTCGTGCAGCGAGGGGTAGACCAGCTTGTCCGCCGTGCGCCGGTGCACGAACACCCGGTCCTCGGCGTCCCTGGCCAGCACGAACACACACCGGTGGCGCAGGCCGCGGGCGTAGACCTCGCCGCGCGGGGCCCGGCCGACCACCCGGTCGTGCTCGTCCACGATGTCGAGGATCTCGTCGGCGCAACTCATGCGGCCCATCCAAGCAGCCCCGCCCCCGCCCCCGGTTCTTCCGGCGGCCGGCCGGTCACGTCACCCCAGGTGGACGTTCCGCGTCGGGGCGCCGTCCAGGGAGCCCCGGGGCATCGCCGGGTGCATGCCCAGCAGGACGATGCCGCCGACGATCGCGGCCAGGCCGCACGCCTCCCAGGTCAGGGCGCCGGTGTCGGTGCGCAGCCGGTCGCCGAGGAAGCCGACGCCGCAGATGATCCCGGCGAGCGGCTGCGCGGCGGTCAGGGCCGGCAGCGACATCCGCAGCGGCGCCGTCTCGAAGGCGCTCTGCACCAGCACCAGCCCGGTCACGCCGAGCGCCAGCACCGCGTACGGCTGCCAGCCGGTCAGCACCTCGGCGAGTCCCCCCGCCTCGAACCGCTGGCCGCTCACCCGGGTGAGCGCGTCCTGCACGCCGTACAGCAGCCCCGCGGCGCCCGCCAGCAGCATCGGCGCCCAGGTCAGCCGCCAGCGTTTGGCGCAGGCGGTGAGGAGCAGGGCGAGGCCGACCATGCCGCCGATGATCAGCCAGTGGCGCAGCGGGTCGGTGAGCGCGGTGCCGCCCGTCGGCCGGCCCGCGACGACGAACGCGGTGACGCCGCCGGCCAGCAGCGCCAGCCCTGCCCAGCCCTGCCGGCCGAGCGCCTGGCGGGTGCGGTGCCGGGACAGGGTGAGGGCGAACAGCAGGTTCGTCGCGAGGAGCGGTTCCACGAGCGACAGCTCGCCCTGGCCCAGCGCCACCGCGCCGAGCGCCATGCCGGCCACGACCAGCCCCAGCCCGGCCATCCACTCCGGCACCTTCATCAGGTCGAGGAGGAGACGGGGGCGGAGGAAGTCGCTCAGCGGTGCCCGCTGGGCCGCGTCCTGCTGGAGCACGAAACCGAAGCCCAGACAGCACGCGGCGCTCAGGGCGAGCACCAGTACCGGAACCGACACGCTGCGTACCTCAATGATCATGCGGGGTCACGGACGGTGAAGCCGACTCTAATCGCCACCGCGCCCCGGCGCCTGCGCCCGCGCACCCCGGACACCGTCGCCTTCGTCACGCCGTCCGCGCCCCCAGGAGCGCCCCGCCGGTACAAATTTCGTTTGTGCAAGGGGAGTTGACGCGTGTAATGCCCGGGGCGCCCTTGACGTCAACTGTTGGCTGCCGGTTTGCTGTCCGTGATCAGTTCATGGCGTTCGGCAGCCGACCACTGCCGTACCGACCACCGCCGTGAACCGAACCACGAAGAACGCGTGAGGAAGTCCCGCGGTGCCCCCACCCCCGCCACCCCTCGGCCGCGCCCGCAGACGCACGACCCCGGGCTTCGACGAGGCCCTCGACGACGCCGAACTCGTCACCGCGCGGAGCGCGCTCGCCCAGGGCCGCTGGCAGAACGCCCGCTCGCTGCTGGTGCGCACCGGGACCGACTGGGACCGCCGCGGCCACCGCGTCACGGTGCTCGCCCGCGAGCCGTCCTGCGCCGCCTGGACCCGCGAGTGGCTGCTCGCCGAGCCCGACTCGGGGGACGCGTCGGTCCTGCTGGCCCTGGCCCAGGTCCGGCGCGTGCTGCGCGGCAAGGACAAACCCGCCCGGGCCCGGGAGGCGTGCCTGCGCGCCGCCGGACTCCGGCCCGCCGACCCCACCCCGTGGCTCGGGGTGCTGATGCTGGAGTGCGACCTGGGCGCCGAGGGGGACGTGGTCCGCGTCTTCGAGCAGGTCCGCACCCGCTACGCCGACCACCACCACGCCCACCACCTGGTGGTCGCCTGGCTCGCCGACCACCGCGTCGAGGCCGGGCCGGACCCGCTGCACGAGGTCTACGACTTCGCCAACTGGGCCGCCGAACAGGCACCCGCCGACTCGCCGCTGGCGGTCCTCCCGGTGATCGCGCACGCCGAGCGCTACCGCGCGCTGGCCGCCGCCGGACACGAGCGCCCCGACCCGGTCGCCTCCGGGCACTGGACCGGCCGGCGGGCCCGGCAGGTGATGAAGGCCGCCTTCGACTGGTGGCTGGAGTGGGAGCACGAGGGCCACCCGCGTCGCCTGATCGACCTCAACTTCCTCGCCCACGCCAAGGTCTGCGAGGGCCGGGGCGCCGAGGCGGCCGCCCTGTTCCACCGCATCGGCGACCACGCCGCCCCGGCGCCCTGGTCGTACCCCGACCGCGACCCCGTCACCGCCTTCCGCACGGCCCGCGCCACCGCCCTCGGCACGGCCTGACCGGACGCCCCGACCCACCCCTGACCCCACCGACCCGGCTCCGCCTCCCCGACCGCCCCGCCCGAATCACTCCCGATCACCCCGCCCGAACCACTCCCGATCACCCCGCCCGACCACCACCTCCGACCGAAGGACGGTCTTCGCATGACGACGGACAGTTCGAGCAAGAGCAGACCACCGGCCGACGGCATCAGCACCTTCAAGGGCCGGGAGCGCGCCCTGCGCGCCGACCGCCTGGGCACGGGCGGCCTGCTGCTCTCGGTCCTCGCCGCGACCGCCCCGCTCATGGTCGTCGCTGGTGTCATGCCCACCACATTCGCGGTGATGGGCATCGTGGGCCAGCCGCTGCTGTTCGTGGTCCTGGGCACCGTGCTGATCCTCTTCAGCCTCGGCTACGCCGAGATGAGCCGGCACGTCCACAACGCCGGGGCCTTCTACGCCTACATCTCCCGCGGCCTCGGCGGCACCGTCGGAGCGGGCGCCGCGCTGGTCGCCCTCGTCGCCTACAACGCCCTCCAGGTCGGCATCTACGGCATCTTCGGCTTCGAGGTCTCCGGGCTCCTCGCCACCTACGCCGGCCTGGAGGTCGCCTGGTGGATACCGGCCCTGGCGGGCGTCGTCGCCGTCGGCGTCCTGGGCTGGCTGAAGATCGACGTGAACGCGCGCGTGCTCGGTGTCCTGCTGGTCATCGAGGTGCTGTTGGTCGTCGTCTTCGACGTCGCCGCCATCGCCGACCCCGGAAGCGAGGGCCTGTCCCTGCACGCCTTCAACCCCGACACCCTCACCGGGGCGGGGGTGGGCACCGCCCTGTGCTTCTGCATCGCCGCCTTCCTCGGCTTCGAGCAGGCCCCGGTGTACGCGGAGGAGACCAGCAGGCCGCACGTCCTGGTGCCGCGCGTGATGTTCCTCGCAGTCGCCGGGGTCGCCGTGTTCTTCGCGATCAGCAGCTGGGCCCTCACCGTCGCCACCGGCCCCGCCACCATCGTCGGCACCTCGCAGGAGCACAGCGCGGGCCTGCTGTTCTTCCTCACCGAGGACCGGCTCGGCGGCACCTTCACCGACGTCCTGCACGTCCTGTTCGTCACCGGCATGTTCGCGGCGATGCTCAGCTTCCACAACGTCGTCGCCCGCTACGCCTTCGCCATGGGCCGCGAGGGCCTGCTGCCGTCCGCGTTCGGCCGCACCTCGGGAACGAGCGGGGCACCCGGCACGGGGTCGCTGCTCCAGACCGTGGTCGCGACGGTGCTGGTACTCGCCTTCGCCCTCACCGACGACAAGCCCGTGGGCGATCCGACGGCGCCCGTGCTGCACCTGTTCACCTGGTTCGGCAACATCGGCGCCCTCGGCGTCATCGTGCTGATGGCGATCGCCTCGCTGTCCGTCGTCGTCTTCTTCGTCCGCCGCGGAGCGGCCCGTACCCAGGCGTGGCGGCTGGCCACCTCCTCGGTCGCCGGACTCGCCCTGGTGGTGATCGCGTGCTACACCGTCAAGGACTTCGACGTGCTCGTCGGCGCCGGTCCCGGCTCCGCGCTGAGCCGGCTCCTGCCCGGCATCATCGGGCTCGCCCTCCTCGCGGGCCTGGTCCAGGGCATGATCCTGCGCGCCCGCGCCCCGGAGAAGCACGCCCGCATCGGGCTGGGCAACGAGGCGTTCCAGCTCGACAAGGAGGCCGGGGCCGCCGACTAGGGCCGCACCGGTCCTGCCGTCCGCCGCCCCCGGAGGCGCGGCGGACGGCACGGCCGGGCGGCGGGCCCGGGTCAGGAGGGCGACGGCGCCGAAGGGCCGGGGCTGTCCAGGACGGTGACGACGGTGACGGCGTCCTCCCGCACGGCCCGGGCGTCCGCGTACCGCACGACCACGTCGACCGGACTGCCGGCGGGCACCTCCGCCGGCACCCCGACGGTCACCGTGAGCCGCCCCCCGGGCCCGGCCGCCATCACGAGCCCGTCCGGAGCCGCAGGATCCGTCGCCGGCACGCCGCCCACGGACACCTCGCCCGCGCGGGTGAACTCCGCGGGGTCGAAGAAGGCGCCGTCCAGCTCGATCGTCACCGGATCACCCGGCCGGGCCCCGCCGTCACCGCCCACCCGCACGGACGCCACGCGGAAGTCGCACGCGGTGCCGCCCCGCGACGGGCTCACCGGCCGGGCGGTGGCGGCAGGATGCGCGCGGTGGAACTCCAGCAGCCCGCCCAGCACCGCGTACGCGGCCCGGCCCTTGCAGCCGAGCGGCCGGCCCGCGAGCGCCGCGTGCTCCCGCGCCGCGGCCTCCCAGTCGCCGCCGCTGACACCCCGCACCGCCAGACACGCCCGCGCCAGCGCGCCCAGCACCCGCCACTCGTCGTCCGGCGCGGCGGCCGCGGCCGCCGGGAGGGCGTCCGCGCACCGGTCCGGGGTGCGCAGCCGGTCGTAGACGCTCGCCGGATCCGGCGCCCCGTCGGAGTCCGGCGACCGCGGCCCGGCCGGCAGCCACACGGGCGCGGCGAGCGGCCGGTCCGGCGGGGCGGCGGGCTCCGGCCGTACGGGCGGGGGCGCCGCGGTGCCGGTCCGGGGGGCCGGTGTGTCCGGGACGGTGGACCGGCGTCCTCCCTCCGGTGAGGTCCGCGGCCCGGTGCTGCCCGCGCTCGGCGAGGGCGCGGCCGCCTCGGCCGTACGCCGCTCGGGGGTGCCGCCGGGACCCGCGCCCGGGGGGCCCGCGCCGGCATCCGGGCCGGCCGGGGCGCCGCCGAGCACGGCCGTCAGCGAGACGGCCAGGGCGCCGGTGATCAGCAGCCCCGAGATCCGTGCCCCGAGCGATGCCCGCATGACGTCCCCCGCACGATGGTCCGACCCCGGGACACCATCATCCGGGGGTCCGCCGTCCGCCGAAAGGCCCCCTCGACCGCACGGCGGGCGTCCACGCAGGGCGGCACCGCACAGCACCGTGCCGCGGACCGGTAACCGGACCGCGGCACGATGCGGGGGGAATGGGGCCTTCGCCGCGCTAGATCACCAGGGACAGCAGCATCACCAGGCCGCCCGCCACCACCGAGATGATCGTCTCCATGACCGACCACGTCTTGACGGTCTGTCCGACGGTGAGGCCGAAGTACTCCTTCACCAGCCAGAAGCCCGCGTCGTTGACGTGGCTGAAGAACAGGGAGCCGGCGCCGATGGCCAGGACCAGCAGGGCCGCGTGCGTGGTCGACATGTCGGCCGCGAGCGGGGCCACCAGGCCGGCCGCGGACACGGTCGCCACCGTGGCCGAACCGGTCGCCAGCCGGATCGCCACCGCGATCAGCCAGCCCATCAGGAGTGCCGGGATCGACCAGTTCTCGGATATCTCCAGGACCATGTGGCCGACGCCGGAGTCGATCAGCGTCTGCTTGAAGCCGCCGCCCGCGCCGACGATCAGCAGGATGCCCGCGATCGGCCAGAGGCTCTTGTCCACCAGCTGCTGCATCCGCTCCTTGCTGAACCCGGCGGGCATGCCCAGGGTGAAGAAACCGACCAGCACGGCCGCCAGCAGCGCGATCAGCGGGGAGCCGATCACGTCGAAGACCCGCTGCACGTTGTTCTCGGTGTCGTCGATGACGATGTCGACCAGCGCCTTGGCCAGCATCAGCACGACCGGCAGCAGGATGGTGAACAGGGTCGGGCCGAAGCCGGGCCGCTTCTCCAGCTCCTCGGAGGCGCGCTGCGGGATCATCCGGTCCGGCGCCGGGACGTCCACCCAGCGGGCGGCGTACCGGGAGAACACCGGGCCGGCGATGACGACGGTCGGGATGGCGACCAGCACGCCGAGCGCCAGCGTCACACCGAGGTTGGCGTCCAGCGCGTCGATCGCGACCAGCGGGCCGGGGTGCGGGGGGACCAGCCCGTGCATCACGGACAGACCGGCGAGCGCCGGGATGCCGATGCGCATCAGGGAGTAGTTGCCGCGCTTGGCGACCATCAGCACGACCGGGATCAGCAGGACGACGCCGACCTCGAAGAAGAGCGGCAGGCCGATGACGGAAGCGATCAGCACCATCGCCCAGGGCATGGCCCGGCCGCTCGCCTTCGCGAGGATGGTGTCGACGACCTGGTCGGCGCCGCCGGAGTCGGCGAGCATCTTGCCGAGGATCGCGCCGAGGGCGATCAGCACGCCCACGTTGGCCACGGTGGAACCGAGCCCGGAACTGAAGCTGAGGATGGCCTTGTCCAGCGGAGCCCCGGCGAAGGCGCCGAGCGCGAGCGACCCGATGGTCAGCGCGAGGAAGGCGTGCAGCTTGTACTTGGTGATGAGCAGGACGATGACGGCGATGCCCGCCAGGACGGCGATGCCCAGCTGAGCGTGGCCGGCCGAGGTGATCGGCTCGGGTGCGTCCGCTGCCAGCATCTCGACGCTGAGTCTGGTCACGGTGGATCCCTTGATCTACGGGGGTGGGGGAGGGGAGCCCGGTAGCGCTCCGGAGCCGGAGGCACCGGGCCCACGGGGGGAAGGGGAGGCCGAGGACTAGGCAGAGGGCTCGCGGAGTTCCCCGAGGGCCGCCAGGGCCTGTTCGGTGACCTCCGTCGGGCCGGCCGCCACGTCCACGGCGACCCCCGCCTCGTCGGGATCGAGCGGCTGGAGGGTGGCGAACTGCGAATCGAGCAGCGCCGTCGGCATGAAGTGGCCCGTGCGCTGCGCCAGCCGCTCCGCGACGAGCGAACGGTCGCCCGTCAGGTGCAGGAAGAGCAGGTCGGGGGCCGCGTCCCGCAGCCGGTCCCGGTAGGCCCGCTTGAGCGCCGAGCAGCTGACGACACCGCCGAGTCCGGTGCGTCCGCGCGCCCAGTCGCCGATGGCGTCCAGCCAGGGCGCCCGGTCGTCGTCGGTGAGCGGGGTACCGGCCGACATCTTCTCGATGTTGGCCGGGGGGTGGAAGTCGTCCGCCTCGGCGTACGGAACGCCGAGCCGGGCCGCCAGCAGGGTCCCGACGGTGGTCTTGCCGGTGCCGGAGACCCCCATGACCACGACGACGCTGGGGATTTTCATCGCTGCCCTCACTGTCTGCATGTCCTCGTCGACACGTGATGTCGACGCAACTGAAGCCCATTGGTACGACGAATTCAAGACTCTGTGACTTATAAGTCTGACTTTTTGTTTCCGTGATCCGCCCCGTACGCTGAGTGCATGAGCACAACGGGCCGGGGGCTGCACGGGCGCGTACTGGACACCCTCGGCCCCGAGATCACGGCGGGCCGGTACCCCCCGGGCAGTGTCCTGCGCACCGACGAGCTCGCCCACCGTTTCGACGTCTCGCGTTCCGTGATGCGCGAGGTCGTGCGGGTCCTGGAGTCCATGCACCTGGTCGAGTCCCGCCGCCGGGTGGGCGTGACGGTCCAGCCCTCCCGCGAGTGGAACGTCTACGACCCCCAGGTCATCCGCTGGCGGCTGGCCGGTGCCGACCGCCCCCGGCAGCTGCGCTCCCTCACCGTGCTCCGCTCGGCCGTCGAACCGGTCGCCGCGGGCCTCGCCGCCCGCCACGCCACGGCCGAGCAGTGCGCCGAACTCACCCGCTGCGCCCTCGGCATGGTCGCCCACTCACGCGGCGGGCAGCTGGAGGGCTACCTGATCCACGACATCGCCTTCCACCGCGTGATCCTCACGGCCTCCGGCAACGAGATGTTCGCCCGCCTCGGCGACGTCGTCGCGGAGGTCCTGACCGGCCGCACCCAGCACGACGTCATGTTCGACGACCCCGACCCGGCCGCCGTCACCCTGCACGTCCAGGTCGCCGAAGCGGTCCGGGAACGCGACGCCGACCGCGCCGAACGGCTGACCCGCGAGATCACCGTGGGCGCCCTGGAGGAGCTGGACGTGCTGGCCCCCTGAACCGGCCGCCGTCCCGACCCGCGGACGGGCGCGTCTACTCCTCGACGACGTCCCCGTCGACGTACACCCACGCGCCGTCGACCCGCTCGAACCGGCTGCGCTCCCGCAGCGAGCCGCCCCGGTAGGACGCCCGGAAGGTGACCGTCCCCGCCCGGTGGAAGGGCGACCCGTCGGTGGTGCCCAGGATCTCCAGCCTGGTCCAGCGCATCGCCGGGTCGAGGTCCAGGCGGGCGGGCCGCGTCCGGGGGTGCCAGGTGCGCAGCAGGTACCCGGCGTCCCGCACGACGAAGGCCGAGTAGCGCGACCGCATCAGGCGCTCGGCGGTCGGTGCGGCGGCGGCCCCGGAGTGCAGGCGCCCGCAGCACGCCTCGTACGTCCCGGGCAGCCCGCAGGGGCAGGAACGAGCGGTCATGTGCACCCTCCGCGACCGGGACCGTCCGACAACGCCCGAGGGCCGCGACCTCGTGGTCGCGGCCCTCGCGCTTCATGTGTCCGAGGGGGGACTTGAACCCCCACGCCCGATAAAGGGCACTAGCACCTCAAGCTAGCGCGTCTGCCATTCCGCCACCCGGACAAGGTGTCTGTCGCGCGGGCTTCCCCCCGCGGCGACGACGTAAACATTACCAGGTGTTCAGGGGTGGCCGATCACCCCGCCGCGGATCCCGGCACGGTGCCGGGATCCGCCCGGCGGCGCGCCGCCCGGCCGGTACGGGACTTGGGGTGCGGGCACCCAGAGGAGAGGATGGGGGGACCCACCAGCGGAGCTGCCGCCGGGCGCCCCCGGTGTGCACCAGCGGGAACGAGCGGGAGGACGCACGTGAGCGCGACCGACACGGCCAGGAACGTCACCGGCGAGGACGAGGTCGTGGACCTCTGCCGCGAGCTGATCCGGATCGACACCAGCAACTACGGCGACCACTCGGGTCCCGGCGAGCGCAAGGCGGCCGAGTACGTCGCCGAGAAGCTGGCCGAGGTGGGACTCGAACCGCAGATCTTCGAGTCCCACCCGGGCCGGGCCTCCACGGTGGCCAGGATCGAGGGCGAGGACCCGTCCCGGCCCGCGCTGCTCATCCACGGCCACACCGACGTCGTGCCGGCCGATGCCGACGACTGGACCCACCACCCCTTCTCCGGCGAGATCGCCGACGGATGCGTCTGGGGACGCGGCGCCGTCGACATGAAGGACATGGACGCGATGACCCTCGCGGTCGTCCGCGAACGGATGCGCACCGGACGCAAGCCGCCGCGCGACATCGTCCTCGCCTTCCTCGCGGACGAGGAAGCGGGCGGCACGTACGGCGCCAAGCACCTGGTGCGCAAGCACCCCGAGCTGTTCGAGGGCGTCACCGAGGCGATCGGCGAGGTCGGCGGCTTCTCCTTCACGGTCAACGAGAAGCTGCGCCTCTACCTCGTCGAGACGGCCGAGAAGGGCATGCACTGGATGCGGCTCACCGTCGACGGCACGGCCGGACACGGCTCGATGACCAACACCGACAACGCCATCACGGAGCTGTCCGAGGCCGTCGCGCGCCTCGGCCGGCACCAGTGGCCGGTCAGGGTCACCAAGACCGTCCGCGCCTTCCTCGACGAGCTCTCCGACGCGCTCGGCACCGAGCTCGACCCGGAGAACATGGAGGAGACCCTCGCCAAGCTGGGCGGCATCGCCCGCATGATCGGCACCACCCTGCGCAACTCGGCGGCGCCCACCATGCTCGGCGCGGGCTACAAGGTCAACGTGATCCCCGGCCAGGCCACCGCCCACGTCGACGGACGCTTCCTGCCCGGCTACGAGGAGGAGTTCCTCGCCGACCTCGACCGCATCCTCGGCCCCCGGGTGAAGCGGGAGGACGTGCACGCCGACAAGGCGCTGGAGACGGACTTCGACGGCCGCCTGGTCGACGCCATGCAGCTGGCGCTCAGCGCCGAGGACCCGATCGCGCGGGCCGTGCCGTACATGCTCTCCGGCGGCACCGACGCCAAGTCCTTCGACGACCTCGGCATCCGCTGCTTCGGGTTCGCGCCGCTGAAGCTGCCGCCGGAGCTGGACTTCGCCGGCATGTTCCACGGCGTCGACGAGCGGGTCCCGGTCGACGGGCTGAAGTTCGGGGTGCGGGTTCTCGACCGATTCCTGGACGCCTCCTGAGGGACATCGCATTCCGGCGACCCCGCCCGGCAACCGGGCCGCCCGGCGCACGGTGCCGGGCGGCCGGGAATCGGGCAGGCGTGCGGAGTTGACCGGGACGAGTGAATGCGACGATAAGCTCGTAGCCTCATTACTCCCTCCTCGTTACCCGTGATGTGATCCGCGATTTTGGATCGCATTGCCAACAAGGAGGAATAATGATCAAGAAGGTCGTCGCTGCTGCGGCTGCCACTGGTGGTCTGGTTCTCGCGGGTGCGGGCATGGCCGTCGCCGACTCGGGTGCCCAGGGTGCCGCCGTGCACTCCCCGGGCGTCGCGTCCGGCAACGTCATCCAGGTTCCGGTGCACGTCCCGGTGAACGTCTGCGGCAACACGGTCTCCGTGATCGGGCTGCTGAACCCCGCCTTCGGCAACACCTGCGTCAACCAGTGACGTTCTGACTCGCTCATTCGGGCGGGTTCTTTTCAGGGTTGAAACCGCCGGCCCCGGAGTGCGCGCCATGCGCTCCGGGGCCGTCCGGTCTCTCGAAACGTCCACACCACGGGAATCCGCCGCGACCGGAATTCCCGGCACGAGGTCGAAGGCAGGAATACAGCAATGCGACAGGCCACCCGCAAGGGTCTGATGACCATGGCGGCCGCGACCAGCATGATCGCCGCCGCGGGCGGAGCCGCCCACGCCGACTCCGGAGCCCAGGGCACCGCGTCGGGATCGCCCGGCGTGCTCTCCGGCAACTCGGTGCAGGCGCCGGTGTACGCGCCGGTCAACGTCTGCGGCAACACGGTCGACATCGTCGGCGTCCTCAACCCGGCCATGGGCAACTCCTGTGCCAACACGGGGGGCTCGGCGGTCCCCGACGGCTACGGGGACGCGGGCCACCACGGCGGCTCCGCCGGCTCCCACGCCGGAGGGCACACCTCCGACTCACCCGGGGTCGCCTCCGGCAACCACGTCCAGGTCCCCGTCCACGCCCCGGTGAACGTCTGCGGCAACAGCGTCGACATCGTCGGCATCGGCAACCCCGCCACCGGCAACGACTGCGGCAACGGCGGCTCCGGCGACCCCGGTACGCCGGACCGCCCGGGTACGCCGGACCGCCCGGGTACGCCGGACCGCCCGGGTACGCCGGACCGGCCGGGTACGCCGGACCGGCCCGGTGAGCCGGGCGGCCCCGACGGCCCCGGTGACGAGCCCGGCAGCCCGTCCACCCCGGACGGCGGGACCCCGGGCGACACCCCCGGCGGCTCCCCGGACGGCGACGGAGAGGGCTCCCGGACCGTCACCGCGCACCAGGGCGGCGCGGCACTGGCCGCCACCGGCAGCGAGCTGCCCCTGGGCCTCGTGCTGCCGGTCGGCGCGGGCGCGCTGCTCGCCGGCGCGGTGTTGTACCGCCGGGCCCGCTCCGCGGCCTGACCCCGTACGACGGGGAGCGGGCCCCGCGACCGCGGGGCCCGCTCCGTGTCCCGTCGTCCTGCACCGCCGGGACAGCACGTCCCGGCGGTGCGCCCGGTGTCACCAGGTGGCCCGCACCTGGCGGATGATCCGTCGCCGCAGCCGCACCTTGCGGCTGCCGTCGCGCAACAGGGTCAGTCGGTACAACTCCCAGTGCCCGTACTCCGCGTGGTCGGTCAGCAGGCGTGCCGTCTCCTTGCGGGAGACCCCGCGCGGCACGTACACGTCGACAAATTCGTATTCCGGCATCGCATCTATTGTGCGGGCTGGGCCCCGGTACGGATAGCGTCTGCACTATGTCTGATGCTGCGCAGCCCACCGCTGCCGAGGTACGCGCCGCCGCCGAGGCGGTCAAGACCGCGCTCGACCGCCACCTGGCCGCGGTCGAACGCCGGTCGGGGGAGGACGACCCGGCCGTCTACGAGGCGTTCAACGAGCTGGCCGGTGCCGCGGAGGCGTACGACGAACTGCTCTACGACCGCTACGACGAGGTGACCCCCTTCGAGATCCCCGGTGAGGAAACGCTGCCGCCGTACACCGGCCCCGACGAGCCGAGCGCCCTCAGTGTGCTGATTCGGCGCGACTACGCCGTCGCGGAACCGCAGCGGCTGCGCGCGCACGCCCAGCGGATCGAGGCCGCCGACGACGAGGAGACCGGGGAGGCGTCGGGCACGGTGCACGGCGCGCTCGGGCTGCTGTTCGGCGAGTTCGAGCCGGACGAGATCGCCTCCCGGCACAAGGAGTTCGGACTGGAGGAGGGCGACTCCACGCTCTGGGTGACGGTGTCGGACGAACCGGCCGAACCCGGCGAGTGGCTGGAGGCGCCGTTCGAGGGCGCGGACCCGCAGCGGGTGATCTGCCGCTTCGACGTCAGCGCGGTCTTCGACGACGACCTCGACGACGAGGACGACGACGATCTCGACGACGCGCTGGGCCGGGCCCTGGCCGGGACCACGGACCCGGACGGGGACGACGACCTGGAGCCGCTCGACGCGGACCGCTGACCGCGCGCCCGGACATCCGCCCGCGGCGGTGACACCCCCGGTGTCACCGCCGCAGGTGCGTCCGGCTCCGCGCCCGCGCGGCCCGTACGACGGCCGGTCTCAGCCGTCCGTCGCCGGGACCTGCGGGGCCAGCAGCACCGGCAGCCGGGTCGTCCGCGGCTTCGCCGGCACCTCGGCCACCGCACGCGGCAACGCCTGCTCCACGCCGTGCACCACCGACAGGTGCCGGTCCGCCCGGCCGAACGCCGTGTAGACCCAGGGACGGCTCAGAAGCCCGGCCGCGTCGCCCGGCAGCACCACGACCACCGCGGGCCACCGACAGCCCACCGCCTGGTGCGCGGTCAGCGCCCACCCGTGCCGCACGGTCCGCTCCACCCGCTCCTTCGGAACGACCACGGCCTCGCCCGCGCACGACAGATGCAGGCCCTCGGCGTCGGCGCGCACCACGCGACCCGTCACCGTGCGCCCCGGGGCGGGGGAGTGGGCGATCCGGTCGCCGGGGTCGAAGCCGCCGAAGCGGCCGGGGCCGGGATTGAGCCGCTCCTTGAGCGCCGCGTTCAGGGCCCGCGTGCCCACCGCGCCGCCGTGGCCGGGGGTGATGACCTGGGTCTCGTCGGCCGGTACCCCGATCGCCCGCGGCACGGAGTCCGCCACGAGCTGCACCGTCCGGTGCACCGCCTCGCCCGCATCCCGCACCGGCACGATCACGACCTCCTTGCCGGGGGCCTCGACCGCGAGCAGCTCACCGGCCCCGATCCCCGAGACCAGCTCGCCCAGCGGACCCGGGTCCGGCCGCCGGGAGGCCACCTGCGGGCACGCCCGAGCCGCCAGCAGATCCGCGAACACCCGGCCCGGCCCGGCCGACCACAGCACGCCCGGGTCCCCGGCCAGCACCAGACGGGCGCCGTCCGGCAGCGACTCGGTGAGCAGCGCGGCGGCCTCCACGTCCAGCTGCGGGGCGTCCAGCACGACCAGCAGGTCGAGAGCCAGGGCCCCTTCGGCGTCCCGTCCCGGCCCTTCGGCGCCGGACAGCAGCCCGGTCACCGTGGCGACCCCCGGCTCCCCGCTGCCCGATGCCTCCAGCAGCGCCGCGAAGGAATTCCGGCCGGCCGGGCCGTGCGTGGCCGCCCAGGCGCGCAGCCCGAGCCGGCGCGCGGCCCCCAGCAGGGCCGCCGGTTCGGCGACCGAGGCGGCACCGCCGGTGTGCAGCACCAGGCCGTGTCCGGCCACGGCACGGATCAGCTCGGCCGCCGATCCCTCCGCGGCGCCGGCCGCGCGCTCCCAGTCGGCGCCCGAACCGTCCTCCTTCGGCACCGAGTTCACCAGCCGCGCCAGTCCGTCGGCCAGGCTCTCCTCCGCCATCGCGTACCGCTCGAGTCCCACCAGGACCCGGACCGGACGCTCCTCCTCGGCGTCCTCGGCGTCCTCGGCGTCCTCGGCCCCGGCCTCCGCGGCCGCGGGCGCGGCCGGTGCCGGGCCGTCGTCGAGGGCGTCCTGGAAGACCAGGACGTCACCCTCCGCGATGGCGTCCTGGACGGCCGTCTCCGCGTCGGGCACGCCCTGCCGCGCGAGCGCGGTGGTCAGCGCGGTCATGTCGAGGGCGGTGTGTCCGGCAGTCGCCGCCTGCTCCAGCAGCCACACGGTGACCGCGCGCCCCCTGCGGGTGTCGTCCGGTCCGGCCTCCGCGCCGAGCAGCGACCGCGCGAACCCGTCGGCCTGCTCGGGCCGCACCCCGGTGACCCGCAGCAGCTGCCAGGGATCGGCCCGCAGCGCCTCGGCGCCCCCCTCACCGAGGACGGAGGCCGCGGGTCCGGCCAGTGCCTCGGGCGCGCCACCCTGGAGCAGCACCTCCCGCACCGCCCCGACGGTCTCGGCGGGCGGGGGAGCCGCCTCGGCGGGGGCCGCCACCGGGGCCCGGCGCACCGGTTCGGGCGCCGGGCGCCGCGGGGCGGGCTCGGGCTCCTCGAACACCGTGGTGGCCACCGACTGCGCACCGCTCTCCACGGCCCGCACGGCGGCCAGCAGGTCGGCCGCCTTTCCGCTCAGCTTGGCCCCGGCCTCCACCGGCCCCTGCCGCTGCGCCTTCCGCCGCTCGATCCGCTCCCGCTCGATGCGCTGCGCCTGAAGCTCCGCCTCGGCCTCGGACAGCTCCGCGCCCTCGCCCGGTGCCCCTTCGGCCACCGGGCCCCCGGCCGCCGCCTGCGTGTCGGCGTCCGGCGCCTCGGTGGGTGCCTGTCCGCCGGGCGCCGCGTCCTGGCCCGGCGCGCTCTCCGCCCCCGGCCTGTCGCCAGGTGTGCTCTCCGCCTCCGGCGCCTCGCCCGGTGCCGCTCCGGCCGGCGGCTGCGTGTCCCCGGTGTCCCCGCCCGCCGTGGCCGTCTCCCGCGCCTCGGCGTCCGGTGCTGCGGCGTCCGGTGCGCCCGCGACCCGGCCGGTCTCCGCCTCACCCGGCGTCCCCGGCCCGGCGTCCTCCGTGGTCTTGGACGGCTCCGTGCTCACAGCGTGCTCCAGTCGTGATCGGGATAGCGGTGCACGGGCGCCGACACGTCGTCGAGCGCCCGGCAGATCTCGTCAGGAAGAGTAAGCGCCTCCACTGACAACGCCGCCGCGAGCTGCTGCGCGGTGCGCGCCCCCACCACGGGCGCGGTCACACCGGGCCGGTCGCGCACCCATGCCAGGGCGACCTGGAGCGCGGTCACCGCGAGCCCGTCCGCCGCCGTGGTCACCGCGTCCACGATGCGGGCGGCGGTGTCGTCGAGGTACGGCGCGACGAAGGGCGCGAGGTGCTCGGAGGCGCCGCGCGAGTCGGCCGGCGTGGCGTCGTTGCGGTACTTGCCCGTCAGCACGCCCCGGCCGAGCGGCGAGGACGGCAGCAGTCCGACGCCCAGGTCGAGCGCGGCGGGCAGCACCTCCCGCTCCACACCGCGCTGCAGCAGCGAGTACTCCATCTGGGTGCTCGCGAGCCGGGTCCGCCCGCCCGGTACCGCCAGCTGCCAGGTCGCCGCCTTGGCCAGCTGCCAGCCGCAGAAGTTGGACACCCCGGCATAGCGGGCCCGCCCGCTGGCGACGGCCGTGTCGAGTGCCTGGAGGGTCTCCTCCAGCGGGGTCTCCGGGTCGTAGGCGTGGACGTGCCACACGTCGACGTACTCGGTGCCCAGGCGGGCGAGCGAGGCGTCCAGGGCGGAGAGCAGGTGCCGGCGCGAGCCGTCGAAGCGCCGGTCCGGGTCCCGGACGCTGCCCGCCTTCGTTGAGATCACGAGGTCCCGGCGCGGCACCAGTCCGTCCATCAGCCTGCCGAGCAGGTACTCGGACTCCCCGTCGCCGTACACGTCCGCGGTGTCGACGAGGGTGCCGCCCGCTTCCCAGAACGTCTTCAGCAGGTCCGCGGCGTCATGCTCGTCGGTGTCCCGACCCCAGGTCAGGGTCCCGAGCCCGATCCGGGACACACGCAGGCCGGTACGGCCGAGATGCCTCTGCTCCATGAACGCCGAGATTACTGGCCGGGGACGGCGGTGTGAGGGCCTGTGGACAACGATTTCCGTGCGGGTCCCGGGACCCGGCGGCCGGACCCCGGACGGGCGCCGGCGGCCTCCTCGGGGCGGGCCGGCCGGACCGCCGGAGGTATAGGGTCGGCGGACAAGCGACGTTACTCATCGGTAAGGGGAGAGGGTCATGCAGCTCGGGATCAACCTCGGCTACTGGGGCGCCGGAATGGACGCGGACAATCTCGCCGTGGCGCAGGAGGCGGACCGCCTCGGCTACGCGGTCTGCTGGGCCGCCGAGGCCTACGGGTCCGACGCCGCCACCGTGCTCACCTGGGTCGCCGCCCAGACCGAGCGGATCGACGTCGGCTCGGCCATCTTCCAGATCCCCGCGCGGCAGCCCGCCATGACCGCGATGACGGCCGCCACCCTGGACTCCCTGTCCGGGGGCCGCTTCCGCCTCGGCCTCGGCGTCTCCGGCCCGCAGGTCTCCGAGGGCTGGTACGGCGTCAAGTTCGACAAGCCCCTCGCCCGCACGCGTGAGTACGTCGAGATCATCCGCAAGGCGATGACCCGGGAGCGCCTGACGCACGACGGCGAGCACTGGACCCTCCCGCTGCCCGGCGGCCCCGGCAAGCCGATCAAGCTGACCGTGCACCCGCAGCGCGAGCACATCCCGCTGTACATCGCCGCGATCGGCCCGAAGAACCTGGAGCAGACCGGTGAGATCGCCGACGGGGCCCTGCTGATCTTCCCCTCCGCCGAGCACCTGGAGGAGACGGCCGTCCGGCACCTGCGCGCGGGCCGGGAGAAGGCGGGCAGGACGCTCGACGGCTTCGACATCTGCCCCACCGTCCCGCTCGCCGTGGGCGACGACAAGGACGTCACCGCGCTCGCCGACACCTTCCGCCCCTACACCGCCCTGTACGTCGGCGGCATGGGCAGCCGCAAGCAGAACTTCTACAACCAGCTCGCCCGGCGCATGGGCTACGAGCAGGAGGCGGCCGAGATCCAGGACAAGTACCTGGCCGGCGACAAGCAGGGCGCCGCGGCCGCCGTGCCGCACGACCTGATCGACTCCACCACCCTGCTCGGTTCGGTGGACCGCATCGCCGACCGCATGAAGGCCTACGCCGCGGCCGGGGTCACCACCCTCACCCTCGCCCCGGCCGGATTCACCCTCGACGAGCGCCTCGCGTCGCTGCGCGCCGGCACCGAGGCCCTGGAGCGCGCCGGCCTCGCCTGAAGCCCACGGCCGTGGTGGGGGCTCGGGGGTCTTCCCCGCCACGGCCGTCACGCGGTACAACGCCCGGGCGTCGCCGCGGTTACGCCCGGGTGCCGTGCCGTCCGGCTCATGCCCGTGTCGTACGGGTCCGTCCCCCGTTCGGCGCAGTTGTCCGGCACACCTGTTGCCCCTCCCGCGCTCCGGCATTTGACTCTTTTCCTGCGAGCCCGCGGAAGAGGTGGTCACGATGCTTTCGGCCAGGAGTCTGTTCCAGGAGATCCTCGACAACGACGAGTCGTTCGCCCTGTTCTGCTCGATCGCCGCCAGCGGCGAGTCCCAGGGCGGCTGGGAGAACGCCCGCATCGCCGCCCTGGTCCCCGAGGACCAGCGCGTTCTTGCCCCCAAAATCACCCGGCACGGCGCCGACGAGGACAAACACGGCCGCATCTTCAACGCCCTGATGCGCAAGCGCGGGGTGGCACCCGTCCCCGTACCGCCCGAGACGGACTACACCATGCTGCTGGAGCGGCACGGGATCGGCCTGGCCCACGGCAGGCTGCGGCGCGACGAGGCGCTCACCGTGCAGGACATCGTCACCTACCTGGCCCACAGCCGGGTCACCGAGCAGCGGGCGTCCGAGCAGATGGAACTGCTCCGCAAGCACTTCGCCGACCACCCCGAACTGGGCCGCGCGGTCCGCATGATCTCCCACGACGAGGACAACCACCTCGCCTACTGCCACGAGGAACTGCTGCGCCTGGCCCGCGCCGGTCACGGCCGCGCCATCCAGCGCGCCCTGCGGGAGTGCGCGCTCGCCGAGATCAGGATCTACCGGGACGTCAGCCTCGCGGTGATGGCCCACATGGGCCGCATCCTGGGCTGGTCCCGGCCCAGGGCCGCGCTGCTGGCCGCGGGCATCCACGCCATGTACGCCTACGAGCGGCTGGCCGGCTGGCACCGCATGGTCTCGCTGCGGATCCCGGAGCGCCGCAACGCCCTGGGCGGCCCGCCGGCCACCGCGCCGGAATTCGCCTGAGGCACCGACCCGGCCGCGCGTCCCGCCCGTCCGCCCGACGGACGGGACGCGCCCGGGCCCGTCACATCCAGCCGCGCCGCTTGAACATCCGGTACAGCAGCACCTCCAGCACCACCATCAGGGCGATCAGCACCGGGTAGGCGCCGGGCCAGCTCAGTTCCGGCATGTGCTCGAAGTTCATGCCGTAGATCCCCGCGATCATGGTGGGCACCACGGCCATCGCGGCCCACGCGGAGATCTTCCGCATGTCGTCGTTCTGCCGGACGCTCATCTGCGCCAGGTGGGCCGAGAGGATGTCCGACACCAGCCGGTCCAGGCCCTCCACGGAGTCGTTCACCCGCGTCAGGTGGTCCTGCACGTCACGGAAGAAGGGGCGCGCCCGGTCCGACACGAAGGGCACACCCGCGCCGAACGTGCCGATGCCCGCCAGCCGCGTCAGCGGCATCGTCAGCGGGCCCGTGGCCCGGCGGAACTCCAGGATCTGCCGTTTGAAGGTGTAGATCCGGGACGCGGTGTGCCGCGAACCGCCGCCCTCGGGGTCGAAGACCTCGGTCTCCAGCTCCTCCAGGTCGTTCTGCAGCTCGGCCGCCACCTCCAGGTAGTGGTCCACGGTGGCGTCGGCGATCGCGTACAGCACCGACGTCGGACCCTTGCCCAGCAGCTCCGGCTCGTGCTCCAGCCGCCCGCGCACGGCCGCGAGCGGGGCGCTCTCGCCGTGCCGCACGGTCACCACGAAGCCGTCGCCGAGAAAGATCATGATCTCCCCCGAGGAGACCGTGTCGCTCTCCGCCTCGTAGGCGACCGGTTTCAGCACGACGAACAACGAGTCGTCGTAGACCTCCAGCTTGGGCCGCTGATGGGCCTTGAGGGCGTCCTCCACGGCCAGCGGGTGCAGCCCGAACTCGCGCGCGACCCGGTCGAACTCGTCCGGATCCGGCTCGTGCAGCCCGATCCAGACGAAGCCGCCCGCCTCCCGCGCCTGGTCCAGCGCGTCGGAGAAGTCCCCGGGTGCCTTCGTCCGCCGCCCCTCGCGGTACACCGCACAGTCGACGATCACGGACCGTATTCTCCCCTCGCCTGCCCCGCACCGCACCGGTGCGGGCGCCTACCCTGGGCCGCATGCCCACGTTGCTCCTGGTCCGGCACGGACGTTCCACCGCCAACACCGAGGGACTGCTCGCCGGCCGCACGCCGGGCGTCGCCCTCGACGACCGCGGGGCCGCACAGGCCGCCGCGCTGCCCGCCCGCCTGGCGGAACTCCCGCTCAGCGAGGTCGTCGTCAGCCCGCTCCAGCGCTGCCAGGAGACCGTCCGGCCGCTGCTCGACGCCCGCCCGGGCCTCACCGCGCACACCGACGACCGCATCGGCGAGTGCGACTACGGCGACTGGACGGGACGCAAACTCGCCGACCTCAAGGACGAACCCCTCATGGAGGTGGTGCAGGCGCATCCCTCGGCGGCCGCCTTCCCCGGCGGGGAGTCCATGCGCGCCATGCAGACCCGCGCCGCCGAGGCGGTGCGGGAGTGGAACGCGCGCGTGGAGCACGAGCACGGCGCCGACGCCGTCTATCTCATGTGTTCGCACGGGGACATCATCAAGTCCCTCGTCGCGGACGCACTCGGACTTCATCTCGACCTCTTCCAGCGGATCTCCGTGGAACCGTGTTCCATCACCGCGATCCGTTACACCCGGCTGCGCCCCTTCCTCGTCCGCCTCGGCGACACCGGGGACTTCGCCTCGCTGGCGCCGCGCGAGGAGCCGCCGGCCCAGGACGCCCCGGTCGGGGGCGGTGCGGGCGCACCGTGATCGTCGGCCGCAGTAGGGTGAAGCGGTCGCAGCAGTGCCCCCTCGAACCGACGCCCGTGCCCACCACTCTCAATGGAGACAGGACGTGTCCCGTCAGGTGTTCCTCTACGACCAGCCGGAACGTTTCGTGGCCGGTACGGTCGGACTGCCAGGGCGCCGTACGTTCTTCCTCCAGGCTTCCGCCGGTTCCCGCGTGACCAGTGTGGCCCTGGAGAAGACCCAGGTCGCGGCGCTCGCCGAACGCATGGACGAACTGCTCGACGAGGTCGTGCGCCGCAGCGGCGGCAACGCCGCGGTCCCGGCCATGGCACCCGCCGACGTCCCCGACACCGCCCCGCTGCAGACGCCGGTGGAGGAGGAGTTCCGGGTCGGCACCATGGCCCTCGCCTGGGACGGCGAGGAACAGTGCATGATCGTCGAGGCGCAGGCCCTCGTCGAACTCGACGCCGAGTCCGAGGAGGACCTCGCCGAGGCCGAGGAGCGGCTGCTCCAGGACGAGGAGAACGGGCCCCCGATGCTCCGGGTCCGCCTCACCGGCGCCCAGGCCCGGGCCTTCGCCAAACGCGCCCTGGACGTCGTCAACGCCGGACGGCCGCCGTGCCCGCTGTGCAGTCTCCCGCTCGACCCGGAAGGACACGTATGTCCGCGCCAGAACGGATACCGCCGCGGAGCGTGACCCCCGTCGACCCGGCCGCCACGACCCTGCTCGCCGAGGGCGTACTGACCGTGCGCGGCCGCATCCGCGAGGCGTCCAACGCGGCGCTGTACTGCACCGTCACCCACGAGGGGCGCGAGGCCGCCTGCGTCTACAAGCCGGTCGCCGGGGAGCGCCCCCTGTGGGACTTCCCGGACGGCACGCTGGCCGCGCGGGAGGTCGCCGCGTACCTGGTCTCCGCCGCCACCGGCTGGGACCTCGTACCGCCCACCGTGCTGCGCGACGGCCCCTACGGCCAGGGCATGTGCCAGCTGTGGGTGGAGGCGGTGCCGGACAGCGCCCTGCTCGCCGTGGTCGAGCGCGAGGAGCCCGAACCCGGCTGGAAGGCCATCGGCTTCGTCGAGGCCGAGGAGGACCGCACCGCCCTGCTGGTGCACGCCGACGACCCGCGGCTGCGCCGGCTGGCCGTGCTCGACGCGGTGATCAACAACGCCGACCGCAAGGGCGGCCACCTGCTGCCCGCCGGGGACGGCCGCCTCTACGGCATCGACCACGGCGTCACCTTCCATACCGAGGACAAGCTGCGCACCCTGCTGTGGGGCTGGGCGGGCGAACCGCTGACGGAGGAGGCCCGCGAGGTGCTCACCCGTCTCGGCAAGGCCCTCGCCGAGGACGGCCCGCTCGCCGCGGCGCTCGCGCCGCTGATCACCACCGGGGAGACCGACGCCACCCGGGCGCGCGTCGCGGCCCTGCTCGCCTCCGGCACGCACCCGGTCCCGGGCGGTCAGTGGCCCGCGATCCCCTGGCCCCCTGTCTAGGAAGCCGGGCTCCCGCGGCACACCGGGCGCCCGCACGCAAGAGTGCCTTCACGGCCATCCGGCCCGCTCCGGTTCGTATCCGGAACTCCGGTCCGGTTAGGCTCGAACCATGCATGCCTGGCCCGCTTCCGAAGTCCCCGCCCTGCCCGGTCAGGGCCGCGACCTGAGGATCCACGACACCGCGACCGGTGGACCCGTCACCCTCGACCCCGGCCCCGTCGCCCGCATCTACGTGTGCGGCATCACCCCGTACGACGCGACCCACATCGGGCACGCGGCGACGTACAACGCGTTCGACCTCGTGCAGCGCGTGTGGCTCGACACCAAGCGGCAGGTTCACTACGTCCAGAACGTCACGGACATCGACGACCCGCTGCTGGAGCGGGCGGAGCGCGACGACGTCGACTGGGCGGCCCTCGCCGAGCGGGAGACGGCCCTGTTCCGCGAGGACATGACGGCCCTGCGGATGCTCCCCCCGCGGCACTACATAGGCGCGGTGGAGGCCATACCGGGCATCGTCCCGCTGGTGGAGCGGCTCCGGGACCTCGGTGCCGCCTACGAACTCGACGGCGACATCTACTTCTCGGTCGACTCCGACCCGCACTTCGGCGAGGTCTCGCACCTGGACGCCGCCGCCATGCGGCTGCTCTCGGCCGAGCGCGGCGGCGACCCGGACCGGCCGGGCAAGAAGGACCCGGTCGACCCCATGCTCTGGATGGCCGCCCGCGAGGGCGAGCCGAGCTGGGACGGCGGCTCACTGGGCCGGGGCCGTCCCGGCTGGCACATCGAGTGCGTCGCCATCGCCCTCGACCACCTCGGCATGGGCTTCGACGTCCAGGGCGGCGGCTCGGACCTGGTCTTCCCGCACCACGAGATGGGCGCCTCGCACGCCCAGGTGCTCACCGGCGAGTTCCCCATGGCCAAGGCGTACGTGCACGCCGGCATGGTCGCCCTGCACGGCGAGAAGATGTCCAAGTCCAAGGGCAACCTGGTCTTCGTCTCCGCCCTGCGCCGCGACGGGGTCGACCCGGCGGCGATCCGCCTGGCGCTGCTCGCCCACCACTACCGGGCCGACTGGGAGTGGACCGACCAGGTCCTTCAGGACGCCCGGACCCGGCTCGCGCACTGGCGCGCGGCGGTCTCCCGGCCCGACGGCCCGCCCGCCGACGCCCTCGTGGAGGAGATCCGCGACGCGCTCGCCAACGACCTGGACGCCCCCGCGGCCCTGGCCGCGGTCGACCGCTGGGTCGTCCTGCAGGAGAGCAAAGGCGGCACGGACACCGGCGCGCCCGGGGTCGTCTCCCGCGCGGTCGACGCCCTGCTCGGCGTCGCGCTGTAGTCCGCCCCGCGCGATAACGCGCGGACACGGATCAGGGCTCCCGTCCACGGGCGGGAGCCCTGATCCGTCTCACTCCTCCGACGGCTCCTCGCCGTCCGGTCCGGTGCCGGTGTCCGTCTCCGGCTTCGGCGGTCTCGACGGCCGGGCCCGGCCGCCCGGGGCGTCCTTGCGGTAGGACGGGCCGTCACCGCCGTCGGTGGCGTGCCCGCCGGCCGAGGGACCCGACGCCCCGTCACGGCGCCGCAGGTACCGCTCGAACTCGCGGGCGATCGCCTCGCCGGAGGCCTCGGGCAGCTCGGCGGTGTCCCGGGCCTCCTCCAGCGACTGCACGTACTCGGAGACCTCGCTGTCCTCGGCGGCCAGCTGGTCCACGCCCACCTGCCAGGCCCGCGCGTCCTCGGCCAGTTCGCCCAGCGGGATGCGCACGTCGATCAGGTCCTCCAGGCGGTTCAGGAGGGCCAGTGTGGCCTTCGGGTTGGGCGGCTGCGACACGTAGTGCGGCACCGCCGCCCACAGCGACACCGCCGGGACACCGGCGTGCGTGCACGCCTCCTGGAGGATGCCGACGATGCCCGTGGGGCCCTCGTACTTGGTCTCCTCCAGGCCCATGCGGCGGGCGAGGTCGGGATCCGACGTGGTCCCGCTGATCGGCACCGGACGGGTGTGCGGGGTGTCCCCGAGCAGGGCCCCCAGGACGACCACCAGCTCCACGCCCAGTTCGTGGGCGAAGCCGAGCAGCTCGTTGCAGAACGAGCGCCACCGCATCGACGGCTCGATCCCGCGGACCAGGACCAGGTCCCGCGGCTTGTCACCGCCGACCCGCACCACCGACAGCCGCGTCGTCGGCCAGGTGACCTTGCGGACACCGGCGTCCATGAACACCGTCGGGCGGTTGACCTGGAAGTCGTAGTAGTCCTCGGCGTCCAGCGCCGCGAACACCTCGCCCTTCCATTCCCGGTCCAGGTGCGCGACCGCGGTGGAGGCGGCGTCGCCGGCGTCGTTCCAGCCCTCGAACGCGGCCACCATGACCGGGTCGATCAGCTCGGGAACCCCCTCGAGCTCGATCACCCAGCGCCTCCTTCCGACGTGCCCTCGCGTACCCCCCAACCTTACGGCGTGCCGAGGGTGCGCCCGCAGCCCCCGTGCGGGGGGAGTGCCCCATCACTGCCCGGGGAGTCCTCCGGACACACCCCCGCCGCGCCGGGCGGTGCCTCCGCGCGGCGACGGGCGAACTCCCGTGCGAGGACGCCGTGATGGGGACCGGCCGCCGCAGGGCGGGCGCCGGAGCGGGAGGCGCCCGGCGCCCCGGCCGCACGGGGCGCGGGCGGGCGTCGGGCCCACACGGGTCCGCGCACCGGCCGGCGCCCCGGCCGCCCGCCCGCGCGACCCCGCCGCCCGCCCGTGCGACCCGGCGGCGGGCACCCGCGGGTCCGGGCACGCGGAAGCGACGAGCCGCCCCTTCCGCGGGCCGGCGGCGGGCATCCCGGGTCCGGACACGCGGAAGGGGCGGCTTCCGTCGGCGTGGAACCGCCCCCGCGCCCCGTCAGGGCGCCGCGCGGGTCCGGGCTCCCGGGCCCGGACCCGCGGTTGTCCTCCCCGGTTCCCCCTACTTCCGGTCGAGGAGGTCCTGGACGCGTCCGCGGACCTCGTCCGTGGCGAGGCCGCGGATCGTCAGGGTGGTCCGGCGGCGCAGCACGTCGTCCGCCGTCTCGGCCCACTCGTGGTCCCGGGCCCAGACGACCTGCGCCCAGATCTCCGGGGCGTCCGGGTGGACGCGCTGGGCCAGCGCCGGGTCGTCGTTGGCCAGCCGCGCGATGTCGAAGGCCAGCGAGCCGTAGTGGGTGGCCAGGTGCCGGGCGGTGTCCGCCGCCATGCGGGGGCCGGGCGCCGGGCCGTCGACCAGCAGCCGGTGGGCGACCGCGCGGGGGTTGGCGACACCTGGCAGCGGCAGCTTCTTCGGCAGCGCGGAGACCGGCTCGAAGTCCTCGCCCAGCGGGTGCCCCGGCAGTGACTGCAGCTTCTGCATGACCGTACGGCCGATGTGCCGGAAGGTGGTCCACTTGCCGCCCGCGACGGACAGCATGCCGGCCCGGCCCTCGGTCACCACGGTCTCCCGCTTGGCCTTGGCGGTGTTGCCGGGGCCGCCGGGCAGCACCCGCAGCCCGGCGAAGGCGTAGGTGATCAGGTCACGGTCGAGCTGCTGGTCGCGGATGGAGAACGCGGCCTCGTCGAGTATCTGGGCGACGTCCTTGTCGTTGACGGCGACGTCCGCCGGGTCGCCCTCGAACTCCTCGTCGGTCGTGCCGAGGAGCAGCATGTCCTCCCAGGGCAGGGCGAAGGTGATGCGGTATTTGTCGATCGGGGTGGCGAGCGCGGCCCTCCAGGGGGAGGTGCGCTTGAGCACCAGGTGGGCGCCCTTCGACAGCCGGATCGACGGGGCTGCCGCCGGGTCCTCCATGCGGCGCAGGTGGTCGACCCACGGACCGGTCGCGTTGAGCACCAGGCGCGCGTCCACCCCGAACTCGTCGCCGGAGAGCCGGTCGCGCAGTTCGGCACCGGTGACCCGGCCCTTGGTGAAGCGCAGGCCGGTCACCTCGGCGTGGTTGAGGACGACGGCGCCCGACTCGGCGGCCGCGCGGACCGTCATCAGCGCCATGCGCGCGTCGTTCATCTGGTCGTCGCCGTACACGGCCACGGCCTTGAGGTTGTCGGTGCGCAGCTCCGGCACGTCCTGCGCCGCCTTGGCGGGGGAGAGCAGGTGGCCGACGCCGTCGCCGAAGGCCGACAGCGCCGAGTAGGCGAAGACGCCGGCTCCCAGCTTCGCCGCGCCGTGCGGTCCGCCCTTGTAGACCGGCAGGTAGAAGGTGAGCGGGTTCGACAGGTGGGGGGCCACCTGCCGGGAGACCGCACGGCGCTCGAAGTGGTTCTCCGCGACCAGCTTCACGGCGCCGGTCTGCAGGTAGCGCAGGCCGCCGTGGAGCAGCTTCGAGGAGGCGGAGGAGGTCGCGCCGGCGAAGTCACCGGCGTCCACCAGAGCCACCCTGAGGCCGGACTGCGCGGCGTGCCAGGCGGTCGAGATGCCCAGGATGCCGCCGCCGATGACGAGAAGGTCGTACGACGCCTTGGAGAGCCGCTCCCGGGTCTCGGCCCGGCTCGGGTTCGAGCCGGATGCCGGGTGCGTCCCCAGGGCAGGCACGGACTGCAGGGTGGACTGAGTGGTCATGTCGGGTTCTAACTCCTCGTCAGTCTTCGTCGGCGATCCAGCCCATGGTCCGCTCGACGGCCTTGAGCCAGCTCTTGTACTCACGGTCGCGGGTGTCCGCGTCCATGCGGGGGGTCCACTCGGCGGCCCGGCGCCAGTTGGCGCGCAGGTCGTCGGTGCTGTTCCAGAAGCCGACGGCGAGACCGGCGGCGTAGGCGGCGCCGAGGCAGGTGGTCTCGGCGACCATGGGGCGCACCACGGGGGCGTCCAGGAAGTCCGAGAGGGTCTGCATCAGCAGGTTGTTGGAGGTCATGCCGCCGTCGACCTTGAGGGCGGTCAGCTCCACCCCGGAGTCCTTCGTCATGGCGTCCGCGATCTCCCGCGTCTGCCAGGCGGTGGCCTCCAGGACGGCGCGTGCGAGGTGCGCCTTGGTGACGTACCGGGTCAGGCCGGCGATCACACCGCGGGCGTCGGAGCGCCAGTACGGGGCGAACAGGCCGGAGAAGGCCGGCACGAAGTAGGCGCCGCCGTTGTCCTCGACCGACAGGGCGAGGGTCTCGATCTCGGCGGCGGTGGAGATCAGGCCCATCTGGTCGCGCATCCACTGCACCAGCGCGCCGGTGACGGCGATCGAGCCCTCCAGGGCGTAGACCGGCTGCTGGCCGCCGATCTGGTAGCCGACGGTGGTCAGCAGGCCGCTGTAGGAGTTGATGATCTTGTCACCGGTATTCATCACCATGAAGGTGCCGGTGCCGTAGGTGGACTTGGTCTCGCCCTCGGAGAAGCAGGTCTGGCCGAACAGGGCCGCCTGCTGGTCGCCCAGCGCCGAGGCGACCGGGATGCCGCCGAGCAGGTCGCCCAGCTTGCCGCCCGTGATCTCGCCGTAGACCTCGGCGGAGGAGCGGATCTCCGGCAGCATCGCGGTGGGCACGCCGATGGACTCGGCGATCTTCTCGTCCCACTCCATGGTGTGCAGGTTCATCAGCATGGTGCGGGAGGCGTTGGTGACGTCCGTGACGTGGCGGCCGCCGTCGGCGCCGCCGGTCAGGTTCCAGATGACCCAGGTGTCCATCGTGCCGAAGAGGATGTCGCCCGCCTCGGCACGCTCCTTGAGGCCGTCGACGTTGTCGAGCAGCCAGCGGGCCTTGGGGCCGGCGAAGTAGGAGGCGAGGGGGAGACCGGTCTCGCGGCGGAAGCGGTCCTGGCCGACATTGCGGCCCAGCTCGCGGCAGAGGGCGTCGGTGCGGGTGTCCTGCCAGACGATGGCGTTGTGGACGGGTTCCCCGGTGTTCCTGTCCCACAGCACGGTGGTCTCGCGCTGGTTGGTGATGCCGATGGCCTTGATGTCGTCGCGGGTGATGCCGGCCTTCTCGATGGCTCCGGCGACGACCTCCTGGACGTTGGTCCAGATCTCGGTGGCGTCGTGCTCGACCCAGCCCGGCTTGGGGAAGATCTGCTCGTGTTCCTTCTGGTCGACGGAGACGATCCGGCCGTCACGGTCGAACACGATGCAGCGGGACGAGGTCGTGCCCTGGTCGATGGCTGCGATGAACGGGCCGGCGGTGTGGGCGTCGGTCACTGTGTGCTCCTGGGAGTTCCTTGGTTACGGGGCTGTACGTACGGCGCTTCGGCGCGGACTCGGTGGCCGGCGGGCATCCGGCGCCCTCAGGCGAGGGCGACGTTGTAGATGCCTGCCGCGAGGGCGCCGCCGATCAGCGGCCCGACCACCGGGACCCAGGCGTAGGACCAGTCCGAGCCGCCCTTGTTGGGCAGCGGCAGCAGGGCGTGCACGATGCGCGGACCGAGGTCACGGGCCGGGTTGATCGCGTACCCGGTCGGGCCGCCGAGGGAGAGACCGATCGAGACGACCACGAGCGCCGTGATCAGTCCGCCCAGGACGCCGAGGCCGTTGCCCGCGTCGTTGAGGCCCTGGGTGAGCACGGCGAGCAGCAGGACCATGGTGCCGATGATCTCGGTGGCGAGGTTCTGCACCGGGTTGCGGATCTCGGGGCCGGTGGAGAAGACGCCCAGCACCGGGCCGGCGCCCTTCTCCTGGGCCTGGACCGCCTTCGCGGTGGTGGCCTGGGCACCCGGCCCGCCGACGATCTCCTTGTCCGTCAGGTGGACCTGGAACTGTCCGTAGTACGCCATCCAGACCAGAGTGGCACCAATCATCGCGCCGAGGAACTCTCCGGCGAAGTAGACCGGAACGTTGCTCCAGTCGCCGTCCTTGATGGCGAGGGCCACGGTGACGGCGGGGTTGAGGTGGGCGCCGGAGAGCGGTCCGGCGATGTAGACGGCCGTCATGACGGCGAAACCCCACCCGAAGGCGATGGCGAGCCAGCCGGCGTTACGGGCCTTGGAGGCCTTCAGGGTCACGGCGGCACACACACCGCCGCCGAGCAGGATGAGTATGGCGGTACCGATGGTCTCGCCGATGAAGATGTCGGAGCTGGACACCCGCGACTCCTTTGTCCTTCGTCCAGGGAAGCCGACCCCCGGGTCCCACCGGGGATTGGCGCCCTCGGAAATGAGAGCGATGCCGGCCCTTGGCGTTGTCACACTCTAGCGCGTATTGCCGGTAGGTGTTCGACAATGCCGACCGATGGACGGGAGTCTCGCCGTGGCGCGATACGTGCGTCAAGGGTCTGGTAATCGAAAACGGGATCGTTATTGATCCCGCCGGGCGGACCGGCCCTCCCGGCCGCCCGGCGCCCCCTGCCGCGCACGCGCGCGAGCGGGAACGGCCCGCGGAACGGGAGCGCGGCGGGCCGGCGCACGGGAGCGGGCACGGCTGCGACCGGAGTGCCCGCGTGGCGCCCCGGTCGTACGTCCTGCCTGCTCAGAAGCGGCGCGCGCCCAGGTCTCGGGACACCGAGCGGGCGCAGTCCCGCACCGCCGCGATCAGTTCGGCCCGCAGCTCGCCGTCCCGGCGCAGCCGCTCCACCGCGCCGGTCACCCCGACCGCGCCCACCGGCATCCGCCGCCGGTCGTGGATCGGCGCCGCGACGGACGCGACGCCCTCCCAGGTCTCCTCCACGTCCGCCGCGTAGCCCCGCGCGCGGGTGAGGTCCAGGACCTGCTCGAAGGCGTCCGCCTCGCACACCGTGCGCTCGGTGAACGCTTTGCGGTCCGCGTCCAGGGCCTCGCTGTGGGCCACCGGGTCGTAGGCGGACAGCACCTTGCCGAGGGCGGTGGAGTGCAGCGGCTGCATGGCCCCGATCTCCAGGACCTGCCGGCTGTCGTCGGGCCGGAACACGTGGTGCACGATCAGCACGCCCTGCTGGTGCAGCACCCCCAGGTAGACGCTCTCGCCGCTGGAGCGGGCCAGGTCGTCCGTCCAGACCAGGGCCCGGGCCCGCAGTTCGTGCACGTCCAGGTAGGTGGTGCCCAGGCGCAGCAGCTCGGCGCCCAGCTGGTAGCGGCCCGAGGCCTCGTCCTGCTCCACGAAGCCCTCGTGCTGGAGGGTGCGCAGGATGCCGTGGGCCGTGCCCTTGGCCAGGCCCAGCGACGAGGCGATGTCCGACAGGCCGAGCCGCCGCTCGCCGCCCGCGAGCAGCCGCAGCATCGCCGCCGCCCGCTCGAGCGACTGGATGTTCCGTGCCATCGCCGTACTGCCTCCGTCCCCTTCGACCGTCGACCCGCGACGCCCCTGCCGCTGTTCGGCATTGCCGAACACTACCGGTCGATGCCGACCTCCCGCCAATGGTCGGACGTCAACGATCGCGTCACCCGTCCTCCGTAACCGTGTGCCGTCCATCATGGTCCGGCCCGTGGACGCCCTGAACATCGGGACGCGGACCCGGCTACCCTGGCCGCGTGCGCCCCTGCCGGGGACGGCCCGTGACGCCTCCCCGCGCAGCCGCAAAGCCGACAGCCGTCGCATCTGAGGGAGCCCCTTACATGGCCTCGTTGCCGCAGTCCCCTTCCGCCGACAGCCGGACCCGTGTGTCCGCCCTACGAGAGGCACTCGCCACCCGGGTGGTGGTCGCCGACGGTGCCATGGGCACCATGCTCCAGGCACAGGACCCCACACTCGAGGACTTCGAGAACCTCGAGGGCTGCAACGAGATCCTGAACCTGACACGCCCGGACATCGTCCGTTCGGTCCATTCGGAGTACTTCGACGCGGGTGTCGACTGCGTCGAGACGAACACCTTCGGCGCCAACCTCACCGCCCTGGGCGAGTACGACATCGCCGAACGCGTCACCGAACTGTCCGAGGCCGGTGCGCGCATCGCCCGCGAGGCGGCGGACGAGTACACCGCCCGCGACGGCCGGGCCCGCTGGGTCCTGGGCTCGATGGGTCCCGGCACCAAGCTGCCCACGCTCGGGCACACCACCTTCACCGCCATCCGGGACGCCTACCAGCAGAACGCCGAGGGCCTGCTCGCCGGCGGCGCGGACGCCCTGCTGGTCGAGACGACCCAGGACCTGCTGCAGACCAAGGCGAGCGTCATCGCCGCCCGCCGCGCGATGGAGACCGCCGGGTTCGACGTCCCGCTCATCGTGTCGGTCACGGTCGAGACCACCGGCACCATGCTCCTCGGCTCCGAGATCGGCGCCGCGCTCACCGCGCTGGAACCGCTCGGCATCGACCTCATCGGGCTGAACTGCGCGACCGGCCCCGCCGAGATGAGCGAGCACCTGCGTCACCTGGCCCGCCACTCCCGCATCCAGCTGTCCTGCATGCCCAACGCCGGCCTGCCGGAACTCACCAAGGACGGGGCCCGCTACCCGCTGACCCCCGGGGAGCTGGCCGACGCGCAGGAGACCTTCGTCCGCGACTACGGCCTGTCCCTGGTCGGCGGCTGCTGCGGCACCACCCCCGAGCACCTGCGGCAGCTCGTGCAGCGCGTGGGCGACCTGGCCCCCGCCGAGCGCGAGCCGCGCCCCGAGCCCGGAGCCGCCTCCCTCTACCAGAGCGTCCCCTTCCGCCAGGACACCTCCTACCTGGCGATCGGCGAGCGGACCAACGCCAACGGCTCCAAGAAGTTCCGCGAGGCCATGCTGGAGGGCCGCTGGGACGCCTGTGTCGAACTGGCCCGCGAACAGATCCGCGAGGGCGCGCACATGCTCGACCTGTGCGTGGACTACGTCGGCCGCGACGGCGTCGCCGACATGCGCGAACTGGCCGGCCGGCTCGCCACCGCCTCCACCCTGCCGATCGTCCTGGACTCCACCGAGGTCGACGTCATCCGGGCCGGGCTGGAGAGGCTGGGCGGGCGCGCCGTCATCAACTCCGTCAACTACGAGGACGGCGCCGGACCCGAGTCCCGCTTCGCCCGCGTCACCCGGCTGGCGCAGGAGCACGGCGCCGCCCTGATCGCGCTGACCATCGACGAGGAGGGCCAGGCCCGCACCGCCGAGAAGAAGGTCGAGATCGCCGAACGGCTGATCGAGGACCTCACCGGCAACTGGGGCATCCGTGAGGAGGACATCCTCATCGACTGCCTCACCTTCACCATCTGCACCGGCCAGGAGGAGTCCCGCAAGGACGGCCTCGCCACCATCGAGGGCATCCGCGAACTGAAGCGGCGCCACCCCGCCGTGCAGACCACGCTGGGCCTGTCGAACATCTCCTTCGGCCTCAATCCGGCCGCGCGCATCCTGCTGAACTCCGTCTTCCTCGACGAGTGCGTCAAGGCCGGACTGGACTCGGCGATCGTGCACGCCTCGAAGATCCTCCCCATCGCCCGCTTCAGCGAGGAGGAGGTGCAGACCGCCCTCGACCTCATCCACGACCGCCGCCGCGAGGGCTACGACCCGCTGCAGAAGCTGATGCAGCTGTTCGAGGGCGCCACCGCGAAGTCCCTCAAGGCCGGCAAGGCCGAGGAACTGGCCTCCCTGCCGTTGGAGGAGCGGCTCAAGCGCCGCATCATCGACGGCGAGCGCAAGGGCCTGGAGGCCGACCTGGACGAGGCCCTGCAGACCCGCAAGGCCCTCGACATCGTCAACGACACCCTCCTGGACGGCATGAAGGTCGTCGGCGAGCTGTTCGGATCCGGCCAGATGCAGCTGCCGTTCGTGCTCCAGTCCGCCGAGGTGATGAAGTCCGCCGTCGCCCACCTCGAACCGCACATGGAGAAGACCGACGAGGCGGGCAAGGGCACCATCGTGCTGGCCACCGTCCGCGGCGACGTGCACGACATCGGCAAGAACCTGGTCGACATCATCCTGTCGAACAACGGCTACAACGTCGTCAACCTCGGCATCAAGCAGCCGGTCTCCGCGATCCTCGACGCCGCCGACGAGCACCGGGCCGACGTCATCGGCATGTCCGGCCTCCTGGTGAAGTCCACGGTGATCATGAAGGAGAACCTGGAGGAGCTCAACCAGCGCGGACTGGCCGCCGACTACCCGGTCATCCTCGGCGGCGCGGCCCTGACCCGCGCCTACGTCGAGCAGGACCTGTACGAGATCTACCAGGGCGAGGTCCGCTACGCCCGCGACGCCTTCGAGGGCCTGCGCCTGATGGACGCCCTCATCGGCATCAAGCGCGGGGTGCCCGGCGCCAAGCTGCCCGAACTGCGCCAGCGGCGGGTGCGGGCCGCCACCGTCGAGATCGAGGAACGCCCCGAGGCCGGGCACGTGCGCTCCGACGTCGCCACCGACAACCCCGTGCCCACCCCGCCGTTCTGGGGCACCCGGGTCAGCAAGGGCATCCAGCTCAAGGAGTACGCGTCCTGGCTCGACGAGGGCGCCCTGTTCAAGGGGCAGTGGGGCCTGAAGCAGGCCCGCACCGGCGAGGGGCCGACGTACGAGGAGCTCGTCGAGACCGAGGGGCGTCCGCGGCTGCGCGGGCTGCTCGACCGGCTCCAGACGGAGAACCTGCTGGAGGCGGCCGTGGTGCACGGCTACTTCCCGTGCGTCTCCAAGGACGACGACCTGATCGTCCTCGACGACGACGGCAACGAGCGCACCCGCTTCACCTTCCCGCGCCAGCGCCGCGGCCGGCGCCTGTGCCTGGCCGACTTCTTCCGGCCCGAGGAGTCCGGTGAGACGGACGTCGTCGGCTTCCAGGTCGTCACCGTCGGCTCCCGCATCGGCACGGAGACCGCCCGGATGTTCGAGGCCAACGCCTACCGCGACTACCTGGAGCTGCACGGCCTGTCCGTGCAGCTGGCGGAGGCGCTCGCCGAGTACTGGCACGCCCGCGTGCGCAGCGAACTGGGCTTCGCCGGGGAGGACCCGGCCGCCATGGAGGACATGTTCGCCCTGAAGTACCGGGGCGCCCGCTTCTCCCTCGGCTACGGGGCCTGCCCGGACCTGGAGGACCGCGCCAAGATCGCCGAACTGCTCCAGCCGGAGCGCATCGGGGTCGAGCTGTCCGAGGAGTTCCAGCTGCACCCCGAGCAGTCCACGGACGCCATCGTGATCCACCACCCGGAGGCCAAGTACTTCAACGCCCGCTGAGGCACGTACGTGCCTCCCGGTCCCCTGTCACGAGCCCCTCGCGCACGGCCCGCGCGGGGGGCTCGCGGGGGACTCACGGGGGACTCACGGGGCAAATGAGGCACTTGCCGCGCGCGCGACGTACACTGGTCGGTCCACTGCAGGCCGGTTCCCCGCACGGGGGACCGGCCTGCTCGCCCCTTCAGGAGGTACGTGGATGACCAGTACGATCCCCGCCTTCGGTTCCTCTCCCGGGCCCCTGCCCGGGACGCACGGCCCCGCCCCGGCGACGGCCGCGCCCGCACGCGCCGCCGGCGCCGGCCTGCAGGCCGTGCTCCTCGACATGGACGGCACGCTCGTCGACACCGAGGGCTTCTGGTGGGACGTCGAGGTCGAGGTCTTCGCCTCCCTCGGCCACACCCTCGACGACTCCTGGCGCCATGTCGTCGTGGGCGGTCCCATGACCCGCAGCGCGGGGTTCCTCATCGAGGCGACCGGCGCCGACATCACCCTCCCCGAACTGACGGTGCTGCTCAACGACGGCTTCGAGGCCCGCATCGACCGGGCCCTGCCGTTGATGCCCGGGGCCGGGCGGCTGCTCGCCGAACTGTCGGAGCACCGCGTTCCCACGGCCCTCGTGTCCGCCTCGCACCGGCGGATCATCGACCGCGTCATGAACTCCCTCGGGCGGCGCCACTTCGGCCTCTCGGTCGCCGGTGACGAGGTCCCGCGCACCAAGCCGCACCCGGACCCGTATCTGGCCGCCGCGGCCGGACTCGGGGTCGACCCGGCCCGGTGCGCGGTCGTCGAGGACACCGCGACCGGGGTCGCCGCCGGCGAGGCCGCGGGCTGCCAGGTCGTGGCGGTTCCCTCCGTCGCGCCGATCGCGCCGGCCGCCGGGCGCACCGTCGTGCCCTCGCTGGAAGTCGTCGACCTGACATTCCTGCGCGGCCTGATGACGGAAATGCGCTAGGGGTTCACCCAGCGTGCAGCGGCATCCGGACGGAAATTCCCATTGCGTGACCGGGTGATCACGGAACAGGTGTCCGACAGAATTCGAATCACTGTCGATGGCTGAATTCCGATACCGGAGAGGCCGTTTTCACATGTGAGGTTCACCACTTCTGCGGGGTGCGGAGGGGGTGGCGGTGCGTGCCGTCCGCCCCTTTTCGGCAGCTGTGCTCGGACCCATGTGTACCGATTGGTGGGACGCTGCACGAATCATTCCCCGGTACTTCTGCCGGTGCGTTCACACCTGATTCCACTGCGTGATGAGAGCCCAACTCCAGTGACTGTCCGCCCTCCTGCGGGGGCGGTCTAATCTCGACGCGAGAACATCACCCCCCTTCTCACGTGATCCGCTGCGCCACCCCCGCATGCCGGGTACACGGAGTCGACAGCTCTGGAGAAACTCGAGCATGAACCGCAAGACTTTGGTGCCGGCGGCCGCGATCGGCCTGCTCGCGCCGGTGCTCGCCGGCTGTGGCGACACCGAGGGCGGCAGCCGCGACAGCGACGCCATCGTGGTCGGCACCACGGACCGGTTCACCGCCTCCAAGGACGACCCGGCGCCGATCGACCCCGCCTCCGCCTACGACGTCGGCACCTGGAACGTCCTGCGCCAGACCGTGCAGACGCTGATGATCCAGCCGCGCGGGGCCGGCGAGCCCGTGCCGGAGGCGGCCGAGTCGTGCGGTTTCACCGACGCCGGCAACGAGCGCTACCGCTGCACCCTGCGCAAGGGCCTGAAGTTCGCGAACGGCGACCCGGTCAGCGCCGAGGACGTGAAGTACTCCATCGACCGGGCCCTCGCCATCAAGGCCGACAGCGAGGTCTACGCGCTGCTGTCCACCATCGACACCGTGGAGACCCAGGGCGACCGTGAGGTGATCTTCCACCTGAAGAGCGCCGACGCGACCTTCCCCTACAAGCTCTCCACCCCGGTCGCCGGCATCGTGCACCCGGACAGCTACGCCAAGGACAAGCTGCGCGACGGCTTCGAGGTCGACGGCTCCGGCCCGTACGTCCTGGACGCCGAGGTCGACAAGGGCGAGATGGTCCGCGCCACCTTCACCAAGAACCCGCACTACAAGGGCTCGTTGAAGGTGAACAGCGACAAGCTGCAGATGGTCTCGTTCGCGGACCCCGACGCCATGGGCGACGCGCTGGAGCACGATGACATCGACGTCATGACGCGCACCATGTCGCCGGACCAGATCGACGAACTCGCGGGCAACGCCGAGGACGACATCGACCTCGTCGAGATGCCCGGCCTGGAGATCCGCTACCTGGTCTTCAACACCGACGCCCCGGTCGTGAAGTCCAAGGCGGTCCGGCAGGCCATGGCGTACACCGTCGACCGCGGCGCGCTGGTCTCCTCGGTCTACGGCTCCCAGGCCGAGCCGCTCTACTCGCTCGTCCCGGCGACCGTCACCGGCCACTCGAACTCCTTCTTCAACCAGTACGGCGACCCCGACCCCGCCAAGGCCCGGGAGCTGCTCGAGGACGCCGGGGTCAGCACCCCGGTCGAACTGACGCTGCACTACAACACCGACCACTACGGACCGGGCACCAAGGCCGAGTTCGAACAGCTCAAGAAGCAGCTCGACGCCAGCGGCCTGTTCCGGATCGACATCAAGGGCCACCCCTGGTCCACCTACCGCCCGGCCGGACAGAAGGGCGAGTACGACGTCTACGGCATGGGCTGGTTCCCCGACTTCCCCGACGCCGACAACTTCCTCGCACCCTTCCTGGACGAGAACAACTTCCTGCGCTCGCCGTACGCCAACGACGAGATCCGCGACGACCTCATCCCCGCGTCCCGTCGCCAGGCCGACCGGCTGTCCGCCGCGGGCAGCCTGACGGACATTCAGGACATCGTCGCCGACGACGTGCCCGTGCTGCCGCTGTGGCAGGGCAAGCAGTACCTCGCCGCCCACGACGACATCACCGGCACCGCCTACTCGCTCAACTCCTCGGCGACGCTCCAGTTGTGGGAGCTCGGCCGGGGAGTGGACGGCTGACCGACCCACCCGCCCGGGCCGGGGACCTCCGCGGCCGGGACCTACCGAGGACGAAGCACACGTGAACCTGCGCAACAAGTGGCCGGTCCTGCCCCTGGTGGCGGGCCTGGCCTCCGGCCTGCTGACCGGCTGTGGATCAGAGAACGGCGACTCCGGGGCGGACGGCTCCAACGTCGTGGTGGGAATGTCCGACGACGTCCTCGCCACCGACCCGGCCTCCGGCTACGACCCCGGTTCGTGGCTGCTGTTCAACAACGTCTTCCAGTCGCTGCTCAGCTTCCCCAAGGGAGCCACCGAGCCGCAGCCCGAGGCGGCCGAGGAGTGTGCCTTCACCGACTCGGAGACCACGGTCTACCGCTGCACGCTCAAGGACGGGCTGAAGTTCAGCAACGGTGAGTCCCTCACCTCGAAGGACGTGAAGTTCTCCTTCGACCGCATGCTGAAGATCGACGACCCGGACGGCCCGGCGGTGATGTTCTCCACCCTCGAAGAGGTCGAGACGCCCGACGACAGGACGGTCGTCTTCCGGCTCAACACCTCGGACGCCACCTTCCCCAGCAAGATCGCCTCCGGTGCCGGATCCATCGTCGACCACCGCGCGTACGACGCGAACGGCCTGCGCGAGGACGGCAAGGCGGCCGGCTCCGGCCCGTACAAGCTGGACTCCTACGGCGAGGACAAGGCCGTGTTCTCGGTCAACCCGCACTACAAGGGCACCGTGACGACCAAGAACTCGGGCGTCACCCTGAAGTTCTACCGCGGCGACCAGGGGGCCCTGCAGAAGGCGGTGCAGGACGGCGAGGTCGACATCGCCTACCGCGGTCTGACCGCCAAGGCCATCGCCGACATCGAGGAGACCTCCAAGGGCACCGAGGACATCGAGGTCGTCGAGGGCAGCAGCGCCGAGGTCCAGCACCTCGTCTTCAACATGGACCACCCGGTCGCCGGAAAGACCGGCGTCCGCAAGGCCATCGCGCACCTGCTCGACCGCGAGGCCCTGATCCAGGACGTCTACCGGGGCACGGCGACCCCGCTGTACTCGATCATCCCGGCCGGTATCGCGGGCCACAACACCGCCTTCTTCGACACCTATGGCGCCCGCCCCTCCCGGGCCAAGGCCGCCGCCGCCCTGCAGGACGAGGGCATCAGCGGCAAGGTGAAGCTGACCCTGTGGTCCACGCCGTCCCGCTACGGCCCGGCCACCGACGAGGAGCTCACCGCCATAGCGAAGCAGCTCAACGCCAGCGGCCTGTTCGACGCCGACATGAAGTCCGTCGACTTCGAGCAGTACGAGAAGGACGTCGAGGCCGGCAAGTACGGCGTCTACGTCAAGGGCTGGGTGCCCGACTACCCGGACGCCGACAACTTCACCGGGCCCTTCTTCGGCGAGGGCAACGTGCTGAGCAACAACTACAGCAACCGCACCATCACCGGCACGCTCATCCCGCGCACCGCCGCCATCACCGACCGCGGCGCGACCGACAAGGAGTACGGCGAACTCCAGGACATCGTCGCCGACGAACTGCCGGTCCTGCCCGTCTGGCAGGCCAAGCAGTACGCGGTCGTCCGTGACGGCGTCGCCGGCGTGGAGTACTGCCTGGACGCCTCCACCGTGTTCCGGTTCTGGGAGCTGAGCAAGAGCTGACCCGGGCCCGCACACGCGAGGGGCGCCCCCTTCCCGGCCGGGAAGAGGGCGCCCCTCGCTCGTAGCCGGACCGCGACGGGCCCGGGCCCGCTCACTGGGCGCCGGGGCGCACCAGACCGCTCTCGTAGGCGTACACCGCGGCCTGTACCCGGTCGCGCAGGCCCAGCTTGGTCAGCACATGGCCCACGTGCGTCTTCACCGTGGTCTCGCTGACGAACAGGTCCGCGGCGATCTCCGCGTTGGACAGGCCGCGGGCCACCAGCTTCAGCACCTCGACCTCACGGTCGGTCAGCGTGTGCAGCGTGTCCGGCACCGGCTCCTCACCGGACGGCAGGTGGGTGGCGTACTTGTCGAGCAGACGGCGCGTGATGCTCGGCGCGAGCATCGCCTCCCCGGCGGCGACCACCCGGATCGCCTGCACCAGCTCGTTGGCCGGGGCGTCCTTCAGCAGGAACCCGCTGGCACCCGCCTTCAGGGCCTCCACGACGTACTCGTCGAGGTCGAACGTCGTCAGCACGAGCACTTTCGCCGGGCCGTTCCGCTCGGGACCGGTGATCTGCCGGGTCGCCTCCACCCCGTCCATCCGCGGCATGCGGATGTCCATCAGCACCACATCGGGCTGCAGAGCCCGCACCTGGTCCAGGGCCTGGAGGCCGTCCCCGGCCTCGCCGACGACCGCGAGATCCTGCTCGGCCTCCAGAATCATGCGGAAGCCCGTGCGCAGCAGGGGCTGGTCGTCGACCAGTAGGACGCGGATGGCCACGTAAGTCTCCTTCGCTAGTCCGGTCCCATTCTGCCCTGCGGCGGGCGGCCGGTTCCCGGCCGGGGCACCGCGGCCCCGGGCCGGCCCCGGTCAGGCGCCGCTGGGCGCGGGCGGCGGGACCGGCAGCGGGTAGGGCGGGGGAGTGCCGCCGAACTCGGGGCAGTGCTCCCGGTGGTCGCACCAGCCGCACAGCTTGGTGGGCCGCGGACGCCAGTCACCCGTCTCGGTGGCCTGCCGGATCGCGTCCCACAGGGCCAGCAGCCTGCGCTCGACCCGCTCCAGGTCGGCGAGCACGGGGTCATACGTCAGCACGTCGCCGCTGCCCAGGTACACCAGCTGCAGACGGCGCGGGACGACGTTCTTCAGCCGCCACACCACCAGCGCGTAGAACTTCATCTGGAACAGCGCGCCCTCGGCGTACTCCGGACGCGGTGCCTTCCCGGTCTTGTAGTCGACGATGCGCACGTCACCGGTGGGCGCCACGTCGACCCGGTCGATGATCCCGCGCAGGGTCAGCCCGGAATCCAGCCGCGCCTCGACGAACAGCTCCCGCTCCGCCGGCTCCAGCCGGCTGGGGTCCTCCAGCGTGAACCACCGCTCGACCAGCTGCTCCGCCTCCGCCAGCCACCGGGCCAGCCGCTCGCCCCCCGGATCCTCGGCGAACAGCTCCCCGACCTCCGGTCTGCTCTCCAGGAGCCGCTCCCACTGCCCCGGCAGCAGCGCCTTGGCGCGCGGCGCGGTCCGCTCGGCGGCCGGGGCGTCGAACAGCCGCTCCAGCACGGCGTGCACCAGCGTGCCCCGGGTCGCCGCCTCGCTGGGCTTCTCCGGCAGCCGGTCGATGACCCGGAACCGGTACAGCAGCGGGCACTGCATGAAGTCACTGGCACGGGACGGCGACAGCGAGGCGGGCGGCAGCGCGGGAGCACCGCTCACCGCGGCCGCGCCGGCCGCGGCCCCGGTCGGGGCGTCCGGTGCCGGCGGTGTCCGGTCCGCGACCGCCGGGCCGCTCTCGGGCCGTGCCGGGTGCTCCGTGCTCGTCTCCATGCCCCAGACCTTACGGCCCGGCGCCGACATCGACGTCAGGGCGGGGGCGCCTGTGGACAACTGCCCGAGGGTGACCGGAGAGGCAGAACGGGAAGGAGGTGGGGTGCAGGCGCCGTTGCACAGGGGAAGGGACAGGGTGCCGAGGGGAAACGGGCGGCAACGGCCGCATACCATCGACACGAGACCCTCCCGCCCGGATGGCGCGGGAGACGCAGCGAACGAGGGGACACCGGTGGAGGCAAGTGGCGGGCGCGGGCGGCCGCGGTCCGGCAACGACGAATCGACCGAGCACCCCTCGGGCCGCTCGGAACCGGCCCCCGACGACACCACCACCCGGGACGGCGCCCAGGGCCCGGCACCGGACGCTCCGGCCGGGACCGACGCGCCCCGGCCCGGCGCCGACCCTGCCCGGCCCGGCCCCGTCAGCGGCACACCCGGGGAGACGGGACACCCGCACACCGGCGCCCCCGCCGACGGCGAGGACCGGCCCGCTCCCGGCCGGCCCGCCCCGGACGACCGCCCCACCGCCGACGGGCCCCCGGCCGCGCCGGAACGGCCCGACGCCCCTGTGGCGCCCCCGGCCGCCGGAGGGGACACCCGGACTCCCGGTCCCGGCGCCCCCCACCCGCCGCCCCCGCCGCCTCCGCCGACGGCGGCACCCGGCGGGACCGAGGACGACCGCACGCTCGCCCACTCCGGCCCCGGCAAGGGCCCCCAGCGGCCTCCCGAGCAGCAGCGCGGCGGACTGCTGATGGGGCGGCCGTTCGGCGTTCCGGTGTACGTGGCGCCGAGCTGGTTCCTCGTCGCCATCCTCATCACCTGGGTGTTCGGCGGGCAGATCGACCGCGTCCTGCCCGAGCTCGGCGCCGCCAGCTACCTGGTGTCCCTGTTCTTCGCCGTCGCCTTCTACGCCTCGGTCCTGGTACACGAGCTGGCCCACACCCTCGCCGCGCTCCGCTTCAAGCTGCCCGTGCGCCGCATCCAGCTGCAGTTCTTCGGCGGCGTCTCCGAGATCGAGAAGGAGGCCGAGACCCCCGGCCGGGAGTTCGTGCTCGCCTTCGTCGGCCCGCTGCTCTCCCTCGTGCTGTCCGGCGTCTTCTACCTCGGCCTGCTCGCCGTCGACCCCAGCTCCGTGCCCGGGGTCCTGCTGGCCGGCCTGATGATCTCCAACCTCATCGTCGCCGTCTTCAATCTCCTGCCGGGCCTCCCGCTCGACGGCGGCCGGATGCTCCGCGCGGTGGTCTGGAAACTCACCGGCAGGCCGATGACCGGCACCGTCGCCGCCGCCTGGGTCGGCCGCGCCCTCGCCGTGTCCGTCCTCGTCGGGCTGCCGCTGCTCACCCAGTCCGGCGCGCTCGGCTCCGCCGCCGCCGACGGCGTCGGCATGGACACCGTCCTGGACGCCCTGCTCGCCGCGATCCTGGCCGCCATCATCTGGACCGGCGCCGGCAACAGCCTGCGCATGGCCCGCCTGCGGGAACACCTCCCCGAGCTGCGCGCCCGCACCCTCACCCGCCGCGCCGTCCCGGTGGAGAACGACACCCCCCTGTCCGAGGCCCTGCGCCGGGCCAACGCCGCCGGGGCCCGCGCCCTGGTCGTCGTCGATCCCGACGGCACCCCGCTGTCCCTGGTGCGCGAGGCCGCCATCGTCGGCGTGCCCGAGCACCGCCGCCCCTGGGTGCCGGTCTCCGGACTCTCCCAGGACATCACCGACGGCATGCGGGTCTCCGCCGAGCTGGCGGGCGAGGACCTGCTGGAGGTGCTGCGGGCGACCCCGGCGACCGAGTACCTGGTGGTCGAGGACACCGGCGAGATCTACGGCGTGCTGTCCGCGGCGGACGTGGAACGGGCGTTCGTGAAGGCCATGGCACGGCCCAGCTGAGCCCGCCGGGACGGAGGAGCACCGCTTCGCCGCCCCGGCCCCCGCACGCCCCGGAGGTGGTCGGCGGCCCCTCCGGGGACCGGTAGGCTGGTCACATGTCCGAACCGACCGGTGCCGCCCGCAGGCGCGGGCCCTTCAAGGTCGGGGACCAGGTTCAGCTGACCGACCCCAAGGGCCGCCACTACACGTTCACGCTCGAGGCCGGGAAGAATTTCCACACCCACAAGGGTTCCTTCCCGCACGACGAACTGATCGGCGCTCCCGAGGGCAGCGTTGTCCGCACCACCGGGAACGTCGCCTACCTCGCGCTGCGCCCCCTGCTCCCCGACTACGTCCTGTCCATGCCCCGCGGGGCGGCCGTCGTCTACCCGAAGGACGCGGGACAGATCCTCGCCTTCGCCGACATCTTCCCCGGCGCGCGCGTCGTGGAGGCCGGTGTGGGCTCCGGCTCGCTGAGCAGCTTCCTGCTGCGGGCCATCGGCGACCAGGGCATGCTGCACAGCTACGAGCGCCGCGAGGACTTCGCCGACATCGCCCGGCAGAACGTCGAGCGCTACTTCGGCGGCCCGCACCCCGCCTGGCAGCTCACCGTCGGCGACCTCCAGGACAACCTGTCCGACGCCGACGTGGACCGCGTCATCCTCGACATGCTGGCCCCCTGGGAGTGCCTGGAGGCCGTCTCCAAGGCGCTCGTGCCCGGCGGCATCCTGTGCTGCTACGTGGCGACCACCACCCAGCTCGCCCGCACGGTGGAGTCCATCCGCGAGATCGGCTGCTTCAACGAGCCGACCTCCTGGGAGACGATGATCCGCAACTGGCACATCGAGGGCCTGGCCGTCCGCCCGGACCACCGGATGATCGGCCACACCGGCTTCCTGCTCACCGCCCGCCGTCTCGCCGACGGCGTCGAGCCGCCCATGCGCCGCCGCCGCCCCGCCAAGGGCGCCTACGGCGAGGACTACGCGGGCCCCAACGCCGACGGCGGCGCCACCCGCTGACGCGACCCCCGCCACGACAACGCACGGGCGCGGGGGGGGGGGGGGGGCGCCCCCCCCCCCCCCCCCGCCCCCGCGCCCCGGGGGGGGGGGCCCGGGGGGGGGGGCCCCCCCCCGCGCCGGCCCCCCCCCCCCGCACCCCGCCCGGCCGCCGGCCCCCGTGCCCCCCGCACCCGCGGGAACTGTGCCACGGCGCCCGTGCGTTGACCCTCCGACGGGATCCCCGGCCCGCGGCCGGATCCGCCCCGGTTCCCCCGCGGCGGGAACCCACACCCCCCGCCGTTCCCTCCGTCCTGTGACGTGTGGCACGATGCTGGCCACCCCCACCGGCACAGCCCTCACAGGAGGCACTCCTCGTGCAGCCTTCCGCGGTCCCGGAACTCGCGCACACGCACGCCCGCCCGATCCACTGGGTCGCCACCGCGACGGCCCTCGCCGGTGTCGTCGCGCTGTCGTCGCTGTTCCAGCCCGGCTCCGCGACCGCGGCCCAGAGCCCCGGCCCGCAGACCAGGAGCGCGCCGGCGCACGGCGCCCCGCCGGACCCGGCGGGTGTGGAGTTCCCCTTCGACTGCGGCCCGGTGCAGCAGGTCGTGAAGAAGCAGGCGTCCGGTGACCTCGACGGGGACGGCCGCCCCGAGACCGTGGCCGTGGTCCACTGCGACGCGCCCATGGGCACCCCGCCGGACGGCGTGTACGTGCTGACCCGGTCCGCCGACGACGCGACCGAGCGGGTGGTCGCCACCCTCGTCGACCCGGGAGACCGCACCAACGTCGACGACTTCTCGGTGGACGCGGGCGACGTGCACGCCACCCTCCTCGGCTACTCGTCCTCCGACGTGCCCAGTTGCTGCCCCGACGTGCGCGAGAGCGTGAAATGGCGTTGGGACAACGGCTCGTTCACGCGCTCCACGCCGTCCGGCGCCCGGAGCGTCTGACCGCGCCCGGGAACCGGCGGCCACCGGGCCGGTCGTACGGGCCGCGCGCGTGAGGGGGCACGCGCGGGCGCGCGGCCCCGGAGCGCACTCCGGCGGGCGAGGAATCAGACGGACATGACGGTCCGTGCCCCGCCCGTCACGCCGCGTCCGGCCCGTACACCTCGACGCCGTCCGTCACCCGGCGGACGTGGATGCACTCGCCGGGACACTCCTTCGCCGAGTCGACCACATCGGTGAGGAGGGGCAGCGGCACGGGCGTTGTCGCGCCCTTGTCCTGAAGCAGCTCGTCGTCCGGACTCTTCACGTAGGCCAGGCCGTCGATGTCGAGCTCGAACACCTCCGGCGCGTACTGGGCGCAGATGCCGTCGCCCGTACACAGGTCCTGGTCGATCCAGACCTCCAGCGCCTCCTCGCGGACCCCGGCCTCCTGCTGCACGCTCATCTCTCCTGCCGATCGCTGCGTCGGAAGGGACGGGAATCCGGCCAGCTCCGACGGGTGTTGAACACTTCGACCCTACCCGCGCCGGGATTCCAATCATCGTCGGTGGGTATTCCCCTGGCGTGAGGGAGAGCGCAAGGGTGAAGATCGGACACACCCCGACCGTCTTTGTGATCTAGGGGTTTCAATCGACACCCGCCCAGGTAGGGTCTGGAAGCGTCCAGCTCCCCTTGGAGGAGGTGAGGACCGTGGCAGCCCACGACGACGACATGAACCGCGGCATCCGCCCGGGACGCGGGTCCGACGACCCGACCGGGCAGATCGCCTACCTTGAGCAGGAGATCGCCGTCCTGCGACGTAAGCTCGCCGACTCTCCGCGACACACGAGGATTCTCGAAGAGCGGATCGTCGAGCTGCAGACCAACCTGGCCGGCGTGTCCGCCCAGAACGAACGACTCGCCAACACGCTCCGTGAGGCCCGCGACCAGATCGTGGCCCTCAAGGAGGAGGTCGACCGGCTCGCCCAGCCCCCGGCCGGCTTCGGAGTCTTCCTCACGGCGAACGAGGACGGCACCGCCGACATCTTCACCGGCGGCCGCAAGCTCCGGGTGAACGTCAGCCCGGGCGTGGAGCTCGACGGGCTCCGGCGTGGCCAGGAGGTCATGCTCAACGAGGCGCTCAACGTGGTCGAGGCCATGGAGTTCGAGCGTGTCGGCGACATCGTCACCCTCAAGGAGATCCTCGAGGACGGCGAGCGCGCCCTGGTGGTCGGGCACACCGACGAGGAGCGGGTGGTGCGGCTCGCGGAGCCGCTGCTGGACATCACCATCCGCCCCGGCGACGCCCTGCTGATGGAGCCGCGCTCCGGGTACGTCTACGAGGTCGTCCCCAAGAGCGAGGTCGAGGAACTCGTCCTCGAAGAGGTCCCCGACATCGGATACGAGCAGATCGGCGGCCTCGGCAACCAGATCGAGGCCATCCGGGACGCGGTCGAGCTGCCGTACCTCTACCCGGACCTGTTCCGCGAGCACGAACTGCGTCCGCCCAAGGGTGTCCTGCTCTACGGGCCCCCCGGATGCGGAAAGACGCTCATCGCCAAGGCCGTCGCGAACTCGCTCGCCAAGAAGGTGGCCGAGGTGACCGGGCAGGCCGCGGGCAAGAGCTTCTTCCTCAACATCAAGGGCCCGGAGCTGCTCAACAAGTACGTCGGCGAGACCGAGCGGCAGATCCGCCTGGTCTTCCAGCGGGCTCGTGAGAAGGCCAGCGAGGGCACGCCCGTCATCGTCTTCTTCGACGAGATGGAGTCCCTCTTCCGCACCCGTGGATCCGGTGTCAGCTCGGACGTGGAGAACACCATCGTCCCGCAGCTGCTGGCCGAGATCGACGGTGTGGAGGGCCTGGAGAACGTGGTGGTCATCGGCGCCTCCAACCGTGAGGACATGATCGACCCCGCGATCCTGCGGCCCGGCCGGCTCGACGTGAAGATCAAGATCGAGCGTCCGGACGCCGAGGCGGCCAAGGACATCTTCGGCAAGTACCTCACCGAGCGCCTCCCGCTGCACGGCGACGACCTCACCGAGCACGGCGGCGACAAGGGCATGACGGTCCAGAGCATGATCCAGACCGCCGTGGAACAGATGTACGCCGAGTCCGAGGAGAACCGCTTCCTGGAGGTCACCTACGCCAATGGTGACAAGGAAGTTCTGTACTTCAAGGACTTCAATTCCGGCGCCATGATCGAGAACATCGTGGGCCGGGCCAAGAAGATGGCCATCAAGGACTTCCTCGAGAAGAACCAGAAGGGTCTCCGCGTCTCCCACCTGCTCCAGGCCTGTGTGGACGAGTTCAAGGAGAACGAGGACCTGCCCAACACCACCAACCCGGACGACTGGGCGCGCATCTCCGGAAAGAAGGGCGAGCGGATCGTCTACATCCGTACGCTCATCACCGGAAAGCAGGGCGCGGACACCGGCCGGTCCATCGACACGGTGGCGAATACCGGTCAGTACCTGTAAAAGGCAGGGCGGCTGCGGGTGCCCTCGGCGGGTACCCGCAGCCGACTGTTTTTCGGGGCCACGGCTGGAGCACAGCAATGACGCAAATGATCTCCCCACCGGCGCAGAGGCGTTCTAGGCTCTTGCATACCGCCGAGTCGCGCAGTGCGGGGACGGGCACCGCACACGCATCTGAGCGCCAGCGGTACTTGAGCAGCGCCCCCGACCGGGAGCGCTGCCGGGCAAGGAGGGCCGCATGACCGTACGGCGAGTAATGGGCATCGAGACGGAGTACGGGATCTCCGTCCCCGGCCACCCGAACGCCAATGCCATGCTCACCTCGTCCCAGATCGTGAACGCCTACGCGGCGGCGATGCACCGGGCACGCAGGGCCCGCTGGGACTTCGAGGAGGAGAACCCGCTGCGGGACGCGCGAGGCTTCGACCTCGCCCGGGAGGCCGCCGACGCCAGCCAGCTCACCGACGAGGACATCGGCCTGGCGAACGTGATCCTCACCAACGGGGCCCGCCTCTACGTGGACCACGCGCACCCCGAGTACAGCGCACCGGAGGTCACCAACCCGCGCGACGCCGTGCTGTGGGACAAGGCCGGCGAGCGCATCATGGCCGAGGCCGCCGAACGGGCGGCCGCACTGCCCGGCGCCCAGCCGATCCACCTCTACAAGAACAACACCGACAACAAGGGCGCCTCCTACGGCACGCACGAGAACTACCTGATGAAGCGGGCCACCCCGTTTTCGGACATCGTGCGCCACCTGACGCCCTTCTTCGTCTCCCGCCAGGTCTTCGCCGGGGCCGGCCGCGTCGGCATCGGCCAGGACGGCCACGAGCACGGCTTCCAGATCAGCCAGCGGGCGGACTACTTCGAGGTCGAGGTGGGCCTGGAGACCACGCTGAAGCGCCCGATCATCAACACCCGCGACGAACCGCACGCGGACGCCGAGAAGTACCGGCGCCTGCATGTGATCATCGGCGACGCGAACCTGTCGGAGATCTCGACCTACCTGAAGCTGGGCACCACCGCCCTGGTGCTGTCGATGATCGAGGACGGCTTCATCGCCGTGGACCTGGCCGTCGACCAGCCGGTCCGCACCCTCCACCAGGTCTCCCACGACCCGTCGCTGAAGCGCCTCGTCACGCTGCGCAGCGGCCGGACCCTGACCGCGGTCCAGCTCCAGATGGAGTACTACGAGCTGGCCCGCAAGTACGTGGAGGAGCGGTTCGGGGCGGACGCCGACGACCAGACCAAGGACGTCCTGGCCCGCTGGGAGGACACCCTCACCCGTCTGGAGAACGACCCGATGAGCCTGGCCGGCGAGCTGGACTGGGTCGCCAAGCGGGAGCTGATGGAGGGCTACCGGCGCCGCGACGGCCTGGACTGGGACGCCGCCCGGCTGCACCTGGTGGACCTCCAGTACGCCGACGTACGCCCCGACAAGGGTCTCTACAACCGGCTGGTGGCCCGCGGCCGGATGAAGCGGCTGCTGGACGAGGCGGAGGTCGAGCGGGCCCGTACGAAGCCGCCGGAGGACACGCGAGCGTACTTCCGCGGACGCTGCCTGGAGCAGTACGCGGACGACGTGGCGGCGGCCTCCTGGGACTCCGTGATCTTCGATCTGCCGGGCCGCGACTCGCTCCAGAGGGTCCCAACCCTCGAACCGCTTCGCGGAACGCGTAATCACGTCAAGGAGCTCCTGGACCGCTGCCGCACGGCGGAAGACCTGGTCAGGGTCCTGTCCGGGAACTGAACCGGAGCGCCCCGGGGTACCCGGGGAGCCGCGAACGGCCCGCCGACGGGGTGGAACGCCCCGTCGGCGGGAATCATCGAGGTGGTCCCCGTACGTTGGAGCAAGTACGGGGGCATTGTCGGACCAGGCTTGTAGGGTCTGATCATCACCGATCGGCGTCATGCCGACCATGTCGGGCGAACTGAGCGGGGTGAGGGTTATGGCGACCAAGGACACCGGCGGCGGGCAGCAGAAGGCCACGCGCTCCACCGAGGAGGTCGAGGAGCAGACGCAGGACGCGCAGGCTTCCGAGGACCTCAAGGAGCGCCAGGAGAAGCTCAACGAGGACGTGGACGACGTCCTCGACGAGATCGACGACGTCCTGGAGGCCAACGCCGAGGACTTCGTCAGGTCCTTCGTCCAAAAGGGCGGCGAGTAACCTTCGGTCCGAAGGCCGAGCAGGTGCCGTACTTCGCAATCGAAGAGAGTGTGAACGCTGTCCGCGGTGCGCCCAGACCTGCCGCGGACAGCGTTCGCGCTGCACCGGACCCGTCCCGGAAAGACCCGTATCGCATGTGGATCATTGCCGCGTGGCGGGTAGGGTCCGTGACGTACTGTGCTTCAACTGCAATTCGGCCATCGGCAAGTTGGGAGACGATCCCGACCGCATCCGTCGGGCTGCCGCCTATCTGGAGGGAACCTCGTGGAAGCCAACACTCGTGACACCGGGCGTCTGCCTGCTGCCTTCCTGACGCCAGGGTCTTCCTCCTTCATGGACTTCCTCTCCGAACACCAGCCGGACCTGCTGCCGGGGCGCAGGAAGCTGCCGCCCGTCCAGGGCGCGATCGAGGCTCCCCACGGCACCACCATCGTCTCCGTGACCTTCCCCGGCGGGGTCGTCCTCGCCGGGGACCGGCGGGCCACCATGGGCAACGTCATCGCCCAGCGGGACATCGAGAAGGTGTTCCCCGCCGACGAGTACTCCGCGGTGGGCATCGCCGGCACGGCGGGCCTGGCCGTGGAGATGGTGAAGCTGTTCCAGCTGGAGCTGGAGCACTTCGAGAAGGTCGAGGGCGCGCAGCTGTCCCTGGAGGGCAAGGCCAACCGCCTGTCGACCATGATCCGCTCCAACCTGGGCATGGCCATGCAGGGCCTGGCCGTGGTCCCGCTGTTCGCCGGGTACGACGTGGACCGGGAGAAGGGGCGGATCTTCTCCTACGACGTCACGGGCGGCCGTTCCGAGGAGCAGGGGTTCGCCGCCACCGGGTCGGGCTCGATCTTCGCGCGCGGCGCGATGAAGAAGCTGTTCCGGGAGGACCTGAGCGAGGCCGAGGCCACCACGCTGGTGGTGCAGGCCCTGTACGACGCGGCAGACGACGACTCGGCGACCGGTGGTCCCGATGTCGCCCGCCGGATCTACCCGATCGTCACCGTGATCACCGAGGACGGCTTCCGCCGGCTCACCGAGGACGAGGCGTCCGGGATCGCCCGGTCCGTGCTGGAGCGGCGGCTGGAGCAGCCCGACGGCCCGCGGGCCTCGCTGCTGTAGGCGGGCGGTCCGGATGTTTCAAGGTGGTCCAGTGACTTCGACAGAAAGGGACGGATAACCGGTGTCGACGCCGTTCTATGTCTCCCCCCAGCAGGCGATGGCCGACCGGGCCGAGTACGCCCGCAAAGGCATCGCCCGTGGCCGCAGCCTGGTCGTGCTGCAGTACGCCGACGGCATCGTCTTCGTCGGCGAGAACCCGTCCCGCGCGCTGCACAAGTTCAGCGAGATCTACGACCGGATCGGCTTCGCCGCCGCCGGCAAGTACAACGAGTACGAGAACCTCCGCATCGGCGGCGTCCGGTACGCCGACCTGCGCGGCTACACCTACGCCCGGCACGACGTGACCGCCCGGGGCCTGGCCAACGTCTACGCGCAGACGCTGGGCACCATCTTCTCCAGCGTCGGCGAGAAGCCGTACGAGGTGGAGCTGGTGGTCGCCGAGGTCGGTGAGACCCCGGACCAGGACCAGATCTACCGGCTGCCGCACGACGGCTCCATCGTCGACGAACACGGCTCGGTGGCGGTCGGCGGCAACGCGGAGCAGATCAGCGGCTACCTCGACCAGCGGCACCAGGACGGCATGACCCTGGCCGAGGCGCTGAAGCTGGCCGTGCAGTCGCTGTCGCGGGACACCAACGGCAGTGAGCGGGAGATCCCCGCCGAGCGGCTGGAGGTGGCGGTGCTGGACCGCACCCGGCCGCAGAAGCGCAAGTTCAAGCGCATCACCGGGCGCCAGCTGGTGCGCCTGCTGGAGGCCGGCGGCGCCGAGACGGCGTCGGAGGCCGAAGCGGACACCGAGGCGGAGACGGAGTCCGGGGGCTCGGACACCGAGTAGCCGGGCACGGGTGCGCCGTGCGCGGCCGGGCCTGCGGGCCGGCAGCGCGCGGTGCACCGTCATGCGCGGCCCGTCAGTCCGGTGCGGGGCCGGTGGACCCCCGCACCACCAGGTCGACGGGGATGTCGTCCGCGTCGGGCGCGCGCTGCTCCAGCACGGCCAGCAGCGCCCGCATGCCGCGCTCGCCGAACAGCTCGGCGTCGAACCGCACCGTGGTCAGTTCCGGGTCGATGGCCGTGGCCAGGGCCAGGTCGTCCAGCCCCGTGACGGAGAGGTCGTCGGGGATCCGCAGGCCGAGCCTGCGGGCCGCCTTGTAGACACCGGCCGCCAGCTGGTCGTCGTCGCATACGACGGCCGTGGGCCGGTCCCCGCCCGCGAGGGCGGCCCCGGCGGCGGCCTCCGCGCCCCTGATCGAGATGGGCGAGGAGACGGTGCGCACGGACGCGCCCGGGACGTCCTCCAGCCGGGCGGCCAGTTCGCGGGCGCGCACCTCGAAGGTCCAGGACGCCACGTCCGCGGCCAGGTGCACGAAGCGCCGGTGGCCGAGGTCCAGCAGGTGCCGGGCGACCTGGCGGACGCCGTCGGCGATGTCCAGGTTCACCGTGGCCGCGCCCACCCCGGCCGCCGGGTCGCTGTCCAGCATCACCAGGGGCAGCTGGTCGCCCCGGATCGCGCTGAGGGCGTCGGCTGCCATGGAGGAGGCGATGACGCCGTCCAGGGCGGCCTGTGCGGACGCGAAGGGGTCGCGGGCCGGGCCGATGCCCTCCGGGGAGGGGTAGAGCACCACACCGAAGCCGTGCCGGCCGGCGACGCGCGCGGCGCCGGTGTAGACCCCGGCGAAGAACTCCGTGGTGAGCGCGGGAACCACCAGCAGGACCGTACGGGTGCGGCCCAGGCGCAGGTTGCGGGCGGCGAGGTTGGGCCGGTAGCCGAGGCTGTCCGCGGCCTCGCGGACGCGCTGCGCGGTGGTCTCGGAGACCCGGCCGCGCCACTTGTCGCCCAGGACCAGGGAGACCGCGGCCTGGGAGACACCGGCGGCCCGGGCGACGTCCCGGCTCGTGGGTCGCGTGCTGGCTCGTGCCACCGTCGGACCGCTCCTTCGTCTGGACTGGCGAACAGCCGACATGGTACGTATGGAACCGGCCGTTATACGTACAACCCACGGTCCGGCCCCGGAACGGCCGGTGAGCGGAGGGCTCGGCATGGCCACGGGATACCTGGAGATCCTCCGGGTGCGGCACGCCGCCCGGCTGCTTGTCGGCACGCTGGTGGGACGGCTGCCCAACGCGACCGCGGCCATCGCCATCGTGCTCTTCGTGCGCGCCGAGGGGGGCTCCTACAGCCTGGCGGGTGCCCTCGCGGCGGTCTACGGCGTGGCGAACGCCGTCGGCCAGCCGGTGCTCGGGCGGCTGGTGGACCTGCGCGGCCAGCCCCGGGTGCAGCTGCCCGCCGCCGTGCTCTCGGCCCTCGCCATGGCCGTGTTCGCCTTCGCGGGCATCGGTCCGCTGCCCCTGGCCTACGCGGCCGTGGCCGCCGCCGGGCTGTTCACGCCCCCGCTGGAGGGCGGACTGCGGGCCCTGTGGGCCACGGTGCTGCCCAAGGAGAACCACGTGCACCGGGCGTACGCCCTGGACGCCGTGGCCCAGGAGGTGATGTTCACCGTCGGGCCGCTGCTCGTGACGGTGTGCGCCGCCCTGTGGTCGGCCCAGGCGGCCCTGCTCGTGCTCAACGCCGTCGGGGTGCTCGGCGCGCTGTCCGTGGTCGTCTCGGCACCCTCCCGCGCATGGCGCTCCGCGCCGCGCGAGGCGCACTGGCTGGGCGCCCTGCGCTCCCCGGGGCTCCTCGCCCTGCTGGCCGCCTTCCTGTTCATCGGCATGGCGCTCGGCTCCATCACCGTGGCCGCGGTGTCCTACGGGGACGACAACGGCGGCGACGTCGTGTACGGCTGGCTGATGGCGGGCCTCGGCTTCGGAGCCCTTGTCGGCGGCCTGGCGTACGGGGCGCGCGGCTGGCGGGGCGAACCCGGGCGTCGACTGCGGGTGCTGGTGGCCCTTCTGGCGGTGTGTTACCTGCCGCTCATGCTGATGCCGGGCCCGGTCGCCATGACGCTGCTCGCCGCGCTCGCCGGCGTGTTCCTCGCCCCGGCCATCGCCTGTGCCTTCGTGCTCGTCGACCGGCACGCGCCGCGCGGCACGGTCACGGAGGCGTTCTCCTGGCTGGTGACCACCTTCACCGTGGGCGCGTCGGCCGGAACGGGCGTGGCGGGCCCGGTCGTCGAGGCCGGCGGCGCCCTGTGGGGTTTCGCGGTGCCCGGCGCGGCCGGTGGCGTGTCCCTGCTGGTTTTGATCGCCACAAGAAGGGTAATAGCAGTTCCGGTCGGCAGGGCGGTGGTTGCGGCCCGTTCGGAAAATGATCCGAACCGTGCCCTCGAACCCCGTTTCAGTTCAGAGGATCGGGCGTAATGTTCAGTCATGGACCGCCGCATTTTCGGGCTGGAGAACGAGTACGGCGTCACGTGCACGTTCAGGGGACAGCGGCGCCTGTCTCCTGACGAGGTGGCGCGGTACCTCTTCCGCCGTGTCGTGTCATGGGGCCGAAGCAGCAACGTCTTTCTGCGCAACGGTGCCCGCCTTTATCTCGACGTGGGATCACACCCGGAATACGCCACCCCCGAGTGTGACAACGTGACCGAACTGGTCACCCACGACAAGGCCGGGGAGCGCATTCTCGAAGGACTCCTGGTGGACGCCGAACGACGCCTGCACGAGGAGGGAATCGCGGGCGACGTCTACCTCTTCAAGAACAACACCGATTCCGCGGGAAACTCCTACGGGTGCCACGAGAACTATCTCGTCGCCCGGCACGGGGAGTTCTCCCGGCTCGCCGACATCCTCATCCCCTTCCTGGTGACCCGCCAGCTCCTGTGCGGCGCGGGCAAGGTGCTGCAGACGCCGCGCGGAGCCGTGTTCTGCGTCAGCCAGCGGGCCGAGCACATCTGGGAGGGCGTCTCCTCGGCGACGACCCGCTCCCGGCCGATCATCAACACCCGCGACGAGCCGCACGCGGACGCCGAGCGCTACCGCCGGCTGCACGTCATCGTGGGCGACTCGAACATGTCCGAGACGACCATGCTGCTCAAGGTCGGCGCCACCGACCTGGTGCTGCGCATGATCGAGGCGGGCACCGTCATGCGGGACCTCACCCTGGAGAACCCGATCCGGGCGATCCGCGAGGTGAGCCACGACATCACCGGCCGGCGCAAGGTGCGCCTGGCCAGCGGACGTGAGGCGTCCGCCCTGGAGGTGCAGCGCGAGTACTACGAGAAGGCGCTGGACTTCTGCGAGCGCCGGGGCATCCGCACCGGCACGGTGGAGCAGGTGCTGGAGCTGTGGGGCCGCACCCTGGACGCCATCGAGGAGGAGGACCTCGACCGCATCGGCACCGAGATCGACTGGGTCATGAAGTACAAGCTCATCGAGCGGTACCGGGCCAAGCACAACATGACCATGTCGAATCCGCGGGTCGCGCAGATAGACCTCGCCTACCACGACATCCACCGGCGTCGTGGTCTGTATTACCTCCTCGAGAAGCGGGGGCAGGCCGCCCGGATCTGCAACGACCTCAAGATCTTCGAGGGCAAGTCCGTGCCGCCGCAGACCACCCGGGCGCGGCTGCGCGGCGACTTCATCCGGCGGGCCCAGGAGCAGCGCCGGGACTTCACCGTCGACTGGGTCCACCTCAAGCTGAACGACCAGGCGCAGCGCACCGTGCTGTGCAAGGACCCGTTCCGCTCGGTGGACGACCGGGTGGAGAAGCTGATCGCCGGCATGTGACCGGTCGGGCCGGCCGCGCCGGTGCGGATGCGATGCCCCCGGGTGGTGACCCACACCACCCGGGGGCATCGGGCCTCCCGGCCGGGTGCGCCCTCTTTCGCCGGGGCGTCACCGCGTTCTCGTGGTCCACGGGGTCACAGGTCGTAGAGTGGCGGGCATCGCCCCCACGCCCCCGACTCCCAGTTGGACTGATGAACCACAACACGTACCGGCGCCTCGCGGCGCTGCTGGCCGTTCCCGCCCTGCTGTTCACCGCCGCGTGCGGCGCGGACGACGACAAGAACAGCGACTCCGCGGACGGCGTCGCCCAGGTCGAGGGGAAGTTCGGTCAGAAGCCCGAGATCTCCGACCCCAAGGACACCAAGCCGACCGAGAAGACCGTGGTCAAGACGGTGTCGGCGGGCAAGGGGGCGGCCGTCAAGGCGTCCGACTTCGTCCGGCTCGACTGGTCCCTCGTGAAGTGGGGCGAGGAGCAGGAGCTCGGCGGCACCTGGGCCACCGCGGCGGGCAAGAACCCCCGGCCGCAGTCCGTGGCCCAGCTGGGCAAGGAGGGCGGGCAGCTGCCCCCCAAGGTCCTGAACGCCCTGAAGGGTAAGCAGGTCGGCAGCCGCACCCTGGTGCAGGGCACCGCGGGCGACCTGATCGGTCCGGGGCTGAACCCCGCCTCCGGCGTCACCGAGAAGGACGTCCTGGTCTGGGTGGTCGACACCGTCGCCGCCGCCCCCGTCGACGCCAAGGCCGAGGCCAAGGGTGAGCAGGCGGCCACCGAGGACGGTCTGCCCGAGGTGAAGGCGGCGCCGCAGAAGGCCGCCACGATCACCGTCCCGAAGGGCGCCGAGGCCCCGAAGGAGCTCGAGGAGCAGGTCCTGATCAAGGGCGACGGCAAGAAGGTCGAGGCCGGTCAGGGACTCGTCGCGCAGTACACCGGCGTCAAGTGGGAGGACGGCAAGAAGTTCGACTCCTCCTGGGACCACGGCGGCGCCACCGCCTTCCAGATCGGCACCGGCTCGGTCGTGGCCGGCTGGGACCAGGGCCTGGTCGGCAAGAACGTCGGCGACCGCGTGCTGCTGGTGATCCCGCCGTCCCTCGCCTACGGCGCCAACCCGGGCAGCGAGCTGGCGAAGAACACGCTGGTCTTCGTCGTCGACATCGTGGGCACCGTCTGACCCGTGCGTCTGTGAAACTGTCAGGGTTCGCAGGTCACGCAACAAGGAGATATGTAGTGAGCATCGACAAGCCCGAGATCGACTTCCCGGGCGGCGAGCCCCCGGCGGACCTCGAGATCAAGGACATCTGGGAGGGTGACGGCGAGGTGGCCCAGGCGGGTCACACGGTCACCGTGCACTACGTCGGAGTCGCGTTCAGCACGGGCGAGGAGTTCGACGCCAGCTGGAACCGCGGGACCCCCTTCCGGTTCCCGCTGGGCGGCGGCCGGGTCATCCAGGGCTGGGACCAGGGCGTGCAGGGCATGAAGGTCGGCGGCCGCCGCCAGCTGACCATCCCCGCGCACCTGGCCTACGGCAACCAGAGCCCGACGCCGGCGATCAAGCCCGGCGAGACGCTGATCTTCGTGGTCGACCTGCTCGGCGTCTGAGCATCGCACCGCCGGCCGGCACCCGGTGATCGAAGCGATCACCGTACGGTCGGTTCGTCGTGCGACGTCCGGTCGGAAACCGATCGGAGCCGATCATCAGGGGTCCACGCCCGTCCGGGCGTGGGCCCTCGGCTTTTGCCGCGCCACCACGGAGCGGTACGGTCATCGGTCGTAAGCACCATAGGGAGGCGAAGGGCGTCGATGGCCATTGCCAAGGCCGAGCGGCTGATGAACCTGGCGCTGTGTCTGCTCGGGACGCGGCGGCCCCTCAGCAAGCGCGAGCTGCGTGAGTCCATCGAGGCCTACCTGGAGGCGGGCTCCACCGACTCCTTCAACCGGATGTTCGAGCGCGACAAGGACGACCTGCGCGAACTCGGACTCGTCATCGAGACCGTCGAGAACCTCGACGGCGAGACCGGCTACCTCGCCCGCCGCGACAGCAACCGGCTGCCGCCCATCACCCTGGACGCCGAGGAGGCCGCGGCGCTCGGGCTCGCCGCCAAGGTCTGGCAGCAGGCCCGGCTCGCCGGGGCGGCCAGCGGCGCCCTGCAGAAGCTGCGCGCCGCCGGGCTGCCCGACGACGTCGACCCGCACGGCACCCACAGCGCCCTCGAACCCCGCATCCCGGTGCACGAGGCCGCCTTCGAGCCGCTGATGCTCGCCTGCCGCGACCGCCGCCCCGTCGTCTTCGACTACCGCAAGGCCTCCGCCGCCCAGCCCGAGCAAAGGCACGTCGAACCGTGGGCGCTGGAGTGCTGGCGGGGCCACTGGTACCTGGCCGGCTGGGACCGCGACCGGGGCGCCGAGCGGGTCTTCCGGCTGTCCCGGATCACCGGCAGGGTGCGCTCGCGCAGCGGCCGGTTCACCGTCCCCGTGCCGGACGTCGTCACCGTGCGGGAGACCGTGGCGGGCTGGGCGGGGGAGACCGCCGACCGCTCGGCCCGCATCCGGCTGCGGACCGACGCCGGGTACCCGCTGCGCGCACGGGCCACCGCGGTCCGGGAAGTCGGCGACGGGTGGGACGAGTTGGAGATCCCGTACGGGCACGGCCTGGACGCCTGGCTGGTGGAGTTCGGACCGGACGTGGTGGTCCTGGAGCCCGCGGAGCTGCGGGCCGACGTGGTGGACCGGCTGCGCGCCGTCGCCAAGGGCTGAGGGGGAGCGGACAAGACGTGGCAGGAAAACCGGTCAGGCCCGTGAACGCCATCGACCAGACCCGGCGGATGCTCTCGCTCGTCACCTATCTGCGAGAGCGCCCCGGCGCCCGCATCGAGGACGTGGCGCGCGCCTTCGGCATCACCGAGGACGAACTGGTCTCCGACCTCGACGTGCTGCCCATGTGCGGCACCAGCTTCCGCGGCGGCGACCTGCTGGACATCGACACCGACGGCGAGCGCATCTGGTGGCACAACCCCGCCGCCCTCGGCGCGGAGACCGCCGAGCCGCTGCGCCTGGCCGCCGACGAGGCCACCGCCCTGCTGGTCGCCGCCCGCGCCGTGGCCACCCTGCCCGGCCTGCGCGAGAGCGACCGTCAGGCACTGCTGCGGGCCACCGCCAAGGTGGAGGCCGCGGCCGGGGAGGCGGCCGGCGCCAGCTCCCGGCTGTCGGTGACCTTCGAGTCCGAGGGCGGCGTCTTCGCCGACGTCGACCGGGCCATCGCCGAGCGCCGCCGCCTGTGGATCCGCTACTACTCGCCCGCGCGCGACGAGATCACCGAGCGCGAGATCGACCCGATCCGGCTGGTCAGCGTCGGACACACCTACGTCGAGGCCTGGTGCCGCCGCTCCGAGGCGCGCCGCACCTTCCGGCTCGACCGGGTCGCGGAGATCAGGATCCTCGACGAGCCGTCGGCGCCCCCGGAGATCGAACTGCGGGACCTGTCGGAGGGGCTGGTGCAGCCCGCTGCCGAGGACCCGGAGGTCGTGGTGGAGGTCGGCCCGGGCGGACGCTGGGTCGCCGAGTACTACCCGCACGACAGTGCGGAGGAGCTTCCCGACGGCGGGCTGCGCATCACCCTGCGGACCCCCGACCCGGCCTCGCTGAAGCGGCTGGCCCTGCGGCTCGGACGCGACGGCCGGATCGTCGTGCCGAGCGGGCTCGCCGACAGCGCCCGGCAGGCCGCCCGCGACGCGCTCGCGGCCTACGACGGGGTCGAGGCGGCCGGATGAGCGGGCCGCCCACGGCGCGCGTGGCGCGGGACGGACAGGACGACAGGCAGGAGCGAGTGCCGTGAGCGAGTCGGCGACGTCTGGTGTGCGGGGGATGACGGTGGCGTCCGCGTTCGCCGGGATGAGAAGCGTGGCCCCGGTCGTGTTCCGGGCGGGCTGTCCCGACTGCCGGGGACGGTTCGAGCTCGCGGCGAGCGCGCTGCGCCTGGTGGTCGGCGCGAGCAGCCGCACCACCTTCTACTCGTTCACCTGCCCCGAGTGCGCGGCCGCGGTCCGCAAGCCCGCCGGGGAGCGGATTGTGGAACTGCTCACGGGCGGCGGCGTCAGCACCCTGCGGCTGCACTCCACCGCGTAGGTCCCCGGCCCGCCCCGCGCGGGCGCGGGGCGGGAGCCCGCCGCCCGCCGCGACGGTCTAGGCTCGCCCCATGTTCTGGCCGATGTTCGCGGTTGCCGTGGGATTCGTGAGTCTCGTCGTACTGGGCGTGCTGGCCGTGCGGGTGTTCGTCGAGGCGGAACGCCTCGGCCGGCAGGTCACGGACTCCGCGCACCGCATCGGCCGCGCCGCCGAGGACCTGGAGCGGTCGGCCGCGACCGCGGCCCGCTCCGCCGAGGCCCTCTGAACAGGCCCGCGACGCCCGCCCCGGCACCCTCGCCCTGTCGGGCCGACGGCACCGGCAGGTACGCTGCTGCTCGCGGCCCGGAGAACGAGGCCCGGATCGCGGACGGGGAAGGACGCACGGGGATTGCCTCGCGTTCACCCCTGAGCGTTACGATCGCTGTCAGCACCATCGTCCGGGCGTGCGTCCGGTCGGACAGCAACCCCCGCAGCCTCGGTGAGAAGGTAAAGACTTATGTTCGGTGGCAAGATCGGCGCTCCCGAGATCATTCTCATCCTCGTCGTCGTCATCCTGTTGTTCGGCGCGAAGAAGCTGCCGGACATGGCGCGGTCGCTCGGCAAGTCGGCCCGCATCCTCAAGAGCGAGGCCAAGGCGATGAAGGAGGACAAGTCCTCCACCCCCGCCGACCCGCCGGCCCCCGAGGAGCCCTCGGCGCAGCGCACCATCCAGGCCGCCCCCGGCGACGTGACCAGCTCCCGCCCGGTGGCGGAGCCGACGGACACGACCAAGCGCTGACGCAGGGCCGGTGGACTCCGGCCCGCCGCACGAGATGGGGAACGTGGGTTGCTGAAGTCTGCCCGCAAGCAGGAGAAGGATCCGGAAGGGCGGATGCCCCTCGCGGAGCACCTGCGTGAGCTCCGCAACCGGCTCGCGAAGGCGCTGCTGGCCATCGTCCTGGTGACGGTCGTCGCGGCCTTCTTCTACACCGACATCATCAACTTCTTCACCGACCCGATCCTCAGGTCGGTCGGCTGCGGCCAGTCCTTCGAGGAACTGGCGCGCACCACACAGGACAAGGCGCAGCCCTGCGCCATGATCACGATCAACGGCCTGCTGACGCCCTTCACGCTGGCGCTGAAGGTCTCGCTGATGGCCGGCATCGTGTTCGCCGCGCCGGTCTGGCTGTACCAGCTGTGGGCCTTCGTCGCCCCCGGTCTGCACCGCCACGAGAAGAAGTACGCCTACGCGTTCGTCGCCACCGGCTTCCCGCTGTTCCTCGGCGGTGCCTACTTCGCGTACCGGGTGCTGCCGACCACCGCCAAGGTGCTCATCGACTTCACGCCCGGCAACGTCGACAACCTGCTGCCGCTGGACGACCTGCTCGACCTCGTGACGCGCATGGTGGTCGTCTTCGGGCTCTCCTTCGAGCTGCCGCTGCTGTTGATCATGCTCAACTTCACCGGGGCGCTGAGCGGCAAGCGGATGCTCGGCTGGTGGCGCGGCATGATCCTCGGCATCACGCTCTTCGCGGCCATCGCCACGCCCAGCACCGACCCGCTGACCATGATGGCGCTCGCCGGACCGATCTGGCTCCTGTACTTCGCCGCGGTCAGCGTTGCCCTGCTCAACGACCGACGCAAGCGGCGCCTGGAGGCCCTGGGCCCCGCCGACGACGAGGCCTCCGAGCTGGACCTGACCCCTGAGGCCGTCGACCCCGCGGAACCCGTGTCCGCCCTCCCCGAGCAGACGAACAGGGACCGGGTCAACGGTTATGACGACGTGACCTAGCCGGGGGACACACCTCGTAGGGTCGCTGCGTGACCAGCGAGATCACCCTCTTCGTCAACCCCACCGCGGGCCGCGGCCGGGGCGCCCGGGCGGCGCGCCCGGCCGCCGCCGCGCTGCGGGACGCCGGCTACGCGGTGCGCACCGTCCTCGGCGAGGACGCCGAGGACGCGCTCGCCCGGGCCCGGGCCGCCGTCGCCGACGGCACCGGCGCGCTGATCGCGGTGGGCGGCGACGGCATGGTGCATCTGGCGCTGCAGGCCGTCGCCGGCACCGGTACCCCGCTCGGCCTGGTCCCCGCGGGCACCGGCAACGACTTCGCCCGGGCCGTCGGCCTGCCGCTGCGGGACCCGGCCGCCGCCGGACGGATGACCGCCGACGCCCTCAAGTGCGGCCGGGTGCGCGACATCGACCTCGGACAGGTCGGCGACCGCTGGTTCGCCAACGTCCTCGCGTCCGGCTTCGACTCCCGGGTCAACGACCGCGGCAACCGCATGCGGCTGCCCGTGGGCCGGTTCAAGTACGACCTCGCGATGCTCGCCGAGCTGTCCGCGCTGCGGCCGATCCCGTACCGCATCACCCTCGACGGCGGCGAGGTCCGCGAGGTCGAGGCGACGCTGGTCGCGGTGGGCAACGGGCCGTCCTACGGCGGCGGCATGCGGGTCTGCCACGGCGCGGACCTCACCGACGGCCTGCTCGACGTCACGGTGGTCGGCGCGTGCAGCCGCAGCACCCTGCTGCGGGTGTTCCCCTCCGTCTACCGGGGGACCCATGTCGGCCACCCGGTGGTGACCGTCCTGCGGGCGGCGCGGGTGGAACTGGCCGCCGACGGGGTCACCGGGTACGCGGACGGTGAACCGGTCGGGGCGCTGCCCCTGACGGTGCGCTGTGTGCCTGCCGCCGTGCGGGTCGTGGGCCCCTGATCAGGACGGGTGGGCCTCTGATCAGGGCGGGACGCCCTCCCGCCGGGACCGGTCCGGTTAATGATCGTCCTGTTGTCGGTGCGGCCCGGTAGGCTCGAAAGCACGATGACAGAGGACCTCTCACCGGCCGAGCGGTACGCGGCAGCACGCAGGCGCGCTGCCGAGCAGGCCACCGCGCTCGCCCCCTTCCGCGAGATGTACGACTTCGGCCTCGACCCGTTCCAGATCGAGGCCTGCCAGGCGCTCGAGGCGGGCAAGGGCGTGCTGGTGGCGGCCCCCACCGGCTCGGGCAAGACGATCGTCGGCGAGTTCGCCGTCCACCTCGCCCTCGAACAGGGCAAGAAATGCTTCTACACCACCCCCATCAAGGCGCTGTCGAACCAGAAGTACGCCGACCTGTGCCGTCGGTACGGCAGCGGCAAGGTGGGCCTGCTCACCGGTGACAACAGCGTCAACTCCGACGCCCCGGTGGTCGTGATGACCACCGAGGTGCTGCGGAACATGCTGTACGCGGGGTCGCAGACCCTGCTCGGCCTCGGCTACGTGGTCATGGACGAGGTGCACTACCTCTCCGACCGCTTCCGCGGCGCCGTGTGGGAGGAAGTGATCATCCACCTCCCCGAGTCGGTGACCCTGGTGTCCCTGTCGGCGACGGTGTCGAACGCCGAGGAGTTCGGCGACTGGCTCGACACCGTGCGCGGCGACACCGAGGTGATCGTCTCCGAGCACCGCCCGGTGCCGCTGTTCCAGCACGTGCTCGCCGGGCGGCGGATCTACGACCTGTTCGAGGAGGGCGAGGGCCGCAAGAAGGCCGTCAACCCCGACCTGATGCGCATGGCGCGGCTGGAGGCGAGCCGTCCCCCGTGGGGCGACCGCCGCCGCGGGCGGGGGAACATGCGCGAGGCCGACCGCGAGCGGGAGCGCAGACAGCGCTCGCGCGTGTGGACGCCGAGCCGGCCGGAGGTCATCGAACGCCTCGACGCCGAGGGCCTGCTGCCCGCCATCACGTTCATCTTCAGCCGGGCCGGCTGCGAGTCCGCGGTCCAGCAGTGCCTGTACGCGGGCCTGCGGCTCAACGACGAGGAGGCGCGCGCCGAGGTGCGCTCCCTGGTCGAGGAGCGCACCGCGTCCATCCCGGCCGAGGACCTGCACGTCCTGGGGTACTACGAGTGGCTGGAGGGCCTGGAGCGCGGCATCGCGGCCCACCACGCGGGCATGCTGCCCACGTTCAAGGAGGTCGTCGAGGAGCTGTTCGTGCGCGGGCTGGTGAAGGCCGTGTTCGCCACCGAGACCCTCGCCCTCGGCATCAACATGCCCGCCCGCTCGGTGGTGCTGGAGAAGCTGGTCAAGTGGAACGGCGAGCAGCACGCCGACATCACCCCCGGCGAGTACACCCAGCTGACCGGCCGGGCCGGCCGGCGCGGCATCGACGTCGAGGGCCACGCGGTGGTCCTGTGGCAGCGCGGCATGAACCCCGAGCACCTCGCGGGGCTGGCCGGCACCCGCACCTATCCGCTGCGCTCCAGCTTCAAGCCGTCGTACAACATGGCGGTCAACCTGGTGGAGCAGTTCGGGCGGCACCGCTCGCGCGAGCTGCTGGAGACCTCGTTCGCCCAGTTCCAGGCCGACAAGTCGGTCGTCGGCATCTCCCGCCAGGTGCAGCGCAACGAGGAGGGCCTGGAGGGCTACAAGGCCTCCATGACCTGTCACCTCGGCGACTTCGAGGAGTACGCGCGCCTGCGCCGCGAACTGAAGGACCGTGAGACGGAACTGGCCCGGCAGGGCGCCGTGCAGCGCCGCGCGGAGGCCGCCGTCGCGCTGGAGAAGCTGAAGCCGGGCGACGTCATCCACGTGCCCACCGGCAAGTACGCGGGACTGGCCCTGGTGCTGGACCCGGGGCTGCCCGCGGGCCGGTCCAACGGCCACCGCGGGTTCGACCACCACGACGGCCCGCGCCCGCTGGTGCTGACCGCCGAGCGGCAGGTCAAGCGGCTGGCGTCGATCGACTTCCCGGTGCCCGTCGAGGCGTTGGAGCGGATGCGGATCCCGAAGTCCTTCAACCCGCGCTCGCCGCAGTCCCGTCGCGACCTCGCCTCGGCGCTGCGCACCAAGGCCGGGCACATCGCGCCCGAGCGGCACCGCAAGCGGCGTTCGCAGGCGGCCGACGACCGGGAGATCGCCCGGCTGCGCAAGGCGATCCGGGCGCATCCGTGCCACGGCTGCGACGACCGGGAGGACCACGCCCGCTGGGCCGAGCGCTACCACCGGCTGCTGCGCGACACCTCGCAGCTGGAGCGGCGGATCGAGGGCCGGACGAACACCATCGCCCGCACCTTCGACCGCATCGTGGCGCTGCTGACCGAGATGGACTACCTGCGCGGCGACGAGGTCACCGAGCACGGCAAGCGGCTCGCCCGGCTCTACGGCGAACTCGACCTGCTGGCCAGCGAATGCCTGCGCGAGGGCGTCTGGGAGGGGCTGGCCCCGGCGGAACTGGCCGCCTGTGTCTCCGCGCTGGTCTTCGAGGCGCGGGTCGCCGACGACGCGATGGCGCCGAAGCTGCCGTCCGGCAAGGCCAAGGCGGCGCTCGGCGACATGGTCCGCATCTGGGGGCGGCTGGACGCCCTGGAGGAGGACTTCCGGATCTCCCAGACGGAGGGCGTGGGCCAGCGGGAGCCGGACCTCGGTTTCGCCTGGGCCGCCTACCTGTGGGCGTCCGGCAAGGGCCTCGACGAGGTGCTGCGCGAGGCGGAGATGCCGGCCGGCGACTTCGTGCGCTGGTGCAAGCAGGTCATCGACGTGCTCGGGCAGATCTCCGCCGCGGCGCCCGCAGTCGAGGGGTCCACGGTCGCGAAGAACGCCCGCAAGGCCGTGGACGGACTGCTGCGCGGGGTGGTGGCCTACTCCTCCGTGGGCTGACGCCCGCGTCCCCCGACGTCCTTCCGTTCCCCGAAGCCCGGTGCGCCCCGTGCGCGCCGGGCTTCTGCGTCCTGTGCGCCCCCGCGCCGGGCATCATCCGCCGCTTCCGCGGGCAGGACTCGGCGGGACGCCCCTCCCCGGGCATTCGGGCAGGACACGGTGCCGGGCCCGGCCGGTGCGATTCTTCACTCGTGACGGTGAGTGGCATTCGTACGCCAGTGCGCCATCACGGCGTGTGTTCGATCTGCGTCGCAGCGTGCAAATGGACTTGAGCGTACCGCTGCCCCGGGGGCCATCTCCGGCACTTGCTGAATATGACTCGGCGATGATCCGGTCGGACTAAGCTCGCCCGCAGCGCACCCAGTTGGGATGAATTCGTGCGCCTGTTCCTCTTTGCGTGGAATTCCCGCAATCGCTGCCCCGCTTGTTTCCCGCACCGTCCCCCGACCACCAGCCGATTCCTTCCAGAGGGCCCACATGGTGAGTGTCCAATCCCCGCCCGGTCGCCGTGAACTTCCGTACGCGCGCGTCCTGTTGCTCCCGGCGATACTGATGGCCGCGGCGACCGGAGCCGCCGTCGCACTGGTGACGGAACCCGCCCGGCTCGCCGTCGGTGTCTGCGGCGCCGTCGCCACCGCGCTGGTGATCGCCTCCGCTGCGGAGGCCGCGCGCCGCGGCCGTGTCCTGCGGGACGCGCGCGCCGAGCACGAGCGTCACCGAGCGTATCTGGAGGCGCGCATCGCCGCCCACGACACGGAGACGCTGCACTTCGCGCAGGAGGTCACCCCCGGCGCACTGGAGTACCTGCACCGCGGCAACTCACCCCACGAGGTGATCCGCGACCTGCCCAAGCTGAACCCCGCCTGGCGCGACCTGCCGGACTACCAGATCCAGCTGCTGCGCATCATGCTGCGGATCATCGACGACGAGGAAACCCTGCGGGACTCCTCCGCCCGGTCCTTCGTCAGCATCGCCCGCCGCGTCCAGGCCATCGTCCACCAGCAGGCCCAGGAACTCCGCGAGATGGAGGAGGACCACGGCCGCAACCCCGAGGTCTTCGACGACCTGCTGCGCATCGACCACGGCACCGCCCTGATCGGCCGCCTCGCCGACTCCATCTCCGTCCTCGGCGGCGGCCGCCCCGGACGCCAGTGGCCCCGGCCCGTCGCGCTGTACAGCGTGCTGCGCGGCGCGATGTCCCGCATCCTGGAGTACCGCCGCATCGACCTGAAGTCGATCGCCAAGGTCAACGTCAAGGGCATCTCCGTCGAGCCCGTCATCCACGCCGCGGCCGAACTCCTCGACAACGCCACGCGCTACTCGCCGCCCCAGACCAAGGTGCACGTCACCGCCGTCGAGGTGCAGACCGGCGTGGCCATCGAGATCGAGGACGCCGGGGTCAGCCTCGACGAGGAGGCCCGCGCCCGGATCGAGGGCATGCTGGACCGCGCCCAGCGCGGCGTCGACCTCCAGGACCTCGGCGAGAGCCCTCGCCTCGGCATCGCCGTCGTCGGCCGGCTGTGCGCCGCCTACAACATGCAGGTGTCGCTGCGGGCCTCCGCCTACGGAGGCGTCCGGGCCGTCCTCGTCGTCCCCAGCGAGATGCTCACCGACCAGCCCGGCGTCGGTCTCGCCCACGGCATCGGGGCGACCGCCGTCCCCATGCAGGTCGACGCGCTCCCCGGCCCCGAGCGGGCCCCCAAGAAGCGCCGGCCCACCAGCCCGCGCATCCCCGCCACGGTCTCCATGGAGGACGAGGTCCCCGAGGTCACCGAGTGGACCCCGGGCGGACTGCCGCAGCGCCGCAGCCGGGTGAAGACCTCACTGACCCAGCGGTACGCCGAGCAGGCCGCCGCGGAGCGGGCCGAGCGGGAGGCCGCCGCGCGCGGCGAGACGACGCCCTGGACCACGCCCGAGCCGGAGCCGGCGCCCAAGGACGACCGCGAACCCGGCCTGTGGGTCGACGCGTTCTGGGACGGCCTGAAGAAGGACCTCGACCCGGGCGTCCACCCAACTGACTTCACCCGGAACCCGACCGCCTACCTGCATCTCATCAACGACCCGGCCCGAACCGAGGCCGACGACGAGGGGAACCTCAAGTGATCCAGCAGCGAGCCAACTTCGACTGGATGCTCAAGGAGCTCGCCGACGGTGTGCCCGGCGTGGAAATGATCGTGGTCCTGTCGGCCGACGGTCTGCGCATCGCCCGCTACGGCGGTGAGCCGGACGCCGCCGACCGCGTGGCCGCCGCGTGCGCCGGCGTGCAGAGCCTGGCCGGCGCGGTCGCCCAGGAACTGCCGCGCAGCGACGGCGAGATGAAGATGGTGGTCATCGAGATCAACGGCGGCTACTTCTACCTGATGGCGGCCGGCGCCAACGCCTACCTCGCGGTCCTGTCCGACATGACCTGCGAACCGGGCCGGATGGGCGGCATGATGCGCGACCTGGTCGTCCGCATCGGCGCCCATCTGACCAGCCCGCCCCGACGGAACGGGCAGACCGTATGACTCCTCCGCAACGCCAGAGGCGCAGTCCCCAGGAGGATCCCCCTCCCCGGCCGCCGGCCCAGGGCAAGGACGGCGAGGGCGGCAACCCGGAACGCCTGTACGTCGTCGCCGGCGCGGACGGCGGCCGGGCCGAACTCGACCTCGTCACGCTCATCGTGGCGCGCGCCGAGGACCCCCCGCCGTCGGCCACCCCCGAGCAGGCGGCACTGCTCCGGCTCTGTGCCGCACCCCTGTCCGTGGCCGAGCTGTCGGCCTACCTCAGCCTGCCGTTCAGCGTCGTGACGGTGCTGCTCACCGAGATGCTGACGGCGGAACTCGTCCAGGCGCGCGCCCCGATCGTCCGGCAGGCGCTCCCGGACCGTTCCCTTCTCGAAGCGGTGATGCATGGACTTCAAAGGCTCTGACACCGTCCCCGGACCGCGCACCGAGGACCAGTTGCCGCACACGGCCCAGGCCGCGGCGAAGATCGTGATCGTCGGGGGGTTCGGGGTCGGCAAGACGACCATGGTCGGCTCGGTCAGCGAGATCCGGCCGCTGACCACCGAGGAGACCATGACCCAGGCCGGGATCGGGGTCGACGACAACTTCGGGTCGGCGACCAAGACGGCCACCACCGTGGCCATGGACTTCGGCCGCATCAAGATCACCGACCAGCTGGTGCTCTACCTCTTCGGCACCCCGGGCCAGGAACGCTTCTGGTTCCTGTGGAACGGCCTGTTCGAAGGGGCGCTGGGCGCGGTGGTGCTGGTCGACACCCGTCGGCTGGAGGTGAGCTTCGACGTCATGGGGCGCCTGGAGGAGCGCGGGGTGCCCTTCGTCGTCGCCGTCAACTCCTTCCCCGACGCGCCCCGTTACCCGCTGGAGGACCTGCGCACCGCGCTCGACCTGTCCAAGGACGTCCCGATCATGGAGTGCGACGTGCGGCGCCGGGCCTCCAGCCGCGACGTCCTGATGACCCTCATGCGGTTCCTGCACTCGCTCGCCATGACCCGCTCGCTCACCTGACCCCCTGCCCGCCACCCCCCGACCCCTCGCGATTCCCCAGTTTGCGGAGCGACCACAGTGACGCCTGAATCCCACGCACCGACCACGACGGACACCTCCCGGACCGGCCCGCCCCCCGGCTGCCCCGCGCACGGCCTGGGCCCCGGAGGACTGCGCCGGCTGCACGAGTCGGACGACCTGAGAAAGCTCTACGAGGAGCTGCGGGCCGAGCACGGCCCGGTGGCACCCGCCCTGCTCCACGACGACGTGCCGGTGTGGGTGGTCCTCGGCCACGCCGAGAGCCTGCACATGGTGCGCACCCCCGCCCAGTTCTGCCGGGACAGCCGCATCTGGTCGCCGCTGCGGGAGGGCCTGGTCAAGCCCGACCACCCGCTGATGCCGCACATCGCCTGGCAGCCGATGTGCTCGCACGTCGAGGGCGACGAGCACAAGCGGCTGCGCGGCGCGCTCGACAGCGCCATGGCGACCATCGACTACCGCACGCTGCGCCGCCAGATCAACCGCTACACCCAGCGCCTCGTCAACAACTTCTGCGAGGAGGGCGAGGCCGAACTCGTCGGCCAGTACGCCGAGCACCTGCCGATGGCCGTCATGTGCCAGATCCTCGGCATGCCCGACGAGTACAACGACCGCATCGTCGAGGCCGCCCGCGACATGCTCAAGGGCACCCGGACGGCGATCGCCAGCAACGCGTACATCATGGACGCCCTGGCCCGGCTCACCGCCCGCCGCCGGGCCGAGCCGCAGGACGACTTCGCCAGCCACCTCGTCCGGCACCCGGCCGGCCTCACCGACGACGAGGTCCGCGAGCACCTGCGGGTGGTGCTCATCGCCGCCTACGAGACCACCGCCAACCTCCTGGCGAACGTGCTGCTGACCGTGCTGACCGACCCGCGCTTCCGCGCCCAGCTCAACGGCGGGCAGATGACGGTCCCGGAGGCCGTGGAGCAGCTCCTCTGGGACGAGCCGCCGTTCAGCACCGTGTTCGCCTACTTCGCCAAGCAGGAGACCGAGCTCGGCGGGCAGCGCATCCGGCGCGGCGACGGGCTGCTGTTCGCCCCCGCCCCGGCCAACGTCGACCCCCGGATGCGTCCCGACCCGACCGCCAACATGCAGGGCAACCGCTCGCACGTGGCGTTCGGCGGCGGGCCGCACGAGTGCCCGGGGCAGGACATCGGCCGCGCCATCGCCGAGATCGGCGTCGACGCGCTGCTGATGCGGCTGCCGGACGTGGAGCTCGACATCGACGTGGACGAGCTGGAGTACACCGAGTCCATCGCCTCCCGGCACCTGGTGGCGATGCCGGTCCGGTTCATGCCCCGCCCGCCGCAGGACGTGACCCAGCGGCCGAACCACGACCAGGAGCCGCAGCGCCGTTCCGCCTGGCACATCGGCGCCCCCGACCCGCAGCCGGTCCCGGCCGCCGCGCCCGCCCCGGCGGCCGAGCCGCCGGCCGCCGCGCCCGTGCCGCTTCCCCCACCGCCGCCGCGGCCGGAGGCGGAGGCGGACCGCCCGCGGGGCGCGTGGCAGCGCTTCCTGAGCTGGTGGCGGGGCTACTGACCGGCGGCCCAGTCCTCGGGACGATGCCAGGCCGCGAGCACCCGGCCACTGCGGAAGCGGTGCTCCACGCCCGTCACCGGGTCGGTGAACTCCAGCGTCCGCGCCAGCAGTTGCAACGGCCGCCGGAAATCGCCGGCCGGGACGGACGGCGCCACCTCCGGGTACAGCGGGTCGCCGAGCAGCGGGACGCCCAGGGCGTTCATGTGCACCCGCAGCTGATGCGTCTGCCCGGTGCGGGGCAGCAGCCGGTAGCGGCCCAGGCCGTCCGCACGGTGGCCCAGCAGCTCGACGCGGGTCTCGGCGTTCGGCTCGCCCGCGACCTCCCGGGCGGCGAGGACCCCGCGCTCCTTGACGATCCGGCTGCGCACCGTCCGGGGGAGCGCCAGGCGGGGATCGTACGGGGCGACGGCCTCGTACTCCTTGTGCACCCGCCGGTCGCGGAACAGCGTCTGGTAGGCGCCGCGCACGTCGGGCCGCACCGTGAACAGCACCAGCCCGGCGGTGAGCCGGTCGAGGCGGTGTGCGGCACCCAGCTCCGGGATGCCGAGGTCCCGGCGCAGCCGGGCGAGCGCGGTCTCGGCGACATGGCTGCCGCGCGGGGTGGTCGCCAGGAAGTGCGGCTTGTCCGCGACGACGATGTGCTCGTCGCGGTGCACGACCTCCAGCGGGAACGGCACCGGCACCTCGGCGGGCAGGTCCCGGTGGAACCACAGGAACATGCCCGCCGCGTACGGGGTGTCCGGCGGCACCGGCCGCCCGTCCGCGCCGACGACGCGCCCCGCGTCGAACAGGGCGTCGACGGCCCCGGGGCCGGCCGAGAGCCGCTCGGCCAGGTGGTCCCGCACGGTGGCCCAGCGCTCCCCGGCGGGCAGCCGGACCCGTACGGGGTCCACGCCGTCGCGTTGCGGCAGGGGAGCGGGCGGGATCCGGCGTCTGCGTCTCACGGCGGCCAGCGTACGAGCCACCCGGTCCGTGCGCCGCGGCGCGGCCGCCCCGGACCTGAGGGGAGGGGCTCAGGCGGCCGGGCCGTCCGGGCCGTGCGGGGTGTCGTGGCGGGCGGCCCGCTTCACCCGCGCCTCGACCTCGTTGCGCGGGATGCCCTCGGCACGGGCGTACTCGCTCACCGCGACCTGCACGTCACGGGCCAGGTCGCGCCACGCCCGCCAGGCGGTCTCCCAGGCGGCGGTCTGCTCGCCGCTCCACTTGGTCCGGGTGGGCGGGCCGAAGGAGTCCTGCACGTGCCGCACGCGCACGTGTGCCTCGTCCGCCGCGCGCTGCTTGGCCACGAGCTCGTCGAAAGTATGTGCCACGCGCCCGGATCCTGGCCGCCGGCGCCCGGCCGGGGCCCTCGCCACGCCGCCCGGTGCCGCCGCGGCGGCGGGTCTTCACCCGACCGGCGCCCACGCCCGAGGCCGGCCGGGCGGTCAGGCGGTCGCCGGGGTCCGCTCCTGCTCCGCCTCGATGCGGGCGTTCCACTCCGGCTTCGACGCCTGCCAGCCGTCCTCGTTGTGACCGCGGCGCCAGTACCCGGAGATCGACAGGTCCTCGCGTGCGATGCCGCGGTCCACCCGCAGCAGCCGGCGCAGTTCCTTCACGAAGTGCGCCTCACCGTGCACGAAGGCATGCACCCGCCCGGCGGGGAACTCCAGGCCGCGCACGGCCTCCACCAGGGCCTCGCCGACGGGACGGTTCCCGCGGTGCAGCCAGACGACCTCGACATCGGAGTCGATCTTCTGCTCCTCCTGCGGCCCCGCGATCTCCACGAACGCGTGCGCCCGCGCCCCGCGCGGCAGGGCCTCCAGGGCGCGTGCGATGGCCGGGAGGGCGCTTTCATCGCCGGCCAGCAGGTGCCAGTCGGCCTCCGGGTCGGGCGCGTAGGCGCCGCCCGGTCCCACGAAGTGCACCGTCTCGCCCGGCCGGGCGCGCAGCGCCCACGGGCCGGCCAGCCCCTCGTCGCCGTGGACGACGAAGTCCAGGGTCAGCTCGCGCAGTTCCGGGTCCCAGTGGCGCACCGTGTACGTCCGGGTCACGGGCCACTGCTCGCGCGGGAACTCCGCCCGGATCCGCTCCACGTCGAAGGGCTCCGGGTAGGTCACGCCGGCGGCGGGGAACAGCACCTTCACGTAGTGGTCGGTGCAGGTGTCCGCGGCGAAGCCGGTGAGACCGTCGCCGCCCAGGACCACGCGCTGCATGCCCGGCGTGAGGCGCTCCGTGCGGACGACCCGGGCGGAGTGCGTCCTGCGCTGCCGACGTACCGGTCGTTCTGCCATGGAGGCCTCCCTGCCATTGGTTAGGTTTACCTAAGTTAGCACCTTCCGTCGGGGAAGACCTCCCTCTTCCGGGCTGCGCGGCCGGTCGTGGGGTGCTTCGCGAGCGCGGCACCGCGCCGCGCGGAACGCCCCGCCCGGCCGCCGCCGTCAGCGCGTGAGCGTCGTCAGCAGCCGCTCCAGCGACCCGCCCAGACCCCAGCGGCCGGCCAGCGTCCGGAGGCCCTCGGGGTCGCGCGGGGCGCGCGGCACCTCGGTCCCGACGTCCGGGAGCGGCACGTCGTCCGCCACCCGGACGACCTTCGGAGCGACCGCCAGGTACGGCCGCGCCTCGTCCAGGCGCGTGCGCTGCGACGGCGTGAGCTTCGCCTTCCGGTCGTCCACGGCCGCCAGGATCCCGGCCAGGTCGCCGAACTCCGCGAGCAGCTTGGCGGCCGTCTTCTCCCCGATGCCCGGCACGCCCGGCAGGCCGTCGCTCGGGTCGCCGCGCAGCAGCGCCAGATCCGCGTACCCCCGGCCGTCCACGCCATACTTCTCGCGCAGCGCGGCCTCGTCGGTGATCTGCAGGGTGCCGACGCCCTTGACCGGGTACAGCACCCGCACTCCGCGCGCGTCGTCCACCAGCTGGTAGAGGTCGCGGTCCCCGGTGACGATGTCCACCGGGCCACGGGCCCGCGCGGTGAACGTGCCGATGACGTCGTCCGCCTCGTAGCCGGCGACCCCCACCCGCGCGATGCCGACCGCGTCCAGCACCTCCTCGATGACCGGCACCTGCGGGGAGAGGGTGTCCGGCACCTCCTCCTCGTCCGGCCCCGTCTCGTGTTCCTCGGCGACGCGGTGCGCCTTGTAGGAGGGGATGAGGTCCACCCGCCACTGCGGACGCCAGTCGGCGTCCATGCAGGCCACCAGGTGGTCCGGCCGGTGGTCCCGGACCAGGCGGTCGATGAAGTCGAGCAGTCCGCGCACGGCGTTCACCGGTGTGCCGTCCGGGGCCCGGACGGACTCCGGGACGCCGAAGTAGGCGCGGAAGTACAGGGAGGCGGTGTCGAGGAGCATCAGTCGTCCGGTCACGGACCGCATCATGCCGCACCCCGCCGACAGCGCCCCGGAGCCGCGGACGGGCACGCCGCACAGCGTGCAACGCGTTGCGCTGGACGCGTCCTCTGTGAGGCGTGCCACGAAGGTGTTTCGCCCCGGCGAAACCGGGGAGGCGCGGGCCCGGAGCGATGCCGGTTGCAGGTTCAACTGTTTCGCAGTGTTGAGCCTGTTCCGCGTATCGCTCCCTTCCATTGCCGTCGAGAGCAAGAGGTACGCGTGTCATCCAGGCTAGAGGCCGAGCACCTGTACAAGGTGTTCGGCAGACGACCGGACCAGGCGGTCGAGAGACTGCGCCAGCAGAAGACCGACCGGGAGGAGCTGCGCTCCGAGGGCGTCACCGCCGCCGTGGTCGACGCCTCCTTCACCGTGGAGCCCGGCGAGATCTTCGTCGTCATGGGTCTGTCCGGCTCCGGGAAGTCCACCTTGCTGCGGATGCTCAACGGCCTGCTCGAGCCGACCGCCGGCCAGGTGCGCTTCGACGGCCAGGACCTGACGGGCCTGTCCGACCGCGAGCTGCGCCAGGTGCGCGCCCGGAAGATCAGCATGGTCTTCCAGCACTTCGCGCTCTTCCCGCACCGCAGCGTCCGTGAGAACGCCGCGTACGGTCTGGAAGTGCAGGGCGTGCCCCGCGCCGAGCGCGAACGCCGCGCCGACGAGGCGCTCGCCCTGTGTGGCCTGGCCGGCTGGGAGAAGTCCTGGCCCGACGAGCTGTCCGGCGGCATGCAGCAGCGCGTCGGTCTGGCCCGTGCCCTGGCCACCGACGCCGACCTGCTGCTGATGGACGAGTCGTTCAGCGCCCTCGACCCGCTGATCCGCCGCGACATGCAGGACCAGCTGATCGAGCTGCAGAAGAAGCTGAAGAAGACGATCGTCTTCATCACCCACGACCTCAACGAGGCCATGCGCCTGGGCGACCGCATCGCCGTCATGCGGGACGGCCGGATCGTGCAGATCGGCACCGCGCAGGACATCCTGATCCGCCCGGCGAACGACTACGTGGCCTCCTTCACCCAGGACGTCGACCGCTCCCGGGTGCTCACCGCCGGTGCGGTGATGGAGCGCGAGACGCGCGGCGACGAGGCCGACTGCGGCTGCGAGACCGCCACGGTCCAGACCCCGTTCAACGAGCTGTGCGCGATCAGCGCCCGCGTCCCCCACTCGGTGGCCGTCCTCGACGGCGACCGGGAACTCGTCGGCATCGTGCCCCGCCAGCGTCTCATCGGCTTCCTCGGCGACGAGGCGGCCGACCCCGGGGTCTGCGACACCCCGCGCCAGGGCGGCGAGAAGGTGATGGCCCGTGCCTAGGATCCCGCTCGGCGACTGGGTCAACAGCACCGTCGACTGGCTCCTCGCCAACGTCACCTGGCTGTTCGACTTCTTCAAGGCCGTCTTCACCGGCGCCTACGACGGTGTCAACGCCGTCCTGCAGGCACCGCACCCGCTGATCCTCTGCGGCATCTTCGCGGTGATCGCGTTCTGGCTGCGCGGCACCTTCGCCGGTGTCCTCACCTTCTTCGGGTTCGCCTTCCTCGACTCCATGGAGTTGTGGGAGGACTCGATGGTGACGCTGGCCCTGGTCATCGTCGCCACCGTGATCGCCCTGGTCATCGCCGTGCCCGTGGGCATCTGGGCGGCCCGCTCGGACCGCGTCAGCGCCGTGGTGCGGCCGGTCCTGGACTTCATGCAGACGCTGCCCGCGATGATCTACCTCATCCCGGCGATCCTGTTCTTCGGAACGGGCCCGGCGCCCGGCATCGTCGCCACCCTGATCTTCGCGCTCGCCCCCGGTGTGCGCATGACCGAGCTGGGCATCCGGCAGGTCGACAAGGAGCTGGTGGAGGCCGCCGAGGCGTTCGGCACCTCGCCGCGCAACACTCTGCTGCGGGTCCAGCTCCCGCTGGCCCTGCCCACGGTGATGGCGGGCGTCAACCAGGTCATCATGCTGGGCCTGTCCATGGCCGCCATCGCGGGCATGGTCGGCACCGGCGGCCTGGGCGGCGCGGTCATCGAGGCCATCGGCCAGCTGAACATCGGCCTGGGCGCCGAGTCGGGTCTCGCCATCGTCATCCTGGCGATCTACCTGGACCGCATGACCAGCGCCCTGGGGACGCAGGTCTCCCCGCTCGGCCGCCGCGCCGCGGCGCGCACCCGGGCGGCCCAGGGCCTGAAGATCTGGTCCTACCGGCCCCGTCCGCAGGTCGCGGTCGTCGGTGTCGTCGTCCTCGCCCTGGTGGCGGGCGGCATGAGCATCTTCGGCGGCACCGGCGGCGGCACCGCCCCGGCCGCGGACGCCAAGAACGTCGGCGACGGCAAGAAGATCAGCATCGGCTACATCCCCTGGGACGAGGGCGTCGCGTCCACGTTCCTGTGGAAGGAGATCCTCGAACAGCGCGGCTTCGAGGTCGAGGCCAAGCAGTTCGAGGCGGGCCCGCTGTACACGTCGCTCGCCCAGGGCACCATGGACTTCCAGACCGACGCCTGGCTGCCGACCACGCACGACCCGTACTGGAAGAAGTACGGCGACCGCATGGACGACCTCGGCTCCTGGTACGAGGAGACCTCGCTGGAGCTGTCCGTCCCCGCCTACATGGACGGCATCGACTCCCTCGAGGACCTCAAGGGCAAGGCCGGCACCTTCGGCGGCAAGATCACCGGCATCGAGTCCAGCGCCGGCATGATGGGCCTGCTCAAGGACAAGGTCCTCAAGGACTACGGCCTCGACAAGGAGTACAAGGTCGTCGACAGCTCCACCCCGGCGATGCTGGCCGAGCTGAAGCGCGCCTACAGCAAGAAGGAGCCCGTCCTCGTCACCCTGTGGTCGCCGCACTGGGCCTACAGCGACTACGACCTGAAGAAGCTCAAGGACCCCAAGGGCAGCTGGGGCAAGGGCGACGGCGTGCACACGGTGTCCCGCAAGGGCTTCGCCGACGACCACCCGGTGGTCGGGCAGTGGCTGCGTGACTTCTCCATGTCGGAGGAGGAGCTCACCAGCCTGGAGGCCGAGATCAACAAGGCCGGCAAGGGCCGGCAGCAGGACGCCGTCCGCACCTGGCTGAAGGCCAACCCGGGCATCGTCGACAAGCTGGCCCCGGTCGGCTCCGGCTCCGGCTCCGGCGACACCCCGGCCGAGGCGAAGCGCGCCCTGGACGTGGCGTGGTTCCCCTGGGAGGAGGACGTCGCCATCACCTACCTGTGGAAGAACGTCCTCGAACGGCGCGGCTACAAACTGAACCTCAAGCAGATGGACGTCGGCCCGGTCTACACCGGCCTCGCCTCCGGGGACCTCGACCTCAACTTCGACGCCTGGCTGCCGCACTCGCAGAAGAACTTCTACGAGCCGAACAAGGACAAGCTCACCGACCTGGGGACATGGTACGAACCGGTCTCCCTGGAGCTCTCCGTCCCGTCCTACGTCAAGGACGTGAAGTCGCTCGCCGACCTCAAGGGCAAGTCGGACCTGTTCAACGGCCGGATCGTCGGCATCGAGCCGGGCACCGGCCAGATGGACATCCTCAAGAACAAGGTCCTGCCCGCCTACGGCCTCGACAAGGAGTACACGGTCGTCGACGGCTCCTCGCCGGCGATGCTGGCCGAGCTCAAGCGGTCCTACGCCAAGAAGAAGCCCGTCGCCGTCACGCTGTGGTCGCCGCACTGGTCCTACAGCGAGTACGAGCTGACCAAGCTGGAGGACCCGAAGCGGGCCTGGGGCGCGAGCAACACCATCCACACCATCGCGAGCAAGAAGTTCCCCGAGCAGTACCCGCAGCTCACGAAGTGGATCAAGGGCTTCACGATGAGTGAGGACGAGCTCGGCACGCTGGAGAAGGAGATCAAGGACCGCGGTCAGGGCAAGGAGGAGGAGGCGGTCGCCGCCTGGCTCGAGGACCACCCGGACGTCGTGGGGCGGATGACCCCCGGCTGACACCCGGCTGACCGGACACCACACCGGCCGCACCCCGAGGGGCGGGCCCGGACCGCGACCTGACGGCGCGGCCGGGCCCGCCCCTCGGGCCGTTCCGGGGCCCCACCCGGGCCCGGGGGAAGGGCCCCGCACCCCGGGCGGGTGCACGGAAAGGATCCGGACAACCACGGACCGCAAGGCCCTCCCCGGACCTCCCCGTGACCTTCCGCCGCGGACAGGGAAGAATGGCGGGAACACCCCCGTCGCACCCGCACGGGGACGCCGGCGGACCGCCGATCCGCTGGCGTGATCTGTCAGGTCGGGCCCGGCGGGGCGTGACGGCGACGTGACAGGCGCATGAATCGGTTTGCCGAACATGCGTAGGGTGCAGACACCCCAGCAGACGGGGTGCGCCGCAACCACCGGCGCACCGGGCACGGGACGACGGCGAAGGAGGGAGCCGGAGCGATGGGCGACCACAAAGAACAGCCCCTGCGGGTGGGCGCCGCCGTACGCCGGCGACGCCGCGCCCTGGACCTGACCCTTGCCGTCGTGGCCGAACGCAGCGGCCTGTCCGTCCCGTTCCTCAGCCAGATCGAGAACGAGCGGGCACGCCCGAGCCAGAGCTCCCTGGAGAAGGTCGCCGACGCCCTGCGCACCACGGCGGTGGAACTCCTCGCCGCCGCCGACCCCGCGTGCAGCGTCGACGTCGTGCGCGCCGAGGACACCGACCCGCCCCTCGCGCCGCGGGCCCGCTCCCTGGTCCGGGGCCACCACCAGATGCACGCCTCCGAATTCACCGGCGACCACGACGCCGGACGCGAATTCCAGTTCCGCAACGACCAGTTGATGTACGTGGCGGACGGTGCCGTGGAGATCGAGGCGGAGGGCCGCGCCTACCGCCTGGGCCGCGGCGACACCCTGTACCTGACCGGAGGCGTCCGGCACCGCTGGCGGGCCACCGTCGCGGAGACCCGGCTCGTCGTGGTCGCCGTGGCCGAGCACATCGAGGCCGTCCACGACAGGCCGCGCCGGTGAGCGCCCCGCGGGTCGTCTCCCTCGTCCCGTCCCTCACGGAGGCGGTGGCGCTCTCCGCGCCGGGTGCCCTGGTGGGCGCCACCGACTGGTGCACGCACCCGGCCGGCCTGGACGTGGAGCGGATCGGCGGCACCAAGAACCCCAAGGTGGACCGCATCGTCGCTCTCGCGCCGGACCTGGTCGTCGCCAACGAGGAGGAGAACCGGGAGCCCGACCTGGCCGCCCTGCGCGCCGCGGGGCTGACGGTGCTGGTCACCGAGGTGCGGACCCTCCCGCAGGCTTTCGGCGAACTGGACCGGGTGCTCACGGCCTGCGGGCTGACCAGCCGCCCGCGCTGGCTGGACGAGGCGGAGGCGGCCTGGGCCGCCGTGCCCCCGCCCGAACGGCACCGCACGGCCGTGGTGCCGATCTGGCGCCGTCCCTGGATGGTCCTCGGCCGTGACACCTTCGCGGGCGACCTGCTGTCCCGCCTGGGATACGACCACGTCCACGCCGGCCACGCCGAGCGGTACCCGCGCGTCCCGCTCGACGAGCTGCGCGCCGCGGCCCCGGACATCGTGGTGCTGCCCGACGAGCCGTACCGCTTCTCCGCCGAGGACGGCCCCGACGCCTTTCCCGGCCTGCCCTGCGCCCCGGTCAGCGGGCGGCACCTCACCTGGTACGGCCCGTCCCTCGCGGAGGCGCCCGCTCTCCTCACCGCGGCCCTGCGGGCGCCGCTGCGCTGACGGAGCGACCGCGGACGCGGGGAAGACCACCGGGGCCGCGCCCCGGCGCCGCGTGAGGCGACCGCCCCGGAGGAGGTCCCCGGACGCGGCATAAGCTGGGCTTATGAGCCCGACGGACGACGACCACCCCACCGGCCACTCCGCGCACGCCCCGGGGTCCCTCGCCCACCGGGTGCCGGACCTGGGGGCGTTGCAGCTGCTGCTGGCGGTGGCGCGGCTGGGCAGCCTCGGCGGGGCGGCCCGCGAACTGGGCATCACCCAGCCCGCGGCCAGCAGCCGCATCCGCTCCATGGAACGGCAGCTCGGCGTGGCCCTGGTGGACCGCTCACCGCGCGGGTCCCGGCTCACGGACGCCGGGGCCCTGGTCACCGACTGGGCGCGGCGCATCGTGGAGGCGGCCGAGGCGTTCGACGCGGGGGCGCAGGCGCTGCGCGACCGCCGCGACTCCCGCCTGCGCGTCGCGGCGAGCATGACCATCGCCGAGTACCTGCTGCCGGGCTGGCTGCTGGCGCTGCGCGCGGAACGGCCGGACACCGCGGTGTCCTTGCTCGCGGGGAACTCCACGGCGGTCGCCGCGCTCCTGCTGTCGGGGGAGGCGGACGTGGGGTTCGTCGAGGGGCTCACGGTGCCCTCCGGGCTGGACTCCGCGGTCGTCGCGCACGACCGGCTGATCGTGGTGACGGCCCCGTCCCATCCCTGGGCCCGGCGGCGGAGCCCGCTGGCGGCGGAGGAACTCGCGGCGACCGCCCTCATCCTCCGCGAGGAGGGTTCCGGCACCCGGCAGGTCCTGGAGGCCGCCCTGGGCGGGCTGGCCCGCCCGCTGATCGAACTGTCCTCCACGACGGCGGTGAAGGCCGCCGCGGTGAGCGGCGCGGGGCCCGCGGTGCTGAGCGAACTGGCCGTGGGGGACGAGCTGGCGCTGCGCCGGCTGATCCGCGTCCCGGTGAACGGCATCGCGCTGGCCCGTGACCTCCGCGCCGTCTGGCCCACCGGCCACCGCCCCACCGGCCCCGCTCGTGACCTGCTCTCCCTGACCCGGGCCTGAGGGGCCCGTCCGGGGCGGTGGCGCAGGGGCTTCGGCCCCTGACCCGGGCCTGAGGGGCCCGTCCGGGGCGGTGGCGCAGGGGCTTCGGCCGGGGTGCGTCGCCGCCGACCGGTGGCTCGGCGGAGGGACCGGGCCCCGGCCCGTCCC